>JAJZVM010000048.1 GCA_021845645.1 Bacillota bacterium
CTGCCCGTCCGACTTCGAGAGCACTACCCCCACCTCGGCCTACACCTTCGACACCCGCCGGCTTTATTCCTTGCTTTGCCACTACCTACCATTAGTTTTTCACCGGTCTTCTAGACGCGGGCGTTGCGCTTGATGTCATCGTCCTTGCCGGATCCACGGCCGATGATGATTCGCTTCGCACCTTCGCCCAAGGGCTTGTAAGCCGCCCGGGAGCCACGCAAGAGACATCGTCCGCGACCCAGCTCGTTGCGGCTGCGCTGCTCCAGCGACCCCGCAGACGACCGAGGTGCTACTGTGATATCATATTGCTAGCGCTCGGACGCCTTCCGGGCTCCGCCCCGCGAGGTTACGGACCGCACCGTGTTCGACAGCACCAGCGGTCCCACTCCTAACCTTTACCCACAAGTTTTCTGGTAATAGCAAGAGAATTAAGAAAATGCTAGTGGGAGGATATGCCAATCCTATTGCCGAAGTGGTTCTATAGGACAGTCGCCCAGGGGGCCACGATGGAACAGGCAGGTCTGCTCTGGGCCGCGCAGGAGTGTAACAGCGCAGAATTCGGTGACGAGCGTTTGACGCCGCGGCTGATCAGGCTGGTAACGGCACTGGCGGAGCACCCCGGCGAGTCGATCCCGGTGGCACTGGGGGATTGGCACCAGGTCAAGGCCGGCTACCGCTTCTTCGATAACCCGAAGGTGACATCGAACGCGATCATCGCAGCCCACGCCAAGGCAACGGCGGAACGCCTGAAGGGGCAGAACATCGTGCTCGCGGCGCAGGACACGAGCGGTGTCAGCCTCAACACGCACGAGGCGACGCAAGGGCTCGGTCCGATCGGCCCCGAAGGCAGCCGTGGGCTGTTTGTGCACTCCTGTCTCGCCGGGCGCATCGACGGTACGCCGCTGGGGCTCCTGCACCAGAAGATCTGGACACGCATCGAAACCGGGGCGGACGGCGCGAAGGAGAGCGAGCGCTGGATCGAGGGCATGCGCGCGTGCAAAGCACGGATGCCCCAAGGCACCCGGCTCGTCATGGTGGGCGATCGTGAGAACGACTTCTTCGGCTACTTCGCCGCGGTCGCCGAAGAGCAGGTGGATGCCATCGTACGCGCCGCGCACGACCGCAAGCTCAAAGGCCAATACCCGTCGTTGGCGATGGCACTCGCGGCGGCGGCGCCGGTCGGTACGCTCACAGTCACCGTCTCGAGAACGCCGGAGCACCCGGAGCGCGAAGCCACCTTGGCACTATACACGACGTCGGTAGAGCTACCCCCCACCACGTCCTACCACGGGTCGCGCAAGGACGCGGTGGCGCTCAACGTCGTCTGTGCCTACGAGCTCAACGCGCCGTCGGAGGTCAAGGAGCCGATCCGTTGGATCCTCTTCACCACGCTACCCGTGGCCGATGTGGAACAGACCGCCCTCGTGGTGCGGTGGTACTCCCTGCGCTGGCGGATCGAGCGCTTCCACTACGTGCTCAAAGAGGGCTGCCACATCGAAAGCCTCCAGCTCCAGACCGCGCGGCGCCTCGAGAATGCCATAGCAACTTTCAGCATCGTGGCATGGCGCATCCTCTGGCTCACCTATGAGGCACGACAGAACCCAGACGCACCCTGCACTTCAGCCCTGTCCGCCCTCGAATGGAAGGCCCTTGTCCTCGCGATGTACCAACGAAAGCTCCTCAAGGGACAGCACGCGCCCCAGAAGCCTCCCTCCCTCGCCACCGCCATCATGTACATCGCACGCCTCGGCGGGTTCCTCGCCCGCAAGGGCGACGGAGATCCGGGTGTCAAGACGATCTGGCGCGGATGGCAGAACCTCCAGAACAGAGTCGCCATGCTAGAGGCCGCTCAGCTCAGCGGCCTTCTGGGTGGGGCATAGGGCGTACATCGGTTCACCTGATGCGGCTAAGGAGGAGATGGATGTGAACTCGAAGGACACCGGCCAGACAGACCTTCAGCGGGTGCGCGAGACCTTCGACGCCTGGGCCGACCGATACGACGCCTCCGTGGCAAAGGGCGGAGGAGTGATGGAAGGTTATGACCGTTCTCGCCTCCGAGCGAGCCGGCTGGCGTCGGTCCATCAAGGGATGCTCGTAACTGATATTGGTATCGGGACCGGTGCCTTTGCGGAGATCTTCGCTCAGCAGGGCGCTCAGATTACAGGGGTGGACCTCTCCCCGCGGATGCTTGAAATCTGTGCAGCGCGTCATTCAGAATGGCAGGTGTTCGTGGGAGACTTCCTACACATCCCAGTCACCTCGGCGAGTCAAGACCTTGTGATCTCCAGTTTTGCCTTTCACGAACTGGCGGTGGCTGACCGTGCTGGTGCCATCAACGAATGCATGCGCGTACTCGGCAGCGGCGGCAGCTTCCTCCTTGTGGACATTATGTTTGAAGACCTTTCCCGCCTGCAGGCAGCTCGTGAGCGGCTACGCGACAGCTGGGACGAGGAAAACTACCCGCTCTTTCCTGAGCTCTCCGAATTGGCGGGGCAGCTTTCGCTCGAGATCCGGCTCGAGGTGCTCTCGGATGTGCACGGTGCTGCACTACTGAGCCGTAGGTAGAGTAGAGTGTGGAGATGGCGCGCTTCCGCCGATTTGAAGGAATCCGCGTGATCTGGAATGTGCCCACCCGGTGATGTGTGGGTAACGTGTAGGTCCCACTCGGCATCATAGGGAGGGCATATTTGAATGACCAATAGTAGACCATTCACCCTTCTGGCTGCGTTCTTTGGGGTGATTTGCGGCTGGGCCGCAATCCATTCGTTTTTCTTCATTCATACAAGATCTGTGGCAAGCGACGCCATTCAAGGCATCTTCGCCGGTGTCGGACTGGCGTTCCTTGCGGTGCAAATATTGGCCAAACTCAAGGTCACAAAGATCAACGGTTGGATTACCATGTTTGGATGCGGCGTGCCCGGAAACGGCATGTTTCTGCGAGCCGAGTGTTCCCAAACCTTCCTTGGCCCGGTGAACGTACCGCAAGAAGCGATGTATTGGACCACATCCGTAGACGGCGCGAGTCGTGACCTCTCCGGAGAGCACAACTACATCATGCACTTTCCGGCGGGCGGACTGCCGCCGAATAATGCGTTCTGGTCGTTAACTATGGGTGACGCGGGAAACCGTTTTGTGGCGAATCCAATCGATCGGTACAGTGTGAGTGATCGGTCAGGACTCGTGTCAAACGCCGACGGCTCCGTTGACATTTACATTCAGAACATCGCTCCGACGGATCGCGAATCCAACTGGCTGCCCGCGCCCTCGGGCAAGTTCAATCTCTGGCTACGCGTGTATATGCCCGGAGCGACCATTCTCGACGGAAAATACAACGTGCCACCGGTTGTGGAGGTGAAGTGATGGAGCACATGGAGTGGCAGCATTTAGTGATATTCGCTGCAGCCATGGTCGTAGGATGGGTCAGTTTCATCTACTTTTGGCCGCGCCTGCTACTGTATGCATACAAGAGGGCGATCCTCGGACAGGGGTTCGGTGACGGCCCCGTCCCGATCAACACGCTCTATGCGGAACCTCAGGCGCTTTTTGCAGATCCCCTCCACGTGCCCGCCTCTGGGTCCAACTTGACGACCACTGGCGTGAACCGTGACACGCTCCTCACGGCCGGCTGGCTTGACCTCGGTAAAGGGCCACAAATCTTGCATGTGCCCGACATGGCTGGTCGCTACTACAGCGTGCAGTTCACCGATGCGTCGAAGAACATTAACTTTGCTTACGTCGGTAAACGCACCACGGGAACTGAGGCCGGCGCCTACCTCATCACGGGCCCTGGGTGGAAAGGGGCCGTGCCTCAGGGAGTGTCCCAGATTTCATCGCCAAACAATTCGGTGCTCGTTGTTGGGCGCGTCTTTGTCGAGAACGACCGCGATCTCCCGACCGCCTATGGGCTTACAACGCAGATACAGCTGTCTCCGTTGACTCAGCCGTAAGGTTGCATTTTCCGATTCGGGGGGGCCTCCGCCCGTCACCCCACCAAAACGGCGTCCAATACAGTTCCTCCTGGTCAAGGGGCGGATGGAGTTCGGGCAGAAGATGCCGGGCACTGCTTGACGGGAACGAGGTCTTCCACGTAGAATCGCCAGTCACCACAATCCGGGGTGCCTCAGGTGGACGAACAGCAGAAGAAAGACGTTCTTTCGCTACCCGTCCCGCAGGTTCGCATGGCCAGAGTTGCACAGCCATGGCAACTGCGCCGTCCTCGTCTGTGGCCACGCTTGCACTTGGTTTTTGGTTGCATCTTTGCTGGTTTGGATGTCCTTGCGTTCATGTACCACATCCACATCTACTTGGTCGTAGCGGTGGTCACCTGGGTCGCGATCGTGAATTTTGCATACAGCTGGCTGATGATGGTGATCGCTGCGGGCGACGCCAAATCCCGACGGAACAAGTCACCTTGAAGCCCCTCCGTACAAGTAACTCAAGATGTTCAGTGACCTTCACGGCGTGTCGTCAGGCCGGTTGATCCAGACGTTCTGAGCGATGGTTCGAGGGCGCGGCCGACCACGTTTGAAGCGCTCGGGGTGACGCGCGTAGGCACTGGCGAGGACGGCGGCGCGGTGAGCGGTGATCTGATCAGCCATGTCGTGGTGGACCATCGCCGGGGTGAGCAGCCCGATGCCCCTGTGCCGATGCTCGTCGTTGTACCAGCTGAAGAATTCGCGGCAGAAGGCGCGAGCCTGCTCGATGGAAGCGAAGCGGTCGGGGAACTCCGGGCGGTACTTAAGCGTCTTGAACTGCGCTTCCGAGTAGGGGTTGTCGTTCGAGGTATGCGGACACGAATGGCTCTTGGTGACGCCGAGATCCGCCAGCAGGAAGGCGACCGGCTTCGAGACCATGGATGAGCCGTTATCCGCGTGGATGGTCAAGCTGCCGGGTTCCACGCCTTCGCGCTGGACGCTGTCGGCGAGCAGCTGTTTGGCGAGCTCGGAAGATTCCTTCGTCGCGAGAAGCCATCCCACCACATAGCGGCTGTAGATGTCGATAAGAACGTAGAGATAGTAGTAGGTCCACTTATCCGGGCCCTTGAGCTTGGTGATATCCCAGGACCAGACCTGGCAGGGCCCCTCGGCCATCAACTCGGGCTGGATCCGGCCGGGATGCGTCGCCTGGGTGCGCCGCTCACGCACCTCGCCCGCCTGGTGCAGGATGCGGTAGAACGTCCGGATCGAGCCGAGGTAGATCCCTTCGTCGAGCAGCGTTGCACAGACGGCGTAGGGACTCTGGTCCCGGAAGCGCTCCGAGTGCAGAGCGTCCAGGATCGCTTGGCGCTCCGCCGCCGACAGGGCACTCGGCTGCGGCCGCGGCGGCCGTTTGGGCCGCACGGGACGCGGGCTCTTGCGGTGCTGTACGTAGTACGTGGCGCGAGGCCGGCCGACAGCGCGGCAGGCCGCCGCGACACCCACCACAGGACTTAGCTCGGCGATCGCGGCTTCCGTTACCGAGTAGGCATCTCCGACGCGCTCCCGAGGGACAGATCCCTCAAGAGCGCGGAGACTTTTCCCTGCACCTCGATGACCTTCTCGGCCCGCTCCAGGTTCTGTTTCAGCCGCGCGTTCTCCCGGCGCAGCCGATTCACCTCCTCGCTCAGGGGATTCGCCGGCTTGCGGCCCGGCTTCTGATCCAGCGCGGACCGCACCGCCTCATCCCGCTGCTGGCGCCACTTGCTCAAGTGCGACGAGTACAGTCCCTCGCGCCGCAGCAGGGCGCCGATCTCGCCGACTTCCGTGCAGCGATCTGCCTCTTCGAGAATCTTCTGCTTGTACGCCGCTGTGAATTGCCGGCGCTGCGCCCACGCAGGCACCTCCACGTCGCGTTCCGGCGGCCTTGGCGTCGGGACCATCTCCCGCACGTTAGCCTCTCCGTCCATAGTTCACCGCTCCTTGTCCCGCTTGGCCGCCGCGAGAGGAGGGGGCACAACCTTTCGGTTTCCCCCCTGCCCCCCTTTCCTCCGGATGTACACACATATTCTCTCCGGAATCATCGCCTACGGCAAACATGGCACAGAGGGGTGGTGCATCTCCTTTCTGTGTGCACCCCGAGTCTAGAAGACCCGGGGAGGAGGGCGCCACCCGCATTTTCCACTAGATTTCGGACCCTACCCCGTTACCCCACACCAGACGACGTTATCGTCGGAGTCCAACCACCAGTGAATACGTGGTTCAGTCGGTCAACCAATTTCCTTCACAAACACGACGCGGGAGTCTCCGCGCCCGTCGTAGTCCGTATGTACTGGCAGTCCATCGATCTCACTGTCTCCCGGCGCGAGATTGAAGCCCATTGCGCGGTGGAACGCGATCGATCCCCTGTTCACGGGTGATGTGATGCAGTGTACGCTCGTCGCGCCGCGCTCTTTGGCCGCCGCGAAAAAGCGCTCGTAAAGCACTCGCCCAAAGCCTTGGCCGCGGTAGGCAGGATCGACGCCGACGAAGTGGATGTAGGCCTCACCTGGCCGCGACTGCGAGAGGAGGCCCACGAGGAAGGCAAGCGCCTTCCCTTCCTCATCGATGGCGAAACTCGTGTCTGCGAAGTGCTGGAAGAAGAGGCGCGGCAGGTGGCCCGCCATGTGGCGCCCGCCCCACCAGTCGTCGAGCACCCGGATGATCTCTGGGTAGTCCTCCTCACGCAAGGTCCTTAGCATGCGATCCCTCCTGCTCATCCCCCTCTCGCAATTCGACCGCCTCTAGGCCGCCCCTGCCGACGCACGAGTAGTGTCCGGTATCGTGCGTAAATAGAACGGTAGTTCTCTCCGGGAGGTGGAAAGAGGGAGAGCCACCGCGCCTCTGGCAATTAGGAAGTTGCCTAGACAACCCAGACTGGAGGGACGACGATGGTTCAGTACCAGATTACATTGGACAGCGAGATCATGCAGGCGAGAAAGCACCGCAGGCGATGCAGCGCCTGGAGACAGGCTTCGACGACGCGATCGCCGTCCTCAGCTACCCAGAACCCTACCGCAAGCGCTACGCACCACGAACATCGTGGAGCGCCTCCAAGAGGAGATACGTCGACGCGAGCAGATTATCCACATCTTCCCGAACGCCGCGTCCGTCCACCGGCTCCTCAGCGCCCATCCCTCGGAGATCGACGAGACCTGGTCCACCGGACGCAAGTGCTTCGACATGGCGGCCTACTGGGACTGGCGCAGGCCTCAGGCCACGGCCGCCGACTGAATTGTATGGGTGGCATACCCCGAGCCGGACCGCCTTGTGGTTACATGTGGGTAGTGGAGTCGCTAGGGAGTCGCTACACGTAAGGGGTGTGGCTTGAAAGACCTCAGCTTGCGTCAGGTCACACAAGACAATTGGCAGGAGGCACTGAGCCTGACCGTGCATCCTGACCAGCAACGGTTCGTCGCCGAGTACGAACCTGTAGTCGCCATTGCCCTTTCTAAGGCCTACATCCGTCTCGGAGGTGCGACGTGGATCCCGTTCGCTGTGTATAAAGGTACCAACATGGTGGGGTTTGTCGAACTCGCTCACTGGACCGATGCGCCAGAGCAGTGCTGGATCTTCCATTTCTTTATCGACCAGCGTTACCAAGGTCGCGGTTACGGCAAAGCAGCATTGGAGCGTCTTATTGATCTAGTCAAGCGAGAGCACGTGGCCTGCGAAGCCCTGCTACTGGTGGTCCACCCGGAAAATCAACGGGCTCAACAACTTTACTCGGGGGCGGGCTTCCGCTTTACCGGTTCAGTGCGTTGGGGCGAGCCAGTATACCAACTGCCACTACACGGCGGCCCGTGATGGCCGCGGACGTGTGTACCGCTCAGAACTCAGCCACATAGCGTTAACACGCCCAACGACCAACTGGGCTTTTACATCACCATCCGGATTTGACCGACGCACGCTTCTCTCGCCGCGCCGATTATCAAGAGCGCCACTCCTGCACATCGAGGAATCTGTGATCCAGTCTCCTCGGCGACGAGGGCGACCGGCATAGGAAGGTACCAGCGTCGCTCGCGCATTGGCGGTGTTGCATTACGTATCGTAGGTGATCCGTGTTCCGGGAAGCACGCGCAGTTATCATCAAGCAGGCTGGCGCGCGGGAAAGCGATGAGGTGATCGTCAACCTGGTCGACGCCACCGCCATATCCGCTGGCCTGAAGGTTCAGGGCCAGCGCCAATACGAACTTCTGCCTGAACGGGCTCCGCCACAGAACTTGATCAGGTTCAACTCGGATGTGCAACGTTCCGCGGCTCCTTAAGGCCGGCATGCGGCCGTAGTGCCGTCTCGTCTGGTTGCGGCCTTCCAAAGAGTCACCGCGGCCCCGCGCGTCCGAACAGGACCGCCCCGTGCAGACTGGACAGTCGCGTGAACGCAGCGCTCAGGCCGACCTGGTCTGCGCTCCAGGCGAGATCCGGGAATACGGGGTAGTTCTCGTCTTCCCAGCGCTCCGCGAGGTGTCGCCGTGCGGCGTCCCTGCCCGCCGTGTCAGCAAACAGGATATCCACAAGGAGGAATGTGTCCCCTCTCAGCACCCGGAAGACCTCCTGCAACGCCGGCGACCACTCTGCGGTCTCGAGATGGTGAAAGGCGAACGCGGAGACGGCTGCGTCCATTGACGCGTCTTCCAGGGGGAGAGCCAGGAAGTGGCCTTGCAGCAGACGCCACTGAGGGTGCCTGAGACCCGCGAGCTCCAGCATGCGTGGAGAGATATCCGCGCCGGTCACGGACGCCCCTCGCTGCGCGAAGAGGTCGCCGAACGCGCCCGTGCCCACGCCAACGTCAAGAATCTTCTGACCTGGCTCGACAGGCAGCAATTCGGCCGCCCTCGCAAGCGACTGGGCATGGCCTTCGAGGACGCCGCAGCCCTGGCGTACGCTCTCGTCATAGTTCTGGGCCCACTCGTCGAACGCGCGGCTCAGGTCCGACAAACGATCGGGCATGTTCAAATCCTCCCGAGAGCCTTCTCGGACACCGAAAGACCATCGGGGCGCGGGTTGACCGGCAAGATCGAATTGGGCTCTGAAGTGTACACCACGTCACCTTCTTGGAGCCTACCCGCAGGCATTCCGCTTGCCAGGATCGCCACACCAAACAACCCGCACCCGAAGCACCCAGAAGGCACCCTCATCCAGCAGCGTCTCGCCGGGGCAGGACCGTTACTGTGCGCGATGGCGACGATCGGAATCGTCACCTCTGCACCAGTAGCGCAGGCAGGCCAGCATCGCGAAGACCTCACACAATCTAGCCGCTCCCGTGAGGCTTGCTTCAAAGGGTCAGAGTGCGGCGAAAGCAGGTTCGAGCGCGGAAGCTGGTTTGCGCGGTTCGGCCTGCACCCCGCCCAGGGGGGGCATAGGGCAGGCGGAAGGTCGTTACTCCTGAAGGTAGAGGACGAGCATCTCACGCCGGAACATTAGGACGCCGACCACTCCGAGGACGATCGCGATCAGCCCGAATACCTCTGTGGCATGGGCAAACCATGCCGTCGTGGCCCCGATGTGCACCCAACCGAGAAAGAAGGGAACGAGCAAGATGCCGATGCTGAGAATCGTCACCAGGTACGCGCTTCGCTGATCGCCGATGCGCAGCGCCACGAACGTGCCTATGACGGCCACGTACAAGGCTAGTGCCGCAGGCATCCCGAACGCAAGGATGCGACCGGCCGGGTTCACGAGGTAGAGCCAGTTCCAGCCGTGTCCGGATAGCAGGGCGGCGAATACGAGCTGCAGGATGGTCGCCACGAGCGCGGCGATATAGCCGATGCCGGCCGCGACGACCACCTTGCCGCCGAAGATCGCGCTATCGGGAAGTCGGGTGGCGAGAAGGTAGTCGAGCGTGCGTCCCACGCGCTCGTGCAGCACGAGGTCCGGTGCGGTGTTAGCGACCACGATCGCCGTGGAGAACAGCACGTAGAACAGGCGGAAGAGAAGTGCCGCCACAGAGTTGAGGACCGCATGGCGGGCCGTAATCGATGGCAGGATGCCCATGAGGAGCACAGCGATGCCGAACACGCGAAGAGAGCGCTGGTTGCCAAGGATCTCAGCGATCTCCTTCCAGACCACGCTCTCAAAATCACGCATCCGCGTTGCCCCCGATCACTTCAAGGTAAGCTTCCTCTAGGGAAAGCGTGTCCGGCGCCACCTGACGCACGCCGACGCCGGCCCTGACCAGGGCAGCGACGACTGCCTCGACGTCGTCCTCCTGGGCAAGCGTGCAGCGCCATTCGTCGCCGTCGAGCGGCTCCATGTGTGCGCCGGCGGGCAGGGCGACCGCGGAGGCTGGCGTCATGCGCGCAAGCCGCAGGCGGACGCTCGGCCCCTTACGACCGGCGATCTCGCCCGGTTCGCCGACCGCCAGGAGATGCCCGCGCTGCAGGATGGCGACCCGGTCGCAGATGCGCTGCGCCTCAGCCAGGAGGTGCGTGCAGAGAAAGATCGTGCGCCCCCCTTCCGCGGCGAGGGACAAAAGCAGTTCGCGCAGCATCACGATGTTCTCGGGGTCGAGCCCGGCGGTAGGCTCGTCCAGAACCAGCAGGCTCGGCTCGGTGAGAAGGGCGCGTGCGACGCCGAGCTTCTGACGCATGCCCTTGCTGTAGCCGGACACCCGGTCATCGCGCCGGTCAAAGAGGTCGACGCGGCGTAGCGCAGCATCCACCCGACCAGCCCGCTCCGACGCCGGCATGCGAGCCACCCGAGCGGCAAACTCGAGGTTCTGGCGCGCCGTCAGACGCTCGTACAGGCCGACCTGGTCGAGCACGACGCCACACTGCGCGCGCACGCGCTCGCCGTCAGCGATCGGATCGAGACCGAGCACCTGCACCTCGCCGCGGGTGGGTCGCAGGATGCCAAGCAGCAGCCGCACGGTCGTCGTCTTGCCCGCGCCGTTTGGGCCCAGAAAGCCGAACACGCTGCCCGCCGGCACCGCGAACGTAAGGTCGGTCACCGCTGTGCGCTCGCCGAAACTTCGCGACAAGCCGCGACACTCGATCGCGCTTGACTCCACGCCACGCACCTCCAAAACGCCCTCCGACACCGAGCAGTCGCACTGTTCCCGCATTTGGCCAGCGCTCGGCCGGGAGCGCTGCCCGGATCACCCCGGAGCCCTGCGCACCGGCGGGATCAGGCGCATGGTGCCTGCGGCGGCATACATCACGACGATGGACAGGGAGCCGACGACAGCGAACTTGGCGAGCACCGGCCACGCCATGCCCTGGAATACGACGGCAACCGACACGATGACCAGTGGCTGAATGATGCGGGCCACGTAGGATGCACCGGCCCAACCATGCCAGAGGTTCTACGGCCGGTCGCGCCTGCGCTCCCCCAGGAAAGCAGCACGATCGACATCCCGACCAGCATCACCCGCTCCCAAAGGGCCAAGGCCGACGGGATGCGCGTCGCCTACCGGCTGCGGCCGCGCTGGCGGACCGGATCGGCGCCCTTCGGCAGTCTTCCCGCCTGGGCGAGGGCGTGACGCAACAGAAACTCGATTTGCGCGTTCGTGCTCCGGAGTTCGTCGGCCGCCCAGCGCGCGAGGGCGTCGTGCACGGCAGGGTCGAGCCGGAGCAGGAGGCTTTTGCGTTCAGCCATGCGCCGTCAGCTCGGGCCTCACTGGTAGAGGGACCCTGTGTTGACTACCGGCTCGGTGGCGCGCTCGGAGCACAGGACCACGAGCAGGTTGGACACCATTGCCGCCTTGCGCTCCTCGTCCAGCTCCACGACGTGGCGCTCGGCAAGGCGCTCGAGGGCCATCTCCACCATGCCGACGGCTCCGTCGACGATGATCTGGCGCGCCGCCACCACGGCATCGGCCTGCTGGCGCTGCAGCATCGCGCGCGCGACCTCGGGCGCGTAGGACAGGCGACTCAAGCGGGACTCGATGATGCGCACCCCGGACGGCGCTACGCGAGCCGCGATCTCGGTGGACAGCTCCCCTGTGATCTTCGCCACGTTGTCCCGAAGCGAAAGCTGTCCCTGGCGCCGGGCGTCGTACGGGTATTGGGTGGCGATGTGCCGCACCGCCGTCTCGGCCTGGACGCCGACGAAGTTCGCGAAGTCGTCCACGTCGTACACTGCCCTGGCGGTGTCTTCCACCTGCCACACGACCACCGCGGCGATCTCGATCGGGTTGCCGTCGGCGTCGTTCACCTTTTCGACCGAGGTTTCGTGGTTGCGCAGTCGCGTCGAGATCGGACGTCGCCGCGCGAACGGGTTCACCCACCGGAGGCCCGGGGTTCGCGTCGTGCCCGCATACCGGCCGAACAACTGCACGACGCGAGCCTCGCCTGGCGCGACCGGGGTGAGGCCGGCCAGGCACAGGCCGGCAAAGACGAGCAGCAACACGCCCACAGGCTCCGAGGCGGTGAGGCCCGTGCCGGCCACGAGGCCCTTGTGGGCCATCGTCTCGACCGCGAACGCTAGAGCGAACAGACCGATCACGAGCACCGGCAGCCCAGGCCAGTCCTGTGCCGGGCGTTCCGTTACGGCTGCAGGCCGTCGCCGGCCTTGCGGTTCCTCTGACAGGGACGCGCTCATAAGAGCCCTTCCTTCCAGTGTTGATGCGACTGCTGCCATCCGCCGCCAAGTGTATCATAGTGATATCACATGTGGAACCCGGGTGGCCACTTAGTGCGTCAAGGTGTCGCCCCGGCGCCACGGCAGCGGCACGCACCCGCGTAGAACGTCCCTGACCTCATAGCCCCGGCAGCGGACGCGCAGACCCCCAGGGCGTTTCGAACCTTACCTCCCATGTCGCTGGACTGCTTGGCCAGTAAGGCCCTATGACATGTTGGTGACCTCGCGTAGACGGGGCAAAGTCGCTCCTGACTTGAACTACCTGGTCCTTCGCGACAGTCACCCAGGACGTTCAGGCCCCTCTGAGACGCTTCACTCGGTCGCAACCATGGGGAAGGCGGGGTGCGGTTTCAGCGGATCGGTCCGCCAACCCGCCATAGACAGAGGGAGTGCTGGATCCCGCGGAGGCAATCGGCGCCCGTGCGAGCCGACGTGCCGCTGGGAAGGATGGTGCGGCGACCCGTGTGCCGAGTAGGCGCATATCTCGGCAATCCTTCGGTCGTAGGCTACGCCGCGGTCGCGAGCGTTGGCTGGGAGCGCAGGAGCGGCAGCGAGCCGAGCAGGATCAGGCAGCCGAGCAGGAGGTAGATGAGGCCTACGTGCCACGCCGCTGCCAGGGCCCCGGCGACGGCGGCGCCCAATGGAGTGGAGATCGTGAAGAGTGCGCCCACCGTGCCAAAGACCCTTCCCATTTTCTCCTGCGGCACGATCCGCTGCATCAACGTCGTCAGGCTTGTGTTGATGACGCCTACCGCCAGGCCGTACGCCACCGCGCAGGCGAGCGTGACCCAGAGGAGCGGGATCTGCGAGAGCAGCACCACCGCAGCGCCGACCACGAGGATGCCTACCGGCAGCACCCTCTTGATCGCGAACCGGCGCAGCACCGCCCCTGCGGCCGTCGACCCGGCGATGACGCCGAGCATGGCGCTGGCGAGGAATAGGGCGTAGTCGAAGGCGCCGCCGTGCAGCAGATCCTTCACCCAGGCCGCTGCCAGCGTGAAGAAGCCTGTCCCCGCAAAGTTCACGATGAGCGCTACGAACAGCAGAGGGCGCAGCAGCGGAAACACTCTGAAGATGCGCAGGCCCTCGAGCCACTCGCGAAAGAACCGGTCGGCCCCCCGACCGGGCTCCTGCGGTGGCGGCACGAAGCGCGGCGTGCGCAGGAAGACGAGGCTTACGACCGACACGACGAACGAGACGGCGTTCAGGAAGAAGAGCAGCACCGCCCCGAGCGCAGCCATCAGGACGCCGCCACCGACCTCGCCGACGAGGCCCGCGGAGCTCTGCGCGGCGGCGAGCAGGCCGTTCGCGGCGGGCAGATCCTCGCTTGGGACGAGGCGCGGCACAAGCGCTCCTGCCGCTGGGTTGAAAAAGGTGCCAACGGCCATCAGGAGGAGCACCAGCACCAAGAAGAGCCAGAGCGGCAGCATATGCAATAGGGCGAGGAAGCCCAGGAGGCCTGAGAGGGCCGCGCGGAGCACGTCGGAGGCGATCATCGTCCAGCGCCGGTCCATGCGGTCCACGAAGACACCTGAGAAGAGGCCCAGGACGCCCGGCAGGGCAATCGCCGTCCCCACCCAGCCCAGGTCCGCGGCGTGGTGCGTCGCCGCAAGCACGTACCAGTAGATGGCGAGCTCGAAGAGGTTGTTGCCGACTTGTGACACCCACTGCCCGCCGACCAGGATGACAAGGTTCGCGTTGCGCCAGAGCGAGGGCCTCTTCGTCGTCGCGCCAGCCATGGAGCCGTCCTTTACTCCCGTTTTCTCCGACACCCTGTCTCCTCCGATCGGCTAGGTCTCGTGGCCCAGTTCGGGCACACCGCTGCAGATAAATCCGCCAAGGGGATCACACGCCGTCGAGAGTTCGCCTCTTGGTCGTATACTTCATGCCAACGGAGCCCCCGTATTTTCCAGTTGGAACGCTGGGGCGCTGGTGTTGCAGCAGTCTGCGGGGGCAGGCGGGGAAGCCGGGACCTCAAATCTGCACCGCACCCATGCAAACCGCCTGGACTAGGGGTTCAGAAATACTTAGACACTAGGTCGCCGACGGAAGGACAATTGGTGAGAAAAGTGACGTCAGCTACGTCAAAGTTGAAAGCGGCCTTGGGCCTAAGTACGCCATACTGTTGGAGAAACTTCAGGGCATCCTCGGCATCGTTGCCAAACCACTCTTGCAGTTCTGCAAGCGTAGGATCCTCCTAGCTGTTCGACTTGTCAAACTCAGGTTCTTAAGGCGGATAACAGTATTTTAGTGCGTCATCAGGTGAAACTGCCTTTGACTTGGTGATTGTGGTAGGCTAGGTACATGGCTGACCCGCCCTTGCGTAAGGATGTCGCGTCAGTGTATTGCGTGCAGCTTTCGACATGACGTGCGGGCAACCCCCGCTCCCATGACCGCATTCCCGCCAAGGATGTGACACCATGCCCTGCCACATCACCCTCGCCACGTCGGGCGCCATCATTCTCAGCGACGTCAGCCAGCTGCCCCGCATGATGTGGCCCGGCGTCGACGCCATCGAGATCGGCAGCCTGGCTTCCGAGGCAGACCTCCAGACGGTGCTCGATGCCGTTCAGGCACGACGCATCGCCTGGGGATTGCACGCGCCGCTCTGGCGGGCTGGGCCGAACCGCGTGCCGATGGCCGCAGCGGGACTGTCGGCCGACGAGAAGCACCACCTGCGTCGGGACATCGCGCGTGCGGCAAGTCACGGGGCGGCTTACGCGCTCGTACATGCGCCGTGGTTCGCTGATCACAGCCTCGCCATCGTCGATGCGAGGACGCTCTCCCGCCACACCGTGCGGTTTCTTGCAGACCTTGGGGCCGAGTTTCAGACACCTGTCGCCCTGGAGCTCAAGCTTGGTCGCAATCGAGACCCTGGCATACTGGCCTACCTCGTGCCGGAACCGCGGGCCTTCCTCAACCTCAACCCTGACGGCGTCACGTTCTGCCTCGACACCGGAGACTGGCTCCTCGCCTGCGAGGAGCTCGGCATCGACCCCTTGCGCTCGTTCGAGCCATTCGCCCCGTGGACTTCGGTGATCCACGTCCACGCCGTCGAGCGCGGCGTGCAGCCCTACCTTTGGAAGCCGATTCATCCGTCGGACCCGGACGCCGCCGCCGTGCGGCGGCTCTGCCTCTGCGCGAAGGCTGCGCGCAGCGAACTGACCGTGGTCTTCGAGCACACACCGCACCTTGACCCGGGCCTGTCGTACGACCTCGAGGGGTATCGCTGGCTCCTGTCGGCCTTGCTCTGACGCGTCCCTGGCAGCGTCGCGGCGGCGCCGCGTGCGAGATGGGACGATGCAAGGAGGAAATCGCTGCTCATGTCGATAAGTTTGACCATCGAACCTTCTCAGGGAGGCCCTCACCTTGCGTCAGAGCAGCTCCTTCTCAGAGGTCCCGGCGCAGGCACGCCACCAGAAGACGGTGCTCATCAACACGACGATCGGCTCTCTCATGGCGTCCCTTGATGGCTCGATCCTCACCGTCAGCCTGCCGACGATCGCGCGGGAACTGCACACCGGTGTGGGCCTGATGCTCTGGATCATGATGGGCTATACGGTCGTCATCACAGCACTGCTGCTGCCCTTCGGCCGGCTGGCAGACACCCACGGCAGGGTGCGGATGTACGGCCTCGGTTTCATCGTCTTCGCCGCCGCATCGGCGCTCTGCGGCTTCGCGGAGAGCGGCGTGTTCCTGCTCGTCAGCCGCTTGATCCAGGGTGTCGGCGCAGCCCTCCTGTGGTCCAATTCGCAGGCGATCCTGACCGACGCCTTCCCCCATCAGGGGCGCGGCTTCGCGCTCGGCATCAACCAGGTGGCGGGCCTCACCGGCAGCGTCGGCGGTCTGCTGCTGGGTGGACTCATCACCGCCACACTCGGCTGGCGCTGGATCTTCTTCGTCAACCTGCCGATCGGCGCGTTCGGCGCGATCTGGACCTTCACGTCCCTGCACGAGATCGCCTCGATCGATCGGGGAGAGCCCTTCGACACGTACGGCATGGTGCTCTTCGTCGGGGGCATCCTGCTGGCGCTCCTCGGCCTTACCGTCGTGATCGAGGGCGGGGGACCCGCCGTGCCGTGGTTGCTCGCGTCGGGCTTCCTTGCCCTCGTCGTCTTCGCGCTCTATGAGCGTCGCAGCAAGAGCCCCCTCATCGATCTGCGCCTGTTTTCAATCCGCATCTTCACCTTCGGCAATGCGTCCCTGTTCCTGAACGCCCTTGCCCGCGGCGCCCTCATGTTCCTGATGACGTTCTCCTTCCAGGGCCTGCGCGGGGCGTCGCCGCTGACGGCCGGCCTGATGATGCTTCCCCTCACGGTCGCCATCATGGTCGTCGGCCCGATCTCCGGGCGGCTCTCGGACCGCCTGGGCTCGCGCGAGCTGTCGTCCGGCGGTCTGCTGGTCACCGCCATCTCGCTCGCAATCCTGGCGCGCGCACCACTGACGGGATCCTACCTGCCGATCGCATTCGCCCTTCTCCTCGCAGGGATCGGCAACGGTCTGTTCAACTCGCCGAACACGAGCGCCGTCATGGGCGCCGTCCCGCCCGACCGGCGCGGCGTCGCGGCGAGCACCCGAACCCTTCTGTTCAACGCGGGGCAGCTATTCTCGCTTGCCCTCTCCTTTACGATCCTCTCGACCACGATGGGCGACGGCAATCTCTCCGGCTTCCTCGCCGGCATGTCGACGCAAGCCGCGTCGATCGGCCACGCGGCCTTCGCACATGGCCTGGGCGAGGCGTTCACCCTCTCGACCATCCTGTCCCTGATCGCAGCCGTGCTCTCGTCTCTGCGCGGCAAGACGACGCCTGCCGCGTCGACGTGACCCTCAGGCCTCAAGCGGCATACGCCCGCGGCGTCGTAGACTCGGTGCAAAGGTGGCGTACGCGATGGCACGCATCCTCGTGATCGGCGGCTCGCGCTTCGTGGGTCTGAGGCTGGTGTGGACCCTGCTCGCGCAGGGTCACGAGGTGACCACCCTGAACCGAGGCAGCCACCAGGACCCCTTCGGGTCGCGCATCCGCAGGCTGCACGCCGACCGCTCCTCCCCAGACTTCCTCAAGGTCCTCGCCACGGCGAGCTTCGACGCGGCCGTAGACTTCCAGGCCTACAGCGGCGACCACGCGCGAGGGGTCCTAGCTGCGCTGCGGGACCGTGTCGGGCATTACGTGCTCATCAGTTCGGGGCAGGTGTATCTCGTCCGCGAGGGCGCCGCGAGACCGCCTGCCGCGCCGCTCCGGGAGGACGACTATCCAGGAGGGCTGATGGATGCCCCCACAGACCGCCGTGATCACACAGAGTGGGCATACGGCGTCGGCAAGCGCGACGCGGAAGACGCGCTTTGGCAGGCATTCCAGGAGCACGGCTTCCCGTACACGGCGCTGCGCCTGCCGATGGTGGATGGCGAACACGACCCCTCGGGACGCCTTGAGGGCTATCTCTGGCGGATTCTCGACGGTCGGCCGGTGCTGCTCCCGGACGGCGGCAGCGCCCCCGTCCGGCACGTCTACAGCGGCGACGTGGCCCGTGCCGTCGCAAGGCTCGTAGGAGATCCCCAGACGTTCGGTCAAGCGTACAATCTGTGCCAGGATGAGATGCCGACCCTGAGGCAGCTCGTGGATCTGCTCGCGGACCTCATGGGGGCCCCGAGGCGTTCGATGGCGATCGACGGCGACACGCTGCACGCCGCCGGCATCCGCCCTGAGCAGGTCTCCCCGTTCAGCACGCCCTGGATGTCCCTGCTCGATCCGGGCAAGGCGAAGCGGGACCTCGGCTTCCACCATCAGCCGCTCGAGGCCTACCTCGGCCACATCGTCGCATCGTTCTGCAGCCGGCCCTTCGCCCTGCCGCCTGAGAGCTACGCCCTGCGGACGAGGGAGCTCGAGCTTCTAGGCGCCTGAGTCGAGGCGACAGGGATCGGGTGGCGAGGGCTGTACAATGGCAGCGGCATCCTCGGCTCCAGGAGGCACCGACCCGCTGCTTGGCCAACCACTTCCTTGGGGTGTGACGTCATGGTCGCTCGCTGGGCCCAGGCATGTGCCCGCCGACGCTGGCTGGTACTCGTGCTCTGGCTTCTCGTCCTCGTCGCAAGTCTGCCGCTTGCCGCCCATGTCACCCACAACCTGTCGTCGAGCGGCTTCGAGGATCCGCGGAGCAGGGCCGTCTGGGCGGACAAGCAGCTCAACTACGTGCACACCTCGGGCCAGGGGACATGGCTCGTCTCCGGCCCCTCCCAGGCGCGCGTGGCAAGCCTGGCCAGGGATCAGGGCATCCCGGCGCAGGACATCCGGAAGGTTTCGTCCCACGAGACGCTCGTAGTGCCGGCGCAGCCCATCGCGCCGGCCGCTCTTGCGGGCCTGCGCACGACCCTGCGCCCGTCCAGGGCGCAGGTGCGGTCGGTCGACCAGGTGGCCGTCGGAGAGCAGGTGCTGGCGGACGCGAAGGAGACCCTCAGCCACAGCCTGCCCTTCGCGCTGCCGCTCGTCCTCGTTCTGCTGCTGCTCGTGTTCGGATCGGTCGCCTCGGCCGCCCTGCCCCTCGCCGTCGCAGGCGTGGGCTCGAGCGTCGCGCTGGCGCTCATCGACCTGATCGAGGACAAGATCACGCTCTCCGCCTACCTCACCGACATCGTCAGCTTCCTGGCGCTCGGCGTCGGGGTCGACTATGCCCTCTTCATCAGCGTCCGCTTCCGTGAGGAGCTGCAGGCAGGTCGCAGCGTGCCCGAGGCGATCGGTGAAGCGATGCGCCACGCCGGCCGTTCCGTGCTTTACTCCGGAATCGCGGTTGGCCTCGCCGTCGCGACGCTGCTGATGGGCGGTAACGCCTACTGGCAGGGCATCGCGCTCGGCGGAGCCGTCGCCGTCTTCTCGGTGCTGCTCGCGACCCACACGCTCCTGCCCGCCCTGCTGGCCTTCGTAGGGCGCCACATCGACTGGGGACGCCTGAGAGGCATGCGGCGCGACGGCGGCCTGTGGCCGTCGATCGCCGCCTTCATCGGCAGGGCGCCCGCCGTCGCCGTGCTGCTCGGGCTTCTGCTGCTCGCCGTGCCGGCATGGTTCGGGCTCAGCCTGCAGATCCGCACGCCGGCCAACCTGGCGGTGCTCCTGCCGCCGCACGATCCCCTGCGCAAGGCGGTGGCGCTGCAGACCAGAGTGCTGGGCGGCGGCGTGGAGTCCCCCATCGTCCTCGCCGTGAAGCTGCCGGCCACGGTCCGCGACCTCACGTTCTGGCAGACCGTGCAAGGCATCACGGCAAGCGCCCAGCGGCTCCAAGGCGTCGCGCGGGTCGCGTCGCCCACGGCCCTTGGCGTGCCGGTCGCCCTCCTGCCTTCGGCCGCGGAGGATCCCGCCGTGGCGCCGCCGACGCTCGCGACGGCCTTAGGGAGCTTTGTCGACCCCTCCGCGCACCCGCACCTCGTGCTGCTCTACGTGACGCCGCACACCGGGCCGGACGCGAAGGCAACGCTCTCGCTCGTGCACCGGCTCGAGGCCGATCTGCCGCTCTGGCTACCGAAGGGCAGCCAGAGCGGCGTCGGAGGTGTCACGGCTCTTCTGGATGGTTTCAACCGCCTCACGTCGCAGCGCCTGCCGTACATCATCGCCGGCGTCGCCCTGATCGCCTTCCTGGTGCTGTTCGGAGCGACAGGCGCCATCTGGCAGGCACTGCTCGGGGTGGTCTTCGACGCCATCGTAGCCCTTGCGACCGCCGGGATCCTCGTCCTGACCGTCCAGCGCGGCGGCCTCGGCTTCGCGGCGCTCGCCCCGGACAGCAGCATCACGCCGCTCGTCTTCGTCCTGCTCTTCGGGCTCTCCATGGACTACGAGGTCATCCTGCTGCACAGGGTGCAGGAGGCCGCCCGGAACATGGGCGCGGCGGCGGCGGCGCGGGACGGCCTCGCCGCCACCGGCGGCATGATCACGGGCGCCGGCATGACCCTCTGCGTCGTGTTCGTCGCACTCATCCTGAGCCCGCTTGAAATCATGCAGATGCTGGCGGTCGGCATGACCACCGCGATCCTGCTGGACACCTGGATCGTCCGCAGCCTGCTCGTCCCCGGCAGCATCGCGCTGCTCGGCCGCCACGCCTTCTGGCCCTGGGGCCACCGCCGCGGGAAGGCCGTTTGAGACTGCCTGCAGGAATCGCGCCCGAGGACCCGTAGGTTAGGAAGCGTATCCTCAGGTTGCAGCGGGGGGACGGGCGGGCATGACCGTCGCGCTGATCCTGGCCTTCAACCTGCTCGCGGGATTCAACGACGGCGGCAACCTTCTGGCGACGCTGCTGCCGAGCCGCGTCCGCCCGATCGTCCTCTGGCTCTGGCTGGCGGTCGTCGTCAGCATGGGCCCGGTCGTCCTGGGAACGCATGTCGCCGACACGATCGTGCGCCGCATCGTCACGCCAAAGAGCCTTGCGCCGATCCTAGCCCCCGCCACCGCGAGCGCCCTGCTGGTGGTGCTCTTCAGCTGGTGGCGGCGCGTCCCGACGTCGATGTCGCTCGCGCTCGTCGGGGCGATGGTCGGGGCCGGCACGGCGGCAGGCAGCCAGGTCCTGTGGGGCGGTGCCCTGCGCGCACTCGTCGGCTTCGTCCTCACCGTCCTGCTCGGCGGGTTTCTCGGACTTCTCAGCGCGCGCTACGGACGCCAGCTGCTGAGACGCTTTCGGCGCGGCGCCCTTCTCAGCGTGCTCCTCCTTCTGACGGCCGTGCTCGAGGGACTGGCCTACGGCGGCAATGACCTCGAGAAGGCGATCGGCCTCCTGCAGTTCTCGGGCTTTGCGCTGAAGCGGGCCGTCTTCCTCTCCGCTCTGTCGTTCGCTCTTGGCAGCGCCATAGGTTCCTGGCGCATCGCACGCACGGTATCCAGCCAGATTCTGCGCCTGCGCCCGCCGGAGGCGCTCTACACCCAGGCTGCGACGGGGCTCGCGGTGCTGGCCGCGGCCGCCGCCGGCATCCCCGTCTCGACGAGCCAGACGGTGGATGCGAGCCTGCTCGGCGTCGGTTCCGCCGAGAACCCGCGCCACGTCGGCTGGCGCGTCGTCCGCCGCATGATCTTCGCCTGGGTGTTCACGCCAGTGGCCTCATTCCTGATGGGAGGTGCCTCGCTTTGGATCGCCGTCCGGCTTCTTCGCGTCTGAGTCGCGCACTCTCGAGCCTGCGCGAGATCCTCGGACCGCGCGACCAGGTGTTCCAGGATCTCCTGCTGGAGCAGGCGCATCTGGCCCGCCAGGCCATGGACCTCCTCTACCGTTACCTCCTGCAGCCGTCCCAGGATCTCGCGCAAGCCGTCGCGGATCTCGAGGAGCGCGGCGACAGCATCCTCTCGGACATCCAGCGGGCCTTGCGCGAAGCGCTCGTCACGCCACTCGGCGGCGGAGACATCAACTACCTCGGCAACGCCTTGGACGACCTCCTCGACCAGTTCGAGGACATGGTCACCGAAGACCTGGCGCTCGAGGCGGCAGGCGTCGGCGAGAGCAGCTACAGCGAGGCGCACTTCGGGGAGGTCGTGGACGCCCTGCATGAGGCCTGCGCCCTGGTGCCGGAAGCCATAGAGGCCCTGCTGCGCCGCCCGGCAGCGGCAGAGGCGAAGATCGCGCAGCTGCGGGGGCGCTACCAGGACGGCAAGCGCGCATACTCCCTGGCCTATGCGGCGATCATGGCGGGGCGGGACGACGAGGGCAGCGCCAGGACGAAGAACCGTCTGCGCTGGCTGCGCCAGCACCTGAGACGCATCGAGAAGCTCGCCAACGCGATGGCAGGCATCCTCGCGAACAGCTGAAAGGTGCCCTGTCCAGCGTGACGAATCCCTTGCGCGGCACCCTGTCCGGTGGCGGATGCAAGTTTGGACCTCATGGGAGAGAAGCCAGTCATGTCCCAGAGCGAAAAGATCGTGCTCTCGTGGAGCGGCGGCAAGGACAGCGCCATCGCCCTTGCGACCCTGCAGCATTACGACGCGCCCGTCCACGCGCTCCTGACGACCGTGACCGACCCCCAGCGGCGCATCAGCATGCATGGCGTGCGCGAAGAGCTCCTGCGCCAGCAGGCCGACGCCGCCGGCCTGCCGCTGCGCGTCGTGCGGATCCCAGAGGCCTGCAGCGACGCGATCTACGAGAACCTGTTCGCGCGCGAGACCGATGCGCTCAAGGAGGAAGGCGTCGACCGCTATGCCTTTGGCGATCTCTTCCTCCAGGACGTGCGCGACTATCGCGAGCGTCAGCTCGGCCGGTCCGATCTGAAGGCGGTCTTCCCGCTCTGGGGTCTTGACACGAAGCAGCTTGCGGAGAACTTCGTGCGCCAGGGCTTTCAGGCGATCGTGGTGACGGTCGACCCGAAGCAGCTCGACCCCTCGTTCATCGGCCGCGACTACGACCTCCAGTTCCTGGCCGATCTGCCGCCAGGCGTCGACCCCTGCGGTGAGAGGGGCGAGTTCCACACCTTCGTGCACGCAGGGCCGATCTTCCGCAAGCCGATCGCCGTCCAGCGGGGCGAGTCGTCGGAGCGCGGCGGCTTCTACTTCCAGGACCTCCTGCCGCTCGCCTGACCGTCATGGGCGGCCCACGCGATGACCCAGCAGGCGCGACCGGCCCAACGCGTGGCCCGGTCGCGTCTATATCCGCCAATGGAAAGACGGTGTCCGCTGGTCCGTGCGCGCCGCCTCAATCGCCGTCTTCCAGGGGTTCTTCCCGCACCTGCCCCGCTTCGATCCAGAACGCCCGCAGCTGGCGGTTGGGCGGTGCGCCGAGGATCAGGTGCAGGACGCCCGGATACATCGCCTCGCGGATGTCCGTGGCGGACGGGCGCGCCTCGCCCGCCGGATGCGAGTGGAAGATGGCCCGCAGCCCTAGTCCCTGCCGCTTGAACACCCTGAGAGCCCCTAGCACGTCCTCCGGGCTGATGGTGTACCGATAGGGACTCCCGGCCGCGTTGCGGCAGGCGATGAAGCGCACGAGATCGTCCCCCGTGCCGCCGACGAGCCCGCAAGCCTCCCACGGCAGCGCCATGGACGCCGCCCGCAGGAGCTCCCCGCGCAAGGCCGTCGGCAGCCGCATCAGGAGGTGAGGTCCAGGCCCGCCGCAGTCCAGGCGACAATGCCGCCCTCCAGGCTGCGGGCAGCGATGCCGTTTCGGCTGAGCCGCTCCGCGGCCAGCTGCGAGCGCCGGCCGATCTCGCAGAAGACGACGACGGGCCGCGAGGCATCGAGCGCCCCGCCGCCGCCGATATCCTCGAGCGGCAGGCGCAGGGCGCCGGGTATCGTCGGCCGGTCCAGGGCCCCGGCAGGTCGGACGTCAAGCCACTGCACATCGGGGTCCGCCCTGAGGGCGAGGGCCTCGGGCACCGAGATGCCGAGCCCGTCACGGGTCTCCTGCGGCGCTCCTACGCCGCAGAACGCCTCGTAGTCGATCAAACCCGTCTGGCTCGGATGATCGCCGCAGACGGCGCAATGGGGGTCGCGCGCCAAGGCGAAACGGCGCTGCTCCCCCGTCAGCGCGTCAGAGACCAGCATGCGGCCGCCCAGACCCTCGCCCGCACCCGTGATCAGCTTGATGGCCTCCAAGGCCTGCATCGAACCCATCTGGCCACCCAGGGCGCCGATCACCCCTGCCTCGGCGCAGCCCGGCACGCTGCCCGGCGGCGGCGGCTCGGGAAACAGGCAACGGTAGCAGCCATGGCGCGGCAGGTACACGGCGAGGCGGCCCTCGAAGCGCAGGATCGAGGCGTCGACAAGTGGCCGCCCCAGGAGGACGGCTGCGTCGCTGACGAGGTAGCGCGTGGGAAAGTTGTCGGATCCGTTGACGATCACGTCGCAGCCCCCGAGCAGCTCGAGGGCGTTCCCGGCGTCGAGGAAGCGGGTCACGGCCGTGACCTCGATGTCGGGATTCAGCGCCTTCAGGGTGCGGGCGGCGCTTTCCGCCTTCGGACAACCCACGTCCTCGTCCCGGTGCACAGGCTGGCGCTGCAGATTCGAGCGCTCCACGCGGTCGCCGTCGATGATCACGAGATGACCGACGCCCGCCGCGGCAAGGTAGATCGCGGCAGGTGCCCCGAGGCCACCGGCGCCGATCACGGCGACCCGCGCCGCGGCGAGCCTCGCCTGCCCTGCCGCGCCGATCTCCCCGAGGATCATCTGGCGCGCGTAGCGCTCGGCCTGACGCGGCGTCAGCGGCCCCAGGGAATATGGCCCCAGGACGACCCGGTCGTCCGGACGCAGTACGGCTTTGAGTCCGCCGAGCAGCCGGGCGTCGACCTCGTTTACACGGACCTCGATCTCCGGTGCGAGCGCGCCGAACACCGTGAAGATGCGGCGGGCGAGCATCGGCGCCGCCTGCGCGGCCGCGGCCAGGAGTTCCCCGAGGGTGCCGCCCTCGACCGCAAGGCGCCGCCTCTGGTCCGCCAGGGCGACGAACCCGTCCTTGATCTCTATGTCCATGCAGAGCGCCCCCCATGTTGCGACGCAGCCGTTCCTAGAAACGCAGACATTCATAAACTGAAGTCCGCATTGCGCCGGCCGAACAGCGTTGCCGACGACTAGCGTGCCGGGGAATCGCACCCCGGAACCGCCGCAGACCATCTCAAGGCGGGCCTTGCCCGGCAGGGGCCTGGGTAGGTGCCACCGAGGATAGGGGTGTCCCCCTGCGACGGTTCCCCTCGGAGGGGCGCCGACCACGGGCCCTTTCGGCCCGCAGCCTCTGGGATAGGCGCCTCCAGTCGCTCCAGACGTGCTTCCCTCGATTCCTTTCAGGTAGAGGGAAGGCGGACCTGGACCGAAGGCGTTCCCCAAATCTCAGCCCCCGGCGCGCGATGGCCACCGCCGCAGCACTGTGCGAGGTAAGCCCGTAGCCGGAGGCAAACTTGACTTGGCCGATGACGCTCGTGAAGGCCGGGTTCACACCCGGCTCACCGTCGTGGTCTTCGTCGACGAGTTCGACGCCCTCCCGCGCTGCGCGAGAGCGGAGGAGTTCGTAGAACTTCGCGTAGGCGAACCCAGAGAGCATGCGCGCGTAGCGCGGCGACCTCTCGCGCAGAGCGGCCTTCTTCATGCGGAAGTCGAGCTCCTCGACCACGATCGCCTTTTGCGCCTGCTTGGCCCAAGCCACGATGTCGGCGACCACTTCCGCGAGCGTGGCCGTCACCTGGGCCTCGCTGCGCCTTTCGAGCTGGACAGGGAACGAGCGGCTGCCCAGCGGGTTGCCGAAGCGGTCGACTTCCGCCCCGTCGACGTGGGTCGGGTTGAGGTCGACGCCCAGGGCGCCAATCTCTGGCAGCGTGGTGATCTCGGCATCCGGCCGCTCCACCGTGGCCTGGACGTACCACTGCTCCTTCCCCCGCCTCTCCCGGCGCAGGAAGCGGTAGGTCACCGCCTCCCCGCGCAGCAGGGCGGCGTCGATCTCCGCCTGGCCGTAGCGGAAGGCGACTCCGGGGATCTTGACGTGGCTCCCGTACAGCGCCGCGAGTGCCGGCGGCACGCGCAGGCGCAGGCTGCCGTCCGGCATGCGGGTGCAGGTCTGGTTGCCGGCCGTCTCGTCCTTCGACCCGAGGCAGAGGAACTGCGAGGTGCGCGCGCGGCGATACTCCTGCCGCCACTCTGCAAGGGATGTGTAGTCGTTCTCCGCAAGGTGGAACTGGGCCCGAAAGAGCCGCTTGCCGCCGAAGCACAGGCGCACCCTGCCGGCCTTTCGATCGGCGTCTACCGCCGCGAGACGCAGGCGTAGGGTGGCCAAACGACGCTTCTTCTGGTGGATCCTGAAGCAAAGGCGGCGCTTTCTCTCAGCGGTTTCGGCGTCATGCACACCGCCCTTCGCCACGGCACTCTTCTTGACGGATTGCTTCCCAAGCTTCGCCAAGCCGCGCTCGGCCTTCTTCACAGCCTTCTCCGCAGCGGCGATGGCCCCCTTGATCTGGTCGATGCGCAGCTTCTGCGCTTCCTTGGCGGCTTCGACCTTGCCGCGCAGGTTGGCCGCTGCGGCGTTGAATTGCCGGGCAGTCAGCCCGAATTCTCTCAGGTACTCCTGCTTGCATTCCGTCACGGGACGCCCCCGCACGTACTGATCGACGTAGAGGGCATGCTCCGCCTGGGCGAACAGGCCAGCGATCGAGGAGAAAAGCGGGCTCAGTGCCTGATCAGGAACCTTCGCCTCGAAGGTCGCCATCATCGGCCACCGCCTCCTTCACCTTCGCGACCAACTCCTTTGCCCTGCGGTGGCTACGCAGGCCGTAGAGCTTCCCCGAAAAACTCGTGACGATCGCCAGGAGGTCCTCGACCAACTCCTCTTGCAGGGACTTGCGGTCCTCCACTCCATCCGCCAGATGGATCTGCACGCCGAACGCAGCGAAGTACTGCTTCAGATACCCGAACCCGAACCGGGTGAGCCG
>JAJZVM010000195.1 GCA_021845645.1 Bacillota bacterium
AAGAACGAGAGCCCCTCGAGCGCCATGCGCAGATTGATCAGCCAGATCGAAACGACTGCGGCGAGCCACGGCGTGCCGACCTGCAGCAGGTGCAAGGCGGCGAACTGGCTCGCCCCGGCGTAGACGAGCAGCGAGAGGCCGATGGCGAACCAGCCAGGTAGGTGGAGGGCGACGGCGGAGAGTCCGAACGCGAAAGCGACCGGCAGGTAACCGAGGGCGATCGGCAGGGCGCGTGGATCGACAAGGGCAGTCCTTTCCGTATCCATGCTGCTAATGCTAGTGCACACATCTCCTCCGCTCAATGGCAGGTGGCTGCGAGGCGGTAGCCTATAATAGGGCAAATGGGGAGGGGGCTGCATGACAGGTCACGAGTGGTACCCTTTCGTGCTGGTGCTTCTTCTGGCCGTAGCGGTGCCGCTGGGCCTGAGTCGCCTGCGCCTGCAGATACCTGTCGTGGTCGGGGAGCTCGTGGCGGGTATGATCTTTGGCCGCTCGGGTTTCGCTGTCATCACGTCGAACAGCCTGCTGTCCTTCCTGTCGCTCTTCGGACTTTCCTACCTGATGTTTCTGTCGGGCATGGAACTGGATCTGGGTATTTTCACGGGTGGCCGCGAGCGCAGGCCTACAGTGGTCGCCCTCGCCATCTACCTGGGTGTCCTGGCGCTGTCGCTGGGCGGGGTGCTGTTCCTGCAGCGACTCGGCGTCCTCCCGAGCGGCCTCGTCACCGGGTTCATCGTAGGTTCTACCGCGCTGACGGTGGTCGTGCCGGTGCTCAAGGAACGCGGCCTTACGCAATCGGCCTTCGGTCAGGCCATTCTCACGTGCGCCATCCTGCTCGACTTCCTCAGCATGCTGCTTGTCACAGTCGACATCTCGCTGCAGGCGGGAGCGGTTCTCCGTTTGCTGCTTGGCGTCGGCATCTTCCTGCTCGCGGCCGTGCTGCTGCGGCTCGCGCCGCACTTGCGGGTGCTCTGGCGCCGCACCGAGAGCCAGGTGGCCCAGGTGGGCGTGCGCGGCTCGTTCGGCCTCATCGTGCTGTTCCTTGCGCTGTCGCGGCTCGTCGGGATCCAGGCGGTGCTCGGAAGCTTCCTCGCGGGGGTGATCGCCGCGGCCATCGCAGGGCGCGAATCCGACGAGGTGCGTCGCACCCTGGACGGCATCGGCTATGGCTTCTTCGTACCGATCTTCTTCATCCAGGTCGGTTCGAGCCTCAACCTTCGCGGCTTTCTCACAAACCCCCATAGCATCAGCCTCGCCCTGCTCCTGTTCGTCGTGGCGAGCGCGGCCTCGCTCATCCCCAGCGCCCTCCTGCGGCTCATCATGCCGTGGCGCAGCGCCATCGCGGGAGCACTGCTGCTGTCCACCAGGCTGACGGTCACCATCGCGGGAGCCACTGTGGCACTCGAGGCGCACGCGATCGATTCCACTACGATGATCGCGATCGTGCTCATGAGCATCGTCTCGTCGCTGCTCTGGCCAGCGCTGGGCCAGCGTCTCATGCCTGGGCCGCCTCCGCAGCGTTCGGGCGTGATCGTCCAGGGCGGTTCGACCTGGTCTTCGCTCGCCGCGGCCCACCTGCAGGCCCGCGGCGAGCAGGTGCGCTGGCTGGGGAACGCCGAGCAGGCCCCGACCGGAGTGCGCGTGATCCAGGCCGACATGGGGGGCGATGTGGACGCGCTCCTCAGGGGGGCGGACGCCGAAAGCGCTGCCGCGCTGCTCGCGCTGTCAGCCGACAGCGAGTTCAACAAGCGCCTCTGTCGCGTAGCGCAGAGGCGCTACGATGTGCCGCGCACCGTCGCGATCGCACTTCCCGAGGATCGGGAAGAGCTGCGCGGGGAGGGCATCGGTTGCTTCCTGCCCGACTCCGCGCCGATCATCGTGCTCGAGGCGATGGCCAGGACGCCATTCGTCCTGGAGATGCTCTCGGGTGGCGTCGGCGGCGCGGAACTGCGCGCCTTGCGGGTCCGCTCGGACACGGTGGACGGGCGGACGCTGCGCACCCTCGATCTGCCGCGCGAAGTATTGCTCATCGGGCTCGAGCGCGAGGGCCAGCGCATCCTGCCCCGAGGCGACACCCGTCTACTGCGCGGCGACCGCCTGACGGCCATCGGCACACCGCTCGAGCTTGACCGCCTGGCTGCGCTGCTCGGCGGAAGCGTGGAGAGGATGCCCGCCCCGGAATGACGCTTGTGGGACAGGCTGGCGTTGACGGCAGGAGCGTCCAGGTCTAAAATTGCCGCAACGTCAAGCATCGCGCTTGGCCTGCAATCATCGGCTGCGGCTGGGGTGGTCGCGTGTCGCGCCCGGCGGTTTCCGAGGGTTTGCCCGTACGGCGCCAGGTAGCGCTTTCCGCCTATTGGTTCTCGCTCAACTTCGAATCCGCGAGTCTGCTCACGATCGTGATTCCGGCCGCTCTCGACCGCTTGGCGTTCCATGCGCATACCACGACCCTGGCGCAGCTCGCGGTCGTGGGATCCCTTGTCGCGATGGTGCTGCCGCCGATGGCGGGAGCCATCTCGGACCGCATTCATCGCAGGGGCGGCCAGCGAAGGTCCATGCTGCTCTGGGGCACGCTCGTGAACGTGCTCGGTCTCCTCGGGATGCTTTCCGCCGGGAGCGTGCTCAGCCTGGCAGGGGGCTTTCTCGTGGCCATCCTCGGCCAGAACGTCGCGGGTGCAGCCTACCAGGCCATGATGCCGGATATCGTCCCGAAGGAGAGCTGGGGTCTCGCGTCTGGGTATATGGGCGTTGCAAGCCTGCTCGGAACGATCGGTGGACTGGCGATCGCGGGGATCTTCCCGCCTGCTGCGGTCTATTGCGTCATGGCACTGGTGGCGGTCCTGGGCGGCAGCTATAGCGCGGGCGCGGCACGCGGCGAGGAGACACTTGCGCCCGTTCCCGTGGTGCGGGCGAAGGTGCGCGACAGGCGCGATTTCTTCCTCGTCTTCCTCGCACGCTTCTTCGTGATGTTTGGCCAGACCCTGCTCATGACGTTCATCCTCTACTTCTTCCAGGACGTCCTGCATGTGCAGAGCCCGAAGGGCTCCACGGCACTGATCGCCGGCCTCGCGATGCTTGGCGCGGTGCTCTCGTCGATCGTGCTCGGCAACTTCTCCGACCGCTCCGACCGCCCAGGCATCGTCTTCCTCGCGACCATCCCGATGGCCATTGCCGCGGGAGGCTTCGGCCTTTACAGCAACATGCACTGGATCTTTCTCTTCGCCATCCTATACGGCGTCGGCTATGGTGCCTACCTGTCGGTGGACTGGGCACTGGCGCTGGATGCGATCCCGGACCTCAGCAACGTGGCACGCGACCTCGGCATCTGGGGCATCGCTTCGAATCTGCCTGCGGTGCTCGCGCCCGCCGCCGGGGGTGTCTTGCTGGCCCGGGCCCTGACCCCCGCCATGGGCTATCGCGAACTCTTCCTAGTCACTGGCGGTGTGACACTTCTCGGCGCCATCGTCGTTCTCTTCGTGCGAACCGCTCGACGTGCTTCGTTCGCGGACATCGGCCTGCGCCTCGGCGTCTCGCTGCTGCTTTTCATCTACGTGCGCATCGCCTACCGCGTTCGCATAGAAGGCAGGCTGCCACGCGATCGCGGTGCGACGCTCGTCGTCGCGAACCACGCCCACGATCTCGAGGGAATGGTTCTGCCGGTCTGCCTGCAGTGGCAGGGACGCCTCTCCCAGCCTGTTTACTCGGCGGGATCGGAGCGCCTTTTCGAGCCGGGATTCCTCGCGACCCGGGCTCCAGACTTCCTCCGCCCCGTGCTAGCAGGGGTGCACCTCGGCAAGATCCTGAGCCACCTCGGCGTGCGCCCCATCGAGAACATGCCGCGCTCCCGGCCCTTCGTGGGGCTCGCATATGCGGTCTGGCTGTGGCACGGGAACCTGCAGTTCCGTGACGTCTTCACCGCCGACACCCTCCTGACACTCGGCATCCCGGGAAGTGCCCGCCTGCGGGACGCCTGGCGGGCCGGGTTCCTCCAGGCGGCGCAGACGGTGCTGCCGTTCACCACGCTCAAGGCGCCGTATCGGGCAGAAGTTCGCGCCGACGTGCGTGGGCGCATCGAGGGACAAATCGACGCGCTTGCGGATATCCTCGACGACGGCGGGACGCTCTACCTGACGCCCGAGGGGCGCTACACGGAGAACGGCGAGCTTTCGCGTCTGCGGGAGTCACTGGTGCGCCTCGTGCCGCACGCCGAGAACGTGGTGCTCTCGGCGTTGAGCTATGACCCGTTCAATCCTGGTAGACTCCGGCTTCTGGTGAGGCTGCTGGAGGCCGGGCCGGGGCCTGACCTGCGCCGCAAGTTGGTTGCCGCGCGGCCAGTGACCGTGAGCCAAGTGGTGGCTGCCGTTCTGGTGAAGCGCGAAGGCGGGATCACCCGCGACGAGGTGGTGCAGCTGGCAGCCGAGCTTGTGCGGGACCTGGGCGGCGGGGTGGCTTTGGCGCCTGAAATCCGAGAAGACCCCCGCCCCGCGGTGCGCAAGGCAATCCAGTGCATGCTGCGGCGCGGCATCCTGCGCGAGGCCGGTGGGTGCCTGTGCGTCACGGAGAAGCGGGGTGACGAACGCTTCCCCGGCGTGACGGATATGCTGAGCTACCAGGCGGCGCAGTTCGAGGAGACCCGACTTGCGGGGGGACGCGTACCGACATCCTTGGCCTGAAAATGAGCGTGGCTTGGCGACACATCCTGACACCGTCCGCATAGTCTGGTAAGGCACGCGTACGGCAGGGGTGGTGACGCATGGACTTCGATGTTGTCGCGCTGATCGTAATGCCGCTGCTGCGCGGAGTATGGCTGCTTGTTGGCTACCTTTCGGGGAACGCCTTTCCGCAGCCGCTCTCCGAGGCCGAGGAGGCGATGGCCCTCAAGTCGTTGCGCGGGGGTGACGTGAGAGCCCGGCAGATGCTCATCGAGCGCAACCTTCGTCTTGTGGCGCACATCGTCAAGAAGTTCGACAACACGGGCGAGGATACGGACGACCTCATCTCGATCGGCACTGTGGGACTGATCAAGGGCATCGACACGTTCAATCCGGAGCGCGGCACAAGACTGGCCACCTACGCGGCTAGGTGTATCGAAAACGAAATCCTCATGCACCTTCGGGTGATCAAGCGGCGCAGGAGCGAAGTGTCCATCTACGACCCCATCGGCTACGACC
>JAJZVM010000049.1 GCA_021845645.1 Bacillota bacterium
GTTGAAGGTGCCGGCAGGCGTCGTCACCCTGGTCCGGTCGTTTGCGGTGAAGCCGATCGGTACCTCGGTGCCGGTCTTGATGATGGCATCCTGCACAAGCTGCAGCTGGCCGGGCTTCACGTCGACGGCCGCGAGGGTGGGCAGAAGGGCGATGTTGGCTATCGTGTTCGGGCCGAACGGCATTTTCACGGTTGCCGTCTTGCCGTCCACGTTGCCCGAGTCGACGATGTTCTTGCCCGCCACGCGCGCCGAGAACGTGACGCGGTGGCCAGGCGAGGTGATGACCTCCTCGGCCGAGATGAAGCGCAGCCCCGGGCGGGTGAGCACGACGCGGTCGTCCTCGACCTTGGTGCCGATCACCTGGTGCATGACGAGGAGGGTCCGATCCGGCCCCTGCTGCGTGATCCGCCAGGTAACGGTGCCGGACAGGGCGCCGCTCAGCTGATAGTTCAGGCTCTGGGCCGGCAGGCTCGTGTGGGCGAAGGAGAAGCCGTTCGTCAGGTTGTTCGACGTGTTCTGGGACGCGCTCTTCGACTTGTCTTGGCCGCGGTGCGGCGAGGGACCGCCGCACCCTGCGACGGCCACCGCCAACAGTGCTGGCAGGGCTGCTGCTGCGAAGCGGGTCCAGTGGGACATGGTTGCACCTCCGGGTTGCTCGACAGTTCGATCCCCCAACTCCCAAATCACTATGCGATGTCGGTCGCAAGGCCGCAAGATGAAAGGCTGCACGGGGGCACGGCCGCCGTCCGGATTGCCCGGGGCGGCGCCAGGTCCCTCAGGCGGCATCTGGCGCCGCCCGAGGCCCAGGCAGGATCTCGAGGACCAGATAGGTGATCGCCGCGAAGAGCAGCGTCATCAGTGTGACGTGGAGCATGATGGCGCCGAGCGCGAGCGAGCTCGCGACGAGGTACCAGCCGGAAAAGGCCTGCAGGAGGATCAGCCCGAGAACCCACGCAGAGCCCCGGCGCAGGTCCCACCGCGCGGTACGCGACCTGAACGCGAGATGCAGCCACAAGGCCCACAGCACCGCGATGGCGGCGGCGACGCGGTGGAGGTAGGGAATCCAGACCTGTCCGGCGAGGTGCGGCCAGAGCTGGCCGGAGCAGAGCGGCCAGCTCTGGCCGCACAGCATGCCTGTGCCGGTGTGCGAGACGTAGGCGCCGAGGTAGACGAGCAGGAAGACATAGGCGGCGAACGCGTAGACCAGCCGGCGCATGAGCGCCGGCACCGGGGCGCGGGCTGTGGCGCCACCTTGAGGGTTGGCCCCGGTCGCCTGGTGCAGGCGCAGATCGAGGCCGAACGTGCCGGCGAAGGCCACAAGCGAGATGCCGAAGTGCGATGCCAGCACTGCCGGCGCGGTCGGGAAGAGGACCGCGGCCGCGCCGAGACCGGCCTGGATGAACGTGAACAGGAACATCAGCACGGCGAGCACGCGCACCTCGACACGCCTGCCCCACCTGAGCCAGGCCCAGACGGCCAGCCAGACGACCAGGATGCCGACCAGCCCCGAGACGAAGCGGTGGCCGTACTCCACCACGCCGTGCAGGTCGAATGGCGGTGTGAACTGCCCTTCGCAAAGCGGCCAGTGGCGACCGCAGCCCTGGGCGGAACCTGTTTCGGTCACGAGAAAGCCGACGATGACGACGACGAACATCAGGATGTTCGTGACGCGCGCGAGCAGCACGAGGCTTCGCGGTGGCGGCGTGGGACTGTGCGTGGCTCAGGACCTCCAGTGGCCCTAGTGGCCGATGATCGCGCGGAACATGTTGGTGGTGGCGCCGGACGGGAACAGGATATACAGCATGAGAAAGACGCCCAGGCCCATGGCGGCCGCGATGAACCACGAGGCGGCGGTCCAGGGCGCGATGCGCCGGTGCTGGGGGAAACGGCCCCTGAGAGCGTAGCGCAGCGTCACGATGCCGAGCGCGGCCGCAAGCGTGGCGAGAACGGTGTGGATCTGCAGGAACACGAGGTAGGGCAAGGCCCACGCCTGCGGACCGCCGTAGTTCGTGTCCCCGACGAGCAGCGACTTCAGCATGTAGCTGACAAAGAAGGCCACGGCGAGTGCGCTCGCCGTGAGCATGTAACGCCTGTGCACGTCAGGCCTGCCGCGGCGGATGGCCCGCCAGCCGAGGGCGACCGAGAGGGCCGAGAGCAGCATGAACGACTCGTTGAGATAGGCGAGAACCACGGTCTTGCCTCCGATTGCGCCGTATCGCCTTGAGACTGCCTCAGATGGCGTGGACGTTCAAGACCATCGCCGCGAAGAGCAGCGTCAGGTAGACGAGCGAATAGCCGAAGGTGGCCTTCGCCCAGCGCACCTGCGGTAACCGCTCGCGCAACAGGCCGATGCACATGGCGACGAAGCCGAGACCGAGCAGCGAGGCCGCGATGAGGTAGAGGCTGCCGACGACACCGGTCAGGTAGAGGCCGAGCGTCGCGAAGAGGAGCATCAGGGTGTACATCAGCGACTGCACCTTCGTCACGCGTTCTCCCCGCGCCACCGGCATCATCGGGACCTGCGCCCGGCGGTAGTCCTCCTGGCGGAAAAGCGCCAGGGACCAGAAGTGGGCAGGTGTCCACAGGAAGATGATCAGGAACATCCAGACGGCCGCGAGCGACAGGTGTCCGGTGACGGCGGCCCAGCCGATCAGCGGCGGGAACGCGCCGGCGCCGCCGCCGATCACGATGTTCTGCGGCGTGCTGCGCTTGAGCCACATCGTGTAGATGCCGACGTAGTAGACGAATCCCGCCAGGGACAGAAGAGCGGTCAGGAGGTTCAGGTTCAGCAACAGGCCGAACGAGACCGCCTCGAGTGCTACGCCGAGCGCCAAGGAGCGCAGCGCGGGAATCCGGCCGGACGGCACGGGCCTGTCGGCGGTGCGGGCCATCAAACCGTCGATGTCGCGGTCGTACCACATGTTGACGGCGTGGGCGCCGCCCGCCGAGAGGGCGAGCCCGATCGTGCCGACGAACGATGGCCAGAACGCTGGCAGCCCGTGCGAGGCCACGACCATGGCGCAGTACGACGTGATGATGAGCAGCAGGACGATGCGTGGCTTGAGCAGTTGGATGTAGTCGCCGAACGTGGCGACGCCTGCGCTGCTGCGTGCCGCTTCGATGCCGAGAGGATTCGCCAAGGAGGCCATCTCCCGAGGAACCGATTGGAGCGCGCGGGGTTCTATGCCCAGCTTTGGATCAGGATCATGAGGCAGGTCCCGATCAGGGCGGCGAACATCAGGCCGCCCGCGAAGAAGTAGCTGTACAGGTGGCGGCTGCCGCGCAGGTGCATGAACAGGAACGCCTGCATCAGCACCTGCACGATGGCGAGGACGATCAGAACGGGCATGACCACGGCGGGCGCGAGGCCGATCTCGACCAGGAACACGGCGGCCAGCGTCAGGACGAGGCTCAGGACGCCGATCGTGATGTAGAGAGCCTTCTGCGAGCGGTCAGCCTTGGTCGGCAGCAGGGACGACTCCTGGCTCAACGCTAGCCCACCTTTCCTGCGAGATAGACGAGAGTGAAGATGACAACCCAGACGACATCGACAAAGTGCCAGTAGAGGCTCATGACGAAGACCTTCGTCGTCCGGTCTTCGTTGATGCCGTGCTTCATCGACTGGAAGAGGAGCAGCAGGATCCAGAACACGCCGAACGCTACGTGCAGGCCGTGAAACCCTGTCAGGGTGAAGAACGCGGAGCCGAAGGCGCTCGTCTGCAGCGTCAGGCCGCCGTGGTAGAACGTGTAGAACTCGTAGCCCTGGAACTCGAGGAAGAACAGGCCGAGGAGCGCCGTCAACCATAGCCAGAGCTGCATGCCGCGCACGTCGCGCCGCTGCATCGCCGCGACGCCCAGGACCACCGTGAGGCTGCTCGTGAGCAGGATCAGCGTGGCCACCGTGGTGAGCGGCAGGTCGAAGATCTGGGCCCCTGTCGGCCCGTGCGCGACACCCAGGTGCAGACCGAGATAACTGCCGATCAAGGAGGCGAAGAAGGCGCACTCGCCAGCGAGGAAGATCCAGATGCCGAGGATGCGATGGTCCTTGGGCAGCCCGAGTTCCTGGGACGTCTCGTGGGCGATCGCGATGCGCGTGGTCTCGCTGTGGGCGCTCACTCGGCCGCACCTCCCGCCGGGACATGGGGGTGCACGTGGTAGCCGTGATCCTCATGCACGAGCTGCAGCCCGATCTGCCAGAAGGCGGCCAGCAGCGCGATCAGCGCGAGCCAGTCGACATGCAGCAGGGCTCCGTAGCCGGCGATGACGATGGTCAGGGCGAGGAAGAACGGCGAGAGCGACGGCGACGGCATGTGGATCGGTCCGAGGGGCTCCGCCTTCGGCAGTTCCTTGCCCTGTCGCTTGGCGACCCAGTAGGCGTCGCGGTCCTCGATCAGGGGCACCTGCGCGAAGTTGTACTCCGGCGTCGGCGACGGTATGGACCACTCGAGCGATCGGCCGTCCCACGGATCCTGCTCGAGATCCGGCTTGCGCAGGAACGTCGAGATGAGGTTGTAGAGCAGGACGAGCATGCCTGCCAGCAGGATGAACGCCCCGATCGTGGCGATCTGGTTCGGCGTCGTCCAGCCGTAACCTGGCGCGTACGTCGAGATGCGGCGCGGCATGCCCTCGAGCCCGAGGATGTGCATCGGGAAGAACGTCACGTTGAAGCCGACGAAGACAAGCCAGAAGTTCCAGCGGCCGAGCCGCTCGCTCAGGAGCCGTCCCCAGATCCGCGGGAACCAGAAGTACAGTCCGGCCAGGGCCGCCATCAGGGTGCCGCCGAACAGCACATAGTGGAAGTGCGCCACGACGAAGTAGCTGTCGTTGTACTGCAGGTCGGCGGGAGCCATTGCGAGCATCACGCCGCTGATGCCGCCGATCACGAAGAGCGGGATGAACGACAGGGCGTAGAGGTTCGCGGTGGTGAAGCGGATCTGGCCGCCCCAGAGCGTCGCGAGCCAGTTGAAGATCTTTATGCCCGTAGGCACGGCGATCAGCATGGAGGTGATGGCGAAGATCGTGTTGACGATGGGGCCGAGTCCGTCCGCGAACATGTGGTGCGTCCAGACCATGAACGACAGGAACGCGATCACCGAGAGCGCCAGGGCCATCGACTCGTAGCCGAAGAGCGGCTTGCGGCTGAACGTCGGGATGATCTCGGAGATGATGCCGAACGCCGGCAGGATCACGATGTACACCTCGGGGTGGCCGAAGATCCAGAAGAGGTTCTGCCAGAGGAGCGCGTTTCCGCCGAGCGGGATGTTGAAGAAGTTTGCGTGGAACAGCCGGTCCATCATCTGCAGGATGAGGTTGACGGTGATCGGCGGGAACGCGAACAGGATCAGCAGCATCGTGATCAGCGCGGACCAGGTGAACATCGGCATGCGCAGAAGGCGCATGCCTGGGGCCCGCATGTTGAGGATGGTCACGAGGAAGTTGATCGCGGTCATGAGCGTGCCGATGCCGGTGATCTGCAGACCGATGTCGTAGAAGTCGACGCCGGCGCCAGGGCTGAAGTGGCCGCCGGAGAGCGGCACGTAGTTGAACCAGCCGGCGTCAGGGGCGCCGCCCATGAACCAGCTCGTGTACATGAACAGCCCGCCCAGGACGAAGAGCCAGAGGGAGAGCGAGTTCATGCGTGGGAACGCGACGTCGCGCGCGCCGATCTGCAGCGGCACGATCGCGTTGATATAACCGATGAGGATCGGCATCGCCACAAGGAAGATCATCGTCACGCCGTGCATCGTGAAGAGCTGGTTGAACGTTTCGGCGGAGACCACATGGTTGTTCGGCTGCCAGAGCTGGATGCGCACGAGGAGCGCCTCCGCGCCGCCGAAGGCCATGAAGAACAGCGCCGCGTAGATGTACATGATACCGATCTTCTTGTGGTCGACACTCGCGATCCACGCCCAGATGCCGCGGTAGCTGGGCGCCTGTCGATGCGCGAGAGTCACGCGCTCGGTGATCGCCGCCATGGTCCGTACCTCCTGTTGCGCGGTCTACTTCAGGGCCTGCAGGAAGGCGACGAGGGATTGGATCTGGCCCTGCGAAAGGCCGAGGTCCGGCATCCTGGCGCCCGGCTTGACGGCCGGCGGGTTGCGCAGCCAGGCTGCTAGGCCCTCCGCCGTGTTCGGCAGCGTGCCGGCGGCGATGGTCGGGCGTTCGGCAAGCGCCGTGAGGTTCGGTCCCACCGTGCCATGGAACGGTGTGCCCTGGATGGTGTGGCAGGTGGCGCAGTTTTGCTTGAACAGGGCGAGTCCGGCCTTCTCCGCGGGGGTCGTCGCCGAGACGGTGTCATGCCGCATGTGCCTCAGCCACTTCTGGAAGTCGGCCGGCGACTGGGCGAGCACCGTGAACTTCATGTAGGCGTGACCCGCGCCGCAGAGCTGTGCGCACTGGCCGTAGTAGAGACCAGGCCTGGAGGCCTCGAGCCAGAGGTTGTTTGTCCGGCCGGGGATCAGGTCGGTCTTGCCGCCGAGTTCCGGGACCCAGAAGGAATGGATGACGTCGGCCGACTGCAGGCTGAAGTTGACCTTCTCACCAACGGGGATGTGCAGCTGGTTGGCCGTCACGACGCCCGTGCCGGGGTAGCGGAATTCCCACCAGTACTGGTGGCCGATGACCTGTACCTGGACGGTGCCCTTGCCGGTCTGCGGCGTGCCGAGCGCGAACGCGTAGTGCACGGTCGTGATCGAGAGCACGACGATGATGATGATCGGCACGATCGTCCACGCGATCTCAAGGGCCGTGCTGCCGTGCACCTGCTTGGGCAGGGCCTGGTCCGTCTTGCGGGCGCGGAAGCGGATCAGCGAGTATACAAAGACACCGAGAACCACGAGGAAGATGACGGTCATGATCGCGAGACTCTCGTAAAGCATGCTCAGCTGCGCTTGCGCGACGGGGCCGGCTGGCGAGAGCGTCGACTGCTTGCCGAGCCCGCATCCGCCGAGCAGGATCGCCGCTAGGGTCACGACCAGAGGCAGCGACACCTTGAAGTCGGGCCTGCGATGCCATCTCAAAGATCTCCGCCCTCCGATCTTGCCGGCCAGGGCCTCTGGCCCCTGTCTCTGGGCTGACAAGGGGTCTGCCAACGAGCGCAGGGCCAGGTGGCCCAATCACGTTTCCGACAGGATACCGAATAAGTGTCCAAATGCCAAGTGAAAACGTCACCAGGACAGGCCATATGGACACACGCGTCGGCCATGTGGACCTAACGCGAAAATGTCGTTGCAGGATGCGGCGAGCCAAGGCGGAAACTGTCCTGCAGAGCCGTTGGGAGGCGATCTTGATCGAACTTGGCTGGCCGCGGCATCCGCTGCTTCTCGCGCCGCCCGACGAACTGGGCCTCGTGCGGGATCGGGAGGTCGAATTGCCTGAGCCTGACAGCCCGTGGCACGGACCGTTTCTCGAGCAGTGCAAACAATTGTTTGAAGATTTGCGGGTTCGTCCGTTGCGCGACGCAACAAGCCTCGCCCGCAGGCTGCGCGAGAGCGTGGGCGGCCTGGACGGCGCCAAGGTGCTCGGTGTCTACGGGGGCGCCGGCAGCGGGCGGAGCACGGTCGTCCTTGCCCTCGCGCTGGCGCTCCAGGGCTTGGGACGATCCGTGGCCATTCTCGACGCGGATCTGGCTGCGCCGACTCTCAAGCCTACGCTCGGCCTGTCCGCCCCGCCGCTCCTGGTTGGGAGCCTTGTGCTCACGCTGCCGTGGCAGGGCATCAGGTTCCAGTCGCTCGCCACCTTCTGGCCCGCGGAGGGACCGCTGCCCTGGCAGGGGCAGGGGCTCGACACGGTGCTGAGACGCTTTCGCGACGACGTGGTCTGGGGACGGCCCGACGTCCTGCTCCTGGATCTGCCTCCGCTTGGTGACCCGCGTCTCGAGCAGGTTATGGCCGCATTCGCAGCCGTGCCGATCGCTGTGCGGGGCCCGCTCGGCAGTGCAGCGCAAGCGCCTGTGCCCTTGGCCGTGATCGGTCAGGCGGGCGGGGCTGGCGACGTTCAGCTGCCGTACGCGCCGCCCGGCGAGCGGCTTGTGGTCTTCGCCAACCTCTTGAGGCCCTTTGCCGAGGCCTCCCTCTGGAACGGGTCCGGCAGGAGCCACTGACCATCCCGGGCACATAGGCGTCCTCGCGCAAAGACCTCGTGCACCTCGAGCCGGTCGTCGAGCACGACAAGGTCGGCGGCATTGCCGACGGCGATGCGACCGCGCCTCGGCAGGCCGAGGGCCGCTGCCGGATGCGACGTGACCGCCGCGAGCGCGGCCTGGAGGGGCGCGCCGAATTTCAGCACGGCCTGGCGCAGAGCCCAGTGCAGCCGTGCGGCCTGGCCGATGCCCAGTCCGACCAGCCTGCCCTGGTCGTCGAAGACGGGGGAGGAGCCCTGGCCGTCCGAACTCATGGTGACGCGCTCGGGGTGGCCGCGGTGCAGGAGTTCGGCCAGGGCCTCGCCGGGGTCGACGGGCTTTCGGTCGCCAGGGGCGGGGAAGATGCCGGCGGTGACGTCGGCGTACGCGCCGAGCCGCGTCAGGTCCGCCGCCTCCGCGAACAGGTCCGGGTTGCGGTTCAGATGGGTCGCCGAGAAGAGGTCCTCAGGCAAGGCGCTGCGATGCAAAGCGCGGCGCACGGCTTCGAGGCGCCTTTGGCCGTCGCCCACGTGGATGTGCAGAATGCCCTTCTTGCCGGCGAGGAGCGCTCCGACGCGCACCTCGGCACCGATGGCGATCAGATCGTGGCCGGAGGGGTGACTGCCGCGGTCGTCGGCGATGGCGATCTCGCCTGCCCCCAGCACATCGGGCAGGTAGACGAGATCGGAGCGGACGCTGCCCGTAAGCGTGCGCGTCGGCAACTGGTAGGCTCCTGTCAGGATCTCGGCCGTCAGTCCGAGCGCCGTGAGGCGGCGCGCCTCGGCGAGCAGTTCCGCGACCGAGCGTGTGACGCCGTCCGTACCGAGCAGGCCGACCACACCCGTCGTGCCGTGCGGGCCTAGAGCGTGCGCCTCGATGGGCGGGGTGCGGTGCTGGTAGCCGCCCTCCCCGCCGCCGCCGGCGATGTGCACGTGCATGTCGATGAAGCCGGGCACCAGCATACGCCCATGCAGGTCGTGCACCCTGAGATCGGGCAGGATGCCCTGCTCCGGTTCGATGGACGGCGCAAGGCGCGCGATGACGCCCCCGGCGATCAGCACGTCCTGCCTGCCGAGCGGCTCGGGCCCGAAGCACTCGGCGCCGCGCAGCAGCGCGAACATGGCCACCACTCCCGTACTCGAGTTTGCCCGTGCGGGGATAGGACGAGCCCTTCGCCGGCCGGCAAGGTGCTATATTGGAACCGGACCACAGCTGGCCGGTGAGAGAGGAAGGGAGCAGACATGGGTCTCATGTCGCGCATGTCCACGATCTTCAAGTCCAAGGTTTCCTCGGCACTCGATGCGGCGGAGGACCCGCGCCAGACACTCGACTACTCCTACGAGCGGCAGATGGAGATGCTTCAGCAGGTGAAGCGCAGCCTTGCCGACGCAGTCACAGCCCGCAAGCAGATCGAACTTCAGAAGATTCGCCTGCAGGGCGACATGGACAAGTACCAGAGCGAGGCTGAGGCCGCGCTCAAGGCTGGCCGCGAGGATCTCGCGAGGCAGGCCCTGGAGCGCAAGGCCGCCCTCGGGACCCAGGCCCAGGGACTCGACGGGCAGATCGCCGAGCTCAAGGCGCAAGAGGACAAGATGGAGGAGAACGCCCGCCGGCTCGAGACCAAGATCGCCTCCTTCCGTGCCCAGAAGGAGGTCATCAAGGCGCAGTACACCACGGCGCAGGCGCAGGTGAAGATGGGCGAGGCGTCGACGGGGCTGTCGGAGGAACTGGCAGATGTCGGCCTTTCCGTGCAGCGCGCCCAGGACAAGACGGAGCGCATGCGGGCCCGCGCCCAGGCGATCGACGAGCTCACGGACAAGGGCGTGCTCGAAGACGCCCTGGCAACGCCCGGGGAGGACCCGGTCGAGCGCGAACTGCGCCGCACGCAGCAGACCTCGCAGGTCGAGGACGACCTGCAGGCGCTCAAGGCGAAGATCGCGACGGGAGGACAGCAGTGATCGCGCGCATCCTGCACGAGGGGCAGTACGAGCTGCCGGCCTCGGCGCTGGGTAACCTGAGAAAACTCGACGACGAGCTGATGGAGCGGCTCACGGCAGGCGACGCGCATGGCTTCGAGAATCGCCGCGACGCGCTTCTCGCGCTCGTGCGCGGCGAGGGGCGCATGCTCCCTGTGGAGACGCTGCGCGAGTCCGATCTCGTGCTCCCGCCTGCGGACATGACCCTCGAGGAGGCTCGCGCGCTCTTCACGCAGCACGCGTGAAGTGCCCGGCCCGCTCAGTGGGCGAAGGGGCGACAGGCGGATTCGCGGCGCTTGGGCCCGGCCAGGCTGTTGACGGACCGGGAGATGGATGTGGCGCCAAACCGGCTTGCCATGTTGACCGGGGGGTGACGCCACGCAGCGCAGCCTGCTGACGACGGACGTGATCGGTCGCCGCACCGCCCTCGAGATCCGGGCTCCGAACGGCTCGGGTCTGCTCGTGGCCGCCGGGGCCCGGCTTGGCCTGCATGAGGTGCAGGTTCTCACGTCGCGCGGCGTGCGGCAGGTCTTTTTGCAGGACGAACTGTTTCCCGAGTTCGCCGAAAACCACACCTTGCCGGTGACGGTGCACCTGCAGGCTCAGACCGCCCTGCGCCGCCTCACCGCGGCGCTCCAAGCGCCGGGCGATGCCCTTCCCATGCAGGAGATGCAGGAGCTGATGCGCGCCGTCCGCCGCCTGGTCGATGAGATCCTGGCTGCCGATGACCGCGTGGGCGACTTCGCGCCATGGCAGGGCAGCCCACCCGACCGGGTGGAGCACGTCGTGGACGTCGCGGCGATCAGCGTTCAGGTCGGACACTTCATGGGGCTGCCCCGCGACCAGCTGCAACGGCTCTGCGTCGGCGCCCTGCTGATGGATCTCGGTCTCACCCACGTATCCGAAGAGGCCCTGCGGCGGCCTGGACCACTCGACACGCCGGCGGTTGCGGCCATCCTCGGGCATCCGCGCGAGGGCTGGCAGATGGTGCACCGCTCGTTGCCCTCGGTGCTGCCCACCTCCGCGAGCGTGGTTCTGCAGCACCATGAGCGCGTGGACGGCTCAGGCTATCCCGAGGGGCGGCAGGGATCCGACATCTACATCTTTGCCCGCATCGTCGCGGCGGCGGACGTCTTCGCCGCCATCCGCAGCGACCGGCCGCATCGCCGCCGCTTCCGGCCCGTGGAGATCCTGCGCGAGTTGCGGGAGGAGGCCGGAACGGGCCTCGACGATCGGGTCTGCGGGATCCTGCTCGAACACGTGGCCATTGTGCAGAGCGGCGCGATCGTCCGCCTCAGCGACGGCTCGCTCGCGAAGGTGGTCGCGCACAGCATTGGCGCACCGTTGCAGCCGCTTTGCGTCGTGGTGGGCGGCGCCGTCGACCAGCCGGTGCGTCGGCGACAGGTGAGCCTCCGCGGTACGAACATTTTTGTCGATGAGGTCCTGCAGGCGTGGCCGCACGCGCTTGTCGGCGCTGTGCGCGGCGACCCGGGCCCCATCTGAGGTCGGGCGGGAGGCGCCTGCGCCGCTGTGCTGGGCGCGAAGGCTTGCACGAAGGAACAGGGCAAAGCGGGCTGGCCTGCCCCGATCAGCCGCCGGCGGGACTGATCATGCCCCGCTATGGGCCGCCCCTGCAGGTTCGAGACCACGCCCGCGACAAGCCCCAGCACCGCGAGCGCCCGGAGAGTGCGGGTCACGGCCAGGCCGCTGAGCGTCAGCACATGCAGGGGAGTCCCGCAGATCAGCGAGCGCTTGCGGCCGATGGGCCGGAAGATCATTGCCTGCCGATCAACCTAGGTGTATTAGTGTAATAGTACACCATAACTCGTAGGTCGGAGGTGACGGCCATGACCGCGGCGATCGAGGCGCACAGCCTCGCCAAGGTCTACCGGAACGGCCGCGGCGTGCTCGGTATCGATCTCGAGATCGCGGCGGGAGAGATCTTCGGCTTCCTCGGGCCGAACGGCGCGGGCAAGACGACGACCATCCGCACCCTGCTCGGCCTCGCGCGCGCGACGGGCGGCAGAGCGAGCATCGCCGGGCGCGACGTCAGCCAGGACAGCCTCGCGGTGCGGCGGCTGACAGGCTACCTGCCCGGCGACCCCGCCCTCTACGACGGCATGACGGGCCAGCAGCACCTGGACGTTGCGCTCTCCCTGCGCGGCATCCGGGACCAGGGCCGCGCGCATGCGATTGCGGAGCGCCTGGGCGTCGAGATGAACCGCAAAGTGCGACAGCTCTCCCGCGGCAACCGGCAGAAGGTCGCGATCCTCCTGGCGCTGGCCCACGATCCGCAGGTGCTGTTGCTCGACGAGCCGACAAGCGGACTCGACCCGCTGGCACAGGACGCTTTCCTTGACATCCTGCGGGAGGAGAAGCGGAAGGGCCGGACCATCTTCTTCAGCAGCCATGTCCTGCCTGAGGTGCAGGCCCTGAGCGACAGGGTGGGCATCATCCGCGACGGCAGGCTCGTCGCCGTGGACACGGTGGAGGCGTTGCGCCGCAGCCGCCTCAAGGAGGTGCGCCTACACTACGTGGGCGATGCGCCGGACTTCGCGGGCGTCGCAGGGGTTCGGGGACTCGAGGTGCACGGCGATGGGATCGTCTTCCACATCGCGGGAGACACAGCGCCGCTCTTCCGGGTCCTGGCCGAGCGTCCGCCAGCCGACATCACCATCGCCGAGCCGAGTCTCGAGGAGGTCTTCCGCGCCTACTACGAGGGGCGGCCCTCATGACGCTCTACCGCATGGCCTTGCGCCAGCAGCTGGTCTCCTGGCTCGTCTGGACGATCATCGTTGTCCTCGGCATCGGCACCGTCGCGTCGGCGGCGCCGGCGGTCGCAAGCTCCAAGGCGCTTGTAGCGCTGATGGGCAGCCTGCCTCCATCCTTCCGCTCGGTCATGGGCGGCGCCCTCATGGTGCGACGGCCGCTCGACGGCTACCTCTACATCAAGCTCGTGATGTACCTGCCGCTCCTCATCGGGATCTTCACCGGTTTCCAGGCGTCCTCGCTCCTGGCGCGCGAGATGGAGCACCGGCGCTTCGACTTCCTGCTCGGCCTGCCCATTTCGCGTCGGCGCCTCCTCGTGACGCGATTCGCGGGCCTCGTTACGGCGCAGGCTGCGATGTGGCTCGTGACCGTGGGCGCCCTGCTCGCCTTCCTCGCGCAGGAGGGACTGCATCCGGATGTCGCGGGCTACACCCTCGTCGGCTACAGCGGCTTCCTCGCCACCCTGGCGACAGGCGCCGCGGCACTCTGGGCAAGCGCTGCCGCCCGTGACTACCGCAGCGCCATGCGCTGGGGTCTCGGCATCGCCACGGTGCCCTTCGCCTACGACTTCGCCGTGCGCATCGCGACGCCTGGCCAGGGCTGGCTATACGTCGTGCCGTACGGCTACTACGACCCGCCGCACCTCCTCCTGACGCACGCCTTCCCCTGGCTCGCGACGCTGGTGCTCGGGGCGGCGTCGGTGCTGCTGACGCTCGGTGCGGTGCGGTCGTTCGAGCGGAGGGAGGTCTGATCATGGCCATCCTGAGACAGCACCTGCGCCGCGAGTCGGGGGCTCTCGCGGGCTGGTCCCTGGCCCTTGCCGCGCTCGTCGTGCTGCAGACGAGCCTCTACCGCGCATTGGCGGCCGGGACGATCGCAGGCCAGCTGCGAACGGCCTTGCACGGCCTGCCACCGCAACTCGTGCAGTTCGTCGGCGGCGGCCTGAACCTCTTCAGCGTGAACGGCTGGCTGGCTGCGATCGACCTCTCCGGCTGGATCACGCTGAGCGCGGGCATCTGGCTGGCCCTCGCCGCGGTCAGCGTCGTCGCCGCCGATGTCGACCACGGCACGCTCGAGTTCATGCTTGCGCTGCCGGTGCAGCGGGGCAGGCTGCTCATGGAGCGATCGCTTTCGCTGCTCCTGCAGCTTGTGCTGCTCTACGCCGTCATCTACCTCGCGGCGCTCGCTGGTCTCGCGCTCGTCGGCGAGCACTGGAACGCCATGCGCTTCGCCGAAGCGATGGGATTCGTGCTGCTCGACCAGGCGGCGCTCGCCGGCACGCTCGTGCTCGTGTCCCTCTTCTTCCGCGACCAGACCTATGCGCTGCTGGCGACGGTTGCGGCCGCCGCGGTGTTCATCTTCATCCCGGTGTTCGTCGAGCCGAACTCGAGCCTCGGCTTCATCCGCCACCTGACCCCGTTCGACTACGCCGCCGCAGGCGGACTGATGCTGCACGGGACATATCCCGCGGGCCAGATCGTCCTCAGCGCAGTCTGGGCTGTACTCGCCTTCCTTTGCGCCTGGGCGGTCTTCGCACGGCAAGAGGTGTAGACGATGTGGATCCGGATCGACAGCAACAGCGGTGTGCCCATCTACCGCCAGATCGCGGCCCAGATCGAGCAGGCGGTCCTGGCTGGGGTGCTCCAGGGCGGCGACAAGCTACCCGGGGTGCGTGAGCTGGCCCTGGAACTGGCTGTCAATCCGGCGACCGTCGCCAAGGCATACGAGGGGCTGCAGCTCGGGGGCGTGATCGAGCAGCCGCGCGGCCGCGGCACCTTCGTGCTGGGGCGGCCCGTGCTCGAGGAGGCACAGCGGCGCAGACGCCTGCTCGCTGCCGCGGAGTCGCTACTGCTCGAGGCCGAGCGTCTCGGCTTCAGCGCGGACGAAGCGCTCGCAGCGCTGCGCGCCGTGACGTTGGCCGAGCGCGAGGCGGACGCTGGCGGGGAGGGGGATGAGCATGCCGGCAGTTGAGATCGCACACCTGACGAAGCGTTTCGGGACGCTGAGCGTCCTCGACGGCATCGATCTCGCCGTGCCGGCGGGCAGCATCTTCGGCCTGCTCGGCCTGAACGGGGCCGGCAAGACGACTCTTTTGCGCATCCTGCTTGGTTTCGTGCGGCCGAGCGGCGGCGACGCCAGCATCCTTGGCTGGCCGCTCGGCAGGCTCTCCCAGGCGGAGAGGGCCCGCATCGCCTATGTGCCCGAGACGATGGCGCTCTACGAGAGCATGCGCGTCGCCGAGCTGGCGCGCTTCATTGCGGACCTCCATCCGCACTGGGATCAGGCGGCGGCCCACCGCTACATGGACGCCTTCGACCTGCCGCCTGCGCGCCGCGTGGGGGCGCTCAGCCGCGGCATGCGCACGCAGCTCCAGCTCGCGCTGGCCCTGGCGACCCAGCCGGAGCTCCTGATCATCGACGAGCCTGCAGCCGGCCTCGACCCCGTCCACCGCAGGCGCTACCTGCAGGTGCTGCTCGAGGCGTGCGCCGTGCCGGAGCGCACCGTACTCATCACTTCGCAGGACCTCGGCCTCGTCGAGCGCACCTGCGATCACTTCGCGCTCCTGCACGAGCGACGGATCCAGGTGGCGGGGCCGATCAGCGAAATCCTCGACAGCGAGCGCCGGCTCATCGTGACGGCGCCGGCCGGGGCCGGGGCGGCGCTCAGCGCTCTCGCGGGCGTCAGGCAGGTGCGGGCGGAGGCCCACGGCTTCCTCGTCACGGGAAGCATCGGCCCAGAGGAGGTGCGGACAGTGGCCGGCGTCGTGCAGGTGCAATCGATCGGCCTCTCGCTGGAGGAGCTGTTCTGGAGCTACGTCGAGGGCGGTTAGAGCGAGACGGACGCGCAGGAGGCGCATTCGGGACCGATTTCGGCTCGGTGGTGCCGCCAGGCACGGGGCGGACGGCCATTTCAGAGGAATTCTGGCGGATTGCGCCGAATAGCGTCGACTTGTGCACGAGCAAACGGGGGTTTTCCACTTGCGGAGGGTACAGGTCGGCGAGCATATCGTCGGCAAGTTTGCCGCCAAGACGATCTACGGCGCGAAAGGACAAGCGCCGCTCGTGCGGCGCGGCGCCCGGATCCGGGCCACCATGGTCGGAGCCTTGCTCCGCCGCGGTGTCGAGGGCATCTGGATTACGGACGAGCTCTTCCCGGAGCTCGAGGTCCAGGAGGCGGTCCGCCAGGAGGCTGTCGACGTCACGAGGCGATGCCTCGGCGACATCTTCAAGGCGGCCCGCGGGAGCACCGAGCCGACGCAGGCGCAGGCCCTGCGGCTCGCCACCGCCATACGCAACCTGGTGGACGAGATCGTGCAGAACGACGACGTCGTCGCGAACGTCAGCCACCTGCGCGCCTGGGACAACTACACGTTCGAGCACTCGGTGCAGGTGGCCATCCTCTCCGTGCTGGTGGGCAAGCACCTGATGATGACCGAGGACCAGCTGGTGCGGCTCGGCACGGGCGCGGTGCTGCACGACGTCGGCAAGGTGATGGTGCCCCAGGACATCTTGCAGAAGCCCTCGCGGCTCACGGCCGAAGAGTTCGAGATCGTCAGGCAGCACCCCAGACTCGGTTGGGACCTGGTACACGAGGGATTTCAGAACATCATGCCGACATCGTCCATCGTCGTCCTGCAGCACCATGAGCGCCTCGACGGCTCGGGCTACCCGTCGCAGTTGCGCGGGGACGAGATCTATGTCTTCTCGCGCGTCGTCGCCGCGGCCGACGTCTTCGACGCGGTGCGGGCCGAACGCAACTACCGCCCGCTCTACACGCCTCGCCGCGTCCTGCAGATCATGCAGGAGGAGGCGGGGGCGAAGCTGGACGCCTCGGCGGTCCAGGCCCTGCTGCAACATGTGGCGATCATCCCGGTCGGGGAGATCGTGCGACTCACCAACGGGCTCCTGGGGGCGGTCACAGATCTCAACAGCGGCGATCCGTTGCAGCCTGTCGTCACGGTTGTCGCCGACGACCGCGACATGCCGATCGAGCGCGAACGGATCGACCTGCGCGGCACCCCCCTGCAGGTGGACCAGGTTCTGAACGAGTGGCCCCCGGGGTTCGAGCAGCGCGCGCGGGAGTTCCTGCACAGCGGCACGTGACACGCGAGGGACCGTCCACGGCGGACGGTCCCTCGCTCATTGCGGTTGCGTCAATACGGGCATCTTGGGCACGCGCCAGACCAGGCTTCCCGTCGGTGATGCGGCGATCGGCGGACCGAGGGCGGCGTTGATCTGGCGCAGCGCCTCCTCTGGAATCGTCCTGATACCGTACTCCTGACGCGGCAGGAAGTACAGCCGCGTCACGTGCAGGCGCATGAGGTCGCTGAGCAGGATCGTCTGGTAGATCTCCGGGGAGAAGTCCGGGTTCAACAGCGCCTGCACGCCCTGGAGCTGCTGCTGGCGGGCCAACGTGTTGTCGTTGTGCCCGTAGACGTTGGCGACTGGAAAGGTGTAGCCGGAGAGCTGCAGCATCTGCATCGTCTCGGGGAAGGCCGCGGTGAGGACGTAGGTCGGCTGGCCGCGCAGCGCCTGCGCCACGGGCGATGTCTGGGCCATGTCGACGCTGGCGCGCGGTATCGCCGTGTTCGGGAAGGGGATGATGGGCAGCCAGGTGGCGATCATCAGGCCGAAAAGCCAGTATGGCCGCCGCGGAGCCGAGGAGCCGCCGCGTCGCAGGAGGTCCTCCATCGCGATCATCGTCAGGCCCACCACGGCGAGGTCCACGTAGAACATCAGGCGTGCCGGCAGCAGGTCCTTGACGAACGGCAGGAGGTCGAACGCGGCCCAGGGCAGCGGCACGGGCGACGTGTAGCCGAGGAGATGCAGGCTGTGGCCGAGGGCCAGCAGCGTGACAGCACCTGCGGTGATGGCCAGGACGCGCGCAAGCGGTCGGTGCCACAGGCGGGGCAGCGCCCAGTAGAGCAGCATCAGGGCCGGGATGCCGAGGTAGCCGTTGTCCTCGGCGTAGTTGCCGGTGTACCAGATGGCGGGATCGGGTCCCGGCAGGTGGACCAGGAAGGCGTGGGTCGGCAGGACAAGGCTGACGAGGTCGACGACGTACACATTCGGCGGCTGAACCGAGTGCAAGACGCGGTAGGGTCCGAAGAACATCTCATAGAGACCCGGCAGGGCGATCACCGCGGCCGTCACGGCGGCCGCGAGCAGGAACGAAAGCGGCACCCGGCGGATGAGCCGCAGGAGTTCCGGGCGCGCCGCGAACCAGGCCACGACCAGAGTCAGTGCCATGGTGAGGACGAAGCTCACCAGCACCTCGAGCAGGGTGTAGAACTGCGCGGCAAGCAGGACGCCGCCGAGGACGCCCCAGAGCCAGGGGCGGCGGGGCGTGTCCTGTACGAGTTTCAGTGCCAGCAGCACGAAAGCGAGGACCAGGGGCGTCGTGATCAGGCTGATGTGGGAGAGGGCCTGCGTCGTGACGTAGGGCAGGATCGCCGTCATCAGGCCGCCCAGGATGGCAAGCCACTGGCGGGCGCCGAGCCGGGACCAGATCGCCTGGCCGAGGATGCCCGCGAGCACGAAATTGAGGAAGAACCAGAGGTCGTAGGTTGCGGCGGTGCCCAGCACCGCGGTGACCGGCCCGAGGAGCAGGGACTCCGCTACGATCGATGTGTTCCACATCAGATTCATGCCGTGCGGGTAGTTGAGCAGGGACGTGATGAACGGGTTCTGGCCGGTGGACACGGCGTGCCAGAACCAGCCGAGGTACCACATGTACTGTTCGGCATCGCCGCCGTAGCCCGGGAAGGTGACGCCGGGCTGCACGAGGGAGCGGCCCAGGAGAGCGAAGGTCAGTAGCGTGTAGAGGAGCGCACCGGCAAAAAAGCCGTAGGCCGTGGTGCCCACGGCCGCGAGCTCCTGCCTGCGCAGGGGAGGGACCAGACGCTCGACGAGGCGCCCAGCGGGATGAAGCGCGTGCCTCAAACGCTTTCGCAGTGGTAGCACCAGTTCGTACGCCTTCGCCACGTGATCTACCCGCGCAGCCATCGGGTGAGCATCGTCCGCGCGAAACGGTAGCCGTAGACGAAGTCGTTGCCCTTCTTGCTCTGACCCGCGATCCGGCGCTGCACCGTGATCGGCCGCTCGGCGATGCGCAGGCCGAGCCGGCGCACCAGCATGATCGTCTCCGCCGTGTGGTACTGGCTTTCCGACGTCTCGAGGTGCGTCAGCTTGTGGGCATCGAAGGCCCGGAAGCCGGACGAGCAGTCGGTAAGATGGGTCTGCAGCAACAGGTTGAGGAAAAAGTTGAAAAACGTCAGCCCCGCGCTGCGCAAGGCGCTCACCTGCTCGAAGCTGCCGAGGCGCCGCGAGCCGATCACGAAATCCGCGTCGCCCTGCAGGATCGGCGCGACGAGGGACGCGATGTCCGAGGCGAGGTGCTGGCCGTCCGCGTCCATCGTCACGATCACACGCGCGCCGCTCTGCGCGGCGAAGTTGTAGCCGATGCGGATGGCGGCGCCGCCACCCATGTTGATGGGCAGGTCCAGCACCTGAGCCCCTGCACTGCGCGCCATGGCGGCGGTCTGGTCGCTGCAGCCGTCGGCGACGACGACCGGATGGACCCGCTGGCCGAGAATCTCAGGCGGCAGGCCGTGCACGACCTTGCCCACCGCCTCCTCCTCGTTGAAGGCCGGCATCACGATGGCGACGCCGTCCAGGTCGGAGTTGGTGCCCTGGGAGGCGATGCGGGCCACGAGCGCCTCGAGCTGCCCGTCCGAGCGCTCGTGGCCGCGGCGATGCTGCCCCGCCGACCAGAAGAGGTAGAGCCAGAGGATGAGGTTGGAAAGGATGATCAGTGCCAGGAGGCGGCCATGCGGCGCGCGGCCGAGCAGCAGCAGATCCGTCGGGACGGTGCCGAGCTCAGGGAAGAGCGACACCGCGAGCAGGATCAGAGCGGCAAGGAAGCCCAGTCCGTCGGCGGAGGTCGGGGCGCGGCGCGAGAGGCCGCGCAGGACCATGAAGCCGAGGATCAGGGCGACCAGCAGACCGCCGATGCGTAGTGCGCTCATGGCGTTCTTCCTCCGTTCAGGTCGTCGACAGCAGGCGCGGGGCCGTCTTGAAGGACAGCCCGCCGACCGCCACCGAAAGTATGAGAAGCGTCATATGAACACCGATCGCCGCGACGGCTGCGACCGACCAGGGCGTACCGAACAGGCGCAGGATCATGATCCACCAGACCTCCACGGTGCCGAGGCCAGCCACGCCCTGCACCGGCAGCACCAGGAGCAGCGCCGCGAGCGCCCCCCCGACCGACGCCTCCGCGAACGTCACGGGCGCGCCGAACGCGCGCAGCGTCAGGTAGTACGAGAGGATGCTCAGGATGCGCAAGGCGAACGTGACCAGCCAACTGGGGATATTGTAGACCATGCCCCCGAGGCGGGCGTCGATCTGGCCGAGAAAGACATGCAGGCGCGGCCAGGGGATGATGTTCGCGGCGCGAAACACGGCGCGCCGCACAGGCGGCAGGAAGACGAGAAGAGTGCCGAGGGCCGTGACGGCCAGCGAGACGCCGAGGAGGGCCATCGACCCCTTGGGCAGGGACGAGACGGCGAAGCCGGCGATCACCAGGATGACGAGCCACGAAAGCAGGTCCTGGACGCGCGCGACGGCCATCGCGGCGGTGGCGTGCGCGGCGCCGCCCGGCGCGCCGCGGTAGATGAGCGGCAGCGAGACCTCGCCAATGCCCCCGGGCAGAACGCTGCAGGCGGCGGAATAGAGCCAGCCGAGGCCAACCGTCTCCTGCCAGCTCGAGCGGTCCCGCAGGAGCTGGCGGAATCTCAGCCCGCGCCCGGCGGCGAACACCGGGTAGACGACCAGAACGGCCAGCAGGTCGGGCCAATAGGGATGGACCCTGCCGAGCATGGACAACGAGCCGAGGCTCTTGACCACGGCGTAGATTCCGGCGATCGAGAAGACCGCCGGAATGCCCCACGTCCAAAGTCTACGGCGCACTGCCCCACCCCCCCTCGGATCCGCTCGCGGCGGTTTAGACGCCGCGGACGCCCTCCGGCTGGCGCCGCCACTGCACCGTGGGCAGGATGACGTCCCGGTTGATGCGCTCCGAGTGCTGCGCAGCCCATGACACCATACCGGCGAGCACGTCGACGGTCAGGCGGTGGGGCTGCAGGCCGAGCGCCAGCAGAGCGCTGTTGCGCGCGTTGTAGTGGTGGCTTTCCATTTCAAGGCGGGGGTTCGGGATCGACTTCCTCTCGGCGGTGATGCCGCGCTTGGCGGCGGCGGCGATGACGAGTTCCGCGAGCTCGTCGATCGTGAACTGCTCGGTGAACTGGTTGAAGACGCGGAACTCGCCCGGCTGGGCGGGGTTCAACGCCGCGATCTCGACGCACTGCAGCGTGTCCCTGATGTTCAGGTAGCCGCGCTTCTGTCCGCCCTTCCCATAGACGGTGAGCGGCATGCCCACGACGGCCTGCGCCACGAAGCGGTTGATCACGGTACCAAAGTATTCGTCGTAGTGGAAGCTCGTTGCGAGGCGGGGGTCGATCGCGGTCTCGTCGGTGTCGGTTCCGTACACGACGCCCTGGTTGAGATCGGTGACGCGCAAGTTCCAGATCCGCGCGGCGAACATCAGGTTGTGCGAGTCGTGCACCTTCGAAAGGTGGTAGAAGGATCCCGGGCTCTTCGGGAAGGGCAGGCGGTCGCGGCGACCGTTGTGCTCGATCTCGATGTAGCCCTCCTCGATGTCGATGTTGGGCGTGCCGTACTCGCCCATCGTGCCAAGCTTGATCAGGTGTGCGTCAGGCACGATGTCGTGCATCGCGAACGCGAGCTGCAGCGTGCCGAGCACGTTGTTGGACTGGGAGAGGATCGCGTGCTCGACATCGATCATCGAGAACGGCGCGGACGGCTGCTCGCCGTAGTGCACGATGGCCTCCGGGCGGAACCGCTCGAGCACGCTGCGGATGACCGACTTGTCGGCGACGTCGCCGACGAACACCTCGACCTCGCGGTCGGTGGTCTCGCGCAGGGCCTGCGCGCGTTCGGTCAAAGAGGCGATCGGCCAGAGCGGCGCCACGCCGAGTTCCGCTTCCCAGCGGCGCTTTATCATGTTGTCAAGCACCGCGACCTCGTGTCCGCGCTGCGCGAAGTGCATAGCTGTCGGCCAGCCGAGGTATCCGTCACCGCCGATGATCAGTATGCGCAAGAAGATCCTCCTTCGACGTATCGGCGCGCTATGGGCCGATCTGCGTTCCGCTCGCATGGTCCAGGCGGCACTACAACCGGTACTTACGGTACCACAGATGTGGGCGATGCGGCGCTTTCTGCGAGGCTAGCCGATGAACCTTAGACAGCACCAAGAGTTTGCAGGGGGCGGCTCACCCGGAAAACCACCAGTGGGCGTACGTAAACCAGAACCAAAGCTGCAGGAAGGCCATCACCCCCATCGCGACGCGCCACGTGCGCTCCGAAAGCCGTTCCGCGACTACGCGGTAAACGGGAAAATACGGCATTACGAGCCGCGTCGCACTCATCAGCACGAAGCCGTTCGGAATCGACGGGTCGACGAGGATCGACAGGACGCCGAAGAAGACGTAGAGCTTGTCGCCGAGCGACATGCGGCCTCTGTCCAAGGCGATGACCCCGAGGAACACCAGTGGGGCGATGAAATCGGTGATGGCCAGCGGCAGGCCTTGGCCGGAGAAGATGTGCATCAGCGCGAAGGCGAGCGCGAAGGAGCCGCCCGTGAAGTGGCGGTGCCAGGTGGCCTGCTGCGCGAGGAACTGCAGCGGATTGCCGCTGTAGATCCAGCTGTAGCCGAGGTACAGCCCCAGGCCCGCGACGCCGATCAAAGACAGCGCGGCGCGTCGCCAGAATGGCCGGTCGAACCGGCGACCCGAATCCTCCCAGGCGTAGCCGAGGTAGGGCAGGATCAGCAGGATGCCGTTCGCGCGGGAGAGCGCCGCCGCTGCCATGGCGAACGCAGCCCAGCCGTAGCGGCCCCGGCGCAGCAGCAGGTAGGTGACGACCGACAGCAGCAGGTAGAGCGATTCGGGGTACATCGCGACGAGGAAGAAGGCGGCGGGATAGGCCAGCATCAGGCCGAGCGCGCGCCTTGTGACGAGGTCGCCCGCCTCCTCGCGCCAGAGCTTGACGAGAAGAGAGAGCGCGAGGAAGTCAGCCCCCCACGCGATCAGTTCGCCGGCCAGAACATACGGAACGCCGCTCAGGTCGTGCAGTCCACGCATCAGGAGCGGGTAGAGCGGCGAGAACGCGTAGGCCGCTGTCCGAAAATAGCCGTGGGCGGCGATGCGGTAGTACCATGCGGAGTCCCAGCGGGCGAACGGGGCGAGCCAGTGCGCGATGTGCGGCGTCCAGTGGCTCGGGCCCGCGGGAACGAGCCACAGGCCGACGACTCCGATCACCCAGAGTGGGATCAGTGTGAAGATAAAGCCCTTCAGCGCGAGCGGCATGCGATCGCGCGGCCGGGACGGGTTTCCCGCTGTCACCATGCGCTAGCGCCGGGACGCGCTGCGCTCGGGCTCCAGGACGGTCTCGCCGACCGGCAGGTAGGTCCAGCGGTCGTTGAGGCGGTAGGTGGCCAGCACGGCCACCGCGATGCCGACCAGCTGGTCCAGCAGGTCGAACTGCAGCCCCATTGCGCGCAGGACGAGGAGCACGAGCCACGTGATCAGGGTGCCGGTCTCGGAAACGAGCAGGTAGCGGAGCGCATGCCGCCAAAGGTTCGCCGAACGGTAGCGGTCCCGCCAAGTGATCGTGGTGTTCCAAAGGAAGTTCCATGCAATGGCAGCGTTTGAGGCGATCGGCGATGCAAGAAGGGCGGCGTGCTGCACGCCCTGGAGCAGGTCGCTCGTCAGAAGGGCGAACAGGGCCGCGTTCACCGCGACGCCGGTTCCGCCGACCAGCGCGAACAGGAAAAAGCGGGTGTTCTCGGGATGCACCGTGATGAGATCGAGCAGCTGGCGCAGGTAGTCGACCTGCGTCTTCCAGCCCAGCTTGGACTGGTTGGCCGAACGTTCGGCAAAGCTGTACGGCACCTCGACCGTGCGTTGCACCCGACCGCGCACCAGCAGTTCCAGCAGGATCTTGAAGCCCTTTGGCTTCGACCCGAGCAATGGCAGGACCGCCTCGCGGGTCGCCAGGAAGTAGCCCGACATCGGGTCGCTGGTGGCGCGGCTCTCGCGCAGCATCAAGTGGGCGAGGGCCCTGCCGCCGAGCGACAGGCTGCGGCGGATGGGGCCGTCGAGGCCGCCCGGGCTGCCGCCGGCGATGTAGCGCGACGGCACGACGACGTCGGCCCGGCGCTGCCGCTGCGCCTGGAGCATTTGCGGCAGGATCTCGGGCGGGTGCTGCAGGTCTGCGTCCATCACGGCCACAAGGTCGCCCTGGGCGGCGCCGAACCCTGCGATCACCGCGGTCGAAAGGCCGCGTTCGCGGCGGTGCAAGAGGCGCACGCGAGGGTCCTCCGCCGCGATGCGGGCGATTTCGCGTGTCGTTTCATCCACGCTGTCGTCGACAAAGATGATCTCGTATTCCTCGGCGGATAACGCGCGGCTCACCCGCTCGTAGAGCGGATGGATATTGTCTCGTTCGTTGAAGGTCGGAATGATCAACGAGAGCACATAAGCCCTCCTCGCTGCGGTCCGGGGTCATTCTAGCATCGGGCGCCGCGAGATAGCCTGAGAACCGCCTAAAAGTGCCATCGGTCATCTAGCCTGCCCGCCCGCGCTGGCTGGCATGCCGACGGCCCGCCGATCGGCGGGCCGTCGCACGACAGGATCGCGTCGGGGTCTCATGGGCCGAGCGGGTTGTCCCAGAGGGGATACCAGCGCTCGAGTTCGGGCTCGATCGGCACCAGCGCCGTGAGTAGTGTTTGCAGCTGAAGCTCCCTCGCCTCGTCGCGGTCCTTGCCCGACGTCGGGTGAAACGGGTAGAAGCGTCCCCGCTTGTAATTGTAGACGAGAAACGTCGTGCCGCCGCGATCCTGGAAGGGGAAGAGGGCGGCGAGCAGGGCGCCGCCGTAGCCCTGGTCGGAAAGCGTGTCGCCAAGGGCGTGCAGGCCGGTCAGCACGTCGTCCGCCCCACCGCGCAGCAGGATCCAGTGGAAGTTCTCCCTGTCGTCCGAAAGCTCGAGTGCGAGATGGTGCTCGTCGGCGTAGAGGTGCGTCACGTCCTCAGCCTGCTTCAGGGCGTCGGTGAACGCCTGCTCCTCGCTCGGGCGGCAACAGACCGCGCCAGCGCCGGCGAAGACGAGTCCCTTCGCCTCGAAGTCCGGCAGGCTGGCGCCAAGCCGGAAGAACGGGTCGAACTGCGGCTTTTTGAGGCGTGTGCGCCCGAACAGGGCGTCGAAGAAGCTCAACGGTTGATCTCCTGTTCGAGGCGCCGCAGGTGGTCCAGGCGGTGCTCGAGGGTCGGGTGGGTCTGGAACAGCTCGTAGATCGCGCTCTGTGTCGCCACCGGCACGATGAAGAGCGCCTGCAGAGTCTCGGCGTGGCGCAGGTCCTTGCGCGGAATGCGGCTGTGCTGTTGCAACTTGACGAGCGCGGACATGAGCTGCGACGGCTGTCCTGTCAGGATGGCCGAGCCGCGATCCGCCGCATACTCGCGGTAGCGCGAGAAGGCGCGGATGAGGAAGAACGACACGATCCAGACGATGAACGATGCGAGGTAGACGAGCGCCGCGTTGCCGCTGTCCCTGCGGTTGCCCCCGAAGCCGCCCATGGGCATGAACCAGAACGCCATCTGTACGATGTAGGATGCGACGGTGGCGAAGAAGCTCGCCATGGTGATCAGCGCCATATCGCGGTTGTGCACGTGTGTGATCTCGTGCGCGAGGACGGCTTCCACCTCGCCGGGCGTCAGCCGCTGCATGAGTCCTGTCGTCACCGCGACGACGGCGTGGCGCGGCGAGCGCCCCGTGGCGAAGGCGTTCGGCATGTCGGTGCGCATGACGGCGATCCTGGGGTTGGGGATGTCCGCCAGCTGGGCGAGCCTCGCCACCATCTGTTCGAGCTCGGGGTCCTCCCCGGGTCGCAGCATCTGGGCGCCCATCGTCGCGAGGATCAGCTGGTCGGAGAAGTAGTACTGCACCAGCAGCAGACCGCCGGCGAAGACGACCACGCCGAAGAAGCCGACCCCCGCCCGCAGCAGAACCCATACGAAAAGGGTGTAGAGCGCAGCCAGCAGCAAAAGCGAGAAGAGCATTCTGACATTCAGACCGACGTCTGGACGAAGCCGCCGCACGGCGTTCCCTCCCGCCCGGGTTCAGTTCTCACGACACAAAGTATTGTGCGCCTTGCGCCTGCCTGCCTCAAGACGTGTGCAGACGCCGGCCCTTCG
>JAJZVM010000196.1 GCA_021845645.1 Bacillota bacterium
GGTCCCGGCCGTCACGCGCGAAGGTGCAGACGATCCTGCCCAGGGCGCTGTAGCCGTAGGTGGCCATGGCGAACTGCCACTGCGGCACGCCGAACTCCGCGTCGAGCGGCTGCAGATTCTCGGCCCCGCCTTGACGCAACGCATACAGGTTCCAGAAGCCGCTGCGGTCCGAGACGAAGTGCAGGACGCCGTCCGGCGACCAGCTCGGCTGGAAGATCGACTCATCCGGGCCGCCGGCGACGAGCTGGTCCGGCCCCAGGCTGCCGTCGGCCAGGATGTCGGCGACATGGATCTCCGTCCCGTCCCACGGCATGTTCGGGTGGTTCCAGGTGAGCCAGCAGATCCGCCGCCCGTCGGGGCTGAGACGCGGCGTCGAGTAGAAGTCGTTCCCGCTGACCAGTACCTGGCCGAACTCGTCACCGTCAGTGGCGATGGCGACGATCGTGTTCTCGGCCTGGCGGCCCGCCACGCGATGGTCCTCGCGCACGCAGATCAGTCTGGCGCGGGTGGGGTCGATCGCGAAGTCGGCATAGCGCACGTCGCCCGCCGCGGTGATGGGCCGCGGCGGCGTGCCGGCGTCGCGCCGGTAGATGCGCTGGTCGGAGAAGTTCGCGAAGTAGAGGACGTCCCCGTCGACGAGGTAGCTGCCGCCGCCGTACTCGTGCACCATGGTCCGCGCGTTGAACCCTTCAGGTACGAGGTCCGCCGTCCCGCCGGCCCGCAGGCCCACGACGACGCTGCGGCCGCCCTCGTTTGCACGGCTCTCGAGCCAGTAGACGCCGTCGGCGGTGATTTGCGTCGGGCCGAACCCGACGCCCTTGCGCACAATGAGATCCGAACTGATCGGCGAGGGCCAAGAACCGTAGGGAATGACGTTCTCGGGCATGCAGAACGGCCTCCTGACATGGGTTTAGCAGTTCCCTAGCAGGTTTCGTGCTTTGGGGGATGCCACCTGCCGCGGGCGCCGCATGCACGCAGATACCGTTCCGGAGTGCGTCTGCCGTGGGCTGCAGGCTGCGCGAGCGGTCAAGACGCTCCCTTAGAATCTGGCGCCGCCGGCGATGCTCCCGTCGCTGGGCAAGCCTGCGGCAATATTCGTCGGCGCCTTCGTGATGACATTCGCACAACCGCTCTTCCCGCACTGCGACGATCCGCTTAAACGTCGACATGGCTAGCTCCAGCCTGGTTAGGAGCCATGCCGACAGCCATGGCGTCACGTACCCCGACGTGCACCGGGAGCCAAAGGAACCCTTTGCAGCCCTGGCGAGGTACTGCGCCACCTATCCGTGAGCAGGGCAGGACGGGGCTCTCCGCGTCTTTTCCACCTTGCCGACGTCTGGCGCATGAACCCGCCGCTTGGCCTGCCCTGATGGGCTTGGGCCGACAAGCGTCTATAATGCAGGGGAGGGGTGAGATTCGTGGAGCGCACGCGGGGAGATGTGAAAGTGCCCGTTCCCAGGGAGGCGGTGACGGAGTTCTGTCGGCGGCACCGCGTTAGGGAGTTGGCGCTCTTCGGCTCCGTCTTGCGGGATGACTTCACCGAACAAAGTGACGTCGACATCTTGATCGACTTCCTACCTGACACGAAGGTCACGTTCTTTCACCTTGCCGACATGGAGAACGAACTGGAGACTGTTTTTCGTCACAAGATAGACCTTGTACTGAAGAACACATTGCACCGAAGAGTCGCGGCAGAGGTGCTGGCGAGCCGAGAGGTGCTCTATGTCGCGACACAATGACCTTCTCTACCTCGACGATATGGCGGACCACGCTCGACATGCCCTGCGGATCGCGCAGAAGCTCGGTACGTATGAAAGCTTCGAGGCGGACGACTTTCTGCAGCCGGGGCTTATTCGCGAGTTGGAGGTTGTCGGGGAGGCATCAACCAAGGTCAGCGAACAGTTTCGCGGGGCCCACCAGGACTGGCCGTGGCAACAGCTGCGCGCAATGCGGAACCGCCTGATTCACGGATACGCGAATGTCGACCTTCGTGTAGTATGGAACACAGTTCACGAAGACCTGCCCAGTTTGCTTGAAAAGCTTGACCTAGTGCTCGGCAAGCCGTAATGAGGAGTGCCGCAAGCATCGTCCGCCTCCATAGAATAGAGTACCTATGCAAAACACATGCCCGATTAGGGAGGGAGTCTCGACCGTTCCTCTACGTATTTCCTTGGCGGCCGATGCAATGCTGGGACAGCGCCATCACCTTTCCTCGTGCCGATCCAATGCAATTAGGGCGTGGTTCATATCTGTGGTAGGGCACTAACCCAGATTAGGCAGCGTCTCGGGCTAACACCACACGGCCCAGATGCTCCGCGCCCCATCCCCCCGTCCGGCGCAGCGCTCGTCAAGGTAAGGTGCTTGGTCCTCCACCGTTGGCCTCATCCAGACGCCGTCCGCATTTTGCTGTACGTGTAGGCCCATCCGATCGATTCCTCGCTTTTGCGTCATTTGTAATAGCCAATATCTGGTATCATGGGTGCTGTGGCGCAAGTCGGCCGGGATCCTCCGGATACCCATGGGAACATTGGGAGGCGTGCCGTGAAGATCATCCAGCGCGGACCGGACACCTTCCTGCTGGTCTGGGAGCTTGGCGCGGGGCCACTCGGCAAGCGACGGCAGCGCACCGAGACATTCCACAGCGGGCTCCTGGACGCGACGGCGGAGGAACGCCGCAAGGCGGCCGAGGATCGCTGGGCGGTCGTTCGCGCTGAGATCATCAGGGGCGTCGCGCTTGCACCCGACCGCATGACGGTGCAAGAGCTCGCCGAGCGCTGGTACCACGACTCGTTCATGCTGCGCAGCCCGGCGCTGCTCACGCAGCGGCTGTACCGGGACACCTTGGACCTTCACCTGATCCCCGCCCTCGGGCACATCCGGGTGCAGAAGCTCACGCCCCAGGACGTGCAGGCGGCGATCGCCGGCCTGCGGCGTAGGGACGGCAGGCCTGGCGAGCCCTCCCCGCGCCAGCGGCAGATCGCGCTCGCGCTGCTCCGGCAAATCCTGCGCCAGGCTGTGAAGTGGCAGGTCGTGGAGCGCAACGTCGCCGAGTTGGTCGACACGCCGAAGGGACGCCCCAAGGAGATTCCCTTCTGGCGGGAGGATGAGATCCACACCTTCCTTGCGGCGGCTGAAGGCCACCGGCTCTACGCCCTCTTCGCGCTCGCGCTCGCGACCGGCATGCGCCAGGGTGAACTCATCGGGCTGAGGCGCGAGGACGTTGACTGGCGCACAGGGACATTGCGCGTGCGGCGCGCGCTCGTGCCGCTGCATGGCAAGATGGTCGAGACCACGCCGAAGACGCGCCGCGGCTACCGCGTCATCGCCCTGGGGCCGTCCACGCTGGACATGCTCGCCTCACACGTGCGGCGCGTGAACGCCGAGGCCACCTCGGACCGGGGACGGCATGACGAGGGGCTCTTATTCCCGAGCGAGGTTGGCACTCCGCTCGGCGCCCGCAATGTCCTTCGGGCGTTCCACAACGTTCAGAAGCAAGCCGGAGTCAGGCACATCCCGTTCCATGGCCTCAGGCACACGCACGCGACGCAGCTGCTCGCCGCAGGCGTGCCGCCACACGTCGTCAGCGAACGCCTTGGTCACGCGAGTGTCGCGTTCACGCTGTCGGTCTATGCGCACGTGCTGCCGCACCAGCAGGCGATGGCCGCACAGGTCATGGACTTTGGGGAACTTGGACCTACGCGCGGCAACATGCCGCCGCACGGCGACCGTCCCTGACTCGATGAGAGGCCAGAGTCGGCTACGCAATCAGGCGGCTCCCTGCACCCGCCACGGCGGCGCGTTCCCTTGCGGGCACATTCAGAATTGGATCTGGCGCTCCGGAGCCATCGGCGCTCGGTCGAGCGCCAGTCCAATGGCAAGCGCGATCCGCGGCAAGCTTTCCAGTTTGATGCCTGTGGCAAAACCGTCTGTCAGCCCTGTCCCGCCGACAACCGCGTCAAAGCTTGTGTCCGCCCGCAGAGGGCGGCTTTTTGGGGTGGTCCGGCTTCGGCTCAGACCTCTTCAGTTGACCTTGCACGTGCAGCAGGAATTGAAGATCCGACTCGTCCTCGTCCCGCATACCTTGCTTGGTGGCGATAAGCGTAGGCAGGTCTGCCACGGGAACGGTGACGTCGCCAAGAGAGGCCTGATCGCGACGGCGTTCTCAAAGCGCACATCGCCGACCGCCCCCAGAAGATCGACCGTGATCTCGTCCTGTACTCGGACGACCAAATACTGCTCGATGTCCCCGAGCCCGAGATCGGCTGCGGCGTTGTCCTCAAGAACGCTCAGGGCTTCCTTGAGGCGTTGAACATTCTCCTTGGACGACTCCACCAGGAAGTCAATGTCGTGAGTAGCTCGATCGAGTCCGTAGTAGTTGACCGCGAAGCCGCCGATAAGGATGTACCGGCAGCCGGCCCGATTCAGTGCGTCGCAGAGGCGGGTCAAGTCTCGAAGGGTCGGCGTCCGGCTTGCCGGGGCCTCACCTTCGTACTCTCCTGCCACCACGAATCCGCCTCCTCGAAGGTACGGAATCTGAACACCCCGTGTGGGCGCACCACATCGACGCCGCGCAGGCCGTTTAGAAGCTCAGCAAAGCCATCCATCCGCTCGAAGCCAAACTTTCTACCGCCGCCTCGACGGCCTACAACCTTGCTCCGGTCCTCAAAGTCGCGTGGAGATGACTGCTCCGGCCGCTTCACTCGCTCGTCGCCCATCGCCATCACCCTTTGGCCCCAGTATAACCGCATCGGCGCATACCACTAGGCGCCGTCATCGGTCCCTTCCGCCTCGAGCGCAGACCACCTACCGCCCACTCACTGGGCCGTGATCGAACTCCCAAGAACCAATGCACGGGAACAGGCCGCCGCATGACGACCGTGGACGACACAAGGAAAGAACCCGCATCCCCTTGCGGGATGCGGGCTTCAAACTTGGTGGGCGATGAGGGACTCGAACCCCCGACCTCATGCATGTCAAGCATGCGCTCTAACCAGCTGAGCTAACCGCCCGAAAACCACTGGAGGCGACGCCCGGATTCGAACCGGGGGTGAAGGATTTGCAGTCCTCTGCCTTACCACTTGGCTACGTCGCCGAA
>JAJZVM010000001.1 GCA_021845645.1 Bacillota bacterium
GTCGCCTCGGCTGCGAGGTTCAGCACGCTCGAGAACCAGAAGATCCAGCCGCCGACGAAGGTGAATCCCGGGCCGAGTGCCCGGCGCGCGTAGACGAGGAACGAACCCTGGCGCGGATCGGCTGCGGACATCTCCGCGAGCGCGGTCATCTCGATCGCCATGGCCGTGGCGCCCACAAGATAGGCGACGAAGAGCCCAGGCCCCGCGTCCCGGATTGCCTGGCCGCTGGCCAGAAAGAGGCCGGAGCCGAGGATGCCGCCCACCGTCATCAGGGTCAACTGCGTCGTGCGCAGGTCCTTGGCCTCGGTCTCCTGGCCTGCGTAGCGGCGCGCAATGCGGGACTGGGTCGCCGAGCGGCGTGCGAAGATGCCCATGTCCCTCGTTTGCCCGGCCATCCGCCGTCGCATGCACATGAAGTCTCTCCCTGCGGCTCCGCAAGGCGTAAACTGGACAGGCAGGCATCGAAGGCATCACAGCACACTCCCAGGGAGGTGGCGACCGGCGGACGGCCGCCGGCAGCACATGGCAGAGCGACGGGAGATCCAGGCGCCGACGGGGAACCGGCTGACTTGCAAGGCATGGCCGCAGGAAGCGGCGATGCGCATGTTGATGAACAACCTGGACCGCAGGGTGGGCGAGAGGCCGGACGAGCTGATCGTCTACGGCGGGCGGGGGCGGGCGGCGCGCTCGTGGCAGGCGTACGACGCGATCGTGGCGACCTTGAGGGAACTCGAGAACGACGAGACGCTTCTGGTGCAGTCGGGCAAGCCTGTGGCGGTGTTCCGCACGCAGCCCGAGGCGCCGCGGGTCCTGATCGCGAACGCGAACCTGGTCGGCAAGTGGGCGACCCTGGAGGAGTTCAACCGCCTCGAGGCGATGGGTCTGACGATGTACGGCCAGATGACGGCGGGCTCGTGGATCTACATCGGCTCGCAGGGCGTGATCCAGGGCACCTTCGAGACGATGGCGGCGCTCGCGCAGCAGAAGTTCGGCCAGGACAGCCTACGCGGCCGGCTCTACGTCTCGGCGGGCCTGGGCGGCATGGGCGGGGCCCAGCCGCTGGCGGGCAAGATGATGGACGCGGTGGCGCTCTTGGCGGAGGTGGACCCGGGGCGGATCCAGAAGCGCCTCGACTCCGGCTACCTCGACGAGGTGGCGCCGTCGATCGAGGCCGGCGTCCAGGCGGCCCTGGCCGCCAAGGCCCGGGGCGAGGCCCGCTCGATCGCGGTGCAGTGCCACGCGACGGAGCTCCTCGCCTACCTCGTCAAGCACGGCATCACGCCGGACGTGCTCTCGGACCAGACGGCGGCGCACGACCCGCTCGTGGGCTACATCCCGGACGGCTACGACGTGGGGGAGGCGGCGAAGCTCCGCGCCAGCGACCCCGAGGCGTACCTCAGGCTGGCCCGCGCCTCCATCGCGCGCCACGTCGAGCTTTGGCTCGCGCTCCTGCGTCGCGGCGCCGAGAGCTTCGAGTACGGCAACAACATCCGCCGCGAGGCCTTTGACGCCGGCGTCAAGGACGCCTTCGACATCCCAGGCTACGTTCCGGCCTACATCCGCGACCTCTTCGCGCAGGGCAAGGGCCCCTTCCGCTGGGCCGCCCTCTCCGGCGACCCCGAGGACATCCTGAGGACCGACCGCCTCGTGCTCGAGATGTTCCCCGAGAACGCCCTCATGCACCGCTGGATCACCCTCGCCGAGAAGCACATCCACTTCCAGGGCCTGCCCGCGCGCATCGCCTACCTCGGCTTCGGCGAGCGCGAGGAGTTCGGCGTCCGCGTCAACCAGATGGTGAAGCGGGGCGAGCTCAAGGCCCCGATCGTCTTCGGCCGCGACCACCACGACACCGGCTCCGTCGCCTCCCCCTACCGCGAGACCGAGGCGATGCGCGACGGCTCCGACGCCATCGCCGACTGGCCCATCCTCAACGCGCTCCTCTCCACCGCCTCCGGCGCCCACTGGGTCTCCTTCCACCACGGCGGCGGCACCGGCATCGGCTACTCGCTGCATGCCGGCATGGTCGTCGTCGGCGACGGCTCCAAGGAGGCCGAGGCCCGTGTCTGGCGCGTCCTGCACAACGACGCCGGCATCGGCGTCGTCCGCCACGCCGACGCCGGCTACGAGCTCTCCGAGCGCAAGCTCCAGGAGGTCCCCATCCACACCCCACTCATCGGACCCAAGTCCCAGCCGCGCAAGGAGCCTGCGGCGAACCGCTCCTGAGATCACCAAAGCGCCCCGGCGGCACATGCCGCCGGGGCGCTTTGCCCGCTTGGGCCGCAGCGGCCTAGGCGCCATCCCGCGGCTGCCCGGCGGACGCACCCGCCGGGGGCTGGCGCAACGCCGCTTGGATCTGGCTTTCCACGTCGTGCGTCAGACGCACCCAGATCACGGCGCCCGCGGGATGCAGGTAGCCTACGGGCGGCAGGATCGGCCGTGCGTCGGCAAGCACCCAGGCGTAGGTACGCGGATAGGGCGGCGGGCCGTCCGGCCGCAGGCCGGCTCCGAAAAGCTGCCACGCGTCCCGGTAGGCGTCCGGGGCCAGCGGGCCAACCACCTCCGACAACGTGCAGACGCCGATGATCGTGCCGGTGCCCGCGGCCGCGATGGCGATGCGGCCCCTGACCGCGGTCGACCTGCCTCTGATCTCCCATCTCTTGGTTCCCGACGCGATCATGCCAGCCCACGGCTGGCGGACGATCAGCGCACGGTGGATGTCCTCCGTGTGCTTGCCGTCATCTGACGCAAGATCCAGTTGCAGACCGCCTCCCGCCACGTGCCTTCGCCCCGGCCGGGATTCTTCAGTCCGGCTCGGAACCCCTCGCCCGGAGGGTGTGATAGGCCTCGGCGGCCGCTCTGGCCGTCGCCTCCTGCTTCGAGCCGCCCTGCCCACGGCCAAGCTCCTTCTGGTCCACCAGCGCGGCCATCGTGAAGACGGGCTTGTGTGGCGGGCCCTCTTGCGCCACGAGCTCGAAGCGGAGCTGAAGGCCCGCCTCCTGCGCGTACTCCTGCAGGCGCGAGCGCGCGTCCCGCAACGGAAGGGGCGGGTCGTCGAGAAGGGGGCCGAAGAGTTCCTGCACGAAACCGCGGGTCGTCTCCGAGCCGAGCTCGAGGTAGAGCGCGCCGAGGACTGCCTCAAAGGTATCCGCGAGCACGGACGGCTTTCCCCTTCCGCCGCTCTGTTCCTCGCCGCGACCCAAAAGAAGCCGCCGTCCGAGCTCCAGTTGCGAGGCGAGCCTCGCCAGGCTCTCCTCGCAGACCAGGGCCGCACGGCGCATCGTCAGGTCGCCTTCGGGCAGATCCGGAAAGTGGCCATAGAGCATCTCGCCGACGAACAGGCCGAGGACTGCGTCGCCGAGGAACTCGAGCCTCTGGTTCGTCTCCTTGATCCCCTGCTCGTTCGCATACGAGGTATGGACGAACGCGAGGCGCAGCAACGCCGAGTCTTCAGGAAGTCGCATCGTAGCGCCTGAGCGCGAGCGAGACGTTCTGGCCGCCGAAGCCGAAGGAGTTCGTCAGGGCGTACTCCACCTCTGCCTTGCGCGCCGTCTGCGGCAGGCAGTCGAGGTCGATCTCCGGGTCCAGGTGTTCGAGATTGATCGTCGGCGGCAGCACGCCGTCCTTCAGGGCGAGCGTCGTGAAGATGGCCTCGACGCCACCTGCGGCCCCGAGCAGGTGGCCCGTCATGGACTTCGTCGAGGAGACGGCGAGGCGGTCTGCGTGGTTGCCGAAGACCCGCCGGATCGCCAGGGCCTCGCCGATGTCGCCCTTCAACGTCGATGTGGCATGAGCGTTGATGTAGCCGACCGCTTCGCGCGGCACCGATCCGTCGCGCAGAGCCAGTTCCATGGCGCGCGCCGCACCCTCTCCCTCGGGCGATGGCTCGACCATATGGTAGGCGTCTGCGGTGGTGCCGTAGCCCACCACCTCGGCGTAGATCTTGGCCGAGCGGCTGAGGGCACGCTCCCGCTCCTCGAGAACCAGCATGCCGGCCCCTTCCGCCATGACGAAGCCGTCGCGGTCGCGATCGAAGGGCCGCGAGGCCCGCTCGGGTTCGTCGTTGCGCGTCGAGAGCGCCTTCATGTTGATAAACCCGGCGTAGCAGAGCGGCAGCAGCACGGCCTCGGCACCGCCTGCGATCATCAGGTCGGCCTCGTCGTGCTGGATCGCCCGGAAGGCGTCGCCGAGCGCGTTGGCCGATGAGGAGCACGCGGTCACGAACGTCATGTTCGGACCGCGCAGGCCGAAGCGGATGGCGATCTGGCCTGCAGCCATGTTCGCGATCATCATGGGAATGAAGAACGGCGACACGCGGTCCGCGCCACGCTCGAGAAAGATGCGGTGCTGCTCGGTCAGTGTCTCGATACCGCCAATGCCCGTGCCGCAAATGGCACCAAACCGGTCCGGGTCGTAGTCACGCTCGGTGAGGCCTGCGTCGCGTATGGCCTGTTCGGCGGCTGCAACGGCGAACTGGACGAAGCGATCCGTGCGACGTGCATCACGGCGATCGAGGAACTGTGTCGGGTCGAACCCACGCACCTCGCCGCCGAAGCGCACGTCGAGGCCACTGAAATCCAGCCGCTCCAAAGGGGCGATCCCGGACTTGCCCGCCTGCGCGGCCTGCCAGGTCGTCTCAACATCCGGGCCGAGAGGCGTCAGGGCCCCCAGACCGGTGATTACCACACGCTTGCGCAATCCCGCACCCCCTGCACAAGGTCCGCACAGTGCGACGGGGAGCCAAGGCCCCCCGTCGCGCCCGAGAGACCTATGCGCGCTCCTTGATGTAGTCGACCGCGTCCTGTACGGAAGCGATCTTCTCCGCGTCCTCGTCCGGGATGTCGAGGTCGAACTCCTCTTCAAAAGCCATGATCAACTCGACGATGTCGAGGGAGTCTGCGCCCAGGTCGTCGATGAAGGACGCTTCCGCCGTCACCTGTGCGGCCTCCACGCCGAGCTGGTCGACGATGATACCGCGGACCTTTTCCATAACCTCGTTCGCGTCTGCCATTGATTCGTCACCCCCCTTCGCTAACCGGCCGCCAGGCCGCCGTCGACAGGCAGCGTCACACCCGTGATGTATGCAGCCTCGGCACTCGCCAGGAAGGCGACGGCCGCTGCAACCTCCTCAGGCGTTCCCGCCCGGCCGAGCGGAATGTTCGCAATGAGCTGGTCGCGTCCCTTGATCGCGCCCGACATCTCGGTATCGATCAGGCCGGGCGCCACGGCGTTCACCGTGATGCCGCGCGACGCCACCTCCTTCGCCACCGACCGCGTCAGCCCCAGCATCCCCGCCTTGGCGGCGGAGTAGTTGGCCTGACCGGGGTTGCCTACCATGCCGGCGATGGAGGAAATGTTGATGATGCGCCCGCTGCGCTGCTTCAGCATGGGCCGCAGAGCTGCGCGTACCAGCCGGAAGGCACCGGACAGGTTCGTCTCGATGACGAGCGCAAACTCCTCATCCGACATGCGGAGTACGAGGTTGTCGCGCGCGATGCCGGCATTGTTCACGAGCACATCCAGGCGGCCGGCTTCGGCGAGCACCGCTTTCACCAGCCGCTCAGCCTCGCCCGGCTGCGCGACGTCGCCCTGCAGGGCGAACGCCTTGCCGCCCGTCGCTTCGATCTCCATGACCACCTCAGCCGCCTGCGTGGCCTCCTGGCGGTAGTTCACCGCGACAAGAAACCCCTCGGCAGCCAGCCTGAGGCAGCACGCGCGACCTATGCCCCGGCTGCCGCCGGTAACCAGCGCCGCCAAAGCAGGCATCATGCTAGCAAACCTCCTTGACCCAATCAAGCGTGGCCGCAAGATCGGAAGATTTGTCCGTGATCAGCGCCCGCGCGTCCCGGTCGATTCGGCGCAAAAACCCTACCTGCGCACGGCCCGGCCCCACCTCGACGAACTGGTCGAATCCTTCCGCGAGGAGGTAGCGCAGCGAGTCCGCGAAGCGCACCGGATGCGAAACCTGCCCCACCAGCGTCTCGACGACCCCGTCGGCTGGCGTGGGCCTTCCGGTCAGGTTCGCGATCACCGGGAAGCGCGGCGGGCGGAAGTCGGCACGCGCAAGCGCCGGGCGGAGAGCTTCCCCTGCCGCACGAAGCAAGGACGAGTGGAACGGCGCCGACACCGAGAGCCGCACGCTGCGCGCCCCGAGCTCGTGCACCGCCTGCTCCAGCCACGCAAGCGCGGGCAGGGTCCCGGCGGCGACCAGCTGCCCGGGCGCGTTGTAGTTCGCCGGCTCGCAGGTGCCGGGCGCCCGCCGGCATAGGTCCTCCACCACCTCGTCCTGCAGGCCGAGGATGGCCAGCATGCCGCCTGTGCCCTCCGGCACGGCCTCCTGCATCAGCCTGCCGCGCAAGCGCACCAGCGCGACGGCCATGCGCCAGTCGAGGCTCTGCGCGGCGACGAGTGCGCCGTACTCCCCGAGCGACAGGCCGAGTGCCGCATCCGCCTGCAGGCCCTGCTGCTCGAGCACTCGCCAGGTGGCAATGGAGACCGTGAGGATGGCGGGCTGGGTCCACTCAGTGCGCCGGAGCTCCTCGTGCGTGGCGTGGAAGCAGATCTCCCGAAGCGGCAGGCCCGTGGCCTCCTCCGCCTCCTCGAACACCTCGCGTGCGACAGGAAAGCCCTCGTACAGCTCCTGGCCCATGCCCGGGTACTGAGCCCCCTGGCCGGCGAAGAGCAGCGCCGTCCTGCTCATGCTCCTCCCTCCCGACGCAGCGCATCCTCCATGGAGTGCACCGCGCCGCAAGCGACATACTCATGCGCCACGCGCACGCCGTTCCGAACCGCGAGGGCGCGGGAACTGCCGTGACACTTGATGACCGGCCCGCGCACGCCGAAGAGCGGCGCCCCGCCGTATGTGGCGTAGTCGAGACGCTTGGCCACCGCCCGCACGCGCTCATGCACCAAGAAGCCTCCCAGGCGGGTCTGAAACCCCTTGCCGAGTTCATCGCGCAGCAGGCTGAACACCCCCGTGCCGACGCCTTCGATCACCTTCAGGGCGATGTTGCCGACGAAACCGTCGCAGACGACCACGTCGACCGTGCCGGCGATCAGGTCCCGGCCCTCGATGTTGCCGATGAAGTGCAGCGGTTGCTGCTTAAGGAGGTCGTATGCGCCACGCACCAATTCGTTGCCCTTGCCTTCCTCGATGCCGATGTTGAGCAGGGCGACGCTAGGCTGCGACCGGCGCAGCACCTGTTCGGCGTACAGGCTTCCGGCCAGCGCGTACTCGACCAGATCCTCGGGTCTCGCGTCCACCGACGCCCCCGCGTCCAGCAGGAGCAGTGGATGTCCGGACAGCGTCGGGAGTACGACGCCGAGGGCTGGCCTGCGCATCATCTTGCCGAGACCGAGCAGCGAGGCGGTCATCAAGGCACCAGTGTTGCCTGCGCTGACGAACGCATCGGTCTGTCCCTGCCGCACCGACTCTATCCCGACGACGATCGACGACCGGCGCTTCTGGCGGACGGCCTGTGCCGGCTTCTCGTGGGGACCGATCTCCTCCGGCGCTTCGATCACGACGAAATCGGCGCCGGCCGTGTTCGCTTGCGTGAGGAAGGGCGCAATGCGCTCCGCCTGTCCTACAAGACCGACGGGAATGCCGAACGAACGCGAGGCCTCCAAGGCCCCGAGCACGACGTCCGCCGGCGCGTGGTCGCCACCCATTGCGTCGACGGCAATGCGCATCTGTTACTCCCCTTCCGCCAGAACCTCGAATTTGCCTCGGAAGACCTCGTCGCCGCCGGCGCGCTGGACTGCCAGCACCACCTGCCGACCGCTGCTGCGGCGGATCACCGTCGCCTTGCAGACCAGCGTCTCACCAACCGCGACGCCGCGTCGAAAACGCATGCGCGCCAGCGGGATGACCGGGCGCTCGAACTCCACCACGGCCAGGGCAAGCGTCTCCGCCTGGGCATAGAGGAAGTGGCCCTGTACCCGATCCGAATCGCGGAACGCCATGTCACGCGTCGTCACGATGCGGCTCAGGCCGCGCAACCCCGGCTCTAGATCCAGGATCTCGCCGAAGACCTCGCGCGCCGCGAGCAGTCGCGTAGCGCCGTAGGCCTGTTCGGCCACGCCCAACGCGCGGGCTCGCATCTCCGGGATACCGAGCGCAAGGCGATCCAACCGGATCGTCTGCACGCTCACGGCCAGCCTGTCGGCGAGCGCACGATCGGTCATGAACGGATCCTCCCGCAGTGCGGCCTGGACGAGAGACCTTCTGGTCTGCCGTTCCACGTATGACCCTTCCTACCTAGTGTTAGCACCAAGTATATAGCCCATGTGCGCCGCTGACAACCTCGGCCGTGCACAGGAAACCCCGGGGCCGATGCCCCGGGGCGGATCTGCGCCTAGTCGACCTTGACGACCTCGCGCCCGTCGTAGTAGCCGCAGTTGCGGCAGGCCTGGTGCGGAGTGTGCAACTTCTTGCACTGCGGGCACGGTACCAGGGTGATCGGGCCCAGCTTCCAGTTGGCGCGCCGCGAATCACGACGAGCCTTCGAGTGCCTGCGCTTGGGAACGGCCACGGTACTACTCCTCTCTCGGTGGCAGCAGTTTGGCGAGCGAAGCCAGGCGAGGGTCCTGGTCGTCGTCTGCACAGCCGCACGGTCCCTCGTTCAAATCCTTGCCGCACCGCGGGCAGAGGCCGCGGCAGTCCGGCGTGCAGAGCACGCGCATCGGCTCGGCGAGGACAATCGCCTCGTGGATGACTGGCTCGACGTCGATCGTCCCCTCGGTGATCAGCGGAGCCTCACCGCTCTCGTGGAACGTCTCCTCCGCCTCGATCTCCACCGGCAACTGCACGTCGCGCAGGCAGCGGGCGCACTCGCGCTGCAGGGTAGCATCCACGCGAATGTCGACGTGAATACCGTCCTCGCCGAGATTCGTGGCCTGTCCCTGCACCTCCAGATCGCCAGCAAGGCCGAGATCTGGCAGATCCTCGGCAGATACCCGCAGCGAGACCGCCTGCTGGGACCCGAACAGGCGGCCCCTGAGTTCGCCGACGGCAACGCCGAGCATGGGCACCACCTCAACTTCGCCTAGTATACGGTCGACCCTGAGGGGCGTCAACTCGCGCCGTTGTCCTGCCCCTCTCCGAGCACGACCTGCATGCGCCTGGCCAACTCCTGGCTTTCTGAGATCACCTGGCGCAGGCGCTGCAGATTCTCCCGCAGTTCCTGTGTAAACTCGCTCTGCGCCTGCGCGATCAGTTCCGCCTGCGCCGTCGAGCCAAGCACCCTGCCGCCTTGGGACCTGGCGCGGCGCATCAGCTTGCGCAGACTGCTGCCCGTCTGGCTCGACGCGGACTGCGAGCCGCCCTGCTGCCCCTGCTGGCCCTGTTGGCCAAGCTGCCCCTGTTGGCCAAGCTGCCCCTGTTGGCCCTGCTGCCCCTGTTGGCCAAGCTGCGCCTGCTGGCCAAGCTGCGCCTGCTGGCCAAGCTGCCCCTGCTGGCCCTGCTGCCCCTGCTGCCCCTGCTGGCCCTGCTGCCCCTGCTGCCCCTGCTGGCCCTGTTGGCCGAGCTGCGCCTGTTGGCCGAGCTGCGCCTGTTGTCCCTGCTGGCCCTGTTGTCCCTGCTGGCCCTGTTGTCCCTGCTGGCCCTGTTGGCCAAGCTGGCCGAGCTGGCCCTGCTGCACGCCGGACTGGCCGCTCGGAGCGGCCACACCTTGCAAGGGCTGCGTTGCCGGGCCGGCTGAAGGGCTCTGCATGGCCTGCCCGCCGGACGCCTGCTGCTGCTGCCAGGCCAGGGCGAGCTGAAGCAGAAGCTGCGGCACGTCGCCGGAAGCAATGGTCGCACCCCCGCCCTGCTGGGCCGCACCGGGCTGCGTGCTGCTTGAACTGGCGCCGCCTGACGGCGCACCGACCCCAGCACCGTTCAGACCGAAGCCGGTACCGCTGCCATACAGCGCGGCACCGCCGGACGCTTGGCCATTCGCACCCGAGCTGCCACCAGTACCGGTCCCTTGGCTGGATCCACCGCCACCGGAACCGGAACCGCCTCCGCCCGCATTGCCGGTGGAGCTGCCCCCTGAGCGCATGGTCACGCCTGCAAGGAGTCTCTGCAGTTCCTGTTGCACCATCTGCTGAACCTGCTGCTGTGCGTCCGCTCCCTGCATCTGCATCCCCCTGCCTCATCCGCATGGGGACGCCCCGTCAGCTCTTGCGCAAGGCGGAGAGGGCCTGGTTGAGCGTCCCGACAGGTATGATGCGCATTTTCTGCGTGATGCCCAACGCACGCGCCTCGCTCACCGCGTCGGCGTAATCCCCGCGCGGCACCAGGAAGATCTTCGCGCCGGAGTCGTAGACGGTGACCACCTTTTCCTTGATGCCGCCGATCGCGCCGACGTTTCCGTACGCGTCGATCGTGCCGGTGCCCGCCACTGTGGTGCCGTGCGTCAGGTGCCACTGGGGACGCAGCTTGTTGATGATCGACAGGCTGAACATCATGCCGGCCGACGGCCCGGAGATCGAACCGGTCTGGATGTTGATCTTGAGCGGCACGATGAACCCGGGCGATTCCGTGCCGATCAGGGCGCCCACCATGGCGTGGCCCTTGACCGACGTGCTTGGCACCGTGCCGACCACGACGTGCAGGAGCTTGCCCTTGCGGCGCACCGTCATGTCGACAGGCGTACCCGGCTTCACCGTGGCCATGAAGTTCAACAGCTGCTGGTCGACCTGCATCGCGTGCCCGTCGACCGCGACGATCACGTCCCGGGGCTTCAGCTTGCCCGCGGCAGGCGTACCCTGCTCGGTGCCGTAGACCAGCACGCCCTTGCCCGTCTCACGGGCCGGCAGGCCGATTGCCTTGAGCGCAGCCACCTTGGCCATGAGATGGCTCTCGGACATGAGCTGCTCGTTCATCTGCTCGTACTGCGTCTCCGAGACGCCCGTGCCCAGCAGCTCGCTCGCCGGCATCACCTCGCCGTACGGCGTGAAGCGGCCGATCAGGTAGTAAAGGAGGTTCGCGGGCTGGATGTCGACCGCCACCATCAGCATGCGGCCCGGCGGCGTCCGGCTCACGCCCTGCACCTGGACGATCCGGTTCAGGTTCTCGGTGACGCCGGGCAGGATGACGTAATCACTGGTCGGCGTGAACCAGAGCGCGGCAGCTACTACCGCCACACCGATCACGATGCCGATGAGCCATTTGAGTCCCCTAGCCACGACGTGCCATCTCCTTTTTGTGCAGCACTGCCTGCAAGGCCTCGATCTGCGCCATGGCTGCGGCACGGCCGGCCTCGATCAGGCGCTGCGCGCCCCCGGCGGCCGAAGCGTTGGCCGCCGTCACTGGCGGTTCGATCACGACGTCTGCCCCGTCGTGTCCGTGGCTGATCTCGCGTTGCATGATATCGAAGGACTGCATGACGACATCGAACGCGTTGCGTACCTGCACCATCTGTCCCGGCTCCATCATACCGAGAGCGACGGCGACGACGTGCTCCGCCCCGAGCTCGCGTGCCGTCCGGACCGGCACACGCTCGAGGACGGCGCCGTCCACCAGCAGCCGCTCCCCGATGCGAACCGGGGCAAAGATGCCCGGCATGGCGCTCGAGGCGCGCGCCGCCCGCGCCGCGACGCCGCGTGTGAACACGACCTTCTCGCCGCGCTCGACGTCGGTGGCGACGATCGCCAGCGGCGGGCGCATCTCCTCGAGCCTCCGATCCCGCGTCAGGAGGCGTACAACGCCTTCCAGACGCTGACCCCCGATCAGGCCCATGCGCGTCGGGCGCAAATCGAGGAGGTGGCTGCGGCGAAGCCCGAGGCCGAGTTGCAGCAGTTGCTGGCCGGTCAGGCCGGCACCGTAGAGCGCGCCGATGACCGCGCCGATGCTGCAGCCCACCACGAAGTCCGGCCAGAGTCCGTACTCCTCGAGTACGGAGAGGACGCCGATATGGGCGTAGCCGTAGACACCCCCTGCACCCAGCGCCAGAGCGACGCCGCCTTGCGTCTTGCGCATCGCGTCCTCCCGCCTTGCAGCAGAAAGTCGAGGCTAGCGTTGGATCGGCGAAGGAATCCTATGCCTGCGACACCGCCAGTCGACGCAGGGCCTCGGCCACGGCGGGCGTGACGAAGTCGCCGAGCGGGGCGTCGAACTTGGCCATCTGCTTGACGAGCGACGAGCTGAGGTAGGCATAGCGGCTCTTGGTCAGCATGAAGAAGGTCTCGACCGTCGGTTCGAGATGGCGGTTCATCATGGCCATCTGCACTTCATAGTCGAAGTCGAGCACCGCGCGCAGGCCGCGCAGGATGACGTTCGCGCCGTGTTCCTTGGCACAGGCGACCGTCAGCCCTCCGAACCGCGTCACAGAGACGTTCGGGATGTCCGCGAGCGCGCTGCGCAGGAACTCCTCACGCTCGGCGACGCTGAAGACCGGCGACTTCCCTGGGTTCTCGAGCACGGCGACCACGACATGGTCGAAGATATGCGCCGCACGCTGCACGACGTCGAGGTGGCCCCGGTGGACGGGGTCGAACGTTCCGGGATAAAGGGCCCTCGCCAATCAATCCTCGCCCCTTCCGAGAAAGCTGACGCTCGTCTGACCGTACGCGGCCACGCGCAGCAGCCTGTAGGCTGGCGGCAGGACTGGCCCATCCTTGCTGAGATGCTCCCACGCGACCACGAAGTCATTCGCCAGAAGCGGCTGGAGCGCCGTCAGCAGGGATGTCCACTCCGCCTGGGCATAGGGTGGATCGCAGAGCACGAGGTCGAAGGGACCTTCGCCCACCATCCGGCCGAGCGCCTGCGGCAGCCGTCCCCGGCATACCTTCGCGCGGTCGCCGAGCCTCGTCCGCTCGACATTCTGGCGCAAGACCCGCAGAGCCGCCTCATCGCTCTCGATGAAGACGCACAAGGCGGCGCCGCGGCTCAGGGCTTCGAGCCCCAGCGCCCCGGTGCCGGCGTAGAGATCGAGCACCCGGGCGTCCTCCAGGCGAGGCGCGAGGATGGCGAAGAGGGACTCGCGGACGCGGTCGAGCGTCGGGCGCGTCGCGCGCCCGGAAACTGCCAGAAGGCGGATGCCGCCGGCAGAACCCGCGATCACCCGCACCCGGTTCACCTCAGGGGGATTATACCATAGGACTAGTCTGCTCCCGCCCCGTCGAGAAGCGCATAGCGCAGGGTATCGGCGCGCAGCCCGCGCCTGAGGCACTCGAGTGCGAGGATCTCCTCGGGCGGTACGTTGCCCAGGCTGACGTTCGTGCCGAAGCGGTGGATCAGCTCCTGCTGCTGGGACTTGAGCGGTGCCTCCCAGATCAGCCGGTGGATGTCCCCCGCCGCGCGCATCACCTTGAGCAGTTCCTCCTCCGCGATCTCTCCCTGCGCATCGTAGATGCCGACGCCCCGGCCGCTCTCGCGCCCTTCGACGATGATCTGCTCGGCGCCGGCGGCCAGATCCTCCACGATCGTACGATGGATCTGCAGCGCGCCCAGCCGCTCGTCCGGGTCCTTGCGCCCCACCTCCGTCAAGACCAGGAGTCCGGCGGCGCGCGCCAGGTGGATGGCCTCGCGGCGTTTGGGCGCGGGGACCGTCACGGTGCCGTCCGACACCTCCGCGGCATCGAAGCCGAGTTGCGCCACGCGTTCGACGAACGCGCCCAGCCGGTCCTGCAGAATCGCGATCTCCAGGAACGTGCCGCCTGGATAGACATGCACGCCATGTCTGCGGATGAGCTGGATCTTCTCGCGCAGGACCTCGGGCGGATAGAGAGCACTCGTGCCAAAGGGCATCTTCCAATAGTCGATGTACTCGCTCGCGATCGCCAGGAGGTCCGCCGTCGGTCCGATCCCCATGCCCTTGTCGATGACCATCGTCCTGCCGTCGCTCCGAGGCTTGACGCTGCGGTCCGCCAGCGGGTCGCCGATCACGTCCTGCCAGGCTCCAATGCCGCCCTGGCTCACCGCACCCCCTCCTCCGTCCGCCAGACTATGTGGCAGCGGGGAGGTTCGCTACCGGGCGCGACGGCGGGCTGTCGCAGCGCGACCGGCTAGGAACTGGGCCTCGGCCGCGGCGGGCGAAACGCGATGACGTAGCGGTCATTCCTTCCCTCTGCCTGCCCCTGTCCCTTGAGCATGGCCTGGGGATTCATCAGAAGCAGGTTGAGCGCGGTCGTCGCACCGATCACGCCGGATGCCGCCCAGAACAGCGGGGCATTGCCCAGATGCAGCAGCCAGCCGAACGTGGGCGGCCCGAGTGCGACGCCGAAGAAGCGCACGCCGCCATACAGCGACGTCACCATGCCGCGCTCCTTGAGCGCCGTCGACGACGTGATGAGCAGGGTCAGCGTCGGCAGCACGAGGCCGCCTCCGACGCCCATGAAGAAGATGGCAGTGAACAGAACCCAGCGGTCGGTGAAGAACGCGTTGACCACCATGACCCCGCCGACCACGGCGAGGCCCGCGACGATCACCGTCTTGGCGTGGGCAGGATGGCGCTTGAGGTAGCCGCCAGCCAGCAGCGACGTCGCGGACAGCGCGGCCACGGGCAGGGCGAGAATGAAGCCGGATGTGAGCTCCCCCATGCCGTAGCGCTTCTCCAGGACCTCTGAAAGGTAGAAGAGCGTCCCGAAGAGGATGAACATCACCACGGCCCCGGAAAGCAGAAGAACCGACAGGGACATGCCCTTGCGGGCGAACACCGCCCTGAGCCCGCCGAGGTAGGCGGGCAAGCGCCGTTGCGAGCGCTCGGCCCGCGGCTCGCGCACCCACAGCCAGATGGCGAGTCCAAGGGGGATCGACAGCACGGCGAAGATATAGAAAGGAAGAAGCCAGAGTATGATGCCCACCAAAGCGCCCGCGATCGGGCTGACCACCTTCCCGAGCCCGTTGGCCGCCTCCAGCCAGCCGAGCACTTGCGCCCGCTCCCCGCTCCTGAAGATGTCCGCCGTCAGTGCCATCGCGAGCTGTGCCATGCCGGCGGCGCCGGTCCCCTGGATGATGCGCCCCGCCAGCAGCCCGGGGTAGGCCAAAGCGCCGAGGAAGGAGACGGAGAAGCCCGCGATCAGCGCTCCGACGCCGAAGATGATCAGCGCCGGAGCCATGATCGGCTTACGGCCGTAGCGGTCCGAGAGATAGCCGGCGAACGGGATCAGGAGACCTGCCGGGACGGAAAAGGAGGTCACGACGAGCGACGTCTGCAGGCCGGACAGATGCAGGGCGGCCTGCATGCGGGGAAAGACCGGAAAGAGCATCGAGTTGCCCAACACCATCATGAACGGCACAGCGGCAAGCAAAGCTATGGAGCCGCGCATCGAACTCTTCATGGATGGAATCGCGACCCCCTGGCCCGTCAGATGGCCCGTCGGGTTTCTAACCTGGCGGCGCAGAGCGTAGCCTGTCACAGGGAGTGCCTGACTATGAGCCAGGAAACCGTCGCGTTGCTGCTGATCCTGGCGGTGGGCGCCTTCGGCAGGAACTACATGGTCACCGTCGCCGCCATCGCCGCACTCGTCCTTGCGGCGCTGCCGCTGCCCTCCGTTCTGGAGGCACTGGCGGACAACGGCATCCGCGTGGGCATCTTCCTGCTGATGCTCGCCGTTCTCGCCGAGCTTGCGATCGGACGCGTGCCGCTCCACAGCCTCGTGCGCGAACTCTGGAGCGTCCCGAGCCTGCTCGCGATCGCCGGGGGCATCCTTGCCTCGTGGATGAGCGGTCGCGGCATCGAGCTGCTTCAGCGCCAGCCGCAGGTCGCAATCGGGCTGGTGATAGGTTCGGTGCTCGGCACGAGCTTCTTCGGGGGCGTCCCGATCGGGCCGCTCTTCGCCGCTGGCGTCACCGCCGTGGCGATCGGCCTTTGGCAGGTGTTTTCGCGTTGACCCAGATGGTTCTAGGATGCGATGCCGTATCCGGATCGCACACTAGCGCCGTATTCTCGAAGGAGGTGACTGGAGCATGGCGCAAGGCAGCAACACCGGAAACCGTGCAGTCGTTCGCGGCGCGGAGCCTGCCCTCGACTCGTTCAAGTACGAGGTGGCGCGCGACATCGGACTGCAGGTACCGCAGGACGGTTACTGGGGCGACCTGCCGGCTCGCAGCTGCGGGGCGGTTGGAGGGCACATGGTTCGCCGCATGATCGAGATGGCGGAGCAGTCCCTGGCTGGACGCGGTGGCATGGGCACAACCACGCGATAATTCGGACGGAAGGCAGGGTGGCATCGGTCCACCCTGCCTTTCCTCATTGCTTCGACAAGGGCGGACGCGAAGAATTTGGCGCTCATAGGTGCGCACGGCGAGGAAACGATAACGGACAAGGGAGGTGAATACATTGGCGCAGGGATCGACCACGAGCAACCGCGTACTCGTCAAGGGCGCTCAGCAGCAGCTCGACCAGTTCAAGTACGAGATCGCCTCGGAACTGGGCGTGAACCCTCAGGGCGGCTACTGGGGCGACCTTCCGGCCCGTCAGTGCGGTGCCGTCGGCGGACACATGGTTCGTCGCATGATCGAGATCGCTGAGCAGCAGCTCGCCGGTGGTCGTCGCTAATATCGTCTATCGTCACGGTGAAAGCGCCGCGGGGCATGCGCTCGGCGGCGCTTTCGTTCGTATCTGCACCGTGTTGTCGCCCACTTATGTGGGATACTCCTTATTGCCCGCGCGGCGTGCTGACGCGTAGATGTGCGGGCGATTTGTCCTCGGCGCAGAGGGCGGCGGGGCTGAGCACCGGACAGGCGCCAACGCAACGCTTGGACGTGTCACGTCCTTGCGGCAAAATAGATTTGACTCGCACGCTTCGGCTTATGCAGCAGACGTGTTCCGAGGAGTTGTGCCTGTGCCGGCCTACCACATCGACGGAGGAAGGCGCCTGCAGGGCGAGGTGCCCGTGAATGGCGCGAAGAACGCGGCCTTGCCCGTAGTCGTCGCGGCAGCCCTGGCCGCGGAAGGTCAGTCGACGATCGACAACGTTCCGCGCCATACCGACATTCTGGATCTGCTGGCGATCCTCGAGGCGCTTGGCGTCACGGTTCGCTTCACCGGGCCGAAGACCCTGTCCATGGACGCGTCGGGACTCGCGCGGCACGTCGCGCCGTACGGGCTGGCGGCGCGCCTCAGGGCTTCCACCTACATCACCGGGCTGCTCCTCGCGCGGCTAGGCAAGGCTGAGGTCGCGTTGCCGGGCGGCGATGACATCGGCGCCCGCCCGGTGGACTTCCACTTGCGCGGGTTTCAGGCGCTCGGCGCGAATGTCGCCGTGGTGCGCGGCGCGATCCACGGCACGACGGACGGCCTGCGAGGTGCCCGTTTCTTCATCGACCGCCAGTCCGTGGGCACGACCTGCAATCTCATGCTCGCCGCCTCGCTAGCCCAGGGGACGACGCTGCTCGAAAACGCCGCCCGCGAGCCTGAGGTGGTGGATCTCGCCACCTTCATCACCGCCATGGGAGGCAAGGTCCACGGCGCAGGTACCGGCGTCATCCGCATCGAGGGGGTGCCGCGCCTGCATGGAGCGCGGCATGAGATCATCCCGGACCGCATCGAAGCGGGTACCTTCCTCCTGGCGGCCGCGGCCACGTCCGGTCGCGTCACCGTCCATGCGGTCATTCCGGAGCACCTCCGGGTGCTTACGGCAAAGCTGCGCCTCGCGGGGGCGCGCATCCGCACGACGGCAGACTCGGTGACGGTGGACGCCCCGCGGCGGCTGACCGCCCTCGACGCGCGCACCGAGCCCTACCCCGGGTTCCCGACCGATCTGCAGCCGCAGCTCATCGCGGCACTTAGCCGTGCCGATGGGGTCTCCGTCGTCGAGGAGACCGTGTTCGAGAACCGGTTCGGGTACACGAACGATCTCGTCCGCCTGGGAGCGCAGATCCGGATCGTCGGGCAGAACACGGCCGTCGTCACGGGTGTGGATGAGCTCAGCGGAGCTCCTGTGGCCGCGACAGACATCCGGGCGGGCGCGGCGCTGGTCATCGCAGGACTGGCAGCGCACGGCACGACCGACGTGCTGGGCGTGCACCACATCGCCCGCGGCTACGAGCATCTCGAGGAGAAGCTGAGGCACCTTGGCGCACGGATCCATCTGGTCGAGGATTGACGCGCCGGAGCCCCCGCGAGCGCAAAGGGGCCTTCTGACCAATGGTCAGAAGGCCCGGGCCACCTGCGTGCGCGTCGGCGACTGCGCCGTCCGGCTCAGGCCAGGACGTTCAGGATCTGCCCCGTCTTGGAGCCGTTGGTCGCGCCGCCCTGGGCCTCGACGCCGTGGTCGCCGTCACCGTCCGGCCGCTGCTGCGCGGCCGGGGTGGCCGCCTGTTGCACAGCGGCCCTGCGGACCGACGCAGCCACCTGCTGCGTCGCCTGGTACTGGGGCTGCCCCGATACACCGGACACGTTCATGGGACCACCTCCCCCACGGCAAAGCTACCACTTCCCACCTGAGGCGCGTCTGAGGAGAAGGAGGAACCACGCACATGGGGCCCCCGCGCGTGCCGGCGCCCTCTTCGCGCTGGCCGAGCGCCACATCGGCCCCGCGGCAGCGGCACGCCTCACCCTCGCCGTCAGGAGTAAAGCCCGAACTCCCCGATGTCGATGCCGGTCTGCAAGCTCGTGTTGAGCGCGCCCGCGATCAATCGCGAAAGGTCTTCGATCTGCGCGTCGATCTCCTTGGGTGTGACGGTTCCAGCAGGTCTGCAACGACCTCTCTGTAGCGGACCTAAAGAGTCACCAGGGGCTGTGGCGCCAGCTCTCCTTCCCGCAATAGGGCAGCCTCGGTGCCATCGATGAGCACCCGCAGTCCGTGCTCGAACGCTTCTTCGCCCAGCGCGCTGCAGCCAATCCGCATTGCCGTGAGTAGCATCGACCTACGGTCGCCGCCAACCTGCAGAGTCGTTGCGTCAGCGCCCACGCTCTTGAGGACTACTTCAGAATCGAAGGCCGGAGGCGCGCCACGTAGTAGGTGGGCACAGCCGTGTCGAGCCAACTGACCCAGCCACCGGTAACGAACGTCCATGCCCCCGCGATCAGCGGCGGGCGATAGGCGACGTCGTTCCGGACGTCGTAGACGTCGCCGTTGCCTCCGCCGCACGAGACGAGCGGGCCGCTGACGATCGGTATCGGGTTCTGGGTGCCCTCAACGAGCACGAGCTTCTTTCCGACGAGCGCGTAGAGGCTTTGCCCCGCCAAGAACGCCACGACGTCCTTGTCCGCGACCACTGGCGCGATGAGCGTCGGACTCCGTGCGACGGCGTCCATGTCGCCGTCGCCCAGGTCGATGCGCAGGAGCTCGGAGGGCGGAGCCGTGGGGAGATCAGTCCATGGCGTTGCCACCAGGAGAAGGTCGCGCCCCTCAAGCGCTGGCCACGCTACGGTGACGCCGTACAACCTCAGTGGCCACTGCGAGCGGCTGCGGCTCGGGAGGTCCGGGATGCGAGGGGCTTGCTCCAGATGGCAGGCACGCGCGACGACCAGTGGTGTCGCACCGCCTCGCAAGAGGTGCACCTGGAGGACCTCCGTGACGTCGCATGCGCCCGTCCTCAAGGCGCCGGCGACGTAGAGGCTTCGCCAGCCAGCACCGCACCGCTGAGCGCGCGGGAGGCGGTGAGTTCGTCCGTGAACGGCCGACGCACGCCGGTCCTGAAATTGTACAGGTAGTAGGCGACAGGGCCGCCGTCTTGATCGCTCATCTGTCCCCAGAACACCCAGTCGCGGTCGACCGTCACCTGGAAGGGCTCCTGATCCGGGGCGGCTGGGCCCATCAGGTTCTGCGATTTGCCGGTCGCAGGGTCGAGGAGCAGGAGGCGTCCCGGTCTCGGCGTCATGTCGGCCATGTTTCCCGGCCAGATGGAGACCAGGACGCCCCGACCTGGCGCGGCTCCGCTCACCGATAGCCGATCTCCGTGAAGATGGTACGCGGGTCCCTCAGTGATCCTCGCCAGGTTCGACACGTGCTAGGCGACGCCACGCGCCGTTTGGGTGCTCGGCACCCCAAAGACGTCGGTTCGGCCGGTCGACCGCGGGGCAGAACTGATGCAAGCCGCGAGGATCAGTACCGCCGCGGCGACCGCTGGTAAGCCCCTTCGCATCGGCTCCGCCTCCGGCGCAAGGTTCTGTAGGATCAGCCCAACTCCTGCCACACATGGTCTGCTCAGCGCAGGCAATGGTCGACGAGATCACGCAGACGGTTGGAATGGAAGCATCATGCAGGTGCCGCCGTGGACGGATGGAATTACTCGGGCGACCCGACCTGAAGCCGCTGCACCTTCGATCGGAGGCGCGCCGGATGAAGCCGCATCTGGTCTCGGTGGCCGCACTCGTCGCACTGCTGGCTGGCTGCGGGTGGCGCAGTAGCCATCAGGCCGCGTCCGCGCGGCCTGCGCTCCATGCGTCCTCCTGCCTCAACCCCTCGACCGTGTACCTCTCCGAGGTCGCACATGGCGAAGCGTTCGGCGAGAGTGCAGCGTGGCTGAGCCTCAGCCTGCTCGGTGGCGTGAGCTCACCCGACGCCGTGAACAGCGGGCGTCTCGTGGAAGCAGTGGTGGCCGACGGCCCCATCTGGTCGGTGGAGGATCTCTGGCTGACGCCCAAAGACGCGGCTCGACTCCAGGCCTTCGCACGCAGCCATCCTACGTCGATGGCTCTAACCGTCCAGGCGTGCTTTGTCGGTCGACGCCAGGTCGCGCTCCGGCGGATCGCTGTCGCCCAGGGACCTCCTGCCCAGCGCGCCACCCAGCTCGTCCAGGGCATCGAGATGGCCGGCCCCAAGAGCGTTGCTCCCGGCGACACCCTCTTCGTCGTGCTGTCCAAGGGCAGCATGTACGACATGGTCTACCGATGGGGACTCCCGGGCGGCCCGGGGGGCGAGGTCTGGTACGCCTACGACCAGACCAGGGACCTTCTCTACCGATTACCCATTCCGGTGCTAGCCTCCGCGGACGCCCAGGACGTCTTCGAGTTCACGGTGCCGCAGGATGCGGCGCCCGGCTCGTACTTCCTCGCCCTGCTCAGACCGCCAATGCCGCGCTCGCCCGGCGCGAAGCCGGGAGAGCCCGGCTTCGGGTTCATGAACGGAATCAACCCTGGAGGGTTCACGTTCGAGGTCGAGGCGCGATGATGAACCACAGGCACGGTCAGTCGAGGCGGCGGGGCTCGCGGCGCGCATGCACCCGGGAAGGACCAGTGTGCCGAGGCGAACACCGGCAGTGGCTCTCGGGCCCCTGGTTGCCCTCGCGTACACGGGGTGCGGGTCCCGGCCCAAGTGAGGTCGGGAGCCACCGATAGAGCGCACATGACCGTGTTACCAGAGGCACTAGGAGTACAGACCGAACTCCCCGATGTCGATCCCTGGCTGCAGGCTGGTGTTCAACGCGCCAGCAATCAGCCTGGAAAGATCCTCTATTTGCGCGTCAATCTCCTTCGGCGTCACCATCAGATCTCCCACGGACTCCCCGAGCACATGGGCGATCAGTGCGTCGCGCTGCTTGTCGTAGAGTTCATCGAGCACTTCGTAGAATTGCACGTCCTCCTTCAATTCCTCGATGAGACCCTGGATGGTGTCTCGCGCGATCGTGATGGCATGCACCACCGTCGGGACGCCGATGGCCAGCACCGGCACACCGAGCGTCTCGCGGTTCAACGCCGCGCGATGGTTGCCCACGCCAGAGCCCGGCTGTATGCCGGTATCCGCGACCTGGATGGTGCTGGCGATCCGCTCCACGGACCGCGCCGCGAGGGCGTCGATGGCGATGACGAAGCCAGGCTGCAGCCGGTCGACCACGGCCCGCACCATCTCGCCGGTCTCGATGCCGGTGATGCCGAGCACTCCTGGGGCGAGCGCCGCCACGGGGCGCATGTTCCGCTGCACCTCCGCCGGCACCACGGACCTGAGATGGCGCGTCACAAGCAGCCGCGACACGACGCGTGGCCCCAGCGCGTCGGGCGTCGCCTGCCAGTTGCCCAGGCCGACGACGAGCGCCTCGGAGAGTCCCTCCCCAGCCGGTAGCATGTCGACGAGCACCCGGCTCAGGTGCTTGCCCACCGCTGCGGCGTGCTCGCGATCGTGGCGCCGCAACTGACGCGACTCGAAGGTGACGTAGCGCCCGACCGGCTTGCCTACCGCCTCGGCACCCTCAGGGGTCTCCACCACCACTTCGCTGATCGTGATGCCATCTTCCGTCCGCTCGTCCGCCCGCACCCCCGAAAGCCTGCGGGAAGCCTTCTGCGCGTCCCGGTGCGCCTCGATCGCCAGATCCGTGCGAAAACTCGGCACCGCATCGCCTCCGACCGACTAGTCTGCCCGTCCACGGCCCGCGCATGCGATGCGGCGTCCCACCCGCCTGGGCCAGGAAGCATGCCCTGCGTCCCAGGGCCATTGACTCACTGGCCTGCGGCCTCAAGTCGACAAACGGAGACACGACACGCGGGTTGCGCCTGCGCCGGTCACGGATCGGCGTCGCAGGCCGACAGAAGAGACCACCGCCTGGCGGCAGGAGGCAACCCATCCAGCGCGAAGTGCAGCATCTCGGGAGGTGGCTTCGCTGCCCGAATTGCGGCGCGTCCTGCGCCTGCCGACCATCGTCTCGACGAGTGCAGGTCTCGCCTTCGCGGCCGTCAACTTTCTCGCCGTGATCCAGGTCGCAGACCTCGTCGCGGGTGACTCCGCCTGGCTCGCCATCGTCACGGCCGGTGTGCTCTGTTTGCTCGCAGCCGGCGTCTTCGGCGAGTTGAACGCCGTCCTGCCTTCGGCGGCCGGCATCCGCCTCTGGACGCGGCAGGGCATCAACGACGGCTTTTCACTCGTCTTTACGCTGCTCTACCTGACGACCATCCTCGCCGTCATCGCCGCCGACAGCTTCATCCTCGCGCAGGCCATCCAAGCCGGCATCCCGGCCATCCCCGGCATCATCTGGATCTTGCTGTTCCTCTCCCTCGCGCTCTGGGCCAATCTGCGCGGCGTCAAGATGGCCGGGCGCGTCCAGGACGCCACCACCTTCGTCTTGCTCGGCTCGTTGACGCTCATCGCCATCGCGGCGATCGTGCACGTGCACCACCCGTGGCATACGCCGCTCGCCCCCGGCGGCGGCTACCTGCAGGCGGTCGCGCTCGGCGTCTTCGTCTTCGTCGGTTTCGAGTGGGTGACGCCGCTCGCCGAGGAGGTCACGGACTCGCGCCTGATGCCGCGCGGCATGTTCATCGCGATCGGGTTGATCGCGATCGCGTTCGGGCTGTTCAGCCTGGCGGCGACCCACCTCTTGCCGACGCACGCCCTGACGAGTTCGCTCGTGCCGCAGCTGCTGGTAGGCAGAGCCGCCTTCGGCGAGCTCGGATTCTGGTGGATGCTCGTGATCACGGTGATCACCGCAGGTACCACCTTCAACGGCAGTTTTGTCTCGGCGTCGCGCCTGCTTTACGCGCTAGCGCGCGAGCGGTCCCTGCCAGGCTGGTTCGCCGCCCTGAACGACCGCTTCGTGCCGATGCGCGCGCTCTACGCCCTGTTCGGCACCTCGGTGGTCCTGGCCGTCCTCGTCTTCGCCACGGGCGACTACCGCGTCCTGATCAACGCAGGAGCGGCTCTGGAAGCGGTGATGTACGTAGTCGCGGCATGGGCGGTGATCGGGCTGCGGCGACGCCAGCCGGACGCCGAGCGCAGCTTCCGGTTGCCTTTCGGCATCATCCTGCCCATCCTTACCATAGTGGTCTTTCTTGTGCTGGCTGTCGGAGCCGCCACGAGCCCCTCCGGCATCCCCGGCCCTGTGCCCTGGGTGCTCGTCGTGCTGCTCGTGATCGCGCTGCTGAGCCTCCTCTACGTGCGGCTCTATGTACCGAAGCTGCGCGTGAGACGGCAGCGGCCCTCTGCTTGAACGTCGCACGAAGGAGGAGACCCGCCTTGACCTGGCCCAACTGGCTCCCGCCGCCCCCGCCGCTTCCCGATCTGATCGCGGATCTCGCAGCTCTCGTCGCAATCCCCGCGCCGCCGCAGCGCGAACACGAGCGGGCCGTCGCGCTGCGCGACTGGCTTGGGGCACGCGGCCTGCCGGCCGCGATCGACCAGACGGGCAACGTCGTGGCGCGCTGGGGACCGGCCACCGGCAAGGCGAAGGCCCTCCTCGCCCACATCGACACGGCGCTCGACGTCGGCCAAGTGACGCCGCGCGAGGAAGACGGCCGCCTGTACGGCCACGGCGCCGCCGACAACGGCAGTGGACTCTGCGTCCTCTCGCACCTCGCCGTTCTGGCCTGGCAGAGCGGTGTGCAGCCGCATCGTCCGATCTACTTCGTCTTCAATGTCGGCGAGGAGGGCCTCGGCGACCTGCGTGGCGCGCGCGGCTTCGTGGCGGAGCACAAGAAGGAGCTGGACGGCGTCATCGCGCTCGACGGCCGCCTCGGCGACATCGTGCACCAGGGCATCGCGTCGAGACGTCTCGACGCCGGCTTCGAGACCGTGGGCGGCCACAGCTGGAGCGATTTCGGCAGCCCTTCCGCCATCCATCTGCTTGGGCAGGCGATCGCCCGCCTGGGTGACCTCTCGCTGCCGCATGCGCCGCGCACCACCCTGAACGTCGGCATCGTCTCGGGGGGCAGCGCCGTGAACGCGATCGCGCGTGAGGCCCACTGCCTGATCGACCTGCGGTCGGAGGACATGCGCGAGCTCCACCGCCTCGAGCGCGACGTGCGCGCCGTGTTCCAGGATCTCGCCCACATGCCGGTGCGCTTCCACTGCCAGTGCATCGGCGACCGGCCGGGCGGAGCCGTCGAGCGAGACCACCCGCTCGTCGCCACCGCGGCAGCGGCACTCGCCGACATCGGCTTGGCGCCGCTCTACACCGCGGGCTCCACCGACGCCAATGCGGCCCTGGGCCAAGACATCCCGGGGATATGCTGCGGCGTCGGCCGCGGTGGTCTCGCCCACACTCCGGACGAGTGGCTCGACGAGTCCTCGCTGGTGGACGGCCTGCAGTTCGCGGCGGCACTGCTGAGCCGCCTGGCAGACAAGATCTGATGCGTGCCGCCGATGCCGCTGGCTGCGCCATCCTGGATGCGCAGGGACGCGTGCTGCTCGTGCACCAGACATACCGCGACCGGCTCTGGGAGGTACCGGGCGGCGTCGTAGGCCCCGGCGAGAACGCCTGGGACGCGGCGGTGCGCGAATGCCGGGAGGAACTCGGCGTCACGCCTGTGGATCCGCAGCTGAGCGGCATCTATTACCGGCAGGCGAGCGACAGCTACGTCTTCATCTTCCGGGTCCAGGGCATCAGCGGCACGCCTGCGCCGGACGGCAAAGAGATCGACGACTTCGGCTATTTCCACCTGCAGGACGTTCCCTGGCCGGTGACGTCCTTTGCGTTGCAGCGCCTGCGCGACGCCGTCAGCTTCAACGGCCGCGTGAGCCTGCGCACGGAACTGCGTCGCGAGCGCCGCCTCGTCGGTCAGCGGCTGCAGTAGGCCAATCGCTAGCGAGGCGACGCCGCCTCGAAGAGGTCGAAGAATCCCGGAAAGGACACCGACGCCGCGTCGGCACCCTCGACCTCGACGCCATGCAGGCAGCGCAGGCTGAGGAGCGCGCCCGCCATGGCGATGCGGTGGTCTCCGAGACTGTCCACCACGCCGCCTCGCAGATGGTCTTGGCCCTCGATGCGGAACCCGTCCGGCAGTTCCTCGAACAGGCCCCCGACCGCTTCCGCCATGCGCCTGAGCGCAGCGATGCGGTCCGTCTCCTTGACGCGCAGCTCTGACGCGCCACGCACCGTCGTCACACCCCGGGCACAGAGCGCGAGGGCGGCGATCACAGGCAGCTCGTCGATCAAGGCGGGTATCTCGTCCCCCGAGATGTCCACGCCGACCAGCCCGTCGCCCCGCACCGTCACGTTACCGCTCGGCTCGGGCAGCTCGCGCTGCACCCACAGCTCCACGTATGCACCCATGCGCCGCAGGACCTCGAGCAGTCCAGTGCGGCCCGGGTTCAGGCCGACGCCGCGCACTGTGGCCTCGCCCGTCGGCGAGAGCGCCGCGGCCGCCAGCAGGAACGCGGCATGCGAGATGTCCCCCGGCACCTCGATGTGACCGGGGGAGACGAGCGGCTGCCCGCCGCGGACGCGGATGGCGTCGGGCCCAAGCTCCATCTCCGCGCCGAACTGACGCAGCATGCGCTCCGTATGGTCTCGCGTCGGCCGCAGGTCCGAAAGCTGCGTCTCGCCATCCGCGTCGAGTGCCGCCAGCAGAACGGCAGACTTCACCTGCGCCGACGGCAGGGGCAGCGAGACGCTGCGCCCCTCGAGTCGCGCGGGCAGGATGGCGAGCGGAAGCAGGTCGCCCTGCCCGCGTCCCTCGATGCGCGCTCCGAGCTGGCGCAACGGCTCGACCACGCGTCGCATCGGCCTGCTCCGCAGCGAGTCGTCGCCGGTCATGACGGCGAAGATGCCGGTTCCGGCCAGTAGCCCGGCGAGAAGGCGGACGAGCGTCCCCGCGTTCTCGCAGTCCAGGGGCCGCGCCGGCTCCTGGAGCCTCGCGGGCGGGCGCAGGCGAACGCGGTCGCCCTCCACCTCTGTGTCGGCGCCCAAGGCCCTGCAGACCGCGAGCGTCGCGTCGGTGTCGCGCGCGCGCAGGGCGCCTGTGATCGTCGTCTCTCCTCTCGCCCGGGTGGCGATCAGGTAGGCGCGATGCGTCACGGACTTGTCGCCCGGCACCGTACCCTCGAAGCGGAAGCAGGTGCGCGGCGCGAGCTTGCGCCTCATCTCGGCTGGCGCTGGGCAATCGCCGCGATGCGCACGATGTCTTGCATCATGTCGGCGAACTGGTCGAAGCGCAGCTGCTGCTGGGCGTCCGACCGCGCGTGCGGCGGGTCCGGGTGCACCTCGACGATCAGGCCGTCGGCGCCGAGGGCGCACGCCGCGCGCCCGAGCGGGGCGACGAGCGCCGAGCGGCCCGCGGCCTGTGACGGATCGACGATGACCGGCAGGTGCGAGAGCTGCTGCGCGAGCGCGACCGCGGAGAGGTCCAGCGTAAAGCGCGTCCCGGGCTCGTAGGTGCGGATGCCGCGCTCGCAGAGCACCACCTGCGCGTTGCCCTCGGACAGGACGTACTCGGCGGCCATCAGCCACTCCTCGATCGTCGCAGCCATGCCGCGCTTGAGCAGCACCGGCTTGTGGCTACGCCCGACCTCCTTGAGCAGCTCGAAGTTCTGCATGTTGCGGGCACCAATCTGGAACATGTCGGCGTACGGATCCATCGCCTCGAGATGGCGCGGGTCCAGAAGCTCCGTCACGATCGGCAGGCCGCTCGCCTCGCGTGCCACCGAAAGGAGGCGCAATCCCTCATCCTGCAGGCCCTGGAAGCTATAGGGGCTGGTGCGCGGCTTGAACGCACCCCCGCGCAGGGCGCTGGCCCCGGCTTCCCGCACGGCAACGGCCGTGCGCACGATCTGCTCCTCGTCCTCGACGCTGCAGGGTCCGGCGATGACGGTGAACGCATCGCCGCCGAACACGCAGTTCGGACCGATCTGCACGCGCGTGCGCGTCTGCTGGTGCACGCGGCTTGCCAGCTTGTAGGGAGCGCCCACCGGCACGACGCGTTCGACAGAGTCCAGGGCGAGCAGCGCCTGCATCACCTCGTCGCGGCCCGCGGCGCTGCCAACCACGCCCACCACGGTGCGCTCGAGTCCCTCGGAGACATGCGCCGTGAAGCCGAAGCCGCGGATGGCCGCGACGACCTCTTCCAACTGTCTCGGCGTCGCACCCGCCTTCATCACGACGACCACTTGCGAACCACTCCCCGTTTCCGTTTAAGACTACCCCAGTTTGTCAAGCCCGGAGCGGATCGACCGCACCTTCCCGGCCACCGCATCCCTGCCGCCTTCCGCCAGGGCTGCGACGAGCGCCGATCCCACGATCACGCCGTCGAGGCCCCGACGGCGCCAGAGAGCGGCCTGATCGCCGTCTCCGATGCCGAAGCCGGCCAGAACAGGCGCATTCGTATGGCGGCGCAGATGATCCACGACCGGCAGAATCGACGCCGACTGCTCCGCCCGCTGGCCTGTGACGCCGAGCAGCGCGACGGCATAGACGAAGCTGTCCGCTGCCCCCCCGATCGCCGCGAGCCTCGCCGCCTGCGTCGTCGGCGCCACGAACGGAACGAGCGAGATGCCGTGACGCCGGCAGGCCGCGCGCCAGGGGTCACTCTCCTCGAAGGCGAGGTCCGCCACGACCAGTGCGTCGACGCCGGCAGCCGCAAGCTCCTCCATCGTCGCGTCGAGCCCGTGACGCAGGATCGGGTTGCAGTAGCCGAGCAAGGCGATCGGCTTAGGTGAACTGCGCCGCACCGCACGCACCACCTCAAGCACCCCTGCCCTGCCCGTGTGCGGCAGGGCGCGCTGTGACGCCGCCTGGATCACCGGACCGTCCGCGACGGGATCGCTGAACGGCCAGCCGATCTCGAGGATGTCGGCGCCCGCCTCGCCAGCCGCCGCGATGGCACCGGCGCTCTCCGCAAGCGTCGGGTCGCCGGCGCACAGATAGGCCATGAGAAGGCCGCGCCCCTCCTGACGCGCCGTGGCCAGCGTGCTCTTTAGACGGCTCATACGGCTCCCTCCCGGCGGCGGATCGCGTCCAGGTCCTTGTCGCCCCTGCCGGAGACGACGACGACGATCGCGTCGCCCGGCGCCGTCTCGCGCACGACCTCGTCCAGCCGGGCAATGGCGTGCGCGCTTTCGAGCGCTGGAATGATGCCCTCGAGGCGCGACAGCAGGTGCAGGGCCTCGAGCGCCTCCCCGTCGCTGGCCGTCAGGTACGTTACGCGCCCGCTGTCCCGCCAGAAGGCGTGCTCCGGTCCGACGCCCGGGTAGTCCAGACCCGCCGAGATGGAGTAGGCCTCGCGCACCTGCCCCTCCTCGTCCTGCAGGAGATAGCTGTAGGCGCCGTGCAACACGCCGGGAACGCCCCGGCTCAGCGTCGCCGCGTGCTCGGCGCTGTCGAGCCCGCTCCCCGCCGCCTCGACACCATAGAGCCGGATGGCGCGGTCCGCCAGCGGCGCCATGAGTCCCGCCGCGTTCGAGCCGCCGCCGACGCACGCGACGGCCGCCTGGGGCTCCCCGCCCAGGATCTCCCCGCACTGATCGAGGACTTCGCGCCCGATCACCGACTGCAGCTCGCGCACCATGAGCGGGAAGGGATGCGGACCCACCACCGAACCGATCGCGTAGTGCGTGTCCTCCACGGTCGCCACCCACTCCCGCAAGGCGGCGTTCGTAGCGTCCTTCAGCGTGCCGGAGCCGCTCGCGACAGGGTGGACGCGCGCCCCCAGCAGCTCCATGCGGTAGACATTGAGCGCTTGGCGTTCGACGTCGACGCTGCCCATGAACACGTCGCACTGGAGGCCGAACAGCGCGGCCGCCGTCGCCGCGGCGACGCCGTGCTGGCCCGCGCCGGTCTCGGCGATCAGGCGCCGCTTGCCCATGCGCTTGCAGAGCAGCGCCTGGCCGAGCGTGTTGTTGATCTTGTGGGCACCGGTGTGCGCCAGGTCCTCCCTCTTCAGGAGGATCCGCCGGCCGAACCGGTCGCCAAGGCGCCGCGCTTCCGTCAGCGGTGTCGGCCGTCCCACATAGCGACCCAGCAGTTCCCCGAGCTCGGCCTGGAAGCCAGGATCCTCGCGGGCTTCGAGGAACGCCGACTCAAGTTCGCCCAGGGCGTGCATCAGCGTCTCCGGCACGTACTGGCCGCCGTAGTCTCCGAACCGTCCCCTCACCGCCCCGCCTCCTTCGCCCTGTGCACGAAGCTCGCAATCCGCTCCGGATCCTGCCTGCCGTCCCTCTCCACACCCGAGGCGACATCGACGCCGAACGGTCTGACGGCCATGATGGCCTCCTCCACGTTGTCCGGATTGAGTCCACCGGCCAGCACCACGGGTTGCCGGGCGGCGATGCGCCGCGCCGCCGCCCGGCCGACAAGGAGGCCGCTGCCGCCGTACGCCCCCGCATGGCGCCTGTCGAGATGCAGGAAGTCGCCGCGCGGCAGGCGCCCCGGCGGCAGGCGGTCGGCTTCGCCAAGATAGACCGTGCGCAGGATCTGCGGCGCGATCCTGCCTGGCGGCAGCCGACCGCTGACCTGCAGCATGTCGATTCTCATGCACTCCTCGATCTGACGGAGCTGCGCGAGGCTCGGCGACCGCACGACGGCGACCACCGCCACTCCCCTCGGCACCCGCAGGGCGAGTTCATGGGCGAGCTCGGGTGTCACGCGCCGCCTGCTCTCCGCGAAGATGAACCCGACCGCGTCCGCCCCCGCCGCGACTGCCGCCTCGACACCTTCCGGCGTGCGGCAGCCGCAGATCTTAACCCACATGAGCCCGCTGGCTGCTCCAGGCGTCGAGCAGCGCTCCGCCCTGCACCAACAGGGCCTCACCGATCAGCACCGCCTGCGCACCGGCGCGCTCCGCCGCCTCGATCGCGTCGAGGGTCCGGTAGCCGCTCTCGGCGACCAGCGTCACGCCCGGGCCCGCCTTGGGCGCGAGATGGAGCACGACACCGAGATCGCAGGCAAGGCTCGCAAGGTCCCGGTTGTTGATGCCGACGAGTCCGGCCCCTGCCGACAGAGCCGCCTGCAGCTCCACCTCGCCATGCACCTCGACGAGCGGTCTGAGTCCGGTCGCCTCGGCCTTGCGGATGAACGCGGGGAGCTCCCTGCCGAGCACCGCGGCGATCAGCAGAACCGCGTCGGCTCCATAGGCGAATGCCTCGTCGATCTGGCCGGGATGGCTTACGAACCCCTTGTAGAGCAAGGGTAGCCGGGTGCCGGCGCGTGCCGCCAGCAGATCGTCGAGACTCCCCGAGAAGCCCTCCTCGGCCACCAGGATCGAGACGGCCGAGGCGCCCGCCGCCTCGTAGCGCCGCAGCACTGCGTCGAGATGCGCCGCCGGGAAGGCGCCATGGCTCGGGGAGCTGCGCTTGTACTCGGCGATGAGCCGGATGTGGGGGTCCACTCCGTCCAGGAACGGGCGCACGGGGCCCGCCCTGCCCGGCAGGGGCCTCTGGCGGCGCGCGAGGAAGGCCTTGTGCTCGGCCTCGGTCAGTCGCTCGAGAAGATTCATCCGACCATCTCCCGGCGGCCGAAGGCCGCAAGCTGCGCGAGGTGCTGGGCTCCGGCCCCGCTGTCGATCGCGTCCTCGGCCAGGAGCAGGGCCTCCGCGAGGTCCCGGGCGCGACCTCCGACGTAGATGGCGGCGGCCGCGTTCAGCGCGACGACGTCGCGCTGCGGGCCGCGCTCCCCGGCCAGGACCGCCTGCGTGATCCTGGCGTTCTCGCCGGCATCGCCGCCTGCGAGCGCCCCGATGGGCGCCGCGGCGAGTCCCAGTTCCCGCGCGTCGAGGGTCATCTCGCGCAACGTGCCGTCCTTGAGCTCGCACAGGAGGTTCTCCCCGGCGAGTGTCAGCTCGTCGGCGCCGCCGGCTCCGTGCAGCACCAGCGCGTGCTCGCTGCCGAGGTCGCGCAGAGCCTCGGCCACCAGGCGCACGTGCTCGGGACGGGCGACGCCGATCACCTGTCGACGCACGCCGGCCGGGTTCGCCAGGGGGCCGAGCAGGTTGAAGACGGTCCGGACGCCGAGTTCCTTGCGCGGGCCCGCTGCGTGCCGCAAGGCACCGTGGAGCAGTGGGGCGTAGAGAAAACCGATGCCGATCTCGTCGACGGCCCGGCCGGTCGCGGCAGGCGGCAGGTCGAGCGCGATGCCCAGCGCCTCGAGCACCTCCGCCGAGCCGCAGCGGCTGGAGGCGGCCCGATTGCCGTGTTTGGCCACCGCGCATCCCGCCCCGGCCGCCACGAAGGCCGCCGTCGTCGAGATGTTGAAGGTGGAAAGGCCGTCGCCGCCGGTCCCGCAATTGTCAATCGCGTCCTGGCGCCCCACCGGTACCGGCGTCGCGTGCCGGCGCATGGCGCGGGCACAGCCGGCGAGCTCCTCCGACGTCTCGCCGCGGAACGCCAGCGCGATGGCAAATCCCGCGATCTGCGCGGGCGTCGCCTGTCCCTCCATGATCTCGTCGATCGCCGCCTCGGCCTCCGCGGCCTGCAGCTGCCCGCCGCGCAGGATGGTGGCGATGGCCTCCTTGATCATTCCCCGCACCTCCCCAGGAAGTTCTCCATGAGCCGCGGCCCCGCGAGCGTCGCGACGGACTCGGGATGGAACTGCACGCCCTCGGCCAAGCCGTCTGGAGAGCGGATCCCCATCACCGTGCCGTCGTCGCCCGTCGCGCTGATGCGCCACGGCGGGCGCACCGTCTCCCGGGCAATCGCGAGCGAGTGGTAGCGCGTCGCGGCGAAGTCCTGCGCAAGGCCATGGAAGATGCCTTCGCCGTCGTGGCGGATGTGTGACGTCTTGCCGTGCACCGGTACGCTCCGCCGCACATCGCAGCCTGCGACGAGGCCGAGGAGCTGGTGACCGAGGCAGACTCCCAGGATCGGCTTGCGTCCCAGCACCTGAGGCAGCAGCTGCGGCAGAAGGCCGGTCCCTTCGGGACGGCCCGGTCCCGGCGAGATGACGATGCCACTCGCCTGCAGCAGAAGCCGCGGCAGCTCCTGGGCGTCGTTGCGCACCACCCGGACCTCGGTCACGGGGCTGAGCATCTGCACGAGGTTGTAGGTGAAGGAGTCGTAGTTGTCGACGACCAGGATCATGCCCCTGCACCTCCCGCGAGCTCGAGGGCCTGCCTGAGGGCTGCGAGCTTGTGCTGGCACTCCTCGTGCTCCCGCACGGGATCGGAATCCTGTACGATGCCCGCCCCGGACTGCAGGTAGGCGATGTCTCCCACCTGGACGATCGAGCGGATGGCGATGGCGAAGTCGAGGTTGCCGTCTGCCGAGATGTAGCCCGCCGCACCGCCGTACGGTCCGCGGGCCACCGGTTCGAGCGCGTCGATGAGCTGCATGGCCCGGATCTTCGGCGCCCCCGTGAGCGTGCCGGCGGGAAACGCGGCGGCCAGGGCGTCGAGGCTGGAGAGGCCGTCGGCGAGCTCGCCCTCGACGTCAGACACCAGATGGAGCACCCTCAGGTACTCCTCCACGGCAAAGCTCCGCCGCACCGTGACGCTGCCGGGTACGGCGACGCGGCCGACGTCGTTGCGGCCGAGGTCGAGGAGCATGAGGTGCTCTGCGCGCTCCTTCGGGTCGGAGGCGAGCTCGCTCGCCACAGCCGCCACATGCTCGGGCCGGGCCGGACGCGGCCTCGTGCCGGCGATCGGCCGGATCGTCACCCGGCGGCCGTCCACGCGCACAAGCGTCTCGGGAGAGCTGCCGTAGAAGGCGAAGCCTGGCAGGCGCAGATGGAACATGTAGGGTGAGGGGTCGATGGCGCGCAAGGCCCGGTAGACCGCCAGGGACGACGCACCGGTGCGGTAGGCGAGACGCTGCGACAACACCAGTTGGAACACGTCGCCGGCCGCGATCGCCTCTTTGGCCAGCTTGACACGCTCCACGTACTGGTCGGGAGTCAGAGACCGCGCCAGGAGCTCCGGCTGGCTGGCCGGGCGCGGGGGCATCCGGCGGCCGCGCCGGATGAGGCGCTCCATCTGGTCGAGCCGCGCCTGGGCCTCCTCCGGGTGATCGCCGTCGTCCGCGACGACGAGATGCGCCAGCCGCGTCACGTGGTCGTAGGCGACGATCTGGCGTGGAACGACGAAGTGCAGCGAGGGCAGGCCGCGGTCATCCTCGGGGGCCTCGCCGAGCCGCTCGAACTCGCGCGCCACATCGTAGCCGATGTAGCCGACGGCGCCGCCGAAGAAGGGCGGCAGGTCGTCACTCGGGCGCGGGCTCTCTACGCACTCGGCGAGCCGCCGCAGTTCCGCGAATGCGGAGGCGCGACGGCGTTCTGTCCGACCGTCCCGCTCCAGGCGTATGAGCCCGTTCCTGGCCTGCAGGCGGTAGAGCGGCTCCCAGCCGATGTAGGAGTAGCGCCCGACGCTCTGCCTGGTCGGGGCGCTCTCGAGCAGAAAGGCCCCGGGGCGCCCTGCGACAGCCTGATAGATGCCGATCGGCGTCTGCATATCCGACAGCACGGTGCGATGACGATAGACGACGCCTCGACGCTCCGCCACGACCACGACATCCACTCCCCCAGCAACAACAAAAAGCCTCCGTCCGATCGGGACGGAAGCGTACTTCCGCGGTGCCACCCCAATTGGCCGAGGCCCACTCTGCCGGTACGGGACCGAGGTCCGATACCGCCCTCCGGATAACGGGGAGGTCCCGGCGGAGCCTACTCGGCCCAAAGGCCATTCGGTCCGCAGCTTGCAGGCCCATTCCTCAGCTTCACGCTGGCCGGATTCGCACCAGTGCCGGCTCTCTTCGCAGCGTTTTGCCAGTACTCCGCCCACGCATCGCTCTGCGCTATTGCGCTCATCCTACGCCGCCGGGGGAACCGTGTCAACAGGAGGGTCGGTCATTCGGCGTGAGGATGGCGTGCGAGCGCCGCGGTCCAGCGCCACCGAGAGATCAGCCGGGCAGCACAAGCGGCCGTCCGCTCCCGGGGTGGCGCTCCACCCTGAGCGGCGTGCGAAAGACGTCGCTGAGCGTCTCGGACGTGAGCACGTCTTTGGCCTCGCCCGCGGCTGCCAGTCGCCCGTCCGCGAGGAGCGCAACCCTGTCGGCGTAGAGTCCCGCAAGCATCAGGTCGTGCAGCACGATCAGCACCGTGCGACCATGCTCTGCGAGCATGCTGAGGATCTCGAGGATCTCGCGGCGGAACGCCGGATCGAGATGCGCGGTGGGCTCGTCGAGCAACAGATGGTCCGCCCCCTGCGCGAGTGCCGTGGCGATCATGGCCCTGGCCTGCTCGCCCCCCGAAATCTGAGAGAGCCGTCTCCCGCGCAGGTTTTCGACATCCAGGGCCTGAAGCGCCTCACCGACCGCCGCCTCGTCCTCCGCGGACAGGGGCTTCAGCAGCAGCCGGTCGACCGCCCGCAGCCGGTGCAGGCGGCCCAACGTGACGAGGTCCTCGACGGTCAGGTCGAAGGTCTGCCCCATGGCCTGCGGCACCACGGCGATCCGCCGTGCCCGCTCGGGGGGGCGCAGGCCCGCAATCGGCAGGCCGTCGAGTTCGACGCGCCCTGCCTGCGGCTGCAGCCGCCCGGCCATGAGGTGCAGCAAGGTGCTCTTGCCGGCGCCGTTCGGGCCGCAGAGCGCCGTCAGGCCCTGACCCTCGATGCCCAGGCTGACACCTTGCAGCACAGGCCGCGGCCCATAGCGGAAACGCACGTCACAGGCCCTGATCGTCATGAGCTACGCCGCCTGTCCGTATGCAGGATGAGCCAGATGAAGAAGGGCCCGCCGATCAGGGCGGTGATGATCCCCACCGGCACCTCCCCAAAGGGCAGCGAGCGCGCCACCGTGTCGGCCAGGACCAAGAAGCCCGCTCCGCCCGCCGTGCTCGCCAGGAGCGAGCGGTCGTGCGCGGCGCCGAAGAGGCGCCGCGCCACGTGCGGCGCGACGAGTCCGACGAAGCCGATCAAGCCGGAGGCGGCCACGGCGACGGCCGTCGTCAGCCCTGCGAGCAGGAGCAGCAGAAGGCGCGTGCGCTGCACGTCGACGCCGAGGTAGTAGGCCTGGGACTCCCCCATCGCCAGCGCGTCGAGCTCACGCCGATGGTAGACGCCGAGGCTGAGACCGATGGCGAGGACGACGCCTAGCGTCGCGATCTGGCTCCACGTCACTCCGCCGAGGCCACCGAGGAACCAGAAGTAGACCGACAGGAGCGCAGTATGGTCGAAGGCGAGGAGCAGCGACGTGACGGCACCGAGCACCACCGAGAGCGCGTAGCCCACAAGCACGATGGTGACGCTGCCGGCTCCCCGCATGCGCGACGCCGAGGAGGCGGCGAGCACGGCGAGCGCCGCACCGACGAATGCTCCCACGGGCATCAGGCTGAGCTGCGGCACGGCGATCTCGGCCACCGTGGCGCCGAGGCCGGCTCCGGCCGAGGTGCCGATGAGATAGGGGTCGGCCAGAGGATTGCGCAGGAGAGCCTGGAGGATGGCGCCGGACAGGCCAAGTGCCGCGCCGACGAAGGCCGCGCCCACGATGCGCGGCAGCCGGACCTGCCAGACGATCGCGGCGACGACACTCGTCGCGTTCGGATGGCCGAGAGCGGACAGCACCGCTCCAGGCGCGATGCCCGTCGGGCCCACGAGCACAGCCGCGAGCATCTCCAGGACCAGCAGGCCCAGAAGGAGGATGCCGCGCGGGCGCATGCCCGTGAACCGCGTGGTCACGGAATCTTGTGCCCCGGATGCAGGTCCTTGGCAAGTTCCTGCACGCCCAGCACGACGGCCGGCGCCGGCTCGGAGAGCAGGTTCGGATCGATGTTCTGCGCGACGCGGCCCTCGCGCACGGCCGCGATCGTGGACCAGCCGGGCCTGGCCGCAACGCTCTTGGCGCTGGCGTAGGGCGTGTCGAGCAGCACGATCACCTGCGGGTCCTGTGCGATGATCGTCTCGCTCGAGAGCGCCGGATACTGCTGATGCGTCACCGTGTCCGCGATGTTGCGGCCGCCGGCGATCTTGATAAGCCCATCGAGGAAGCTGCCAGGTCCGGCGGTGTAGTACTGGGTCGGATCGAGCTCGACGAAGACCTTCGGACGGCCGAGGTTTCGGACCGCGTGGCTGATCGCCTGCAGCTGGGCCTTCATCGACGCGACGAGCGACGCGGCCTTGCCCGACGTTCCGGTCGCCTGGCCGACGAAGGCGATGTCGCGGTAGATCCCCGCGACGCTGCTCGGATCGAGCGTGGCGACCTTCAGGTGGAGCGCCTCGATCTCCGAGATGTTCTTGACGCCCTGCATGGCCAGCACGAGCTGCGGATGCAGGGCCGCGATCTTCTCGACGTTGAGCCCGGTGTAGGAGTCGCCGACCACAGTGAGCCCCTTCGCTTCGCGGCTGTACGGCTCGGGGTCGTACTGGACGCTCTCGTCATCGATGCCCACGATGTCCCTCCGCAGACCGAGAGAGAGCAGGATCTGCGTGTTCGATGGGCCGAGCGAGACGATGCGGGTCACGGGTGCCTTGAGCGTCAACTGCTTGCCCATGTCGTCGGTGAGGTGGATCGGACCCGCGACCGGCGGTGCCTGGCCGCAGCCGGCGATCAGCAAGGACCCGGCGGCGGCGAGCGCTGTGAGGAGAGCGAAACGGCGCATCTGCGAACACTCCCTTTCCTGGAAACGAAAAACGCCCGGATTGCTCCGGGCGGCCCCAAGAAGGCAGCGCTGCGCCGCCTTCCGGCGTGGCCTCTTCTCCGGAGGATCGCCGGCATGGCGCGGGCAGGTCTCCTGGCTCGCGGTGTCCTCGCGCCGCCTTCCCGTCCGTAGACAGTGGCGTTCTGGCGCTCATCGGCCGCATACAGTGGCGGGACCGCTCAGGCTTCGCACCTGATTCCCTCTTCGCCCCCCGCGGGGGCACCCGCAACCCTGCACTATGCAGTTGCCAAGTCCTATAGTGAACGAACCAGCGGTGAATGCGCAAGGTGTGCCGGCGGATACCGCCGCCTTCCAAGCATCTCCTCGCCCGACTGGCGCTCCCACGCGGTCAGCGGCGAGGGCACGTCGCTCCAGCCGAGCAGGGCCACCTGGCGCTGGATTTCCTGCTTCACCACCTGCAGGTCCACAGCTCCGCCCAGCTCGGCGGTCAGCGACGTCACCGCCTCCGGCCTGAGGATGCGATCGCTCCCCGCGCGCCGGTAGAACTCCTGCAGCACGGCGGTGGTCGGCACCGGATCCTGCGTCACGAGCAGCATGCCCGACACGAGTGCATAGCCCTGGCGCAGGGCCTGAGCCACGCCGAGGAGCTTGCGCCCTCCCGTCGTGACGAGGTCCTGCGGTCCCTCGCAGTAGGATCCTGGGGCGCGGCCGAACCGCACGGGCACGCCGAGTGCCGCAAGAGCGTGCCGCACCGGGCGCGTCAGGTCGCGGAAGTTCGCGTCCAGCCGCGTCAGGTCGCGGCACGGCACCGCCCCGAAGAAGCTGAGGCAGCCCTCATCGAGCAGGACGGCGGCACCGCCCCCGACCCGGACGTAGACCGGGAGTCCCCTGCTCTCCAGCCAGGCCACGCCCTCTTCGGGATGCGGCAGCCGGAGGTCCTGCGGCCCGAGCAGCACGTACGGTGTGTTCATCCGCAGGCAGAAGGTCTTGGGCGCCCTGCCTTCCGCCACGGCGAGCGCCACCGTCTCTGCCAGCGTCGGCGAAAGGCGCCAGAGCAGGGGGTCCCCGGTCGCGTCGATGAAGCGCAAGCTGTCCCCTCCTGCCGCAGCGGTTCCTCAAGTGGATCCAGCATACATCCTGGCCAGGCTTTGCGCAGATCCTCCCTGGCAACCGTCTTCTCGCACGGCCTGGAGCCGCCCCCGATCAGGCGCCTTGCGCCTGACCTCCTTGCGCCGCGAGGCCGAGCGTCATGGCGAGCCCGATCACGCTGAGCGCGGCCACGAGCCAGATCACGTCGTGGAAACCCCCGGTGGCGGCGCGGGCCAGCAGTCGCCGCACCGCGGGACTTGTCCCAAGGCGCCCGCCGACGCCCGAAAACCCTGGCGCGACGTGACGGAACTGGCGTTGGGCCGCCTGGAGGAGCGCCGCCTCGCGCATCTGGAAGAAGGTCACGATCAGTGCGATGCCCGCTGCTCCGGAGACCCGGTCGACGACGTTGAACAGGGTGTTGCCGTCTGGAATCCTCTCCGCCGGCAGGCTCCCGAGCAGCCGGTTCAGGACGGGCTGGATGACAAAACCTATGGCAAAGCCTCGTCCAGAGAGGATAGCGGCCGTCAGCCACGGCGACGTGCCGACGCCCACCGCCAGCATGCCCAAGGTCGTCAGGCTGAGGATGGCCATGCCGAGAAACGTCGTGCGTCGCACGCCCAACCGGGCGGGTAACGCGTTGCCGATCACGGCGCCGAGACCGGTCGTAATCCCCTGGGGCAGGAGCGTCAGCCCCGCGACGATGGCGCTCTTCCCCTGGAACTCCTGCACAAAGGACGGAACAAGCACGATGAGAGCGAACGTGACAATGGAGACGACCGCGTTCAGGGCCATGGCGTAGGCCTGCTGAGGGTCTGCGAGCATGCCGAGGTCGACGATGGCGTGGGCGCGCCCTCGCGCCCAGACGGCGTACGCCGCGAGGAGCAGGAGGCCCGAGGACCAGTACGGCCACGCCTGTGCCGCCAGCCACCCCGCCTGCACCGCCGTCGACGTGCCGTACGTGCCGGCGGCGATGCCGCCCGCCAGGAACACGAAGCCGGGCAGGTCGAAGCGGGGCCGCTGCGCCGACGGCCCTGGATCGACGTCGGCCGGGATGCGGCCGACGCCGAGCAGGGCCAGGGCGCCGACAGGCACGTTGACGAGGAAGATGGAGGGCCAGCCCGCACAAGGGATGAGAAGCCCGCCGATGGCGGGCGCGAGCGCCGGAGCCAGAAACAGCATCATGCCCGCCACAGGCGACATCTGACGGGAACTCTGCCCCTCGCCAAACAGCATGTTCATGGCGAGCGGCACCATCGCTGCGCCGAACATGCCCTGGACGGCCCGGACGGCATCGAGGACCGCGACCGTCGGCGATGCCGCGCAGAGAGCCGACGCGGCGGTGAACCCGATGAGACTCACCATGTAGACGGGACGCGTCCCGAACCGCTTCGCGAGATACGCCGTGCCGGGCAGGGCTACGCCGAGGGCGAGAAGGTATACGCTCACCACCCACTGCGCCGCGGCGAGCGAACTTTGCAGGGAGCGCGCGATGTCGGGCAGGGCCACGTTGACGATGCTGCTGTCGACCATGCTCATGAATGGTCCGGCAAGCAGGCCTGCCTGGGCCAATACGCCGAGACGCGGCGAGGAGGCTGCGATGTCGTCCATGGTGGACTCTCCTTTGTTGACTGACTATCTGTTCAACACATAAGCAAAAAGAAGACGTGCCGGTCCTAGCGTGCGCCTCCCGGCACGAAGAGTCGCACAAGGCTCTCGGCCCTCGGCAGGGACGCCGCCAGCGGCCGCATCGCGGCACCCACCGCAAGACCCTGCAACCACGTGCCGAACAGCGTCGCGATCTCCAGCGGGTCGCCTTCCACGATCTGGCCCTCTGCCTGACCCGCGACCACCAGCTGCCGCATGAGTTTCTGGGTGCCTGCCACGAGCTCTTCCGCCGCCCGCCTGGCACTGGCAGGCACGGCCTCGCTCATCATGGCCTGGAGCACGACCATGAAGATGTGCGGATCGTCGCCGAGGCCTGCAAGTTCCTGCTCGATCAGCCATCTCAGGCGCTCCACAGGCGGTACGGGCAGGTCGATCGCCCTTCCGATCAGCTGCAGCACGCCGCGCGACGCCCGCTCGACCAAAGCGGTGAAGACTTCCTCCTTGCTCGCGAAGTAGTGGTAAAGGAGTCCCTTGCTCGTCTTGGCCGCATCCGCGATGTCGCTGATGCGCGTGCCGACGTATCCCTGGTGTGCGAACACCACCGCTGCCGCAGCCAGGATTTCCGCCTTGCGTTCTTCGCGAATCGCATGATTGGCCTCCTGGCTGCGGGGCATGACACCCACCTCTGTTCGACTGACCGATAGGTCAATGATAAGGCGACGAGAACCGTGCGGTCAACCCCTCCGCGGGAATGCCTCTTCCTAGATCGTCTTGTTCGGCATCGTGCCGACACCTCCCCTGGTCGATGTGAAAGCTCATCCAGATGCGTCATGTCCTTCCTCGTGAGGACATCATCGCTGATCAGCCAACCGGGACGGGCTTGCAGAGCCACGGCGCCGCAGCCTGGCCAAGCCTTGCGCAGCAGCCTGGCACATGCTATCGTATATGGCGTTTGTACCTTTCTACGAGCATTGGGAGGGCTTCATCGTGGCTAAGACGTGCTCCGTGTGCGGCAAGGGTGTTGCGCACGGCAACTTGGTATCGCACTCGAACATCAAGACCCACCGCACGTGGGGCGCGAACATTCAGACGGTGCGCGCCGTGGTGAACGGGCGCGTCGAGCGGGTCGACGTGTGCACGCGCTGCCTGCGCTCCGGCAAGGTGCAGCGGGCGCTCTAGGTCTTCGCACAGCGCGGGCGGCTCCCCCAGTTCGGGGAAGCCGCCCGCATTGCGCCTGCCCGCCCGGGAGGCTCACCCCTCAGGCGGAGGCGTGGCCCTTTTGCCACGGCCCTCGAACAGAGAGAACAGGCCGAGCAGCAGACCGCCGAGGAGCTTCGGCACCCGTACGACGTGCACGCGCAACTCGAGTCCACCCCCGCTATCCATGCTATGGGGTGTCATGGCGTTTCGTGCAAGGCCCGGCGCATCTCCGCGATGCGCTCCGCCGGATCCGCGCCGGGAGAGAAGACGGCGGAACCTGCAACGAGGATGTCCGCCCCTGCCCGCACCACCTCCAGCGCGTTGGCGGGTCCGATGCCGCCGTCCACCTCGATCTTCACGCCGGGCAGGATCTCCCGCGCGCGCCGGATCTTCTCCATCTGCCCGCGCAGCAAGGACTGGCCACCAAAGCCTGGATCCACCGTCATGATGAGCAGGAGGTCCAGATCGTCCCGCACCTCTTCCACGGCCGCGAGCGGTGTACCGGGATTGAGCGCCACCCCTGCCTCGCAACCGAGGGCGTGCACCTCTGCCACCAGGCGGTGCAGGTGCGCCGTCGCCTCCGCGTGCACGATCAGCCGCCGTGCGCCGGCTTCCGCATAGCGCCCGAGGAGGTCCGAAGGCCGCTCGACCATCAGGTGGCACTCGACCGGCTCCTTGACCCCTTGCGCGATCGCGGCGCAGAGGAGCGGCCCGAAGGTGAGGTTCGGCACGAAGTGGCCGTCCATCACGTCGAGGTGCCAGACGTCCGCACCCTGGGCGCGCCTGAGCTCGTCAGCGAGATGCAGGAAATCCGCCGTCAGGATCGAGGGCGCGATCAGTGCCACTGAGGGGGCCTCCCTTCGATCTCGGCCAGGAATCTGCAGTACCGCGCATACCGTCCCTCGTCGATCCGGCCGAGGTCAACCGCCTCGCGGACGCCGCAGTCAGGCTCGGCGCGGTGGACGCAGTCGCCGAAGCGGCAGACCACGCCACGGAACTCTGGATAGAGGTCCCGCAGGCGGACGGGCGGCACCTCCGGCAGTTCGAGCGCAGAGAAGCCGGGCGTGTCTGCGAGCATCCGCCCCTCACCGATCTCGTAGAGCGTCGCAGATCGCGTCGTATGCCTGCCGCGCCTGAGCCTCGTGGAGATCGCCCCCACCTCCACCGCGATATCGGTGAGGGCCGCGAGCAGGCTCGACTTGCCGACACCACTCGGACCCGCCAGGACCGAGAGACCGCTCGGCAGGGCCGCCCGGATTGCCGCGACGCCGTCCCCTCGGATGGCCACCGTTTCGAGCACCTGGTAGCCCGCGGCGCGATAGGGCGTCGCAAACGCGGCGTGCTCCTCAGGCCCTGCCAGGTCGCACTTGTTGAGGACGAGCAGCGCCCCCAGCTCGATCGCCGCCGCCTGCAGCAGCAGCCGGTCGACATCGCTAGGCTGCACCGCGGGATCGCGCAGCGTCGCCACGACCACGAGCAGGTTCGCATTGGCCACAGGTGGACGACCGAGCTCGTTGCGCCGCGGCGCCACCTTGGTGATGTGCTCGCCGGAGACCTCCACCACGTCACCGGCCAGGAGCCCTCCCTGGCGCAGGATCCCCTTCGGCCGCAAGCTCAGGATGTCCTCTCCGGCGCGCACTTGCGCCCGATCGCCGAGTACGCGCAGCACGACTCCAGACTTCACTGGACGGAGATCGCGCCTCCCTGCACCGGCAGGGCCTGCGAGTAGACGATCTTGGGCACGGTGCTGCCGTTCGCGCCGACGTAGATCTCGATGCGCCCGTCTCCTTCCCAGCTCGCCACGATCGGCGTCGAGCCGCTGAAGTCCGGATTGGTGAAGATCATCGCCGTTCCCGTGGCGTCCACAATCCACACCTGGATGTCGGCAGTGCCCTGGCCCGTATAGGTGAGGGTGATCTGCTCTGGGCCTCCCGGCGGCCCGGAACCGCCGGTGGGGGGTGGTCCCTCGCTGACTGTGAGGCCGATCGTCATGTCGCTCGTCACCTGCGTGCCTGGCGCGACCGACTGGTCCAGGACCGTGCCAGACTGCGTCGACGAGTAGGCATACGTGATGCCGGAGACATGCACGCCGAGCGCGGCCAGTTCCGGCTGCACCTGCGACTGGTAGGTCTGCCCGATGAAGTTCGGCACCGCGGCCTGCGTCGTGCCCGGTCCCTGGCTGACCCAGATGCGGACCGCGGAATCGGCCGTCAGTTTGCTGCCCTGACCCGGCGACTGGCGCACCACGGTGCCCTGCGCCTGATTGCTCTGCTCGTACAGCGTCACAGGCTTGAAGCCGAACGATTCGAGCGATGCCTTGGCCGCGGCCTCGGTCATGCCCTGGACCCCCGGCACCGCGGTCTTCTGGGGACCGCTGGAGATCCAGAGGCTGACGACGCGCCCGCGCTTCACGATGTCCCGCGGCGCGGGATTCTGCAGTACGACGGTGCCTGCTTTGGCGCTGCTGTGCTCTGTGGCGGTCACGGCAGGCACCAGGCCCTGTGCCTTGAGCGTCTTCTCGGCTCTTGCCTTCGACATGCCCTCGACCTTCGCGACCCGCACTTGCGGCACGGTCATCCAGTCGGTGAAGGCTTTGGCGCCACCCACGCCAAGCACGACCAGGACCGCGGCGAGCACGACCCACGGCCAGATGCGACGCCTCGGGGCGCGCGCGGGACGCAGGTGGTGGCTCCCTCTGGCGGGCGGCAGCTCGCCCTCGCCGCCCTCGTCCGGGCCGAGCGGCTCACCCATCTCCTCCAGCGAGCGCCTGACGTCGCCCAGAAGCGCGTCCGCACTCTGGTAGCGCTCCGCCGGATCCTTGGCCAGCAGCCTCGCGACGATCGCCTCGACGCTGCGCGGCACCTCGGGCCGGCGCTTGCGCAGGGCCACGGGCTCCTCCTGGAGATGCTTGAGTGCGACCGCCACGGGTGTCGCGCCCTCGAACGGCGGCTGGCCGGCGAGCATCTCGTAGAGCACGGCCCCGAGCGAATAGAGGTCGGACTTGACGTCCGTGAAGCCCCCGCGTGCCTGCTCCGGCGCGAAATAGTGGGCCGATCCGATGATGGTGTTCGTATGGACGATGGTGGTGCCGGTCGCGGCGCGGGCGATGCCGAAATCCGCCACCTTGACCTGCCCCTCTGGCGTCAGGAGGATGTTCTGCGGCTTGATGTCGCGGTGCACGATGCCCTTCTTGTGTGCGGCCTGCAGGGCCCTCGCCACGGCCGCGGCCACCTTCAGGGCGCGTCCGACGGGCATCGGGCCCTGGCGCTGGATGGTCTCCTTGAGCGTCTCGCCCTCGACCAGCTCCATGACGATGTAGTGCGTCCCCTGCTCCTGACCGACGTCGTAGACGTGCACGACGTTCGGATGTACGAGGCTCGCGGCCGCCTGCGCTTCCTGACCGAACCGGCGGACGAACGCTTCGTCGCCTGCGAACTCCTCGCGCAGCACCTTGATCGCGACCGGCCTGTGCAGAAGCGTGTCCTCCGCCTTCCACACCCAGGCCATACCGCCGCCGCCGATGCGGTCCTGCAGCAGGTAGCGCCCGCGCAACGTCTCGCCCTTCACTGCTGCTCACTCCCGCCGGCCTGGGCGGTGCGCGCCGCGACCACCGTGATGTTGTCGGGTCCGCCGGCCCTGTTGGCCGCCTCGACCAGGCGCAGGGCAACGCCGGCAAAGCCGTCCTGCAACTCGCGCGCGATCTCGCCTTCCGCCAGGGCCGAGACGAGCCCGTCCGTGCACAGGAGAACCACGTCACCGGGCTCGAGATCCAGCGTGCCCTCGTCGCAGGCGAACGGCTCGAAGCCGAGCCAGCGCGTCAACACGTGGCGCTGCGGGTGGCGTTCCGCGTCGGCGGGCGGGATGGATCCCTGGCGCACGAGTTCCTGCGCCACCGAATGGTCGTGCGTGACGCAGTTGAGTTCACCCCCGCGCAGCAGGTAGAGGCGCGAATCGCCGACATGCGCGTAGGCAAGTCGATCCTCGCTCAGCCAGGCGCAGGTCATCGTCGTACCCATGCCCGCTTGCCGGCTGGACTCCTGTCGAGCCTGCAGGATGCGCTCGTTCGCGAGCTCGAGTGCCTGGTGCAAGGGCATTGGCTCCGGCGTCTCCCGCTGATGCGGTGTCATGGTCTCCCGGAACGTACGGGTGGCGATGGCGCTTGCGACCTCACCTGCCTGGGAGCCGCCGACGCCGTCCGCGACCGCCAGCAAGACCCCGGTCGAGAAGGGCAACAAGGCAAAGCTGTCTTCGTTGCGCGTGCGAACGCGCCCCGGATCGGAAGCGGCCGAAAACTCCAACTGGGGTTCACCTCTTCGTCGCGACAGACCTAGCCGCGGTCTTGGGGCCCTGTCCTGTCGGTCCCGGGCAGCACGATCGGCCAGGACCGCCGCGGCGCGACCGGCTGGCCTTCCCGGTCGTAGTGACGGCGCAGCTGGCCGCAGGCCGCCTGCACCTCCTGGCCGAGGGTGCGGCGCACCGTGGCGTTGACGCCTCTCTGGACGAGCTGCTGCCGGAAGGCGGCAACCCGGTCCGGGGCAGGCGCCTCGAACGGGAACTCTGGCACCGGATTCAGGGGGATCAGGTTGACGTGGCCAGGGTGGTCATGCACGAGGTCAGCCAGACGGTCCGCCTCGTCCGGGCCGTCGTTGAGGCCGCCGACGAGAAGGAACTCGTAGGTGATGCGCCGTCCGGTGACCTCGAAGTAGTGATCGGTCGCCTGGAGGATCTCGGCGATCGGGTAGCGCCGGTTCTCGGGGATCAGCGCCGAGCGAAGCTCGTCCCGTGTCGCATGCAGCGACAGGGCGAGGTTCAGCGGCAGACCCTCGTCGGCCAGGCGATGAATCTGGGGCGCAAGGCCTACGGTGGAGATCGTCATATGGCGGTACGAAAGGCCGAGAACCTCAGGGTCATGCATGTGGCGCAGGAACGCGAGTACCGTGTCGTAGTTGTCGAGCGGCTCGCCCGCCCCCATCATCACGAGGCGCCTGAGAGGTTCCGGGCTTGCCGCCCGCGCAGCCCAGAGGAACTGTTCGACGATCTCGCCCATCTCGAGAGAGCGCGTGAACGCCGAGACGCCGGTGGCGCAAAAGCGGCAGCCCTGGCGGCAGCCCACCTGCGACGAGAGGCAGGTGCTCGCGCCGAACGCATAGGGCAGCAGCACGGTCTCCGCAGAGCCCTTGTCCGGGTAGACGAGAAGGGCCTTGCGCACGCCGCCCGCAGCTTCCTGCACGGCGGCGACCTGTGCCCCGCCGAGCGGCAGTTCCTCCGCGAGCCTCGCCCGCAACGCCGCCGGCAGATCGGTCATCTCGTCGTACGTGCGGGCCAGCCGGCGGTAGGCCCACGTCAGCACCTGGCGGGCGCGGAAGCGCTGCTCGCCGCGTGCGGCGAACCAGTCGCGCAGTGCTTCTGGGGCCAGGTCGTAGAGCGTCAGTCGTACCCCTCCATAGCCATGAGCAATTCTCGTCCGCTGCCCTCGACTCCTCTGCTACGCGAGCCGACGCAGCTGGGCCATGAACATGCCCGGCAGCAGGAAGCCCGCCTCAAGGCCCTTCTCGGCGCACGGCGGCGGCTCCTCGACCAGCGCGAAGCCCCCGCGCGCGAGCAATGCCTTCACTGGCACAATGGTCTCCTCCGGTTCCTGACTGCAAACGCTGTAGGTCACGGTGCCCTGCGGGCGGCAGGCCAGCCCTGCGGCCAAAAGCAGCTCGATCTGCAGGTGGCTGCGCCCATCGAAGTCCTGCGGCCGGCGCCGCCACTTGACGTCCGGCCTCCGCTGCAGCACGCCGAGCGTCGAGCATGGCGCGTCGAGCAGCACCTGATCGGCTCCGGTGAGCTCCGGTGGCAGGCTGCGCGCATCATGGACCGAGAACAGGGCGTCGAGCCCGAGGCGGCTTTGCTCCTGCTCGGCCTCGCGGATCCGCGCGGCGTCGAGGTCCACTCCAGCGACGCGACGGGACTGCCGCTCAGCCTGCTGCAAGGTCTTGGTGCCGCGGCCGCATGCGCTCTCGAGGAAGAACTCGGCCTCGCCGATCGCCTCGCCGACCGCCTGCGCCCCGATGTCCTGCACCTGCCAGTACCCTTCGGCAAACCCCGGCAGACTGCGCACATCGCCGCCGGCGTGCACCGTGAGCGCATGCGGCAGACCCTCTACCCCGGCCGTCGCGATGCCGGCGGCGGCGCATGCGGCGGCCACGGCATCCGCCGTCTGGCGCCGGCGGTTGATGCGCAGGACGAGCGGCGGCACCTCCTGGTTGCGCCGCAGCAGATCCTCCGCGGCGTCCCATCCCAGCCGCTCGACCCAACGCTGCACGAGCCAGCGCGGGTGGGCATACCTGAGAGCGAGCGCGTCCAGTTCCCCGTCGGGAAGCGGCGGCTGGCCCTGCTCCGCGACACGCCGCAGGACGGCATTGACAAGGCCGCGCGCACGCCCGGCCCCCACCTCGGCTGCCGCCTGCGTGCTGCTGTCGACAACCGCGTAGGCCGGCAGACCCAGCTTCAGGACCTGGTAGGCCCCCTGCCGCAGGATGGCGCGCACGAGAGGGTCGAGGTCCTTCATCGGCCGGCGCAGGTGCGGCGCGAGGCTGTAGTCGAGAAGGCTGCGCCAGCGTTCGCTGCCGTAGGCGATCTCGGTGCAGAACCCGCGATCGCGCGCATCGAGATCGCTCCGGCGCAGGGCCTGGTCCACCGCCTGCGGCAAGTGCAGGCCCGCCTCCACCTTCATCGCCGCGCGTGCCGCCGTGGCCCTGGCGGCGCTGCCCTGTCCCTTCATCGCACCATCGCCCCGTCAAGGAACGGACGGCCGCGCAAGAGGTCCGCCGCCGACAGGGCACGCCCGCCTGCCGGCTGCAATTCCGCCACGAGCAAGGCACCCGCGCCGGTGCCGATGAGCAGGCCCTCGGGATGCGCCCGCACGCGTCCCGGCGGCAGGTCGGCCGCCACCGCCCTGCCGCGCAGGAGCCGCAGTTCGAGGTCCCTCTCCAGCACCGCGACGCGCACGCCGGGCCGCGGGGCGAGCGCGTTCACCTGGCGGGCGACCTCCTCCGCGGGGCGCAGGAGGTCGAGCTGCTCGTCTTCCCTGGTAAGCCTGCGCGCGTAGGTCGCGGCGCCCTCCTGCGGCGTCTCGGGCAGGCGGCCCGCCGCGAGCAGCGCAAGCGCCTCCCGCAGCAGGCCTGCACCGCGCCTGGACGCCTCCGCCTCGAGTTCCCCCGCCGTCGTCGCGTCCCCGAGCGGAAAGGCTTCCTGCAGGTGGATCGGGCCGGCGTCGAGCTCCTCTACGATACGCATGATGGTGACGCCCGCCTGCCGGTCGCCGGACCAGATCGTCCATGGGATCGGCGCCGCGCCGCGATGACGGGGAAGCAGCGAGGGGTGCACGTTGAGGCAGGGGATCGCGTCGAACAGGGACGCCGGCAGCATGCGCCCGTACGCCACCACGACGCCCGCATCGGGAGCCAGCCCGAGCAGTTGGCCCACCGCGGCCGCGTCGAGACGCTCCGGCGTCATCACGTCGATCCCGAGTTCCTGCGCGCGCCGCGCGACGGGCGTCGGCTCCGCGCGCTGTCCACGGCCTCTCGGCCTCGGCGGAGCCGTCACCACGCGGATGACGTCGTGCGCCGCTGCGACCGCCTCGAGCGACGGCAAGGCGAACCCTGGGGTGCCAAGAAAGAGGATCTTCACCTGGCCTCGGCACCCTGGCTGTCTTCCCGCTCCCGTACCTCATCGTCGGTGCGGCCGCCGTCCACCTCGTCTTCCTCGGGATCGTCGACGATCTCCCAGACCTCTACGGCGCGGTCGATGAAGAGGACGCCGTCCAGGTGGTCGATCTCATGCTGGATGGCTACCGCGAAAAGTCCTTCCGCGTCGAACCAGGCCGTCCTGCCGTTCGGCAGGGTGGCCCGCAGCTGCACGGTCTTGTGCCGGGGCACCTTTCCCTGCAGTCCAGGGATCGAGAGGCAGCCCTCCACCCCCTCGACCATCTCCTCGTCGCGCCGCACGATCTCGGGGTTGATGAGTTTGAGCAGGCCGTCGCCGACATCGATGACCACGAGCCGGCGCAGGACCCCCACCTGGTTCGCGGCCAGGCCGACGCCGTGCGCCGCGTACATGGCTTCCGCCATGTCGTCCAGGAGCTTCCTCGCAGACAGGTTGGGCTTGCGCAGGGGTTCCGCCTTGCGCCTCAAGACCTCGTTCGGGTGCGTCACGATCTCGAGCATCGGTATCAGGTCCTCCCTGGCATGTCAGCGAAATTGTCGCGGATCGAAGAAGAGCGCTTCGCGCAGGCCACCCGCATCCTGCACGGTCGGCAGGGCGGCGGCGATCTCCCGCAGGAGTTCGCGGCGCTGGGTGACGAGGAGCGTCTGCCAGCGGTAGCGGCCCTTCACCCTGGGGATGGGGGCTGGCGCCGGGCCGAGCACGCGTACGTTTGGCCCAGCCAGGTGCCGCACATCCATCGTCCGACGCCGTGCGAGGTCCTCGACCGCGTGCTCCTCGATGCCAGAGTAGCCGATCAGAAGCAGTTCGCCAAACGGCGGATAACCGCCCCGCCTGCGCTCGCGCAGTTCCTGCGCCGCGAAGCCGCGGTAGTCGTGACGGGCCGCATGCTGGAACGCCGCGTGCTCCGGGTCGAAGGCCTGGATCACCGCACGGCCCGGATGCTCTGCCCTGCCCGCGCGTCCCGTCACCTGCATCAGAAGCTGGAACGTGCGCTCGGACGCGCGGTAGTCCGGTTGCCCGAGGCCGATGTCGGCGATCACCACCCCGACCGTCGTGACGAGCGGGAAGTCGAATCCCTTCGCCACCATCTGCGTGCCGACCAGGATGTCCGCCTCGCCGCGACGGAACGCGGCATAGACCTTGTCCGCACCTCCGACGCGCTGCACCGCATCGCGGTCCAGGCGCAGCACGCGCGCACCTGGCCAGGTCTCCTGGGCGGCCTGGGCCACGCGCTGCGTTCCGGTGCCGAGCAGGCGCAGCCGGCCGTGGCACGCGGGACAAGCGGGTACGGCACCGCGCCAGCCGCAGAGGTGGCAGACCGCCTCGCCGCCTTCGTGGTAGGCGACCGCCACACTGCACTGCGGACAGGTGGGCACGTGACCGCAGGCGGTGCAGATCATGCTGGGGTGGTAGCCACGCCGGTTGAGGAGCAGGATGGCCTGCTGCCCCTGGCGCAGACTGTCTGCCACAGCGCGCGTCAGCTCCGGTGTGAAGATGCGGCCGGGACTGCGGCGCAGGTCGACGAGCCGGACCTCCGGCAGGGGACGCCCTGCGATGCGCTCGGGCAGTTCCACGAGTCCGATGCGGCCCTCGCTCGCCGCCTGAAACGTGGAGAGGTCCGGTGTCGCGGAACCGAGGACCAGGGTCGCACCGCGGCGCGCGGCGCGCCAGAGCGCCACGTCCTGCGCATGGTAGCGCGGCGCCTCCTCCTGCTGGTAGCTCGCCTCGTGCTGCTCGTCGACGATCACGACACCAGCATCGATCGGAGCGAAGACCGCCGACCGCGGTCCCACCACGACGTCCGCGAGGCCCTCGTGGAGCCGGCGCAGGGCCGAGTGACGCGCCGCCTCGCCCACGGCGGAGTGGAGGACTGCGGCGCGGTTGCCAAAGCGCCCCTGCACGAGATCGACGAGCTGTGCCGTCAGGGCGATCTCCGGAACGAGCAGGAGCGCCCCCCGCCCCGCCGCAAGCGCATCCTCGATCAGGCGAAAGTACACTTCGGTCTTGCCGCTGCCTGTGACGCCGAACAGGAGGTGCGTACCGCCGCGGCCGCGGCGCAAGGCCTCGAGGGCCACCGCCTGCGCCGCCGTGAGCTCTGGCCCGCCGCCCTGCGGCGGGTGGGGCGGGACCGGCACGTGGCGGCGCACGAGTCCCTTCTTCGCCATGGGCAGGGCCAAGTCCAGCGCAAGCGTCCGCGGTCCCCCCGCCAGGCTCTCGAACGCCGCGAGCTGGCGCGGCGCGCGCCTCCCTAGGCGGGCGCGCTCCTCCGGCGACATCGCCGCGGCGGTCTCCCAGCGCGCCGCCTCGGGCTCGAAGCCGCGGGCCCCGGGCAGGATCGGCGCCACGGCCTGCGGCCAGCTGCAGAGGTAGCGCAGGCGCATGGCATCCGCGACGAACAGGGCCTCTCCCGCATCTCCGAGCGCGGGTCCAAGCACCTCCGTGATCGCGCGCAGGCGGCCCGTCGCCACCTCGGCGGGCCGGCGCGAGACGACGAGCCCCACCTGCGACGTGCGCCGGAACGGCACACGCACCAGGGTTCCTTCGGCTACGCCACCCGCGGGGCACAGGTAGTCGAGGGGGATCTGCGGCCCATGGCCCAGGACGACCTGCACCACATCGCGCTCAGCGTCCGAGTCGCTGGGCAACAAAGGCCATGATCTCCTCCCCGATCTCGCGCTTGCTGGCGGGCCCCACCTGCCATGCGCCGTGTGCGGTGACAAAGGTGCAGACGTTCGTGTCCACCCGGAAGCCCGCGTCCTCCCTGCGCACATCGTTGCCCACCACGAGGTCGCAGCTCTTCTGCTGCAGCTTGCGCCTGGCCTCCGCCTCGGGGTCGTCCGTCTCGGCCGCGAACCCCACCAGGATCTGGCCCGGCCTGCGGTGTGCCCCCGCATACGCGAGGATGTCCTGTGTGCGCTCGAGCTGCACCGAGTCCGGCAGCTCGTCCTTCTTCACCTTGCGCTCGAAGCGCTGGGTCGGCCGAAGATCCGAGACGGCCGCGGTCGCGACCAGCACATCGGTGCCGGCCAGCAGGCCTTCGACCGCTCCGAACATCTCGGTGGAGCTCGTGACGTGCACCACCGTGATGCCGCCTGGCGGCCTGAGCTCCGTCGGTCCCAGCACCAGCGTCACCTCGGCGCCCCAACTGCGCGCGGCTTCGGCGACGGCGATGCCCATGCGGCCCGTCGACGGGTTCGAGAGGAAGCGCACCGGGTCCAGGTACTCCCGCGTCGGTCCCGCCGTGACGAGGACGCGCACACGGCGCAGCTGTGGCGTGCGCAGTGCTTCCTCCACGGCAGCCAGGATCTCCTCGGGATCCGGCATCCGCCCGACGCCGCTCCGCCCCGACGCAAGGTGCCCCTCCCCGGGTGGCAGGACCTTCTGTCCGAAGGCGCGCAGCCGCTCCACGTTCGCCTCGGTCGCCGCGTGCTGCCACATGCCGGACTCCATGGCGGGTGCCCAGACGACAGGGCATTGGGCCGACAGCAGCAGGGCGCCGAGCAGACTGTCCGCAAAGCCTTGGGCGGTGCGCGCGATGAAGTCCGCGGTGGCCGGGGCGATCACCACCAGATTGGCGGCATGCGCAAGTTCGACGTGCAGGATGCTGTCGCCGCTCTGCCAGAGGTCCTGGTCGCGATAGGCACGGCGTCCGGTGACGGCGGAAAACGAGAGCGGCGTGACGAATGCCTCTGCAGCACGCGTCAGGACCACGTCCACGGCGTGGTCCTGCTGGCGTAGCCTGCTGGCCAGATCGACGGCCTTGTATGCCGCGATGCCCCCGGTGACGCCGAGGACGATGCGGCTCACTTCAGTCCGATCTGCGGCCGATCGTAGTTGAGATCCCCGTGCGCAAGCTCCCAGAGGGCCTGCGTCACGGGCTTGGGCCGCCCAGGTTCGTCTTCGGCTCCCTCGTCGAGCAGTACGCGGGCGCGCTTTGCCACCGCAACGACCAGTGCGTAGCGCGAGTCGATGTAGTGCGTAAGTTGTTCCAGCGACGGCTGCTGCACCACGGCACCTCCCCTTTGCTAGTCCTGCGGCTCCTCCGCCTCTTCTTCCTCTTCCTCTTCCTCGGATGGCGCGCCGCGCTGCGCCAGACGGTTCGCGACCGTCTCGGGCTGCACCGCCGAGAGCACGACGTGCTCAGAATCCGTGATGATGACGGCGCGCGTGCGCCGCCCGTACGTGGCGTCGATCAGCGTCGACCGGTCCCTCGCCTCGGAGATGATGCGCTTGATCGGTGCCGACTCCGGGCTGACGATCGCGATGATTCGGTTGGCCGACACGATGTTGCCGAAGCCGATGTTGACCAGCTTGATCTCCAGGGCGATCTCCTCCAAGCAGGCGGTTCTCGGACCGGCTAAACTCGCCCAGGCGCCTTCGCACGCGTCGAGGCTCGCTGTTTCTTCAAAATAGGTGATCGCTACGGCCTTGTCAACGCAGGAACGGCGACGGCGCGAGCTCCCGAAGGCGCGTGAGCACCCGCTCGATGTCATTCTCCGACACCGTGAGGCACAGGCGCACATACCCCTGGCCGTGCCGGCCATAGCCCGATCCCGGAACGACCACGACCCCCGCCTCCAGCAGCTGCGACGCAAACGTCTGGTCGTCGCCGCCCGGCGCCTTGGCCCAGACATAGAACGTGGCCTTGGGCAGCGGCACATCCCAGCCGAGGCTCCGCAGACCGAGACAGAGCTTGTCGCGCCGCGCGCGGTACACCTCGTTCATGCGGCGGAAGAACGTTTCCGGATCCTGTTCGAGCGCCGCCGCGCCGGCGTACTGGACGGCATTCCACTGCCCCGAGTCGGAGTTGTTCTTCATCCTGCCGAGCGCTGCGATGGCCCCTGCGTTCCCCACCGCGGCGCCGAGACGGAATCCAGTCATGTTGAAGGGCTTGGAGAGCGAGTAGAACTCGATCGCCACATCCTTGGCGCCGGGAACCTCGAGGACGCTCGGAGCCGGCTCGCCCTCCAGCGTCATCTCCACGTAGGCGGCATCGCTGACCAAGAGGATGTCGTGCTGGCGGCACAGCGCCACCGCCTCGGCGAGGAAGGCGCGATCCGCGACGGCGCCCGTGGGATTGTTCGGGTAGTTGATGAAGAGCAGCTTCGCGCGACGCAGCACGTCCTCGGGAATCGCCTTGAGGTCTGGCAGGAAGCCGCGCTCCTCCGTGAGCGGCAGCGGGTACACCTCACCGCCGGCAAGGCCCGTGTGGGCGTGGTACACGGGGTAGGAAGGGTCCGGCGAGAGGACGACGTCACCCGGCTCGACGTATGCCCAGATCAGATGCGCAAGGCCCTCCTTGGAGCCGATCACGGTCAGGACCTCGCGGTCCGGATCGAGCGCGACGCCGAAGCGGCGGCCATAGTAGGCGGCGACCGCCGTGCGGAATGCGGGGAGGCCGTCATAGCGCGGATAGCGGTGGTTCGCAGGTCGTGCCGCTTCACGCTGCACGGTCTCGACCACGACCGGCGGGGCCGGCAGGTCCGGGTCGCCGATGCCGAGCGAGATCACTTCGATGCCGCGCGCCTCGACCGCCCTGCGCCGCTCGTCGAGGGCAGCAAAGAGGTAGGGGGGCAGGGTGTCCATGCGCGATGCGAGCTTCACCATGGTTCAGCATCCTTTCCTGCGGGCCACCAGGCAATGCCCTGAAAGCTGAAGGAAGCGGGACCGGTCATGAAGACGTGGTCGTCCTCCTCGGCCCAGTCGATGTGCAGAACGCCCCCTGCCAGTTCCACGTCGGCGCTGCGGGCACAGCGTCCCGTCCAGGCCGCCGCGACCAGTGTCGCACATGCGCCGGTGCCGCACGCCTGGGTCCGGCCTGAGCCGCGCTCCCAGACCTCCATGGCCAGGCGGTCGCGATCCAGCACCCGCACGAACTCGACGTTCGTGCGCCGGGGAGCGAACTCGGCGTGCTCTAGCGCCGGACCCAGGGAGCAAGCCAGGGTCTCGAGGTTCAGATCAGGCCTCGGGAAACAGACGAGATGCGGGTTGCCCATGGAGACGCCGCAGCAGACCAGGGACTCGCCACCAGTCTCGATCGGCGCGTCCCGCATGACCCCCTCGCCGCGCCAGCCGATCTCGTCCCGCTCGAAGCGGGGCCTGCCCATGTCGACGCGCACCTGTCCGTCCGCCAGCACCTCGCCGCGGATCACTCCCGCGCGCGTGCGCACCGTGAGGGCGGCGGGCGCATACCCGCGTCCATGACCGTAGCGCATGAGGCAGCGCACGCCGTTGCCGCACATCTCGCCCTCGGAGCCGTCGGCGTTGAAGATCCGCATGGCGAGGTGGGCCTCGCCGTCTCCATGCTGGATGAGGATGACGCCGTCGCTGCCGATGCCGCGATGGCGATCGGATACCGCCCTGGCGAAATCCCCGAAGGCGATCTCCCCCAGTTCGGGATGCGCCAGCAGGTCCAGGTAGACGTAGTCGTTGCCGAGGCCGTGCATCTTCAGGAACGGGACTTCCACACGGCAGCCTCCCAGGTCGAGCGTGCGCGCCTGCGGCGCAGCAGGCGCCGTCGCACCGCTATACCGAATGATCCCAGCCCTGAGACTGCCACTACGGCCAGCCAGTTCGCAAGATCCAGAGGCACGGTGCGGAATGTCTGTGCGGCCCAAGGCGGGTAGATCGCCGCCAGCAGCAGACCGATGGACGTCAGCACGGCGGCCAGCAGGTACGGGTTCGACGTCAAGCCCATCTCGACGATGGAGCGCGTCTCGGAGCGGCAGTCGAAGGAATGGAACAGCTGGCTCATCACGAGTGTCGCGAAGGTCAAGGTGCGCGCGAGCGGCAGCCCGGTCCCCACCGCCAGCGCTACGACGAACATGCCGAGGGTGGAGAATCCGATCAATGTGCCCCTGCTGATGATGCGCCAGCCGAGGCGGCGCGCGAACACCCCCTCTTCCGGCGGCCGCGGCGGACGATGCAGGACGTCGAGTTCCACCGGCTCGAGGCCCAGCGCGAGGGCCGGCAGGCCATCGGTCGCGAGGTTCACCCAAAGGATCTGGATGGGAAGGAGCGGCAGGGCCAGGCCTGATATCGCCGCGCCGAACATCACGAGCACCTCGCCGACGTTGCAGGCCAGGAGATAGCGCACGAACTTGCGCACGTTGTCGTAGATGCCGCGCCCTTCCTCGACCGCCGCGACGATCGTCGCGAAGTTGTCGTCCGCCAGCACCATGTCCGCGGCTTCCTTCGTCACGTCGCAGCCGGCCACGCCCATCGCCACGCCGATGTCGGCCGCGCGCAGGGCAGGCGCGTCATTGAGTCCGTCGCCGGTCATCGCGACGATCTCCCCGTTGGCGGAGAGCGCCTCCACAAGACGCAGCTTGAACTGCGGCGACACGCGGGCGTAGACCGTCGTCGTCTGGGCGAGCCGCCGGAGGTCCAGGTCCGACAGCTGCTCGACATCGACACCGCGCGCGACGTGCTCGCCCGCACGCAAGATGCCGAGTTCCCGCGCGATCGCCTCGGCTGTCGCAGGGTGGTCACCCGTCACCATGACGGTGCGGATGCCCGCCCGTCTGCAGGTGCGCACAGCCTCGCGCACCTCCGCCCGCGGCGGGTCGTAGAGCCCTACCATGCCGAGAAACGTCAATCCCTGCTGCTCGCTGGGCCGCGCGACCTCGCGCGCCGCGACCGCCAGGGTGCGCAGGCTCTCCTCGCCAAGCCCAGCGGTACGCGCCAGCCACTCGCTCCTGCGCTCCGGCGTCAGGGTGATGTCCCTACCTCCGACCCGCTCGGTCGCACACATGCGCAGAACGGCCTCAGGCGCCCCCTTCGTCACCTGCAGGAGGCCTGCGCCGCTGCGCACGACAACCGTCATCCTCTGCGCCTCCGACGAGAACGGCACCTCCAGGAGGCGGGGCCGCTCACGCAACAGGCGGGACACGTCGATGTCCGCCTTCCTGGCGGCGACGATCAGCGCCACCTCCAGCGGGTCGCCCTCCGGGCGCGCGCGGTGGTGGTCGAGGTGCAGTTCGGCGTTCTGGCAGAGCGCCAGTGCTTCCAGGACGGGCCGTGCGTCGTCACCGTGCCGTTCCCCTGCCGTGCGCACGACACGGCCCGTGAGGTCGTAGCCGTCACCCGTCAACCGGTACTCTCCGTCGGCGGTGATCAGCCTGCGCACCGTCATCTCGTTGCGCGTCAGGGTACCCGTCTTGTCGGAACATACGACCGTGGCCGAGCCGAGCGTCTCCACCGCAGGCAGATGGCGCACCAGCGCGTTGCGTCTCAGCATGCGCTGCACGCCCACCGCAAGGGCGATCGTGACGATGGCCGGCAAGCCCTCTGGAATGGCCGCGACGGCGAGGCTCACCCCGGCGAGGAACATGCGCAAGAGGCTCTCCCCCCGCAGCACTCCCGCCACCACCACCACCGCCGCGATGGCGAGGCAGGACCAGACAAGCACCCGGCCGAGCCCCTCCAGCCTCTGCTGCAGTGGCGTCGGTTCCGTCTTCTGTTCGCTCAGGAGTTGCGCGATGCCGCCCATGGCGGTCGCCGATGCGGTCGCCGTGACGAGGCCGAGTCCCCGTCCGCGCACCACCGTGGTACCTGCGAAGACCATGTTCCTGCGCTCGCCGATCGGCGCGCGCGCGTCGCCGAGCCAGTCCGCGGACTTCAGCACAGGTACCGATTCGCCGGTCAGCAGGGACTCCTCCACGGCGAGCTCGGTCACCTGCAGCAGCCGTGCGTCGGCAGCGGGCTTGTCTCCCGCTTCGAGCAGCAGAAGGTCGCCTGGGACGACCTCGGCCGCCGGGATCCGGTGCTCCTCCCCGTCGCGCCGTACCCTGGCCGTGGGCGCGGACATCTCCTTGAGCGCCTCGAGGGATCTCTCCGCCCTAAACTCCTGCAAGGCTCCGAGCACCGCATTGACGACGACGATCAGCAGGATCGTGACGGCATCGCCGACCTCGCCGAGAAAGAACGAGATCCCCGTCGCCCCGAGCAGCACGAGCACCATGAAGTCCTGGAACTGTCCGAGGAAGACGCTCAGGAGATTGCGCGGGCGGGCATGCGGCAGTTCGTTCGGTCCGTAGCGGGCCAATCTGTGGGCGGCTTCGCGAGCAGTGAGCCCTGTGGCGGGGTCGCTGGCGAGCTGCCTGGCCACGTCCGCCACCGGCAATCCATGCGCTTCCACCTGGTGCATACGCTCTCCCCTTCTTGTACTGGGAAGAGCCTATGCTGGGGTCACACGGCATAGGTCCGGCCCGCCGGACCACCTGGTGCCGCGCCCGCCATGCCCCTCAGCGCCGCTGGCCCGGCTACCTGTAAACGACAAAACGCCTCGTCTGCGAGGCGTCGTTTAGAACCATCTTCGCATCGGCCACGCCCGCGACCGGCGGCAAGGGCGGCCGGTGGGCCGAGCAAAGCGGTCCCTTGCCACAAGGAAGCGGGCGTGGCAGTGGTGAATACACCCACCGCTTCCTGATCGCAATTGGGGCGGGGTGCGCACAGTTATGAGGGATTCCATGCAACTTTCACATTGGGGGTTTTCGCCCAATCGCCGCCAGGCCCCATCTCTCTGGTGGGTCGCACGGCCGCTGGCCATCGTATACGTTGCCTTGGCTGCCCTAATTGGTGTCTGGGGCAGTGGTACGTCATGGCAGGATCTCGCGCGCACCCTGGTTCTCGAAGTCGTTCTGCTGGCACTGGTTCTCTGGGCCGCTCACCATCTGGTCGCCACGCGCGTGCTCAACCCGTTACGGCACAGGGTTCAAGTGGACGAATTGACGGGTCTGCTACGCGCCGGAGAGTTTTGGGCGCGGGCAGAGGTCCAACTCGATGCCGCCTACCGTATCGGCGAGGTCGCCTCGTTCCTGTTTATTGACCTTGATAACTTCAAGCAGGTGAACGACACGCAGGGACATCTCACGGGAGACGCAGTTCTGCGAGAGATGGGCCGCCTGCTGCGCCAGCACGTTCGCGCGGAAGATATCGTTGGTAGGTTGGGCGGCGAAGAGTTCGGCTGGCTTCTGCCGGGTGCAGCGCCCGATGCGGCTCGGCATGCCGCCGAGCGGCTTCTCGCCGCCTGCAGGTCCGCCGAAGTGGAAGGTGTTCGTGGCTTCACCTTTTCGGCCGGCGTGGCGTCGGTCACAGGTACGGAACCCAACCCTCTCAGCGCATGGGATCTCGCGCGCGAGGCGGACCGGGCGCAATATCGAGCTAAGGGTTCGGGTAAGGGCAGGGTCACACTTGCTTCGACCTAGCCCCAGTTGCCCCCCGTAAGGCTGGACATTGCATGTTCCTCTATGGAACTTGGCTTCGCTGCCAGCACGCCCGCGACCGGCGCCAATGGCGGCCAGAGGGGCCTCGGGTGCATGCCCCTCCCGAGCGAAGCGGTCCCTTGCCACATCGGGGAGCGGGTGTGGTCATTAAGAGTTCCCTCCATGGAGCGTTGGGTCGGCGCCCAAGCGGTCCGCGTCAAGATCCGTATCCGCTTCGAGGCGAAGTCCATCGCTGCCTTGATCACCGTTCAGGCCTACCTGTGCGTGGCGCATGCCCGGAGCGCTGAATGCCAGCAAGAACATCATGTTCTGTAAGGGTCCAGCAGCAGTTCGACCGGCGGCAGACCACGGAGAAGGATCCATAGTCCAAGTCGCCAATGGCGAGCCATGTTTCCGGAGGCAGCTCCAGCATCGTCGCGACCGTGGCGACAGCGGTATTGAGGTGCGTCACCACAACGATGCTTGGGCACCGCTGCTTGAGAGCGCTTCACCGATGGCCGCTTGGGCCCTACGAGCCACGGCTTGCAACCCCTCGCGCTCGCCATGCGCTTCGAGAACATCGCCTTTGGACCACCGATCATGCTCCTTAGGAAACCTGAGTCTGACTTCCCCTCTCGACAATCCAGACCATGCACCGAGATCCTCTTCCCGCAGTCGCCTGTCGACTGTTAGCGGCAACCCGCAGCGGCGTCCAATGGCGACGGCCGTGTCGCGGGCGCGGAGCAAGTCGCTGCTCACAAGCTGGTCGGGAATGAGCTTGGCCACCTCCGCCGCCACGTGCTCGGCATCTCCGATGCCTTCTGCACTAAGGGGCACATCCAGTTGGCCGATGAATCGGTCCTGGCCAGACCACGTGCTCCTTCCGTGCCTGACCAAGATCACACATTCAGGGCCGTGCACTTAGACCTCCGGCCACGTCGAACGCGCTGCCCGTGATATAGGCCGAGAGCGGCGACAAAAGCAACGCGACCAACGGCGCGACTTCCTCGGGCTGGCCGAACCGAGCGAGGGCGATGCCCCTACGTTCGGCCTCCTGCTTCGCCCAGTCGGCATACGGCATGGCGGACCCGGTCCGCTCGAATCGGACGCGTTGGCGATCCGTCTCGATCGCTCCGATGTTCACCGTGTTCACGCGGATCCCCTCGGGCGCGAGTTCCGTGGCCAGCAGGTACGCGACACGGCTCACCGCGGCTCGCGCCGCACTTACCGCCGCCTGTTCGCGGTCCGGCACGTTGGCCGTGACGCCGTTGACGATGACGACACGGCCGGCGTCGGATCGCCGCAGGGCGGGAGCGGCCCCTTGGACCAGATTCAGGACACCAAAGAGCTTCATTTCGTACTGCGCCAGCCACTCGCCGGCCGGAGTCTCGAGCACCCTGCCGGGGATCCCGAACCCCGCATTCGCCACGACGCCATCCAGGCGACCGAATCGATCTAGGGCCTCCGCTAGGACCGTATGCATGCCTGCCGCATCGCGTACGTCGCACTCCTGCAGGGCGAGCCGTGAACGCAGCGGTGGCTCGAGCCCGGCCCATGCCCCTTCAAGCGCGGCTAGGTCACGGGCGCAGGTTCCCACGGAGGCGCCCTCTTCCAGCAGGGTGCCGACAACGGCCCGACCGATACCGCGACTTCCGCCAGTGACGTAGAACGCGCCCTGCAAGCCTCAGGTCCATCGGAGCACCTCACACGGTTGCGGATTGCGGCTCACGGCGTACCCCACCAGGAACTGAATCCTGGACGCGGATACCTGTGCGGCAGCGACAGCGGCCTCTGCGTCCTTGCCGTGGCAACGGATCCACCCAGCTCGGTCTTGAGAACTATGCAGGGAATGCACGCGCTCTCCCGGCGAGACTTCCAATCTGGCCTTGACAACTCCAGCAAGCCTGGCGGCCTCGTCCATTCCCGTCACCTCGCACAGCCGCCCCTCGACATCCGGCACCAGGTACCAGATAGCACTAGCTCGCGCTCGAGGTTGACCGGCCGCCAGCCCCCCGTTGGCAAGAACGGGCTCCCCAAGCGTTTGCGCGATTGTTGCTGCTGGGAGATGTACACCGGTTACGTCGGCAACGAGGTGCGGGATTTCGTCGCCCGCCACTCGAAGATGCGTCTCAATGATGCGAGGGCCTCGGTTGGTGAGTACCACCTCAGTATGAGTTGAGCCAAAGACTATGCCAAGCGCCTCCAGAACGCGTACGACGTAATCGCCGACGATTCTCTGCTGATCGTCGGTCATGCCGGGACTGACATGACCGATTTCGGTGAAAGTGACCGGATCGGAATACTTGCGCGTCGTGCCAACGACTACGTGGCGGCCCGCCTCTCCGAAGCATTCGACGCTGAACTGTGGACCCTCGAGCAGAGCTTCCGCTATCACCACGCCGTCTTGCGGATCCTTTGCTCCTTGGATGCTCTTGAAACGGTCCAGCGCGCGTAGGGCTTCGCCCCGGTTGCCGGCCCAAGTCTGGCAGAGGCAGACTTCTGCCACGGTGGCGGCGACGTGGGTGCGGTACTGGGCAGCGTTGATCCCTGCCAAGGAGAACCCTCGCCGCAGGAGTGCCGCGCGGTGGGACGACGACAGCCTCTCTACTGCGATCAGCGCCAAGTACGCCGCGTTTCGGGCCTCGACGCTCGCGACGTGCGCACGCGGGACCGGCAGGCGTTTGGGGGCCTGGGAAGGTGCGATCGCTCCGCGTCCGATCGTGGCGATCGCCTCACGTACCGTAATGTTCTCGGTTCGCGAGAGGAAGTCGATGACGTCACCCTGGGCGCCGCATGCGAAGCACTGCTAGGTCTGGGTCGTCGGGAAGACCACGAGATTGGGCCGGCCTTGGTCGTCGTGGAACGGGCAGGGACCCACAAGCACCGCACCCCGGCGCCGCAGCTCGACCCGAGCGCTGATGACTTCCTCTACGGATGCGAGGGCCTTGGCTTGAGTGATATTCATGGATGTCCTCCTCTCCACCCGAAAGGCGAGGGCCTCCGAGAGGGGCCGCGACGGTTTTCCGTAGTACGTCGGCGGTGCAGGGCTTCCGGCGCAAAGAGCGCCTACAGCGGGAGACCCCTCTTGCCGTAAGCGCTCTCTCGCTGTCATGGTCCAGTCCGAACGGATGCGAGCGGCACCGTCACCCGCCAGGGGCCGTGTACCACGACCTGGGGCGTTACCATGCCGAGCGATACCCACCAGTCTCCTTGTGGGACCGCAAACGTCATGGTGCGGATGGCGCCGCCGCGGGAGAGCGTCCAGCTTATCGCACCGGCCGTCGCCCCGTTGACGGAGAAGAACCCGGGACCCGAGAAGGCCGCGGTGTCAGAATTCCGCAGCGTCAGGCGGATCCGGTTGCCGCTAAGGCGTTCCACCTTCGTGATGTGCACCTCCGCCGGCCCGATCGCCAGGGACTTCTCGATCGTAAAGCTGCCGCTCGGCGGCACCGGAATCTTGACGAAGACGCTGCCCTGAAACTGGAGTTCTACCGAAGGCACGACGATCTGCGCGCTACTCAGGCCGGCAGGCAGCGCCGGCGCCGAGTAGGTCTGGATCGGCCCGCCGAATCCGGGAACGGCGTGCAGCGCGAGGCTGCGGCCCCCGCCGACCAGGAGCAGCGGGCGGTTCCACTGCCCGAAGCCCTGGGCGCGTGTGCCCGGCGGCGTACTTTCCGCGAGCACCGTGAGGAGCGCCTGCGCCCCGTGCTGCGCCGTTTGGACCACAAGCGTCACGCCGTGGGCTCGCGCCGTCGGGAGCTTCGCCGCTACGGGAAGGCTCGACACCGAGACGAGCGGCAGCACGACCCGCACCGCCGGCTGCAGCGGCACGATGAGCGTCACGGGGCCGGCGTCGCGCAGCGCCGGGAAGTCGTAACCCCCCGTGCCGATGCTCTGGCTACCGAGACCGGAGGCCCAGGAACCGGTCAACGAGCGGTAGACGCGCCCTCGGGCGTCTTCGAGCCGCACACCGCTAGAGTTCAGCTGCACGTCAGGTCCCACGATCGAGAAGAGCACCTCGGTCCCCGAGCGGCTCGCGAGGACGCCCGTCACATAGATCGTGTCGTACGGCGTCGCGACCCGGACGGCGTGCGCGAGGGCGCGTTCGCCTCCAGCGGGCGTCTGCAGGCCGAAGCCCGGTATGTAGCGCAAGAGCCCCTGCATGAAGCCGATGCCGGCGGGCGTCGTGAGCGCAAGCGCGGCAATAGCGGCTACGGCGACCCAGGGCCAGGTGCGTCGCCTCTGTACGGTGCGGGGCCTCTCTGCACCCACGTCGGCGAGCACGCGGGCACGGATCCGCGCGACCACAGCGGCGTCGGGCGCAGGCGCGTCCCGTAGCGCGATCTCCGCGAAGTCGTCCGGCAGTCCGACCGACTGCAGTCTCCTAGCGAGCCCCATGTCCGCCACCTCTCGTCTCGTTGTCTGTCTGAGCGAGCAGGCTGCGCAACGTCCGTCGCGCTCGCCATAACCTCGTGTCGACGGCGCCACGCGTAAGCCCCAAGGCCTGCGCGAGCCGGGGGATCTCCTCGTCAAGGAAGTAGTGCCGGTAGACGATCTCCTGGTCGAGCGGCGAGAGCTTCGCGAGCGCATCCTGTACCCGCGCCCGCTCCTCCTTCGCCGCCAGCGCCTCGAAGGGGTCCGGTGGCCCAAGATCACTTTGTAACGGAAGCGGCCGCTCCCAGCGCCGGACCTTGCGGGCGTGCTCGAGCGCCGCGTACTTTGCGTGCATGAGGAGCCATGTGCGAAGCGGTGCGCGTCCCGCATCGTAGCGTTCGACGCTGCGGAAGGCCGCAAGGAAGGCCTCCGACGCCGCCTCCTCGATGTCCTCGGCGCCACTGCCGGGCGGTAGCACGCGCGAAACAAGGCGGTAGACGTCGCTCGTGTAACGCCTGAGGAGCTCCGCTAGCGCCGTGGGATCGTGCGCCAGAAGCCGCTGCTGGAGCCGCTCGTCGTCCAGCGCTGGATCCCCTCCTCAACCTGACTACGGACCGGCAGCGTCGCTTCTCTCAACCAATCCGACTTGTCAGGATATGTCTCTGGTAGATGACCATCTCGTCACTCGGACAGTGGCGAGCTTCTGCGTTTCCGGGTTCTGGCGCAATGCGGTCAGCGGGCAGGGGCAGACCGCCCCGCCGCATGGACAACCCGCTGCGCTAAGAGCGCCGAATGCGCTTGTCTGCGCAACTAGGCTAGCCGTGCGACCCAGCAGCGCGACCCTCCCGCACCGAGCGGCCCTCCCGCTCGTTTTGCGTCGCGTGCCGCTCCCGCCTCGCATCGGAGTTCTCCCACCCGACATCGGCCTCCGTCCCAGCGTCGGCCCTTGCATAGCCGCCGCGAGATTGCTATGGTCGGATTGCCGCTAGGGGAGCCTCGTACACGCGGGGCTGAGATGGCCTTCGGGCCGACCCTTGGAACCTGATCTGGGTCATGCCAGCGAAGGGAAGCGCACCTGCGCGGAACATTCCTGGCGCCGTCCTCCCTCGGCAGGAGGCGGCGCCATTCTGCGTCCATGGAGGGACAGCCGTGTCCATGCCGGATGGAGATTTCACGCCTCAAGACCGCGTCTGGCACATCGAGCAGAGCGGTATCGAGCCGGTGCCCGTCACGCTGCGCAGCGCAAGCTTGGGCGGCCTCTTCTGGGTCTGGTTCGCAGGCAACCTCGCGATCCTGACGGTGGTGCTGGGCGCCGTGGCCATGAGCTTCGGCCTCTCGCTCCTGCAGGGCCTTCTCCTGGCCCTGCTGGCACCCCTCGCCTACGCGGGCATCGGCCTCTTCGGCATCCCGGGGGCCCGCACCGGCGTGCCGACCCTCACCCTGTCGCGCGCCACCTTCGGCACCTACGGCAACGTGGTGCCGTCGCTCGTCTCCTGGGTAAACCTCGTCGGCTGGGAGACCGTGGTGCTGCTGACCGCGACCTACGCGCTCGAGGGCGCGCTGACCGCCGCGTTCGGCGTGCCCCCCTCGAATCCCGTCGCGCTCGTGTCGCTCGTCATCGTCACGTTCTCCGCGTTCTCGGTGGCCCTCTTAGGCCATGCCACCATCGTCCGCATCCAGACGATCGCCTCGTACCTCTTCGGCGCGCTGACGCTGCTGGTGTTCGCCCTGGCGGTCCCGAAGGTGCACCTGGGTCCGTTGCTCAGAGCCCCTGGGGCGCCGTTCCTCTCCGCCTTCCTGCCGGCGCTCTCGATCGTCGTCGCGGGAGGCGCCCTCTCGTGGGTCAACACGGCGGCAGACTATACCCGCTACCTGTCCAGAGACGTTCGGGGATCGGGCATCGTCTGGGCGACCACCCTCGGCAGCCTCGTGCCCACCTTCGCACTCCTCGTACTCGGCATCCTGCTCTCAGCCGGGCGTCCCGGCCTCGCATCCGCCGCCAACCCCATCGCCGCGATCGGCGGCATCCTGCCGCCCTGGATGGCGGTGCCCTACCTCCTCACGGCGGCAGGCGGCATGGTGACGGGCGACATCATGGACGTCTACTCGTCGGGCCTGAGCCTCATGGCAGCCGGCGTGCCCCTGCGACGCACGCGCACCATTCTGGTCGACGCAGCCCTCTCGATCGCCGCCAGCGTCTACATCCTGCTTGTCGCCCAGAACTTCCTCGCGGCCTACGTCTCGTTCCTCACGCTCCTGGCCGCGGTGCTGGCGCCCTGGGCGGCCGTGTTCGGCGTCGATGCGGTGCGTCACCTTCATCGCCCTTACCGGCTCGACGACCTCTACCGCGGCGCACGCAGCGCCTACGGCAAGGTGCGCGCCCCGGCGCTCCTCGCCTGGCTCGTCGGATCGATCGCAGCGCTGCTGACCTCGTCGGTGCCGCCGCTGCTCCACGGCCCGCTGGCCATCGGCATCTTCCAGGGCTCGAACCTCGGCCTGTTCCTCGGGTTCCTGGTCAGCCTGCTCGCGTATCTGCCGTTCGCCGGTCGCGACTAGCGCCGGATGAAGCGGATGCGGTAGCGCCTGCGGCGCCCGCTGCGGCGCAGGCGCCAACCCCCCAACACCACCGCGAGGACAAGTCCCCCCTCGGCCCAGCGCAGCATGCCTCCCGCCGCCGCCTTGAGCGGCGACGGGGCGCTCGCGACGAGCGGGATGACGGCGAGCGGTTCCCGTGCGGGTCCCACCACGATCCTGCCGACCGGTTCGCCTGCCCGGAAGGCCTGCGGCCAGTCGTAGCGCACCGTCACGGCCGGCAGCGCCTGGCCTGGGCCGACAAGCCACGAGAAGCCCGCGGTCGCCACAGCCCTGGCATGACCCTGTGGCGCCTGGCCGAACTTCTCGCCGGCGGTGACGAGCTGTCGCGGGTGGAAGTTGTCAAACCCCCAGTTGAGCAGCACCTGTGGGTCCTGCCACATGTGCGTGTAGTTCGTGCGCAGGGCGACGGCGATCAGCGTCACGCCCCGGCGTGTCGCGGCGGTCACGATCGACTGCTTGGCCTGGATCGTGTAGCCGATCTTGACGCCGATCGCCCCGGGATAGTTCCAGAGAAGGATGTTCTGGTTGACGAGCGTATAGGGCTTCGGCACGCCGGGGAACTTGAACGTCTTGGTGGCGTCCACGGCGCGGAAGGACGGATACGCGAGAGCCTCCCGCGTAAAGAGCGCCAGATCGTGGGCGGTGGTGAGGTGCCCTGGCAGGTAGAGCCCGTCCGGGTTGAGGAAGGTGGTGTGGGTGGCGCCCAAGGCGCGTGCCTCCCGGTTCATCTCGGCGACGAAGGCGGGCACAGATCCACGATCCGCGATCGCGAGTTCCACGGCGGCATCGTTCCCAGAGACGAGCAGGAGACCGTAGAGGAGGTCTCGGAGCGTCAGGCGCTGGTCCGGAACCAGGTAGGCGCTCGAACCCTCCACGCCGTATGCCTGACGCGACACGCGCACCCAACGTCCAAGATGCCCTTGCATTACGGTGATGAGGGCGGTCATGATCTTGGTCGTGGATGCCGGTGCCAGCCTGAGGTCAGGGTTGTGTGCGACGAGCACCTGTCCTGTCTGGAAATCTATGAGCTCGTAGCCGCTGGCGGCGATCCCTTGCGGACCTGACGCTGCTGCGGTCGGCGACGCCGGCGCGAGCATCGTCAGCAAGACTGCGCCGAGGAATCCTAGCGCGCGTCGGCGCATGCTCTCCCCCCGGGAACGGTATGCGTGGCCTCTACTCAGGTTCTGGCTCTCTCGGCCGTGTCCTTCTGGTGGTTGTAGGAAGACTTGCAATGCGCGGCGAAATTCCCTGCGGAGGTTTACTGATTGGCCAACGTGGAACTCCCTGACGTTACCGAAGACCTTCGCCTGCTGCTCGGACAGGCGGTGTTCTTCGATCCCTGGCTCGGCGCGCTTACGGAACGCGATCTCGATCCACGGGCCGAGTTCGCGCTCGAGGAACATGTCTCCGCCTTCCTCGCGCAGTACTGGACAGCGCAGGAGAAGGCGCGCAGCCTCGGCGCCATGCCCGTATACGGCCAGGTCGTGCATGATGTCCTGCGCACCGCGGCCCTCTCCACCTCCTGCATGCGCGGCGTCTACGAGGGACTGCCGCGGGTTCCGGACGAAGACGGCGTCCACCGGCTGTTCATCGAGCTCGCAGAGGTCGCCGACATGCACGGCGTCGGCCCGTTCGTGCGTGCAGCCCTCGCGGTGCTCGCCTACGAGGATCTGCTCGCCATCGAGTACTTCGGCGGCATTCGGGAGGACGACTTCCTCACAGGACGGCTGCATCGCCCGTGGGTCGAGAAGCCTCTCGACGACGAGCTCAGCGTGATGCTCGCCGTCGGCACGTGCGAGATCGCCTTGCGCGAGGACGTGCGCTTCATCCAGGTCACGGACTATGGCAAGGCGCGCCTTACCAATCTCTCGCAGGCCCTCAAGGATGCGGGGTACCTCAGCCGCCGCGTGCAAGCCCTCTACATCGCCCACTTCGACGAGCAGGGGGCGGACTACGACCACATCTTCGACCGTCTGGTGCCCAGCGTTCCGGCGGTCCGGCGGGACTTTCTCGAGTTCTGCCGCGTCGAGCCGGGCAGCCGCGTGCTGGAGATCGGCTCGGGAACAGGCCTCTTTACGGTGGAGACGGGCCTCGCCGCTCGGGTCGGCGAGGCCGGCATCGTCTACGCCCTCGATCCGTCGCCGGAGATGACCCTGGTCGCAAGGCGCCGCGTGCGCGAGAAGGGCCTGCGGAACGTGCGATTCCTGTTCGGCCGCGCCGAGCAGGTGCCATTCGAGGACGGCTCGTTCGACGCCGTGATCGGGTGCCTTTCGCTGCACTTCACCGATGCGCAGCAGGCGCTCTCCGAGGCGCATCGCCTGCTCGTGCCGGGCGGGTCTGTCAGCATGTTCTGGAGCCTGCCCTGGGATCTCAAGCGCATCCCCGTCTTCGCCGAGTGGATCGCACCGCTGCAGCGCATGATGCAGCACCCCAAGGAGAGCGGCTTCACCGATCGCCGCTTCCTCACCCTCGACGACGCCGAGAAGCTGCTCGGCGAGCTCGGCTACATCGACATCGAGCTGCGTGAGGTGCAGCTGCCGCACGAGATCCACCACGTGGAGGACACCGTGCGGGCGATCCTCTCGCTGAGCATCTACCAGCGGGAGTTCGAGCAGCTGCCATGGGCCGCTCGCGAGGACCTCATCCGTCTGCTCCTGGCACGCGGCGAGGAACTCGTGCAGCGTCACGGCAGGGCCGCATTCAGCTTCCTCAGCTCGGCGGCTTTCCTCCGCGCCCGCCGCTCCCCGCAAGACGAGATCCCCCGCCAACAGGGCCGCGTGCTGTCGCTCGAGCGGATGCGGCGCGAGCGCATCAGCCGCGCAGCCAACGCATGAAGCCTCGCTTGCGCTGGCTGCGCGACCGGTAGGTGCCGAGCTCCTGCCTGAGATGCGACACCTCCTGCTGCGTCCGCATCAGGGCGGTCAACATGCGGTCACGGTCCCGGCGCTCCCGCTCGGCGCTCTCTGCGATCGTGCGGTGGAGGCGTTGGAGCTCTGCGGCGATGGGACTCTCCGCAGCCGCGATCGCCGTGGCCGCCTCCTGCGCAGCAGCTGCCTCGTCGGCGGATCCAGCCACCGCCGGCACCGCGGTCGACAGGCCCGGCGACGGAGTCTCGCCGTGCCTACGCGTCGCGATGAGCTGGCTTTCGATCTCCTGCGCCTTGCGTCCCGCCAGGCGGCCACGTGCGGCGATCTGCAACCGCGCGAGATCCAGCGCGGTGAAGCGGCCGGACTCCGGCTGCGAGAGCCAGCCATGGTACTGCCTCAGGAGTTCGCGCACGAGGCTCGGCGATACGCCCAGCTGGCGTACGAGCTCGGCCCGTCCGATCGTCCTCTCCGACATGTCCACACCTCGGAGAGCCTGCTTCTAAGGCGTGAAACCCTTGTCCTGCGCCGATCGTGGCGTGAGCTGTCTTACGTTCGACACACCGGTCGCCTCGGCAAGGCGCGTCTGCAGCGCCGCCTGCTCGTGCAGCGACTCTTCCAGGAGCCGCAGGAGCAAGGTACGGCTATGCCGTAGCCTCTCCACCGTCAGGCGCAGGTATCGGATCTCCTCATCCGCATCCATCGCATCACCAGCCCTAGCCTACGACGGCAAGTACGACCTCATGCGCCGAGGCATGCCAGCAGGCGGTCAAGCTCGTCCGCCTCGAGGACGTAGGTGCCGAGCGGCGGGTCGTCCGACTTGCCGTGAAAGTCGCTGCCGCCGGTGACGCAAAGGCCCAGGCCCGCCGCCGCCTGGCGCAGGGCCTCGCGCTGCAAAAGGTCCGCGCTCGGATGGACGACTTCCACCGCATCGATGCCTACCTCGGCCAGCTCCGCGAGCGGATCCTGCTCGTACCGGCAGGGATGGGCCAAGGTGGTCAAGCCGCCCGCCATGCGCGCCGCGGCGATCACGGCCCGCGCATCCGGGCGCATCCGCTGCACGTACGCCGGCCGGCCGGGCGAGAGGAACTGCTCGAACGCCGCCCGCATGTCCCGGACGGCGCCGGCCGCGACCATTGCGCGGGCCACGTGCGGCCTGCCCGGCCTTGCGTGGGCGAGTACCTCCGCCTCGTCGAGCGCGATGCCCTGTGCCCGCAGGCGGCTGAGCATCTCTCGCGCGCGCCCGTGGCGCGCGCCGGCGAGTCGTGTCAGGATCTCCCGGTATGGGCCCTCCGGCGGCCTGCGGAAGTAGCTCAGCAGGTGGACCTCCCGGCCGCCTTGCTCGGCGGCGATCTCCGCGCCGCAGATCGGCAAGACGCCGGCCTTCGCCGCTGCCGCGGCGAAGGCCGGGAAGCCGTCGCAGGTGTCGTGGTCGGTGAGCGCGGCGACCCCCACCCCGCCGGCACGCAGCGCCGCGACGAGGCTCTGGGGCTCGAGGAGTCCGTCCGATGCCGTGGAGTGCAGATGCAGATCGCCGCGCAAGGCCTGGGTCAGCCCTTGGTCGCGAAGCGGACGAGCGTCTCGACACCGAAGCCGCTGGCGCCTTGGCCGGCCTCACCCGACTCCTCGTGGTAGGCCGTGCCGGCGATGTCCAGGTGCGCCCAGGGGGTGTCACCCGCGAAACGCGACAGGAAGGCCGCCGCGGTCGATGCGCCGCCTGGGCGCCCGCCGGTGCTCTTGGTGTCCGCGATCGAGCTCTTGAGGGCTTCCTTGTGCTCCGGATCGATGGGCATGCGCCAGTAGCGCTCGCCGGCCAGGTCGGCGGCGGCCAGCACCATGGACGCGTGACGCTCGTCGTTGGCGAAGAGGCCTGCCCGGTGCGTGCCGAGGGCGACGACGATGGCCCCCGTGAGCGTGGCCAGATCGATGATGTCCGCGACGCCCTCGCGCCGCAGCAGGGCCAGGCCGTCGGCGAGCACGAGCCTGCCCTCGGCGTCGGTGTTGGAGACCTCCACCGTGTCGCCGGAGAGCATGCGCAACACGTCGGACGGGCGATAGGCCCCGCTGCCGGTCATGTTCTCCGCGAGGACCAAGGCGCCGATGTAGCGGCCCCTGGCGCCGAGGCGGTGGATGGCGTGCATCGCGCCCACGACCGCCGCGGTACCGGACATGTCGCTCTTCATCGTGAACATGCCGTCCTGCGTCTTGAGATCGAGTCCGCCGGAGTCGAAGGTGATGCCCTTGCCCAGGAAGGCGTGCCACGGGCCCTCGCCACCGTCGTGGCGCAACAGGACGATGGCCGGCGGGTGCGCCGATCCGCGCCCTACCGCGAGGATGCCGCCGGCGCCCATCTCCTGCAGGCGGTCCGCGCCGACGACCTCCAACGCGAGTCCTGAGCGGCTGGCGATCTCCTCGACCAGCCGAACGAGCAGATCGGGGGTCTTGTCGTTGGGCGGCGTGTCGACGAGCTCGCGCGCGATCGCGACCCCCTCGGCGACCGCTGTGGCCTGCAGCAGAACGGCCCCGTCCACGGCGCCATTGGCCAGCAGCGTCAGTCGCTCGACACCCGACTCCTGTGTCCCGGACTTGTACCCAAGGAAGCGGAAGGCGCCTGCAGCGCCGCCGATCAGGGCCGCTTCGGCGGCCGCATCCGGGCCACAGGCGGCATCCGCCGCGACGGCGACGGCCACATCGGCGCAGCCCAGGGCTCCAGCCTTGCGTACGCCCTGGGCCGCAGCGCGGCGCAGGCCAAGACGGTCGCAGCCGGCCCAGGCACCGAGGCCCACCAGAACAGCCATGCGTTCGCTGCCCTGCAGCGGCAGCACCAGCTGGTCGCCCTGCTCTCCCTTGAACGCCTTCTTGCCATACAGGCGGCCCAGGGCACCCTGCGACTGCTCATCGATCTCCGCGAGCAGGCCGGCAAGCGGCCTGTCCGAGAAGGCGAAGGCGACGACCGCATCACCAGAGAACGACGCGAGCGCGCCGGTCCGCGACGAAAACTCCATCATCAAGCTTCCCTTCTCTATGCCAGGGCCTCTTGGAGCACTCTGCGCAGGTTGCCGCCGAGGATGCCCTCGCTCTCCTCAGCGCTGAAGCCGGCCTGCGTCAGGGCAAGCCGCAGGTTGGGGTAGTCCTGCACGCCGCCAAGCCCTTCCGGCCATGCCGAGATGCCGTCGAAGTCGGAACCGAGGCCGATATGCCGGGGACCGACGAGATCGGCGATGTGCCGCACGTGCCGCATGAGGTCTTCGAGCGTGGCGGGCCCCTCGTCGACGACGAACTGGGTGTAGAAGTTCATGCCGACCACGCCGCCGCGCTCCGCCATGGCCTTCAACTGCTCGTCGCGCAGGTTGCGCGGGTGCTTGCAGATGCTGCGCGCGTTGGAGTGGGACGCGATGAGCGGGCCCTCGCTCGTCTCAAGGAGGTCCCAGAAGCCCTTCTCCCCGAGGTGGGAGACGTCGAGCAGCATGTGCAGGCGCTGCATCGCCTGCACGATCTGCCGGCCCTTCGCGCTCAGACCGCCGCCGGACTCCTGCTCAAGAGCGCCGTCCGCCAGCTCGTTGCGCTCGTTCCAGGTCAGCATGGCGCTGCGTACGCCGAGCATGTAGAGGCTCTCCAGCACCTCTACCGAGGCACCGATGGCGCCCAGTCCCTCGACGGCCAGCAGGCCGCCGACGCTGCCCTCGCGCGGCTCGACGTCCGCCGCTCTCAGCACGGGGCGCAGGCGCCCCTCGCTCAGGGCGACGGAACGGTGGAAGTGGGCAGCCATCTCGAGGATGCGCCTGAGGTTCAGTCCGGGTCCGTGCGACGGCACCGTGAACAGCGCGAAGAACTGGAGGCCAACGCCAGCCGCCAGCATGCGCGGCAGGTCCAGGTGACCGGGCAGGCTCTCGCAGAGGCTCTGGGCTGCGGGATGGTCCCCCGTCAGCAGCATCAGGGTGTCGCAATGGGCATCGGCAATCGAGGGTAAACGCACGTCACTCGCGGATGAAGATCCGCTGCACCTCCCTGGCCATTCCCGACTCTCGGTCCACCTCCACGACTACGGCATTGAGCTGGCGCCTTCCTTCCGCCACCTCAAAGCGTGTCGGCAACTGGTGCAGCATGCGCTGCACCATGGCGTCCTTGTCCATGCCCAGCACCGCGTCGGCGGGTCCGGTCATGCCGACATCGGTGATGTACGCCGTACCCCCCGGGAGAATCCGGTCGTCGGCGGTCTGGACGTGGGTGTGCGTCCCGACGACGGCGGCGGCGCGGCCGTCAAGGTACCAGCCCATCACCTCCTTCTCGGAGGTCGCCTCGCCGTGGAAGTCGAGGAAGACCGCGTCGCAGCGGCCCCTGTGAGCCTCGATCTCCCCGTCCACCGCGCGGAACGGGTCGTCGAGCAGGATCGGCAGGAACACCCTGCCCATCGCATTCAGCACGAGGACACGGCAGCCCGCGGCCTCCACGACCACGGCGCCCCTGCCCGGGGCGCCGGGCGGATAGTTGAGCGGCCGCAGCAGGCGAGGCTCCTCGTCGAGGAGCGTCATCGCCTCCTTCTTGTCGAAGGTGTGGTTGCCGAGCGTGACGACGTCCGCCCCCGCGGCCAGCAGCTCTGCGTAGACCGACGGCGTGATGCCGAACCCGGCCGCGGCGTTCTCTCCGTTCACGACGACCAGGTCGGCCCCGTGGCTGCGGCGCAGCGACGGCAGGTGCTCGCGCAGCATGCTGCGGCCAGGTCTGCCGCAGACGTCTCCGACCATCAAGATGCGCGTGTCAGATACCTCCTTCGAGTTCCGGCAGCCAGGCGAACGGATGCACCCCCTGGACGAGGCCATGCAGCAGTTCAGCGGCCCCCCGGATCTCCCATTGGGCGTCGGGCTTGCCGCGCTGGCGGACGAAGTGGCAGACCTCCGCGAGATCGAGCGACGCCAGCACGGACCGGCGGTGCGCGTTGAGCACGAGGTAGCGGCTGGCCGGATGCGCCGCCCCGAGCCGTGCGGCGGCGTCCGCGGCCTGCTCGGCCGCCTGCCTCAGCAGACTCTCGGCGCCTGCGGCGCGCACGAGCGGCGGCACCACGACGCCCCCGGCGAAGCCCGGCTCCGACCAGGTGAAGTCGATGCGGCGGCTGTGCCGAAGCAGCTGGTGCCAAGCCGCTTCCGAGACGTCGAACTGCACTTCGTAGCGCAAGAGGTGATAGGCGGCGGGCGGCGCGTCATAGGGACCGTAGGGCGTGATCGACTGCACGATGGCGAGCAGTTCGCGGTCCGTGCTGCGCGAGAGGTCCTCGCCGGGCCTGACGGCCGTCGCCAGGCGGCGCAGGGCCGCCCCGTTCGGCACGGTGCCGACCAGGCGCACAGGCGTCGTCGCCTCGCCGCGCGGCGCGCCGCCGGTCGGGCGACGGCGCACGCTCTCCGAGGAGTCGGCGTGGCGCATCAGCGTCGGCACGACCACCTTGGCCTCGTCGAGCATCGCTTCGCCCAGCCGCGCCTCCTCGGGGTGGGACGACGAGCGCAGAAGCACGATGGCGTCGCGCAGGGCACGGGCATTCCCCGTGACACCGAGGTTCGTCAGCGTGGCGAGCGGCAGGGCGTAGCGCGCATCCTCGAAGGCCTGGCGCTCCAGTCGGCGGGCGGTCTTCTCGTCGGCGAGATCCAGCCCGCCTTCCTCCGCGAGGTACCGCACGATCGCCTGGCGGATGGCAAGGTAGCTGTCGTAGAGGCTCTGCATCACGCCGTCGTACACTTTGGCCTCGCGCGCCGTCAGGTGCGGGCGGTAGTACGCGTCCCGCTCCGGCCCCTGGTAGCGCTGCGAGTACTCGGTGAAGCTCAGGAAGGGATTCGCCAGTTCGAGGGCCGCCGACGCAAGGCGCGAGACGCGCTCGACCCCGAGGTGCACGGTCGCGTGCTCCGCCACCGACGCGTGCCCATAACTCACCACCCAGCGCTCGTGGAACGCGGAAGCGGTCGCCGCCGCCTGCGTCGCCGCGACGACGCCGGCCCCCGCGCCGAACGCCCCGATGTCGCCCTCGTCGCCCGCCAGCAGGCGCTCGAGGTTGTCGCGGAACGAACGCGGGCTGCGCGACACGTAGGCGAAAATGACCGCGATCACTTCCTCCGGCAGGTTGTAGATCGCGTACACGTCACGGTCCGTATTGGAGACGAAGCGCTCTAGCGACGACAGACGCGTGCCCTCCTCCACAAAGGCGGGGGTCGGCCCTAGACCGCCCCCCGCCGCCAGGTGAACTACTTCGCGATGTCGACGGCCCTTGTCTCGCGCACCACCGCAACCTTGATCTGGCCAGGGTAGGTCAGTTCCTGCTCGATGCGCCGCGCGATGTCGTGCGCCATGCGTACCGCCTGCAGGTCGTCCACCTTGTCCGGCTTGACGATGATGCGGATTTCGCGGCCTGCCTGGATGGCATACGTCTTGTCGACACCCTCGAAGGAATCTGCGATCTCCTCGAGCTTCCTGAGCCGCTTGACGTAGAGTTCCAGGCTCTCCCGCCGGGCACCGGGCCTCGCGGCCGAGATGGCGTCCGCCGCCGTGACGATGACTGCCTCGACCGAGTGCGGCTCGCCGCCGTGGTGCGCCTCCATGGCCCAGATCACCGTCTGCGGCTCCTTGTACTTGCGCAGCAGGTCGATCCCGAGCTCGAGGTGCGTGCCCTCCATCTCGTGCGTCAGGGCCTTGCCAATGTCGTGCAAGAGCCCGCCGCGCTTCGCCACCTGGATGTCGGCGCCGAGCTCCGCCGCGATCATGCCGGCGACGAGCGCCACCTCCACCGAGTGCTTGAGCACGTTCTGGCCATAGCTGGTGCGGTAGCGCAGACGACCGAGCAGCTTCACGAGCTCGGGGTGCAGGTTGTGCACGCCGACGTCGAAGCAGGCCTGCTCGCCCTCCTCGCGGATCCGGTCCTCCATCTCCTTCTTGACCTTCTCCACGACTTCCTCGATGCGCGCGGGGTGGATGCGGCCATCGGTCACCAGGCGCTCGAGTGCGATGCGGGCGATCTCCCGCCGGATCGGGTCGAAGCCGGAAATCAGCACGGCCTCCGGCGTGTCGTCGACGATCAGGTCGACGCCGGTCGCGTTTTCGAGAGCGCGGATGTTTCGCCCCTCGCGGCCGATGATGCGGCCCTTCATGTCGTCGGACGGCAACTCCACCACGGACACCGTGGACTCTGCCACATGGTCCGCCGCGTAGCGCTGCACCGCGAGCGCGATGATGTTGCGCGCCCGCTTCTCGGCCTCCTCCTTGGCGCGCTGCTCGGTTTCGCGGATGCGCACCGCGATCTCGCGGCTCATCTCCTGCTCCACCTGCGCCAGAACGAGCTTGCGGGCCTCATCGGCCGTCAGGCTGGCCATGCGCTCAAGCTCGCCGAGTGCCCGCACGCGGATCTCCTCGACCTGCTGACGCCCGCGGTCCAGTTGACGCTCGTCCGCCTCCAGGGCGTCCTGGCGCCTGTCCTGCTGCTCGCTGCGCCGGTCTAGGGCCTCCTCGCGCTGCATCAGCCTCCGCTCGATCTCCTGAACCTCTTGACGCTGCTGCTGGATATCACGCTCAGCCTCGCTGCGTAGCCGGTGCGCTTCCTCCTTGGCCTGCAGGATCGCCTCGCGCAGGTGCGCCTCTGCATTGCGCTGCGCCTCTTCACGGATGCGACGAGCCGCGTCCTCCGCAGCCCGGAACCCGCCTTCCGCGTATCCGCGTCGCACGAAATAGCCGACAACACCTGCGACGGCGGCGACCACCACGGCCAGGAGGATGATCTCCCAGGCGCTCGTGTGGTCCACCCCCGCTCGGGTCGCGCTCACGCGATCCGTTTCTCTGTTTCCATTGGTCCTCGTGTAGGCAGCCAGGTCTTACCCAGCCCTGGAAACCGCGCTCTGATGCGATTCTTGCAGAGCACAGGTGTACCGTCAAGCGTCATGCCACCCGGGGTCGATGCCGTTCTCCGCCAGCGCCTGCCGCACGGACTCCTCCGTGAAGCCTCTTCGGGCCAATTGGCCGACCATGCGCGCGACGGCCCTGGTGTCGGCAGGACGCCCGTGACGCGCAAGGTAGGCCGCGAGAGCCGCCCTGCAGCGGCCAAGATCGTCGACGGAGGAAAGCGCCTCCTCGGCGGCGCGCTGCGGCACCCGACGCCTCTCGAGATCGTGGCGCACCCGGAGGATGCCTCCCGGTGCGAGACCGCCACGCTCCGCGATGTCCTGCGCGATCCTGCGATCGTCGAGCAGGCCGAGGCGCCGCGCCTTGCCTATTGCCGCCCGCGCCTTTGTCCGACCGCAGCCCCGGTCCACGAGGGCCTCCTCGGCCTCGGCGAGGGTGAGGGCCCTGCGATCGAGCAGCCGAAGGAGCTCCTCCCAGGCGTCCACGGCCACCCTCTACTCGACGTCCGCGCCGTCCTGCGCGCTGCCGGTCGGCAGCTTCGCGGCCTTGAGCGCCTCGCGGATGCGATCCTCGATTTCCTTGGCCACGTCCGCGTGCTGCTTGAGGTGGTCGCGCACGTTCTCACGCCCCTGCCCCAGCCGCTCGCCGGCGTAGGAGTACCATGCACCGCTCTTCTGGATGATGTCCATCTCGGTGCCGAAGTCGACAAGGCTGCCTTCCTTCGAGATGCCCTCGCCATAGATGATGTCAAACTCCGCCTGCTTGAACGGCGGTGCGACCTTGTTCTTAACCACGCGGACGCGCGTGCGGTTGCCGACCACTTCCGTTCCTTGCTTGAGCGACTCGATGCGGCGTACGTCGAGTCGCACCGAGGCGTAGAACTTGAGCGCTCGGCCGCCGGGTGTCGTTTCAGGACTGTTGTGAACCACGATGTGGTCAGCGAGGAAGTTGTGCGATCCCTCGACCTCGATGTCATAACGATTCAAACCGCGTTGCAGGGGCTTTCTGCGGATGTCGATCACCGGCGCGGGGACGGGCTTGAACGTGACGTCGACGAACTCCCGCTGAGGCTCGCGGTACTGCCCCCGGTGCTCCGGCAGGAGCTTGTGCTCCATCGACGGAGGCACGTAGGGTGCCATCAGTGCACTCAGTCGACGACTTCCGGCTTGATCGAATCGGAGGTGGGCTATCTGGCCACGCCCTCGGGGGTCTACCGTCACCGGCACGCGGAGTCGTTGCGTCAGCCACTCCGCCACGGTGACTCTCGTCTCCTCGTCCATTGCCTGCACGACGATGTCGTACCGTCCTTGCGACTTGGCCTTGTTGCGCAAGGTCAGATTCCCGTCGTCCATGACCCAGATCGCCAGGCCGAGGTCCGTCAAGCTGTCCAGGTACTGACGGCTGAAGTGCTTCCCACCATCGCGGTAGACCTCGCGATAGAGGGGGTAGAGTTCGGGAAGCGGTGTCGTGTCGACGAACCTGGCTCCCTTTGCAGACGTCCACTGTGTCTGAGGGATGTTCGCCATGAATGAAGCCTTCCAGACCAAGTACGAGATCTCTTTCGCCGCGTGTCCCAGGCGCAAACGCACGGCCCGCGCTTCCCGCCTGACCGGCGACAGGCTTCCGTCTCCGAGCAGGCTGCCCATGACGATCTGCCGCTGCAGAGCGCTGAGGCGGTGCTCAACGGCAACCATGACCTCGTCTCCCACCCTCAGACGCCCTGCACGGCGGTATCCGCGAGGAGTCAAAACAGGGTGGTTCTCGGTGCAACTGACCTGGGCACGACCCTTGCCTCCAGGGTAGTAGGTCGCGATCTGCAGGAAGCCATCACTCTTGCCGTTGTTGAACCAGTTGACGACCCGGCGCGGCACCACCTTGCCAACGGCCGGATCCCACGACAGAACCTCGACCGGGAGGCGTTGATTCACGATCTTGCCGATCCACTCAGTGCTGCCGTCCGCCAGTCGGACCCTGCTCCTGTAGGACAGGCAGCCGAACATGACCCCTACCTTCTCCCGCATCTGGTTGATGAAGATGGCGGTGGAGCGGCTCTTCGAGATCGCGCCCGTGAGCTTGCGCAGGGCCTGGGACATGAGCCTGGCTTGCAGGCCGACGTGCGCATCGCCCATCTCGCCCTCGATCTCCGCCTTGGGCACCAGTGCCGCGACCGAGTCGATGACGATGACGTCGATCGCGCCGGAGCGCACCAGCGCCTCGGCAATCTCGAGCGCCTGCTCGCCGGTGTCCGGCTGCGAGATCAGGAGCTCGTCGATGTTGACGCCCAGGTGGTGGGCATACGCAGGGTCCAGGGCGTGCTCCGCGTCGATGAACGCCGCGATGCCGCCAAGCTTCTGCGCTTCGGCGATGATGTGCAATGCCACCGTGGTCTTGCCCGAGGACTCCGGTCCGAAGATCTCCACGATGCGGCCGCGCGGCACGCCGCCGACGCCGAGTGCGGCATCGAGGGCGATGGCCCCTGTCGGGATGACGTCGATGTTCATCCCTGCGGAGGCCTCGCCGAGCCTCATGATGGAACCCTTGCCGAACTGCTTCTCGATCTGGGCCAGGGCGATGTCGAGCGCCCGCTCGCGGTCCAACCCGATCCCACCTTCCGATGCGCTGCGCAAGCTAAACCGAAGGGTCTTCCCTGTCGGGGAGCGGGAATGCAGAGACGAGATGATAACGCGCTCCGCCAGGGAGAAGTTCGCTTTCGTACAGGCGGATTTCCTCTGCCTTTACACGCAACGGCGCGATCGATTGCACAGGAATTCGACAGACGTCCCTCAGCCGCCCGACCGTCACGTGCATGCGCAGCGGCCGCCGGTCGACGTCGATGCCGACCGCCCGCAGCCGCTCGCCGAGTTCCAGGGCGAGGCGATGGAGCCCTGGGGGCGTCACGCCGGTCAGGGCCACGATACGCGCCTCCGGGCGGGGAAAGCCGCCGAGACGGTCGAGGACATAGCGTTCGGCGGCCCCCTCCCCCGCCGCCGCCGCGCACGCGGCCTCGATCAGAGGCAGGCGCGACCCGGGCACCTCGCCGATGAAGGCGAGCGTCACATGACGGGACTCGGGCGGCGTGGGGCGGGCGCCGGGCAGCGCGGCCAGCGCCTCGGCGATGACCCGCCCGAGTTCAGCCCCGACCGGAATGTTGCCCAGCGCGACGAAGAGACGGGGCACTGAAGTTCCCCCCGAATGCGGAGAAGGCGGGGCTGCGCCCCGCCCTGCCCGCCTCTAGTTTCGCCGCCGTGCCGGTTCGACGTTGACCGTCCTGCCCTTGATCTGCCCGGCCTGCAGAGCCTGCATCACGCGGCTGGCCTCGGCCTTCGGCACCTCGACGAAGGTGAACCGGTCATAGATGTCGATGACGCCGATGACGTTTCCGGCGATGCCGGAGAGGTTCGCCACCGCGCGTACGATGTCGGCCGGCAAGACGCCCTGGGCCCGTCCCACGTTGACGAAGAGACGCACCATGCCAGGCTCCGCGCCGGTGTCGCCGAAGTCCTCCTCCGGGGCCTGCGCGCCTGCCACATGGAGGTGGAGCGCGGCGGCAGCCACGTCGAACGAGTCCGCCTCGCCCTCGTCCTCGAGCAGCTCCTTCACGACTTCGCGCAACTCGACGAGGCGGCGTCCCGAGCGCAGAACGGCGCGAATCTCCTCCTTGAGCCGCTCGCGCCGCTTGTCCCAGAGGTCCTCGAGGGACGGCAGCTCTCGGCGCTGGATGCGCATGCCGATGCCCCGCTCGAGATCGCGCAGCTGGCGGAACTCCTTCGGCTCGATCAGGGTGATTGCCACGCCGCTGCGTCCCGCCCGTCCTGTCCGGCCGATGCGGTGGACGTATGCCTCGGAATCCTGCGGAATCTCGTAGTTGATGACGTGGCTGACGTTCTCGATGTCGAGCCCGCGCGCGGCCACGTCTGTCGCAACCAGAAGCTCGGTGTCTGCCTGGCGGAAGCGCGTCAGGACACGCTCGCGATCGCGCTGGGTGAGGTCGCCGTGAATGCCTGCCGCCAGGTAGCCCCGGGCACGCAGCGCTTCGCTGAGCTCGTCCACTTCCTTCTTCGTGCGGCAGAAGATGATGCCGCGCTCGACGCTCTCGATGTCGAGGATGCGGCTGAGGGCCTCGATGCGGTCATGGCCCCGCACCTCGTAGAACGCCTGCTCCGTCTGCGGCACCGTGACCTGCTCCGGTGCGATCGCGATGCGAAGGGGATCCTGCAGGTAGCGCCGCGACAGGCGGTCGATCTCGGGCGGAAAGGTCGCGGAGAAGAGCATCGTCTGCCGCTCCGGGGGAGCGCTGGCCATGATCTTCTCGATGTCGTCGATGAATCCCATGTCGAGCATCTCGTCAGCTTCGTCCAGGACGAGCACCTTGAGGTGCGCGAGGTCAAGGGTGCCGCGGCCGAGATGGTCAAGCAGCCGTCCGGGTGTGCCGATGACGATGGGCACGCCCATGCGCAGGGCACGGATCTGACGCTCGTAGGGCTGCCCGCCGTAGACCGGCAAGGTCTTCACGCCGCGGAAGCGCCCGATGCGCGCGATCTCCTCCGAGACCTGCAGCGCCAGTTCGCGCGTCGGTGTGATCACGAGCGCCTGCGTGCCCATGGTGCGGTCCAGCTTTTCGACGATCGGGATGCCGAACGCCGCCGTCTTGCCTGTGCCCGTCTGGGCGCGGCCGATCACGTCGCGGCCCTGCAGGGCCGCTGGAATGGTGCGCTCCTGGATCGGTGAGGGCTCCTCGAAGCCCATCTCCTCGATCGCCTTCAGGACGCGCGGTGAGATGCCTAGTGCTGCGAACTTGTTCTCGAGGTTGACCTCACCAAGCACCACCGGCTTGGGCATGCCTACCTTACCGTCTTCCGACAAAACCGCTACGCCTCCTCCTGCAACTGCTGCCAAAGCAACGTGAGTGCCCACTGCGCCGCCCTCTGGCGGATTTCCTCGCGGGTCGCGCCGAGCTTCAGTTCGCGCGCGCGCTCGCCGCGCCGCCCGGCGACCGCCACGTAGACGAGTCCCACCTGCCGTCCGGTCGGTCCAGCGAAGCCGCAGGTGCCGACGCCGACATCCGCGGCAAAGTGCCTGACGGCGGCACGCGCAAGCTCCAGGGCGAGCCGCTCCGAGACGCCGTCTCCGATCGTTTCCGCAGAAAGGCCAACCTGGGTCCTCTTCTGCTCCAGCCTGTACGCCACAAGTCCACCCTGCACGTACTCGCTCGCTCCGGCGTGCCCGATCAGGCGCGCTGCCACAAGTCCGCCGGTGACCGACTCGACCGTGGCGACGCTGAGACCCTGTCGCAGCAATTCCTCGCCCACCGCATCCTCAAGCCGCACATCGCCCTCGCCGTACACGTGCCAGCCCAGCCGACCACGCACCTCCGCCGCAAGCGGCCCAAGCATGGCCTGTGCCTTCTCGTCCGAGTCCGAGCGTGCCGTGAGGCGCAGATCCACTTCGGCGAGCTTGGCGTAGGGAGCGATGGTTGGATTTTCCCCCGCCATCAGGTCGATTAGACGTTCCTGTACCGACGCCTCGCCGATGCCGGCGACGTGCAGCAACCGACTTTGCAGGTGTTCGCCGCTCAAGGCGCGGATCCGCGGGAAGACGGACTCCTCGAAGATGGCACGCATCTCGTGCGGCGGGCCGGGCAAGAGGGCGACAAGCTTGCCGTCCTTCTGCCAGAGCACCCCCGGCGCGGATCCGACCGGATTCCTCAGTAGTTCGGCGCCCAAGGGGCACAGCGCCTGCTTCTCCTGGATCGCCGACATCTGCAGGCCGCGCGACTGAAACCAGGCGCGCAGCACCTGCATGGCCTGGTCGTCAGGCACCAGCGGGACGCCGAGCGCGTCTGCGAGCGTCTCCTTGGTCAGGTCGTCGTAGGTCGGGCCGAGACCTCCTGTCACGACGACGACATCGGAGCGGTCCAGGGCTTCGCGGTATGCGGAGAGGAGCCGCTGCCGATTGTCACCCACCGTAACCTGATAATAGACGAACACGCCCGCTTCCGCGAGTCTGAGGGCAAGCTCGCGTGCGTTCGTGTTCACGATCTGTCCCAAGAGCAGTTCCGTCCCGACCGACAAGATCTCGCCGCGCATCGCGTCGCCTCCTAGGTAGCCGCCGCCAACTCCTTGGCCGGAGTTTCCCCCAGGTCCGGCAGGCTGCAGATCCGCCGAAGCTCCGCGCCGCTGAGCCGCTCGGACTCGCACAGCCGCGACGCCGCCACGCGCAGGTCCTGGACGTGGGTCAGGAGAAGCTCCCGAACCTTCGTCTCGACCTCATGCACCACCTGCGTGAGCGCCAGGTGAAGGTCCGACTCCGGCAGGGTGTCTTCACTCACGACGCCGAGTGGCGACATGCCGGAGAAGATCAAGAGGCGTCCGCGATCGAAGGCCTGCTCGAAGTCCTGCAGCGCTCCCGTGCTGCGCCCGCCAAGCGTGAGTTCCTCCGCCACCATGCCCGCCAGCGCCACCGCGATGTCGTCCTCGATCTCCTGCTTTGTGTGCAGGTAGCGGTCGTCCTGCGGCGCCTGGCGCACATAGCCGAGCGCCCCGCCGCGTGACGTGATGGTAATCGAGGCGACCGATCCCGGTCGGAGCGTTTCGGCCACCAGCGCATGCCCGGATTCATGCAGGGCGACGCGCTCGAGTTCCTCGGGCGTTGGGCGGCGATCGAGCTTCTCGCCCAACATGACCTTGTCCACAGCCTCGATGAAGTGCTCCTGTCCGATCTTGCGCACACCCCTGCGCATCGCGATGATCGCGGCCTCGTTCGTCAGGGACTCCAGATGTGCTCCGGAGAAGCCGAACGTCTCACGGGCGACCCGGTCGAGGTCGACGTCGTCGGCCAGAGGCTTGTGACGCGTGTGCAGTTCGAGAATCTCGCGCCGGGCGGCGCGGTCCGGCAGTTCGACGCGTACGATCCGGTCGAAGCGGCCAGGGCGCGTCAGGGCTTCGTCGAGAAGGTCGGCGCGGTTGGTGGCGGCCATGACCAGCACCTGCACGTCGTCCTTGGCACTGCGAAGCCCATCCATCTCCACGAGCAGCTGGTTGATCGTCTGATCATACTCGAGGTGCCCCTGGTTCTGGCCACGCTTGCCGCCGAGCACCTCGACCTCGTCGATGAAGATGATCGCCGCCTGCCGCGCCTGCTCCCGCGCGAGCTGCCTGGCGCGGTGGAAGAGGTCCCGCACGCGCTGCGCGCCGACACCGGCGTACATCTCGATGAACTCGGAACCGGCCGCGGCGAGGAAGGCGGAACCCGTGTACTGTGCCGCGGCGCGGGCCAGGAGCGTCTTGCCGGTGCCGGGCGGGCCGGTCAGAAGGATCCCCTTGAGCGGCCGGATGCCGAGCTCCTGCACGGCCTGAGGGTCCTGCAGGAAGTCAAGGGCCTCGACGAGTTCCTGCTTGGCCGACGTCTGCCCGCCGATGTCCTGGAAGCTGATCGTCCCGCCCGATGCGGCGCGCACCGGCTGCGCAAAGCTCCGGGTCAGCCCCTTCAGGGCCGGCACGTTGAGCACGATGAGCGCCAGGCCGAGCAGCAAGAGGATCGGCAACGGATCGATGCCAAGCGTCAGCATGTAGATCAAAGCACCGAGCGCGACGCCGCCGAGCACCCACTTCCACATGCCTTACTTCGCCTCCCGGGGGTAGATGAAATAGGCGGTGTGCGCCTGGTCGTAAAGTGCGAGGTAGACATTCTGCTGGTCGATGTAGATGCGCGCGGTCACGCGGTCGCGTCGAGCGTCGTCCAGCACGTTCTGGCGCATGGCCACGAATTGGCCCGTCGCCAGCCCCTGTGCGATGGGAAAGCTAAGGTCCTGCGCCGCCGCAGCGATCCGCCCGTCAGACGTGCCGGCGACGACGATGGCGGATCCGGGCGCAAGCGCCTCCACGCGTGCGGCAAGTGCCGTATACGTCGTCTCGATGTCGCTCACGCGGGAGAGCGCGACATGCACAGTGCCAGGCGACTTGGCGAAGTCGAGCGTCACCTTGCGCACGCCTGCCACATGCTCGAGTTGCTGCTCTAGTGGAGTCGAAGTCTGGGTCTGAAAGAGCCAACGCTGCAAGCCGAAAAGCACGGCGAGCGTAGCCACCAGCGCCACCGCGGCAGCCGCGATGCGGCGCGCTTGAAACCGCATGACGGCAGCCTCCTCATGTGCCGGGAACACTACAAACTATAGCACGCGACGGCAGGCAGCCGTAGGGCAAGCCATGGCGTGCTTGCCATGACGTCGCGCATACACATGAACCGACAACCTATGCCTGTTGCGGCATTCCGTGCAGGCGCCAGGGCACGCGGCCACACCAACTGTTGACGGAGGAGGGAGATCGATGCCGGATGAGAACGATCTCGCACGGGCACAAGACGAGCTGGCGAATGCCTATCGCCTGTTCAATGCCGCCGACGATCCGCGTCTGATCGACGAGGCGATCCTCCGCATCCGCAGCGCGGAGATGCGCCTCGACTACCTGACGCATCCCGCCGCAGCGGCGCCGGACGATCTGAGGGCCCTGCCTTGGCTCGAACAGGAAGACCAGTCTTAACGCGGCTCCACCTTCTAGGGACCGCCATGACCGCCATAGGCATGGGCCGGAGGGATGCGCCATGGGGTTCTGGAAGGGTGAGAGCCTCGCCGTGCGCCGGCTCACGGTCGCACTCGGCCTCGTCCTTGTCGCCTCAAGTCTCTATTTCTTCGGCCGCACGCCGCCAAGTCCCGTAACCGCGACGTCTCCGCCGTCCCCCCTGCGCACGGTCGCCATGACGCAAAAGGAGCTCGCACTCACCTTCGACATCTCATGGGGCACGGTGATGCCGCCAAAGATCATCGCCATCCTGGTGCGCGAGAAGGTGCCTGCCACCTTCTTTCTCTCCGGCCCCTGGAGCGGGCAGCACCCCGAGATCGTCGCCGAACTGCGCCGGGACGGCTTTCAGCTTGAGAGCCACGGCCAGGCGCACGTCAACTACTCGGGGCTCTCGCGCCAAGGCGTCTCCCAGAACATCCTCGCGGCACAGGCCATCCTCGAGCCCCTGGCCGGCAAGCGGCCTGACATGGTGCGTCCGCCGAACGGCGACTACGACCAGCGGACCCTGGAAGTCGCCCAGCAGCTCGGCTACACCGTCGTGCTCTGGGGCACCGACTCCCACGACTGGATGAATCCCGGCGTCGGCGTGATCGCGGGCCGCGTGCTCCGCTTCGCCCACCCCGGCGACATCGTGCTGCTGCACGCATCCGATACTTGCAAGCAGACGGATATCGCCCTGCCTGCCATCATCTCGGGACTGCGCAAAGAGGGGTACAAGCTGGTCACCGTAGACCAGCTGCTGAAGGACGCGGCGAAGGAGCACGCCAAAGCCGCAAGCTGAGCGTCCTCGACCGCCGCGCCCCGATTGGCTACACTGGCATTCAGCGAGCGCGCCCAGAGTTCGCTGAATGGGAGTGACACCTCTTGTCCCAGAGCGCCTCTCTCAAGGTCGCCGTCGTAGGCCTCGGCTTCGTCGGCCTGCCGCTCTCCCTAGCATACTGGCAGTCCGGTGCGGAAGTGTTCGGTGCCGAGATCGACCAAAACCTCCGCCAGGAACTTGCGCAAGGCATCACCCACCACCTCGAATCCGACGACGGAAAGCCGATCTCGACCATCCTGCGCGACGCCCTGAATTCCGGCCGCTACCATCTGCTCGCCGATGCGCCCGAAGCCACCCGCAGCGCCGACGCGACCATCGTCACGGTCGGCATCCCGCACCGCGGCGACGCACTAGACCTCTCCGCACTGCAAGGCGCCCTGCGCGAGGTGGCCCAGGCCGCGGGCCAGGGCCACCTCATCCTGCTGCGCAGCACCGTGCCTCCGGGCACCACCCGCCGCGACCTCCTGCAGGTGCTCGAGGCGCTCGGCAGGCGGCCGGGCGTCGACGTCTACGCCGCATACTGCCCCGAGCGCATCGCCGAAGGCCGCGCGTTCCACGAGTTCCGGGCGATGCCGGTGATCCTCGGCGCATTCGACGAGGCGTCGCTCGCGCGGGCGCGGGAGGTCGTATCGTTCGTGACGCGGGCCGGCATCGCCACGACGGAGTCGGTGGAGGCGGCCGAGCTCTCGAAGGTGATCGAGAACGTCCAGCGCGACGTGAACATCGCCATCGCACAGGAGCTTGCCCGCGCCTGCGAAGCGGCCGGCGTCGACGTGTTCGAGGTCATCCGGCTCGCCAACACGCACGAACGCGTCCACCTGCTCGAACCCGGTCCCGGCGTCGGCGGCTTCTGCCTGCCGCTGGCCCTCTCCTACTTCCTGCCCTTCGCCGAGGCAAATCGCATCGAAACTCCGACACTGCTCGCCGCCCGACGTACGAACGCTGCCGTACCGCAGGTGCTGGCCGAGCGGGTCCTCGGTCACGCGCGTGCGCTCGCCGACGGCGGGACGCCTCGCATCGCCGTGTTCGGCCTGGCGATGAAGGACTACTCGAACGACGCCAGACTCTCGCCTCCGATCGAGGTATGCCAGCTGCTCCTCGACGCCGGCGCGGAAGTCCGGGCGGTCGACCCCGCGGTGCCGCAGGCCTTCGCCTTCAAGGGCGACGACCCGCTCTGGGCTGTCGAAGGGGCGCATGCCCTGATGCTCCTCAGCCGCCAGCACGAACTCGAGTCGTGGCTCTCGGACCCCTCGCACCTGCTGGCGCTGCACCGTGGCGCGCTCGTCGCCGACACGCGCAACTGGCTGCGCAGCGCGGAGAACCTGCAGGAACTCGGCCTCACGTACTGGCGGATCTGAGAAGATGGCCGAGCGCTTCCTGGGCATTCCGGTCGATCCGGTGGACAACGAGGGAGCTCTGGCGGCGGCACGCCTGGCCGTCGCCGGGGAGCGCCCGCCGCTTCTGGTGATCGCGATCAACCCGGAAAAGGTCATGAAGGCTCAGCGCGACGCCGAACTGCGCGCTTTCATCGAGCGCGCCGGTCTGCGCATCGCCGACGGGGTCGGCATCGTGCTGGCGAGCAGACTGCGCGGCGGCAGGGTCAGGAGCCGGGTAACCGGTGTCGACCTGATGCTCCTGCTCATCGCGGAGGCGGCCAAACGCAACTGGCGCATCTTCCTGCTCGGCGCCAGGCCGGAAGTCAACGAGGCCGCGGCCGTGGAGCTCTTGCGCCGCTTCCCCTCCCTCGTCATCGCGGGCCGGCGCGACGGCTACTTCAGCCCTGAGGACGCCGGGGAAGTGGCCGCAGAGATTGCCAAGGCGCATCCGGACCTGCTCTTTGTGGCGCTCGGCTCACCCGCCCAGGAGCGCTTCCTGCTGCAGTGGGGGGAGCGGACGGGCACAAAGGTGCGCATGGGCGTCGGCGGTTCCTTGGATGTCCTGGCAGGGCGTGTGCCCCGCGCTCCCGCCGCCATGCGCCGCGCGGGCCTCGAGTGGCTGTACCGCCTGTACCGCGAGCCGCGCCGCCTTCGCCGCATGCTGGTCCTGCCCGTCTTCCTCGTGCGGGCCTACCTCCATCGCCCCGACCGCGCTCCGGCCGGCCGCTGAACACCTCGCGGCGCACGACCGCCCGCGAGGCACAGAGGGGGCGCCGCTCGGACGGGATTCGCGGCAGCAGCAACATCGGTCACGGACAGAGAGGCCCGTCCGCATCTGCGGGCGGGCCTCTCTGTCTTCCCGAGAATCAGCCTTTCACGTGCCGAGCCGCGCCGCGGCTGTCTCGCGATTCGCCTTGATGCGCCACGCCACCATGCCGAACATCAGCCAGAAGACGATGATCACCGGATGCGTCTCGAGCAGCGAGGCAAAGAACGACTGGATGTAGAGGCCGACGGTGCCTGCCGCGAGCGCCAGGCCCATCGCCTGCCAGAACGGGTCGAGATCCTCCCGGTAGAGCCGCAGACCCGCCCGCACAGCCGCCACGCCGAGCCAGATGTAGGCGATGTAGCCGACCAGGCCGAGCTCCACAAGCATCTGCACGTGCTGGGAGTCGATGATCGGGTTGAAGCCGAGCCCGTAGAGTCCGTACACGGGCGAACCGTAGAGATGCGCCACGCTGCCGCCGAACCGTCCCGGCCCCCAGCCCAGGATCGGCTGGGCCAGGAACGCCTGCAGGCCGCGGCTCCAGAACAGCAGGCGGCCGTAGGAACTGCTCGTGGTGAGGTAGCCGGAGCTCAGGGCATACGTGAAGCGTTGCACGAGGTGTGGATCCGCGAAGGGCAGAAGCGCCGCCCCGAGCACCAAAAGCAGCAGGAACCGTCGGTCGAGCACGACCGCGATGATGACGGCACCTGCGGCGAATGCGAGCAAGGCCTCGCGCGAGAGGGTGAAGACGAGGGCCGGCGCGGCGATCACGACGCCGATCATGGCCAGAGTGCGCAGACCGCCGCGCACGCGCCCGAACAGCAGCGCGAGGAAGAGCGCAAGGGCCCAGACGAGGAACCCTCCGAACGTGTTCGGATTGGCCATCGTGCCGTAGGCGCGCGTGGTGGCGGTTTCGGCCGCCGAAAGCCACTCGCGCGGTGTCGCGACGTGCAGGAACTTCTGTGCGTCCCCGAGTAGCGCGATCGCGGCTGCCAGCACCAGGAACCAGACGATGAGCTCACGCCGTCGGCCTTCCGCAAACGGCAGGTAGACGAGCACGAGGTAGAGCGCGTAGTACTCGAGGTAGGCGCGGATGCCGAAGAAGGCGATGTCGAGCGGCACGAAGTTCCAAAGCGCCGACAGGACCGCCGCGCCGAAGATCAGGAGCGCAGGCAGGTCGGCCTGGGTGCGCCGCAACGGCCAGCTCGCGCGGTTCAGGCGGATGAACGTCCCCAGCGCGAGCAGCACGAGCGTCAAATCGCCGAGATAGGTGATCGCATGCGGCAGATGCGTCTCGAGGAAGAGCTCGACCGGAACGAAGAAGACGAAGAAGTAGAGCCCGTAAAGCTCCAGCCGGCTTGCCGGGGCAAGCGACCTTTCGGCGCCCAACTGCCGGCGCAGCCAGCTGGCAATGGCCGAGGGCGCGGGTTCTCCCCGCTCCACGAAGCAGGATGCGGTGAAACTGCGCCGCACCCACGCGGCGAGCTTCTCCACTTCGCCGCCCAGCCACGATCCCTGCCAGACCGTCCACAGCGCCAGGTTGAGGTCGCGCACGAACCGGAAGATGGCGCTCTCCTCGACCCCTGCGATGAAGCGCTCCACGGCCTAGGGCTCCTGCACGTTCGTGATATAGCCGCTGATCTGCGCCCCGCCTTCCTGCATGAGCAGATCCTGGCCGATCAGAAACGGGTTGCCGTTGATCGTTACCTTCTTGCCGCTGACCACGGCCTTGGCTGAGATCGCCAAGATCAGCTGCTTCTCGACGGGATCGGTCGCCCGGACGAGTTGGCCCTTGCCGTTGGCGATCGATGTGACATACGGGATGACCTGCACCGACGTCAGCCTGCCAAGCGGTACATAGGATCCCGCTGCCGAGACCATGACCGTGCCGCCTGGCACCATGTTGGCGACGAAGGTGGAGGCGTTCTGCGTCGCCTGCGAGGTGACCGTGAAGACCACGGTCTGCTGGGGCACGAGCGTGCCGGTGTGGTTCAGGGCCTTGCGGCCAAGGAACACCAGACCGACCACAATGACAACCGCGATCAGGATGTCAAAACCGTTGAACTTGCGGCGCACAGGCCCACCTCCGGTCTTGGCGGTGCAGACAAGCGGAAAGTATTATACCATAGCCATCATGAGCGACCGCGCGCTGCGCCTCCTCGCTTCAGGCTTCTATGGCGGCTACAACCTGGGCGACGAAGCCGTGCTCTCTGGCCTTCTGGCTTTGGTGGGTGCGGCCGGCAGGCCCGTCGACCTGACGGTCCTCTCCGGCAATCCCGCGTTCACACGCGCCACGTATGGCATTCGCGCCTTGGACCGATCCATTTTCCGCGACGTGATGCGCCGTGCCATCGCCCTGCGCCAGAGCGACGCGCTCGTGCTCGGCGGCGGCGGGCTCCTGCAGGACATCTCGGGGCGCCGCGGCATCCGCGGCACGCTCGGCCGCACGCTCTCCCTGGCGCGCTGGGCCAACCGCTACGGCGTTCCGCTCGTCTTCTGGGCCGTGGGCGTCGGGCCGCTGCACTACACGTCCGTGCCCCAGGTGGCGGAGGTGCTGCGCCGGTCGGCTGCGCTCACCGTGCGCGACAAGGCCTCGCAGTCCCTGCTGCGCCTTGCCGGCCTCGACGCGGAAATCCTGCCGGATCTCGCGTGGGCCCTGGACCTGCCGCAGCGCAGCGGCGGCCAGCAGCTCGGCATCTCCTTGCGGCGCTGGCCCGGCCTCGACCTGCAAGCGGTGGCACGCGGCCTGAGAGCCGTCCACGGCTGGTTCCCGGGGCCGATCGTCTTCCTGCCGTTCGAGCGCCAGGACCTTGAAGTCGGACAGGCCCTGCAGGATCTTCTCGGCCGCGATCAGGTCGACGTCCCGCCAGTCCTGCCGACGCTCCCCGAAATCATCGACCGCTACGCGCTTTGCGGCGCGGTCATCGCCATGCGCCTGCACGCCGGGCTGCTCGCCGCGGCACAGGGCGTACCAAGCCTCGGCCTCGCCTACGACACCAAGGTGTCGGAGCTCCACGACGCGCTCGGGCCGTACGGCCTCTGGCTGCCGGTGGCGCGCGCCGGCGAGGCGCCGGCGGCGCTGCTCGCCGCACTGCGCGACCATTCCGGGTGGAACGTCCGGCTGCGGGCGTACGCGGCGGAACAGCGGCGGCTCGCCTTCGCCGGTGCGCAGCGCATCTTTACGCTGCTGCAGCAGCGCGGCCCGGGCTCGGATGTGGGGGCGCCTGGCGGATACGACGGCCGGCTGGACGTGAAACCCGATGCCTAGCCCGCAGCCTGCGCAGCAGGGCCGCGCATCCGCCACCATCACCGTCATGTCCTGGACCCTGCTCGGCAAGCTCGCTGGGGTCCTGCGCACCACCCTGATCGGCGCCTTCTTCGGCGCCGGCGTCCTCGGAGACGCCATCCAGGCGGCGCAGGCCGTGCCGCAGGCGATCAACTCGATCGTGAACCAGGGCCTCTCCACGGTCACCGTCCCGTTCTTCCATGAGGACCCCGAAGACGCGCCGCGCCTGAACGCGGCCATCACCCGCTTCATCCTGGCGGTGCATATACCGCTCGTGCTCGCACTCGGCCTCTTGGCGCCCCACTACCTGCCGTACGTCTTCCGCGGGCTGACGCCGAAGGGCATCCGCCTCGCCTCCGGGCTCGTCTGGCTCTTCGCGCTCATGCTGATCCCGCTGGACCTGGCAGCTCTCTGGACCGCGCGCCTGAACGCCGTGCGCCGCTTCGTGCCGCTGTCGGCCGCGAACCTGGTGCGCTCATTGACGAATGTGATCGTGCTGGTGCTGCTGCATCACTTCGGCGTCATCAGCACGGGGACCGCGTTCCTGCTCGGTGCTACGCTCTCCCTTTTCTACATGTTGCCGTCCACCCGCCCCTTCCGACGTCCGACGGCGGAGACGTGGCGGCGTGCCTGGCACGCCATCCGCCTGCTGCCGACCCAGATGACCTCATCCGTCGTGGGGCAGGTCAACTTCCTCGTGGACCAGGCCTTTGCCTCGTCGCTCGCCACAGGCGGCCTCGTGGAGCTGACCTTCGGCGGCCAGTTTCTCGAGTTGCCGGTCAGCCTGTTCGGTTCCTCGCTGGCGACGGTCCTGTTTCCGGACTTCGCCCAGCACGCGCAGGACGACGACGCGCTCGGCCTGATCCGGGCGGTGGACCGGGCACTTTATCTCACATGGGTTGCCACTGTGCCGATCGCCCTGCTGCTCATCGGATTCGCCGCGCCGGCGACCAATGTCGTCTACGGCTACGGGCGCTTCCACCACGCCGCCGTGCTCGCGACGGCGTCGATCGTGGCCGCGTATGCCGGCTCGCTGATCTTCCGCACGATGCAGCAGTTCGTCGCCCGGGCCTTCTTCTCGTACAAGAACACGCGCACCCTCGCCTACGTGAGCGCCTTCTTCATCGCGCTCAACGCCATCCTCGACTATGTGCTCATGCACATCATGGGCGCCCCGGGCATCGCGCTCGGGACGACGATCGACGGCGCACTCTACTTCATCATCACCCTCTACATTCTCGAGCGGATACTGGTCGGCCGCCATGTGATCTCGGTACGCCCCTACCTCTGGGCGCTCGTCGCTGCGGCTCCGATCGCGCCACTCGGCCTCGCGCTCTCGCGCCTCGGGTTCGTGCGCGGCCGCCTGATGCAGTTCGGGCTGGTGCTCGTGGGCGGCATCGCGCTCTTGCTCCTGTTCATCGCACTGCTGCGGCTGCTGGGCGGCAAGAGGGGCCACGATGCGCTCGGGCTGCTGGCGCGGGTGCTGCGGGCTCCAGGCCGGCGCATTGCCGCCATGAGGAGATGACCCAGTGCGCATCGTGGAAGTCTATGGCGGCGGCGACGGAGGCGGAGCCGCGCGCTACATGCGGGACGTCCTGCCCGGTCTCGGCCGGACCGACGACGTGTCGTTCCTCTCGCTGGGCCGCGATCATCTTGCCCCGGACGGCGCAGAGCTGCACCGCGCAGCGCAGAGCCGTGCCTTCGCAGCCCTCCTGCGGCTGCGTCCCGACGTGCTGCACACGCACGGTCTGCGGGCGAACCTGCTGGGGCGCGTCTGCGGGCGCATGCGGGGCGTGCCGGTCGTCACGACGGTGCACAGCTTCCTCGCGCAGGACTACCGCAGCCGTGCGGCGGCCGAAGCCGCGCTGCTGCTCGATGGTGCCACCCTGCACCTTAGCCGGATGCTGATCGCCGTATCGGCGGCGATCGCGGATGACCTCGCGGGACGCGGGGCGCTCGCGGGCAGCGTGGTCGTCGTGCCGAACGGCATCGCGCCGCCACCCCCAGCCGACCTCACGACCCTGCCCTCGCTCGTGCCTGGACGCCCGCTGCTTGCCATCGCGGCCCGCCTGCACCCCTCCAAGGGGATCGACGTCGCACTGCGCGCCCTGCCTCTCCTGCCGCAGGCCAAGCTCGCGGTCATGGGCGAGGGGCCGGAGCGCGATGCGTTGGCGGAGCTCGCACGCGACCTCGGCTGCGGCGGGCGCGTCCACTTTCTCGGCTACCGCCAGGACCTCGCGGCGATCGTCGCCGCGTCCGACCTGATGCTGGTCCCCTCGCGCGCCGAAGGCTTCGGGCTTGCGGCGGTCGAGGCGATGGCGCAGGGGGTACCGGTCGTGGCCAGCGACGTCGGCGCGTTACCGGAGGTGGTGGGCGAAGGCGGCGTGCTGTTCCGCTCAGGGGACGCCGTGGATCTCGCGCATGCAGTGCAGCTGGCCCTTGCGGGACGCAGCGCGCTGTCCGCGGCGGCACGCAGTCAGGCGAGGCGCTTCAGTCTCGACACGACGGTGCGGGCCACGCGCGACGCACTCGTCCAGGCCATGGGGGTGGAGCGATGAGAATCGTCTTCGCGACCGTCTTCGACTACCCGCATGCCGGCGGGCTGTCGACGCATGTCGCCACTCTGTCGCGGGCCATGGAGCAGCTCGGTCACGAGGTCACGGTGGTGACGCCTCGCCGCCACGCCGGCCTGCGCCTCGATGTTGTGGGCCGTGCGCCTTCGCGGCTGCTCCAGCTGCTCGGCGGCGACCGCGGCGTCGTGTGGTCCCACAGGGTGCGCCTTATTCTCCTGCGCGAGGCCATCGCCGCGCAGCCGCGAGAGAGCCGCATCGTCGCGGAGGACGTCCTGGCGGCGCTGGCCGCCCGGGCCGCCGGTCGGTCCTGCCTGCTCACCGTCCACGGCTACTTCACGCGGGAGGCCCTCAGCCGCCGCGGTCTGCGCGAGGGGAGCTATGGCGAGAGGGTCTTCGCACGCTGGGAGGATGCCGGATACCGGGCGCCAGACCGCGTCGTCGCCGTCGACAGCCGCATCGCGGAGCACATCCTCGCGAGCTGCGGGCGTCGCGACGTGCGCGTCCAGCCGAACTTCATCGACATGGCCTGGGCCGACGGGCTGCCGGACCGGGAGTCGGCGCGCAGGGCTCTTGGCTTCGGCGACGGCCCCCTCGTGCTCTGCCCTCGGCGCCTCACGCCGAAGAACGGTGTCCACGTGGCCGTCACGGCACTCATGGATTGGCCTGAGGCGCGGCTCCTCATCGTCGGAGACGGCGTCGACCGCTCGCGCCTGGAAGCGCAGGTGCGCGACAGCGGGCTCGGCGACCGCGTCGTCTTCACGGGCGCCCAGCCGCACGCCGCGATGGCCGGCTACTACGCCGCCGCGGACTGCATCGCCGTTCCGTCCGTACCGGTCGCCGGCGTCGAGGAGGCCACCTCCATCTCGGTGCTCGAGGGGATGGCATCTGGCAGGCCTGTGGTCGCCAGCGCGATCGGTGGACTGAGGGAGCTGATCGACAGCGGGCGCAACGGGCTCCTCGTGCCGCCGAACGATCCCAAGGCCCTGGCGGCCGCCTTGCAGGCGGCCATGCGGCAGGCTCGCCCGCTGGGCGACGCGGCGAGGGAGGACGTGCGCCACCGCTATTCGGCCAGGGCGGCCGCCGAGGCCTTCCTGGCCGACCTCTCCCACCTGCCCGACTGACCCGCGAGAACCGGGGAGCGGCGCCCTCGCAGGGCGCCGCTCCCGGCACGTTCTCCCTCAGTTCGTGACGTCGCCCTCCACGGTGGGGCCTTCCCCGGGCGGAGGCGCCCCATCGCCCGGGGGCTGCCCTGCGGCCCCCGCCTGCTTGTAGAGCTCCTCCGCGAACTTGTAGGAGATCTGCTCGAGGGCCTTCGTCTTCTCCTCGATCGCCTGGCGGTCGTCCTTGCCGAGCACGTCCCGCAGGCTCGCGATGGCGGCTTCGGCTTGGCTCTTGTCGTCCGCCGGGACCTTGTCCTTGAGGTCCGAGAGGGACTTTTCCGTCGCGTAGATCAGCGATTCGCCGCGATTGCGCGCCTCGGCGAGATCGCGCGCCGCCTTGTCCTCCTGTGCCTTCTCCTGCGCCTCGCGGATGAGGTGGTCCACCTCGTCGCGGCCCAGCTGCGTCGACGCCGTGATCGTCACGCGCTGCTCGCGGCCCGTGCCGAGGTCCTTGGCCGACACGTTGACGATGCCGTTGGCGTCGATGTCGAATGTGACCTCGACCTGTGGCACGCCGCGCGGCGCCGGCGGGATGCCGTCCAGGTGGAACCGGCCCAAGGTGCGGTTGCCCGCGGCCATGTCGCGCTCGCCCTGCAGGACGTGCACCTCGACGGACGTCTGGCCGTCGGCAGCCGTCGTGAAGGTCTGGCTCTTGCGCGTCGGGATGGTGGTGTTGCGCTCGATGAGCTTCGTCATGACGCCGCCGAGGGTCTCGATGCCAAGCGAGAGCGGCGTGACGTCCAGGAGCACGATGTCCTTGACCTCGCCGCCGAGCACGCCGGCCTGGATCGCGGCGCCCACGGCGACCACCTCGTCCGGGTTGACACCGCGGTTCGGTTCCTTGCCCGTGAGCTTCTGCACGAGCTCCTGGATGACCGGCATGCGGGTCGACCCGCCCACCAGCACGATTTCGTCGATCTGCTTCTCGCTGAGGCCCGCGTCCGAGAGCGCCTGGCGCACGGGGCCGGCGCAGCGCTCGGTCAGGTCGCGCGTCAATTCCTCGAAGCGCGCGCGCCCGAGGCGCAGGTCGAGGTGCTTCGGACCGTTCTGGTCCGCGGTGATGAACGGCAGGTTGATCGACGTCTCGGTCATGCTGGAGAGTTCGATCTTGGCCTTCTCGGCCGCCTCCAGGAGGCGCTGCAGGGCCTGGCGGTCCGCACGGAGGTCGATGCCCTGCTGCTTTCTGAACTCGTCGACGATCCAGTTGACGATGCGCTCGTCGTAGTCGTCGCCGCCCAGGTGCGTGTCGCCGCTCGTCGACTTCACCTCGAAGACGCCGTCTCCCACCTCGAGGATGGAGACGTCGAAGGTGCCTCCGCCGAGGTCGAAGACGAGGATCGTCTCGTCCTTCTTCTTGTCGAGACCGTAGGCGAGCGCCGCGGCGGTCGGCTCGTTGATGATGCGCAGGACCTCGAGACCGGCGATGCGACCGGCGTCCTTGGTGGCCTGGCGCTGCGCGTCGTTGAAGTAGGCCGGCACGGTGATGACCGCCTGGCTGACGGTCTCCCCCAGGTAGCGCTCGGCGTCTCCCTTCAGCTTCTGCAGGACGGCGGCGGAGATCTCCTCCGGCGACATCTCCTTGCCTGCGGCAGGCACCTCGATGCGCGCCTCGCCGCTCTGGCCGCGCGTCACCTTGTAGGGAACCCGCTTGCGCTCAAGCTCCACCTCGTCGTAGCGCCGGCCGATGAAACGCTTCACGGATGCGACGGTATTCTCGGAATTGAGCACGGCCTGACGCCGCGCGAGCTGGCCGACGAGCCTCTCGCCGCCTTTCTGGTACGCGACAACGGACGGCGTCGTGCGCGATCCTTCGGCGTTCACGATCACGGTCGGCTGGCCGCCTTCCATCACCGCGACCACCGAGTTGGTCGTGCCCAGGTCGATGCCGACGATCTTCGCCAACGAACCCTGACCCCTTCCCTAGGCACACTGGGGGACCGCCTGGCCGGCGGCCCCCTGCCCGGATGACATCCGAACTCATATCCGATGAGATTATAGGGAGTGAAGGGAACCCGGGTCAACGCCCCCGGGCAGGAGCCGGCGGATCGGGCCGAGCCACCACGGCCTCGGCCGCGGCGTCGTCACAAGCGGCGACGCGGCGATCGGGTCCCCGCCGCGCATGAGCAGCGCGACTCCGCCTACCCCGCCATCCGCCAGATCTCCCGCACGGCGCACGAGATGAAGCCGCACCGGCTCCCCGTCGAGAATCGTTCCCGCCATGCGATGCGCGAGCACGAGCGGCCTGCCGTCCTGAAGATGCCCGAGGACCCTGCCACGGTCGAGCACCAGTGCACCGCCGTCCCGGCGAAAGCCCCAGTCGAGCAGGCGCGTCGCGTCGCCGTAGCGGTCACCACCCTTGAGCACCACCGCGATCAGATGGACGCCCTCACGCCGGGCCGACGCCACGAGGCACTTGCCAGCCGCGTTGGTCGTACCGGTCTTGGCGCCGTCGGCACCAAGGTAGCTGCCCAGGAGCGCATTCGTATTGCGTATCGCGCGCCCCCTTGCGCCTTCTGGAGTCAGCGTGAGTTCCTGCGACGCCACGATGCGACGCAGTTCTTGCTGCGCAAGCGCGACCCGGGCGATGACGGCCAGGTCGCTGGCGCTCGTGAAGTGGTGGGCGGCCGTCAGCCCGTGCGGATTGACGAAATGGGTCTGCCGCGCGCCGATCGCGAGGGCCATGCGGTTCATGCGCTCGGCGAACGCGGGGATGTCCGGCGCCACGGCCGTCGCGATGGCGTGGGCCGCGTCGTTGCCGGAACGGAGCAGCATGCCCTCGAGCAGCTCGCGCAAGGTGTAGCGGTCGCCTGCGCGCAGGTGCGCGCTCGATCCGACGACCGCGGCCGACTGCCGCGATACCTCCACGACCTTGCCGAGCTGCCCCTCGCGGACGGCGACAAGCGCCGTGAGGAGCTTGGTCGTGCTGGCGGGCGACCGGCGCACGTACCCTGAGCGGCTGTAGAGCACCTCGCCGCTCGTCGCGTCGATCAGCAGCGCCGCGCCCGAGGTGAGATGCGGCGGCTCCGGCGGTGCGGCCCTTGCCGTCACGGCCCAGGCGACGAGTGCGAACATGAACCATGTGAGCGCAACGAGGCGGCGCATGTCCTCCCCTCCGGGAGGTTAGCATGCGCCGCCCAGGCCGCCCTACCCGCCCTGCTGCACCGAAATCCCTACGGACTGGGCCTGCGATCCCTGCAGCGGCACCTGCTGCCCGTCGACCATCAAGGTCGCCGCGGGCGGGTTGCCGATCTTGATCACGATGCTCTGCTGCGCCGTGTACTGCAAGGTGCCGGACGGCTGGACCACGTTGGACTGCGCGGAAGGCGCGTTGTCGATGTCGACGTAGACGTAGCAGGGAGCGGTCAGCTGCAGCGAGACGGTGATCGGCCCCTTCGCGACCGTGAAGTTGGCCTGCGGCCCGCCGTATGGGCCCTGCGACGCCGCAGCCGGCGTCAGCGTGGCCGTCTGCGGGTTCGTGGGCTTCTGATGCTGCTTCTTCGGTCGGTTGTGCTGCTTGGATGTGCCCGTCGTCGCCACCGGCGGCGTATGGTTCTGTGGACCGCCGAAGAGTCCCGGATGCGAACCCACGAAGTACAGAAGCGCCACGAGGAAGATGAGCGGCAGGACGACCCACGGCCACTGGCTGCCTGAATGGCGAACGGTGAGCGGGCGCGCCTGGCGGCGCCTTGGCGGCTCGTTCGACTCTGGCGGCGGCTGCGGCGGCGGCTCCGCCGGCTTGGGCATGCGCGCGAGCAGAGCCTCCGCGTCGAGGCCCAGGTAGCGCGCATAGCTCCTCAGAAAGCCGCGCGCGTACACAGTGCCAGGGAACTGATCGAAGTCGTCGTGTTCGAGCGCGTTGAGGTACCGCTCACGAATGTGCAGCTCCTGCTGCACGGCCGCGATCGACATTTCCCTTGCTTCGCGCGCCGCCCGCAGGTCCGCACCAATCCCAGCCACGCCGCATCACCCCGCCAACCTAGGGTCGCAGCCTGTAGAGCATGCGCGGGAACGGGATCGCCTCGCGCACATGCTCAAGCCTGAGCATCCACGCCAGCGTCCGTTCGATGCCGAGTCCGAAGCCGGAGTGCGGCACCGATCCGTAGCGGCGCAGGTCCAGATACCAATCATAATCCTCCTGGGGCAGGTCATGCTCCTGCAGTCGCCGCAGCAGAAGGTCGTAGTCGTCGATGCGCTGTCCGCCGCCGACGATCTCGCCATAGCCCTCAGGCGCCAGCAGGTCGGCGCTCAGGACCACCTCGGGCCGATCGGGGTCGGGCTTCATGTAGAATGCCTTGGCCGACGTCGGGTAGCGGTGCACGAAGACGGGCAGGCGGAACCGCTGCGAGATCGCCGCCTCGTGCGGGGCGCCGAAGTCTTCGCCCCATGGCACTTCGAGACCCTCCTCACGCAGGATCTCGAGCGCCCCGTCGTAGGAGATTCGCGGGAAAGGCGGTCGCACCTGCGCAAGCTCCTCGGGATCGCGGCCCACGATCCGCAGGTCCTCCGGGCAGCGCTCCACCACCTGCGCGATGGCGTAGCTCAGCATCTGCTCCACCGTCTCGAGGCAGCCGTCGAGGTCCGTGAAGGCCATCTCCGGCTCCACCATCCAGAACTCGATGAGATGGCGGCGTGTCTTGGAGCGCTCGGCGCGAAACGCCGGACCGAAGCAGTAGACCTTGCCGAGCGCCTGTGCGAGGGCCTCGTTGTAGAGCTGGCCGCTCTGCGACAGGTAGGCCTTCTGGTCGAAGTAGGTCGTCTCGAAGAGCGTCGTCGTACCTTCGCAAGCCGACGGCGTGAGGATCGGCGTATCGGCGGCGACGAATCCCTGATCGTCGAGCCAGTTGCGGATCGCCTGCTCGAAGCGGCTCCTGACGCGCATGATCGCAGCCTGGCGCTGGCTCCTCAGCCAGAGGTGACGGCGGTCCAGCAGGAAGTCCACACCGTGCTCCTTCGGCTGGATCGGGTACTCGCCGCTCTGGCCCACGATCTCCACGTCGTCGAGATCGACCTCCACGCCCGACGGCGCGCGCGCATCGGCACGGCAGCGTCCCCGCGCGATGACCGACGTCTCCTGCGCCAGGGATGCGCTCGACTCCCAGACCTGAGCCGGCACGTCCTTTTCGCGCAGCACCATCTGGACCTGTCCCGTGCCGTCACGCACGACGAGGAAGCGGATGCCGCCGCTCTTGCGCAGGCCCTGCACCCATCCCCGGATCTCGACCCGCTCGCCTACGGCACCGCCGAGTTCCGCAATCCGCACGCTCGTTGCCTCCATCCTTCACCGACCGCGCCACTCGGGTCTCCTCTTCTCGAGGAAGGCCGCCACACCCTCCTGCCCGTCCGCACTGGAGGCAACCTGGCTGACCATCCCCTGCAGGTAGCGGAGCGCGCTCTGGAGCGGCAGGTCGGAGACCTCCGAGAGAGCCTCCTTCCCCATGGCGACGATGAAAGGGCTGAGGCGGGCGAGTTCCGCCGCCTTCTGCTCCACGGCGGCCGTAAGTTCCCCGCCAGGCGTCACCCTATTGAGCAGGCCGATCCGCATCGCCTCGTCGGCGCCGATACGGCGGCCGGTCAAGGCGAGATCGGTCAAGGCGCGCATGCCTGTCAGCCGCGCGAGCGGCGCCAGCACCACCATCGGAAAGAGGCCGATCTGCACCTCGGGCAGGCCGAACTGCGCATCCTCTGCCGCGTAGGCGAGATCCGCCGCCGCCAGGATGCCCATCGCGCCCGCGAGGCAGAAGCCCTCGACGGCTGCGATGACCGGCTTGCCGCACGCCCGCATCGTCCGGATGACGTCCGCGACGCCGCCGAAGTAGCTGCGCCGCGCGGCCATGTCGTCCGCCTGGCGCACTTCGGCGAGGTCGGCTCCGGCGCAGAAGTTGCCGCCAGCGCCGGAAACGACGATCACCCGCACCTCGGGGTTCCCGCCAAGGTTCTGGAACGTCTCCGCGAGGAGGCGCAGGCTCTCCACGTCGAGGGCGTTGCGCCGCTCCGGGCGGTTCAATACCACCCTCGCGACCTGCCCCTCGGCCACGTCAATCGCCACTGCAGCTCAACTCCTCGAAGGTGCGCATCACAGCCCCCGGCAGGCGCCGGCCGACCAGGCGCTCGGCCGTGCGCGCGGCGGCCGCAAGCGCGGGCAGGTCAAGACCTGTCGCGTATCCCTCGGCCTCCAGAAGCCAGCAGAGGTCCTCTGTGGCGACATTGCCTGTGGCGCCGGGGGCGTAGGGGCAGCCGCCCATGCCGCCGATCGACCCGTCGAACAGGTGCACTCCCTCCGCCGCGCCGGCAAGCACATTCGCCGGCGCCTGCCCGCGCGTGTTGTGGAAATGCAGGCCTATCTCGGCCTCGGGCAGCGCATCCTGGAGTGCCCGTACAAGCCGGCGCACCATGCTGGGCGACGCCGCCCCGATCGTGTCGCCGAACAGCAGGCGCACGTAGCCGAGCTGGTACAGGTCGCGCGCGACGCGCACCACATCATCGACCGGCGTCGGTCCCGCGTACGGGCAGACGAAGCTCGTGGCCACCACGCCCGAGATCGCCCGCCCCGCCGCAGACGCGGCGTCGGCCACCTGTGCGGCCGCCTTGAGCGAGTCCCCCACCGACATGCGGACGTTCGCCTGGTTGTGCGCCTCGGACGCGGAGAGGAAGAACGTCCACTCGTCGATCGCGGGCGCCTGCGCGGCCCTGACGGCACCGCGCGCGTTGGGTACGAGCGCCGACCAGATCTGACCGGCCGGCTTGTCGGCACGCGCCAGGAACTCCTCGGCGTCCGCAAGCTGCGGAATGGCCTTGGGGTGTACGAACGACGTCACCTCGAGCCTCTGCAGGCCCGTCGGCAGGAGCGCCTGCAGCAGTTCCACCTTCTCGGAGGTCGCGAGGACGCGGTCCTCCGCCTGCAGCCCGTCGCGCAGTCCCACCTCGCGCAGCGTGATCGCCTGCATCTCGATCCCTCCTAGACCGGCGGTACGCCGTGTCGCTTCGGCGCCTGCCGCACGGTGCGCCCAGGGGTGCCCGCGAGGCGTCGCGCGAGCTCGCCGCGGAGCTCCTCCGGTGGGACGATGCCGTCGACCACGAGCTCGGAAGCGAGCCGCCGGATGTCGATGTCCTGCCGGTAGCGCTCGCGCTCTTCGGCGATGAAGGCCGGCCTCTCGGCCTCCGGCAGCTCCTGGATATGGTTGAAGTGCACCGCGTTGACGGCCGCTTCCGGGCCCATCACCGCGATCTGCGCGGTCGGCAGCGCGATCGTGGCCTCCGGCGCGAAGGCCGGGCCGGCCATGGCGTAGAGGCCGGCGCCGTACGCCTTGCGCACCACCACGCAGTACTTCGGTACCGTCGCTTCCGACACCGCGGTGATCAGCTTCGCCCCGTGTCGGATGATGCCCTGGCGCTCCACCTTGGTGCCGATCATGAAGCCTGGCACGTCCGACAGGAAGACGAGCGGAATCGAGAAGGCGTCGCAGAGCCAGATGAAGCGCGCCGCCTTGTCCGCGGAATCGACGAACAGCACGCCCCCCTTGACGCTGGGCTGGTTGGCGACGACGCCGACCACCTGCCCGTCGAGCCTGCCCAGGCCGACGATCAACTCAGGCGCGTACAGCTCCTTGATCTCGAGGAAGCTCTGCTGATCAAGGAGTCCCTCGATCAGTTCGTGCATGTCGAACGGCTGGTTCTGGTTCTCGGGGATGACGGCCGCGAGATCCTTTGCGACCGGAGGCAGGCTGGGTCTGGCGATGGGCCCTGAGCGGAAGTTCTGCGGCATGAAGGAGAAGTAGCGCCTCGCCCAGGCGATCGCCTCCTGCTCCGTCGGCAGGAGCGCGTCGCCCAACCCGCTGACCGTGGCGTGCATGCGCGCGCCGCCCATCTCCTCGAGCGAGACCTTCTCGCCGATGACCATCTCCGCCATGCGCGGCGAACCGAGGTACATGGAGGCGTTGCCCTCGACCATGATCGTGACGTCCGTGAACGCGGGAATGTAGGCGCCGCCCGCTGCGCTCGGTCCGAAGAGGATGCAGATCTGAGGCACCCTGCCGGACAGCTGCACCTGGTTGAAGAAGATGCGGCCGGCGCCGCGCCGGCCCGGGAACATCTCCACCTGGTCGGTGATGCGCGCGCCGGCCGAGTCGACGAGATAGAAGAGCGGCACCTCGAGGCGCTCGGCGGTCTCCTGCACGCGCAGGATCTTCTCCACGGTACGGCTGCCCCACGATCCCGCCTTGACGGTGGAGTCGTTGGCCATCAGCGCGACCGGTCTGCCGTCGATGCGCCCGAGCCCCGTCACGACCCCGTCGGCCGGCAAGTCCCCCGCCAGGTCGTTCGCGAACATGCCGTCCTCGACGAAGCTGCCGGGGTCGAGCAGCAGGTCGAGGCGCTGGCGCACGAAGAGCTTGCCCCGCGCGGCCGCCTGCTCGTGGTATTTTCTGCTGCCGCCCTGCGCGATCTCCTGGCGTCTGGCGAGGATCTCGTGCCTGTTGCTCATCGCAGCGACACCAGCGGCTCGCCTTCCTGCACGAACGCCCCCACCTCCGCCAGGAGACCCGAGACCGCGCCCGCGTCGGATGCCGTCACCGGGACCTCCATCTTCATCGACTCGAGCACCGCGACCTCCTGACCCGGCGCCACCGTGTCGCCAACACCCACCGAATACCGGAGCAGCATGCCTGCCATCGGGCTTGCGATCTCCATCAGATGTGTCCTCCTTGCGCCGCTGTTCTAGTGACCGAGGCCCAGTCCACGCGCGATGACGACGCGCTGGATCTCCGAGGTTCCCTCGCCGATCTCCAGCAGCTTGGCGTCGCGCAGGTAGCGTTCCACCGGATACTCGCGCGTGTAGCCGTTGCCCCCGTGGATCTGCACCGCCTGCGTCGCCGCGCGCATGGCCGCCTCCGAGGCAAAGAGCTTCGCCATCGCCGCGACCTGTCCAAACGGCAGGTGCTGGTCCTTGAGCCATGCTGCCTTGTAGACCAGCAGGCGCGCCATCTCCACCTCCATCGCCACGTCGGCGAGCTTGAACTGGATCGCCTGGAACTGGCCGATCTTCTGTCCGAACTGCTCACGCGTCTGCGCGTAGAGGAGCGCGGCGTCGAGTGCCGCCTGCGCAATGCCCACGCCAAGTGCGCCGATCGAGATGCGGCCGCCGTCCAGCACCTCGAGGAAGCCGCGGAAGCCCTGCCCCCTTGACCCCAGCATGGCGTCGTCCGTCACGAAGACGTCGCGCAGCTCGATCTCGGCCGTCTCCGACGCCCTCATGCCCATCTTGTCGTACGCGGTGCTCGCATAGAAGCCCTCGGTGCCCTTGGGCACGAGGAAGGTCGAGATGCCGCGGCTGCCTTCACCCGGGTCGGTCACGGCGGTGATCACGCTGACGCCTGCCGAGACGGCGTTCGTGATGAACGCCTTGCTGCCCGAAAGCAGCCATCCACCGTCCACCTTGCGCGCCTTGGTGCTGGTGCCGCCGGCGTCGGAGCCAGCCCCAGCCTCCGTCAGGCCGAAGGCTACGAGAAACTCTCCCTGGGCGGCAGGAACCAGGTAGCGCGCCTTCTGCTCGTCGTTGCCGAGCAGGTTCAAGCTGCCGAGCCCGAGCGAGACGTGCGCGGCGTAGCTGAGCCCCGTCGAGGCGCAGACCCGCGAGATCTCTTCGACTGCGATCGCATACTGCAGGTATGTCCCGCCGGTTCCGCCCCACGCCTCCGCGATCGGCAGGCCCATGAGGCCGAGCCCGGCCATCTTGCGGTAGATCTCGAGATCGAACGTGCCCTCGCGATCGCGCGCGGACGCTCCCGGCAACAGTTCCCGCTGTGCGAACTCGCGCACCGTCTCCTGCACCATGCGGTCTTCCTCGGCAAGAGCGAAATCCATCCCGTCGCCTCCCGGTTCCTTTACGCTACCGCGCACCTATGTCGATTCTAGCCTCCGGTCTCAGCCCTGGGAACGGCCGGTCGGCCGAAGTGGTCTCCACAAATTCCCTCTATAAAGCGTTGCCTGGGGACGCAACCTGGACCTGGTGTCAGGCGTCTATGTGTTACAAAGGGGCGCAGGGGGAGGGCGCGTGGCGTGTCGGGACGGCTGGGAGCATCCGGTCGCCTCCTGCTTCAGCGCCACAGGGATCGCCCCTGGTGTCCCCGGGAAGCCCTCGATTCCATGCCGGGACGCGCCGGCGTCTGCCGCCGCTCGATGCATGGGCTCGACGGGCCGAGGATGGGGCGGCGCGGCCGCCCTACCGCCGCAGCATGACGGGACGTGCATAACGCTATGGGCTGCGCATAAAACAGCAGCAGTCTAAGCTTGTCCGAGCGGCGAGCACAACACTCCACGACCAATAGGAGAGTGCATTCTGAGACATCTCGGTCCTCCCTTCCGACAACCTACTATAGTGTTTGAAGTTGTTCACGTGCATTCTACAGGTGCGACAATCCAGTAGACACGGCGTGGATACATAAACCAAGACAAACCAAAGCAGCAACTCATCTTTGTGTCATTAGTTTGTCAGCAAAACTTCTAGCAATTCTCGGTGTCCATCACGAGACTTGCGATGACAGCTCGAGGTATAGTGATTGTAGACTCCACAAGGTCATTTGCACGCTTCTGGCAGCCCGGCCCATATGCTCGCTCTGCTTCAGGTGTTGTCCGTCGTACCGTGGACCCCTTTGCTGCGTTGGTGAAGGGAGCGAGGCCGGGTGCCAAAGCCAGTATCCGGTAAGGGCCGCTACATGCCGGGCCTGGACGGCCTGCGCGCCATTGCGGTGCTCGGCGTGATCGCCTTCCATGTCGGGATGCCATGGGCGCAGGGCGGCCTCCTCGGCGTCGGCGTCTTCTTCGTGCTCTCGGGCTACCTCATCACCGATATCCTGATCGGGCAGTGGGAGCGGCGCCATGCCGTCGACCTGCGGGACTTCTGGCTGAGGCGGGCACGCAGGCTGCTGCCCGCGCTCTTCGTGCTGCTGATCGCGGTCTCCGCCTACGTCACCTTTGTCGATCCGGCCGAACTGCCGGAACTGCGCGGCGAGGTCCTCGCGGCTGCGCTCTACGTCAGCAACTGGTGGTATATCTTCCATCACGTCTCCTATTTCGCGAGCTTCGGGCCACCCTCGCCCCTCACCCATCTCTGGTCGCTCGCAGTGGAGGAACAGTTCTACCTCGTCTGGCCCGGGCTGCTCTGGCTCGGCCTGCGCTTTCTGCCCCGCCGCGGCGTCCTGCTCGGCACGCTGGCCCTGGCGGCGGCGTCGGCCCTGACGATGGGACTGCTGTACCACGCCGGCACCGGCCCGAACCGCGTGTACTACGGCACCGACACCCGTGCCTTCGCGCTCCTGATCGGCGGGGCACTGGCCCAGATCTGGCCCAGCCGCAGGCTGGAGAACCTCTCTGCCAGGCTCCGCACAAGCCTCGAGATCACGGGCGCCGTCGGACTCCTCGGCATCTTCGTCCTCTTCGCCGCGACGAACGAGTACGAGTCGTTCCTCTATCCCGCGGGTCTCACGCTCCTCTCTCTTGCGACGGCCGGGGTCGTCGCGGCGGTCGTGCTGCCGGAGGGACGGCTCGCGAAGATTCTTGGCCAAGAGCCACTGCGATGGCTCGGGGTGCGCTCCTACGGCATCTACCTCTGGCACTACCCGGTGATCGCCCTGACGACCCCTTCTGGCCAGGCAGGCTTCTCCCCGCTCCGCGCGACCCTGCAGGTGGCGGCGGCGATCTGCCTTGCGGCACTTTCCTGGCGCTACATCGAGGAGCCGGTCCGCCAAGGTGCCCTGCAGCGCCTGTGGCGCCTCTGGCGCAGGCGCGCGCTGAGCCGGCGCAGCATCTCCGCCCACGGCCTGGTCACCGCAGGCACGACGGCCCTGCTGCTGCTCGTCGCCTCGGTTGGTCTCGTCGGTCTCGTGCCGGCGGCGTCCGCGAGCACGATGCCCGAGGTGGCGAGCGTGCTGCCGCCCCAGCCGCTCCCCGACATCGCGCCGGCGCCGAACCTAAGACTGCCGCACGTCCTCCTGCCGAGGCACCTCGCGAGTCCGCCTCCTCCCGACCCTGCCCCGCCCGTCTCGCCAGGCAGTGACGTCACGGCGATCGGCGACTCCGTGATGATCGACGCCGCCCCGTACCTCGAGCGCCTTCTGCCCGGCATCACCATCGACGCCGTGGTGGGCAGGCAGCTCTACCAGACGCCGGCCGTCATCGCTCAGCTCAAGGCGCACGGCCAGCTGGGATCGCGGGTGATCATCGAGCTCGGCACGAACGGCCCGTACTCGCGCCAGGAGCTCGTATCGCTCTTGCGGTCGCTGGGCGACGCCAAGGAGATCCTGCTTGTCAACACGCGCGTGCCACGGCCCTGGCAGGCGGATGTCAACCAGCTCCTGGCATCCGTCGCCAAGAGCTACCCTCATACGGTCCTGGTGGACTGGTACGACGCGAGCGCGGAACACGCGTCCTTCTTCTACCCCGACGGGGTGCACCTGAATCCCCAGGGAGCCCGATTCTACGCAAACCTTCTGGCGCGGAGCCTGCTCGCGCACCAGGAGGGCGCGACGACCGCCGATACCGGGGCCCGCTGACGCTGGCCGGTAGCCAGCGGTCATGCGGCCCCGTTCCTAGCGCCGCGCATTGGCGCAGGCCATCCGGATGGCCTTGGCCACTTCTTCCTCCTGTACAGCCTCGCGCAGCAGCAAGGTGCTGCCGCGTCGCCCCCAGGCGCCGCTCGCGGGTCGGTACGCGTCTGGCCGCGACGAGATGAGCATGTCCTGCTGCTCGGACGTCAGCTTGACCATCGCCCAGCGGCGTCGGACCAGCCCAAGGTCGCGATGATGCGCCCGGCACCCGGAAGTCCTGATGGCTCATGTGCTTCGGCTCGTCCACATCAGGCAGGGCCAGGATGAGGCGCCGAACGTCCTCGGGACCCGCGCCGCCACCTCCAGCTGCCACATCCGGCATCTGGCAGCAGACGCGGCAGTTCGGCGCGACGGCCTCCCGCCAGGACCTGGTCGGGCCAGGCTCAGTCCAGCACCTGCCGCTCGCCGTTGATCTCGCTGATGACAACGATCTTCGCCGTCTTGTTCAGCATGTGCGTCACGCCGCAGTACCTCTCCTGCGAGAGCTGGATCGCGCGATCCACCTTCTCGCGCAGCACCCCTTCGCCATCGGTGCGGTAGATCAGCCGGATCTCGGTGAACACCTGCGGGTGCTCCTTCGACGTGTCGGCCTCGAGATCGACGCTGAAGCGCGTGAACGGCACCTGCATCTTCTGCATGATCGAAATGACGTCGAGCCCGGTGCAGCCGCCGAGGCTCAACAGGGTGAGTTCCTTGGGACGCGCGCCGCGGTCTTCGCCGCCGTGTTCGGCGGCCGCATCGAGGACGATCTCGTGGCCACTGCCGCTCTTCGCGACCATCGCCATGTGGTCAAGCCAGGTGACACTGCCGGTGAGCATCGCTTCAAGCACCTCCGCAAGGATAGGCTAGGCGGTCCCGCTACTGCACCTCGCCGCGCTCCCGCATGCGCAAGAGCCGCAGGACGAAGTTGGTCGGGCGCCGCAGGGGCTCGGACAAGGCGAGAACGGCGGAACTTGCGACGTAGCCGACGGCGACGCCGCCCAGCACGTCGGTGGGCCAGTGCACCCCGACGAACACCCGCGACAGCAGGATCATGAGCGTCAGCAGCCAGAACACGAGCTGCACGCTGCGGCTCTGCCCCCTGAGGGCGAGCGCCACCGCCGCCGCGACCGCCGCGTGGTCGGAGGGGAACGAGGCGTCGGCGGCATGCTGCACGAGCAGGTGCACGAGGTGCGGGTAGAGCACGAACGGGCGCGGACGGTACCAGAGGGCGGCGATGACGTAGTTGATGCCGATGGCGACGACTGCCGACAGGCCGGCGAGGAGAAGCTGCCGGCGCATGGCCTCGGCTCTGCGCGGCAAGGCGAACCACAGCACGACCATCAGGCCCGCCACCACGAAGATCAGGTACTGGGCCGAGAAGATCGCGAGCGCGTCCCAGAACCCGTTCCTGCCGGCAAGCCCATTCCACCAGAAGAACAAGGTCCGGTCGAAGGCGTTGACCTGCAGCACCTCCTGTCTCGCGCCCAAGAATAGGCCTTGACGCGCGGGATGGCAAGTCTCGTCAGCTCACCGCGAACGGCACCGGGCCGCCCAGCGTGCGCAGGAGGTCCTCGCTGCAGCGCGGGCAGTAGCCTTGCTCCGCCAGCTTGCGCCGCACCTCGTCGATGCGCAGGCGGATGCCCTCGCCAGGGGCCGCATCCTGCAGCGCCCCCTGCAGGAGGGTCTGGATACTGCTGTAGAGGTGGCGCTCGAGGGCGGCGCGCAGCGCCGGGTGCTGCGGCAGGTTCGCGATCTGGCCCCGCGAGCGCACGCTGGCCGCCCACACCCCGATCTCCTCGCGGAAGGCGCGCTTCTGCGCCTCTGCGACGCCGATCTCCTCCTCGACGCCGCGCAGCTGCTGCTCGACGTCGTCGGCCGGTGGCTGCCCAAGCCGCATCGCGAGCAGATACGCGTCCAGGCCCTCGAGATAGCGGTGCCAGAGCGTCCCCAGATTGTCCTCAAACGCCGCCACGAAATGTGGGTAGACCTCACCCTCGAGCCGACGTCCGAGGTCCTCGGCCACCTCGTGCAGGAGGTTCCTGTAGCTCTCCTGCTCGGCGGTGTCGATCGACGGGTGGCTCGCGAGTCCCTCGTAAAGGGCCTTCAAGGTACCGGCCACGGTCAGGCAGCCGTCGCTGCATACCAGTGCCCGTGCCAGCTGGTTCACCACGTAGCGCGGCGAGACGCCGTGCATGCCCTCGCGTTCGCTCTCCCGCTGCAGGTCCCGACGGTCACGCGCCCCGAGTCCCTGCAGCTCCTCCTCGTCGTACAGGCGCAGCTTCTGCATCTGCCCGATCTCCCTGCGCCGACTCTGCTCGAGACGCGTGAGCACGGCGAACGTGGCGGCCGCCTCGATCGCGTGCGGTGCGATGTGGACGGCCTGCGGCCTGCGGGCCGCCACCAGGCGCTCATAGATGCGCCGCTCGTCCCTGAGACGGAGCGCATAGGGCATGCGCACCACCACCATGCGATCCTTCAGGGCCTCGTTGCGCGGGTCGTGGATGAACGCCCGGTATTCGGCCTCGTTCGTGTGCGCCACAACGACCTCGTCGGCGTACATCAGGGCATAGCGACCTGTCTTGAACCGTCCCTCCTGCGCCAGCGTGAGGAGCGTGTAGAGGAAGCGCTCGTCGCACTTCAGGAGCTCCACGAATTCCATCAGGCCGCGGTTTGCGACGTTGAGTTCGCCGTCGAAGCGGAAGGCGCGCGGGTCGGACTCCACACCGTAGTCCGAGATGGCCGCAAGGTCCAGAGAGCCGGTGAGCTCGGCGATGTCCTGGGACTTCGGGTCGGATGGCGCGAACGTGCCGATGCCGCGCCGGCGCTCCTCGCTGAAGGCCACGCGCTCTACCGGCACCGAGAGCAGCTCGTCGCCGGACAATGTTCCATAGCGCATGCGGCAGACGGGGCAGAGGTCTCCCTCGATCGCGACCCCCAGCTCGCGCTGCGCTGTGTCGCGCAGCTCCCCGGCGAGCAGGTGCAGCGGCTCCTCGCGCATCGGGCAGCCCACGATCGCGTAGAGGCTGCCCTCGTCCTGCTGCGAGAAGCGCTCGAGCCCGCGCTTCAGGATCTCGACGAAGCTCGACTTGCCGCCGCCCACCGGGCCAAGGAGCAGCAGGATACGCCGGCGCACCTCGAGGCCCTGCGCGGCCGCGGCGAAGAATGCGTCGATCTCGGCGAACGCCGCATCCAGGCCGAAGAGCTGTCCTTCGCACAAGCCCTTGGCACCGCCCGCCGCCACCAGCATGCGGTGCATGCGCCGGTGCGCGAGGTCTGCCACGGACGGTCTGCGCCTGCAGATCTGGAGGTACTGCGCGAAGTCGCCGCGCCACAGTCTCTGGCCATCCGGCGGCTCGCCGCGTCTGATCCGCTCAGCGATGTCCAAGGATACCCCTCCCGCCTGCAGATCCGGCCACATCGCGCTGCCCCGCCGGGGCGGGACAGCGCGCTGCATGGTACCAGACTATGCGGCGGCGGGACGCTCTGTCAGCGGAGGAAGTCGAGGACGCGCTCCATGGCGTCGCGGGCAGCCTCGGGGCGGTAGGTCGGGCGGGTATCGTTGAAGAAGGCGTGCGGCGCTCCTGGATAGACATGGTAGGAGAACGGCTTGTCTGCCCGGGCCATCGCCTCCGCGAGCGCCGGCACGGTATCGGTGATGCGGGCGTCGTCTGCGCCATAAAGGCCGAGCACCTTGGCCTCGATCGCCGGGACCTTGTCGAGTGGCGGATTCTCGCCGTAGAAGACCACGGCACCGCGCAGGGACGGCTCGATGGCGGCGAGCTGCGCCGTGATGCCGCCGCCCATGCAGAAGCCGAGGCAGTGGACGCCCGCAGGATCGACGTTCGGCTGCTCCTGCAAGAAGCGGACCGCATGGCGCAGGTCGCGCGCGAAGGCCTGGCGCTGCTCGGCGGTCATCACGCGCATCAAGGTGCGCATGGCGGCGGCCTCCTCGGCGGACATCTCCGCGAGCACCGGTTCAAGGCGGCTCGGGTCGCGCTGCACCTCTGGCGGAGCCTGGCGAAGGAACTGCATGCCGGCCATGATGCGGTCAGGCTGCATCGCCTGACGCCACGGGCCCGTGTAGAGGTCCGGCGCGAGGACGACGTAGCCGGCCCCGGCGAAGCGGCGGGCCACGTCGCGGATGTGGTCGTCGAGTCCCCAGATCTCATGCACCACGATCAGCGCGGGCCGCCTTCCCGCCCCTTCCGGCGCGACGAGATAGGCGTCGAGCCGGCGGCCCTCTCCCTGCAGTGCCACCTCAGCGGTGTTCACAGGCACTCCCCCTCCTGCCGAAGTCTCAATGCTGGCGGAATGCCTCGCGCAGCTTGAGCTTCACGACCTTGCCCGTCCCGGTCTTCGGCAGCTCGGGCAGGATCTCCAGCCCGTGTGGGATCTTGAAGCCGGCGATGCGCCCGCGCAGGTGCGCGAGGATCTCCTCCGGCGCCGCCTGCTGGCCTGGACGCAGGGCGACGAACGCGTACGGCACCTCGCCCCAGCGCTCGTCGGGCCTGGCCACCACCGCGGCCTCCAGCACGGCGGGATGCGTGTAGAGCGCGTCCTCGACCTCGACGGAGCTGATGTTCTCGCCGCCGGAGATGATGATGTCCTTCTTGCGGTCGACGATCCGGAGATAGCCTGAAGGCTCGACGACAGCCATGTCGCCCGTGCGGAACCAGCCGTCGGAGAACGCCCCTGCCGTCTCCTCGGGACGGCGCCAGTAGCCGCCGAAGACCATGTCGCCCTGCACGCAGATCTCGCCCACCGCCTGCCCGTCATGTGCGACCTCCCTGCCGTCCTCCTGCAGCACGCGCAGGTCGCAGCCGACGATCGGCAGGCCGGTGAGGGAGCGCAGGCGGTACTGCTCCTCGAGGGGGGTGTCCTTCAGGCTGTCCTTGATCGTGGCGAGCGTCAGCACCGGGCAGGTCTCGGAGAGGCCATAGCCCACCGAGCAGTCGACATGCAGCTTCTCGCGCGCCTCGCGGATCAGGGAGGGCGGCGGCGGCGCTCCGCCGATGATCACGCGGCGCAGCGATGAGGTGTCGAAGCTTTGGCGTTCGGGGTAATTGAGCACCGCTGCAAGCATGGTCGGAACGAGCATCGCCAGGGTGACGCCTTCCGCCGCCACCAGGCGGTAGAACTCGGGTGCGTCGAAGCGCGACGTCACGACCTGCGTCCCGGCCTGTGCGACGATGAACTGCGGCGCGCCCCAGCCGTTGACGTGGAAGAGCGGCACAGTGCCCACGAGCTGCACCTCGTCCGGATAGATCGGTGCCGACACCGCGACGCCCATGGCGTGCAGGTAGAGGTTGCGGTGCGTCAGCTGGACGCCTTTGGGCCGCCCGGTCGTGCCGCTCGTGTAGAAGATCTCCGCGACGTCGCACTCCTCGACGTCGCCGGCCAGAAGGTCGACCGGCCTTGCGGCGCTGAGGATCTCCTCGTAGAACAGGACGCCCTCCGTCTCCTTCGGGCCGGCCAGCAGCACGATCGGCACCCCTACCTGCGCCTGCAAGGCCTTCGCCATCGGCAGCAGGGTCTGGTCGGTGACGAGGAGCTTCGGTTCCAGGTCTTGCAGGATGAAGAGGAGTTCCGGCGCCGTCAGGCGCACGTTCAGGGGGCTCAGGATGGCGCCCCGCGCCGGCACCCCGTAGTAGAGCTCCAGCAGGCGGTGACAGTTGAGACCGAGGTAGGCGACGCGATCCCCGCGCTCCACGCCGAGCGCGGCCAGCGCCCCGATCAGCTGACGCACGCGCTCCGCGTAGGCGTGGTAGCTCAGGCGCGTCTCGCCGCAGACGACCGCGGTCTTGTCCGGTTCGCGTCGCTCGCTCTGCGCCAGGAACCTAAGAGGCGTCAACTGCACTGGCATCTTGGCCACCTCCCGCAGCATCTGGCCCTGGCTTCGCGTGCGGGCGTGCGATTCCTGCCAGACGCGCCTCAGCCTTCCCGCCGCACCTCCTGGCCGTCGTGCCGCAGGCATACCCTCTGCCCTCCGACCATCGTCTCGAGCAGCACCGGGGCTTCCCAGAGCCGCTGCACCTCGCCGAGCACCGCTTCGGCGTCGGGCAGGTCGAGATCTCGACCGTCGTGCAGGTGGCGCAGGCGCAGGGTGCATCCGGCCACCGCCTGCTCGACCTCCACCACAGGCCTGCCGGCACCGCCGATCTGGCGCAGGATCTCACGCCGCACATCCTCGACGAGGCTGCTCACCTTATCGCCGGGCAAGGGTACGGCGAGGCCGAGGCGGTCCACCGAGCGCTGGCCGAGGTGGTCGCGCACGAGCGAGCGGTCGTCTGCGACGGAAGCCAGATCGAGAAGCGTCGCGAGCGCCTTGCCCCGCGGCGCCTCACCGGGTGCGGCGCCGGCCTCCGCCGCCAGGTTCTCGAGGATCTCGAGGCCGAGCGCGTAGGGATTGATCTGGCCAGGAGCCATGGCGACGAGCCTGCTGTGCAGGAGCGCGACCTCCAGGCGGTCAGGCGGCGAGAGTTCCTCCGCCCGCAGGATGCGCAGGTGCCAGAAGCTGGCCCAGCCCTCGTTGACGATCTTGGTGCGCTCCTGCGCCTGGAAGTAGAGGGCCTCCTCGCGCACCATGCCGAGGCAGTCCCGCTGCCATGGCTCCAGCGGAGCCAGGCGAGCCACGGCGCCGAGCACATCCTCGGGTCCGAAGCGGGCAACGTGCGCCTCGATCAGGAGGGCCGCGTCGAGCACCGACTCGACAGCCTCCTGGCCGTGCTCCGCGGCGTAGTCCGCAATGCGCTGGCGGTGCAGCAGGACCCTGCGGCCCACGTCCGCGTCGCGGCCTCTGAGCCAGACGTTGCGGTGGAAGAAATCCGCGTGGCCAAGGACGTGCGCCGTGACGAGCACATCCTCGATCGGCCGGTTGCCCGACAGCACGTAGGCTTGAGGCGGCTCGGTGTGCACGATGAGTTCGTAGATCCGCTGCAGCCCGAGCTCTCCCTGCAGGCGCAGGCGCTGGTACGCCTTGCCCCTCGACCAGTGGCGGTAGCGGCCGAAGAGGCCATAGCTGGCGAGGCTCCAGAGGGCGTGCGGCGGCAGATGGTAGAGGCGTACGTCGCCGGGAGAGAGACCGAGGTCTTCCGCCCGGCGGCGCAGCGCCTCGAGTCCCAACTCAGGCGCCATCGGCGCCGAGCAGCCGGGCGCAAGCCGCGAGGACGCGCCCGCCCAGACTGCGAAGGTGCGGCTGCGAGCGAAGCGCAGGCGTGCCGCCAAGACCCGACGGCCCGCCATGCGCGGGCCCTTCGAGGCGGACGAGGATGCCGACGGGCGGCCGCACACCCTGGCGAGGGCCACGGGCGATCGGGCTGTCGGCGTCGCCCCGCATGCCGCCGTGCGAGACGGCCTCGCCGCGGTGGCGCGTGATGGACACGTTCTGCTGCCTCCCTCTGCCCCGTCTCCAAGTCCGGGGGCGTCGGACAGGGACCTGGCCCGGACGTCGGTGGGAGTCCAGGCGGTGGAGCGACGTCCGCGGACGGACGCGCCCCCCAAGACACCTCTATGCGGCGGCCCGGGTGCCGGTGCACAGGGAAGCGTCGATCTGCCCCTACCCGCGCGGGCGCGACCGGATCGTGCGCCGCCGCCGGGGCGGTGGACGCCACGCCTGCTCAGGTTGAGGCCGATGAAGGGGATGGCACGCAGGGAACGGACGAGACGATAGGTCGGCTCATTGTCGTGGGCGGAGTCGAAACGCACGGCGTGGAGCGGGCGGCCCATCAGCCGGTGGTATTGCAGCAGGCAGACGTGGCCGGTGATCGCGTCGTTCTGCCGGGGCTTGGTCGGCATGCCGATGCAGAGTGGGAGTTCCTCGCCGCGTGCGGCGGTGAACTCATAGAAGCGATAGCCGAATACCCAGTCAGCCTCCTGCGATTCCCAACTCCAATCGGCGTCGGGCGCGGAGTGCGACTGCCCGCGGGGGCTAGCGAGGAGCTCGAACAAGGAGTGTAGAGAACGGAGTGAAAATCGCTCTTGCGCACGCGACGCTTGGCGGCTTTCCGGGTCATGGCGCGGTTGATGGTATCGGCGGCAAACCAGTGGGTAAAGGACGTGCCGGCTCAGCCCTGTCCGGACTGCGCCATACGGCGTAGATCCTTGATGAGTATGAACAGATGCATTGGATCGGTCGGCGATGGCACGAAATCGAAATGCCGGTAGAATGCGCTGGCCGCCTCGTCCTTCGCGTGGACGACGAAGGCTCTGATTCCTGCTATGTCAGCCGCCTGCAGCGTGCGGGACATGGCATCTTTCAGCAGGCCCGCCCCCACGCCCCTCCCGTGCCAGTCTACGCTGACCGCGAGGCGTGCCAGCAGCATGATTGGCACCGCATGGTGCGCCAGCCCCTTAGTCAGCCGTTCTGGCGCTTCCTCAAACGCCACTTCACCCACCACGAGGGTGTAGAAGCCGATTACGGTGTCGTCTGCCAAGCTGACGTACGTTTGCGAGGCGTTAGCCTGTTGGTTGATCAAGGCAAAGCGTATCAAGAAACGATTGAGCGCATCCTGCCCGCAGTCGAACTTGTCAACCGCGTGCTGTCGCGTCAGTTTCTCGATGCGCAACGTGGTCACGTAGTTGCACGGTCAAAGACACTCGCCTCGCTGAGCAGGCGCTGCAGCCGGGGGAGCTCGCGCGGTGGAGCATCAAGTGCCGCCATGAAATCACGCCACCGCTCTGCGTCCAGGCCAAAATGCCGTCGGTCCGCGAGGGTCTCCTCGGCGCGTTCCAACGCGCTTTCAAGGACGAAGTCGCTCACTGAGCGCTGCGCAGCACTGGCTGCGGCGTACAGCGTTCGCTTGGCTGTCGGCGTAAGCCGAATGTCGAGCTTCTCCGTGCGGCGCGTTCGTGTCTCCATCCCACCACCCTCCCAACCGACATGATAGCACTAGCGCCCGACAATGTCATGACGGACCTGAAAGCGCGTAAGTAAGCGATTCCGCGGACAGAGCGGTAGCTCAGGACGCACCTGGCCTCAGCCGGGCGAAAGCGCCGCCGCAGGAGGCTGCCGAGGGCGAGGGGCACGCGGCGTTTGCGTAGTCAACCAAGGAGATCAAGCCATGCAGGACCGCCGCTATCGCCTATGCATGCGCCGATGCTTCCCAGCCGTGTATTCGGGGATCAGCTTGTCCTTGTATCCCACCGTTCGAGTGTCGTGATGGAGACGCGATGATGCTGGAGGGCACGGCCAAAATGACGGGCGGGCAGATCCAGGCGGTACGTGCAGAGGAGCAGAGAGCCTGTCCGATGTGATCGAGCAGGCCATGCTGCATGCGGCCGAGCGGGAAGAGATCCACGCGCCGGATCCGCAGCTGTCGGCCCATGCCTTGCTCGCCCTGCTTCGGGCGAGTCCCGCACCACCGACGGCACCCTGCAACTTCCCGGATGCGCAGCGCACGGCTGAGTTGCTCATCAGCGTTCTCTGGGACAGCGGCGAGCATGCCCCGCCGACCGCTACGCGCCCGTCGGACGAGTGACCAGGCGCGGAAGCAGCCAGTGGTTCAAGTCCAGCATGAGGCGACTGGGCCCCGGCTGCCGCCACCCGGTCGCGGCACCTCTCTGCCCCTGGCCCGTCCGGGGGGTGCCTCGCTGCGCGTGGCGCCGGCAAGCCTTTCGTCACGGGCGCCGTGCCATGACGAAGGCGCCGCCATGCGCAATGCGGTGCATCTCGGCGGCGACCATGTCGAAGCCCTGCCCTTCAAGCAGACGCACGACCGCGTCGACTTCCGACGAGAGGGGAACGCCGTGGCCGCTACGCAACGTGAAGAGGGCCCTTCCGCCGCTTCTCAGCACCCGGCGTATCTCTTGCACGCCCTGCGTCTGGTCGTCCCAGTGGTGGAGGGAGTTCACTTCGAACGCCACCGTGAAGCTGCCGTCAGGATACGGCAGGCGCGACGCCGAGCCCTCCCGCAGCTCGACGCGGCCCAAACGCACTGCGTCGCGGTTGCGGTGCAGTGCCTGACGCACCATGTCGCTCGAGATGTCCACCCCGGACACGTACGCCGCCTGCAACGCGGCCAGCTTGATGGCGGTACCGGGCCCAAATCCGATCTCGAGGACACGATCGTCGGGCGCCAGCCCGAGGCGATCGACGACCGCACGGTGGAGCGCCCGATGCTCGAGGGCCATGGCGTGCCCGACCAGACGTCCGACCAGTCCCTTCGGGTGGCCGAACTGCCGGTCAAGACCGGAGGATCCCCGCATCCCGGACGGACTACTCATCCTGCATCCCCTCTTCCCGCGAACCGATTTCCTCGACGAGGCGACGGAAGCGGCTGCCCGTCAGTGTGGTACGGACCGCCTGCAGCGCGGCCACGGCGGCACCGATCTCGGCCTCGCCTACAGGGATCGCAGCCAGTTCAAGCAGCCGGGCCTCACGGTCCAGGATGCGCGCAACCGTGCGTTCGCCCTCCGCCGTGAGGCGTACACGCTTGGAGCGCCGATGATCCGGATTCTCCTCCGCCAGGACCAGCCCCAGGTCTCTCAGGCGATTGACGAGCACCTGGATGTGCTGCCGGGAGGTCGGTCGCAGACGCGCCATCTGCGGCACCGTCTGCGGCCCGCTCTCTGCCAACCCGACAAGCACGCCGCGCAAGGCTGCGGTCAGATTCGCATGCCCGTGCACCGAAGCGGCGGTCGCCTGCAGGCAGTGGAAGAGCGAGATCGTCTCGCGAAAGAGCGTCTGCAGCTCCTGCACCGCCTGACCTGGTTCCTGAAGCACATGGTCGTTCATGCGGCTGTCTTCCATGGCGGGTCCTCCGCGTTTCCTTGATGACAACTATACTGTCATCATGACAATTTTAATGTCAATATGAGCGCAGATCTTCCCCGCGCGGCAGTGTACGGCTGGCCTATGGCCCACACCGCCAGCACAGTCTGCATCTCCGCCAAGAACCCAGGCGCCACCCGCTCTCCCCACCTCTCGGCTGCGGGCAGCGCTGCAGACCTGCACGGCCGTGCCCCCGGAGATCCGGATGGTTGCGGGGCGATCAAGGGCCGTCGACGCCGAACAGCTGGTCGAGCGCGCCAAGGACGCTCTGGCGATCGGTGACGCGCAGGCTGCGAAATTTCGGGTGCGCGATCCCTGCAAGCGTGCTCCCCAGACCCGACGGCCTGCCGTGCGGACGCACCTCGATGTATGCGAAGAGGCCGATGAGCGGCAGCATGCCCTGGACGAGGTCCCGGGCAAGTCGGTTATCGGCGTCTCCCCAGTTGTCACCATCCGTGAAGTGCAGCACGATCGACTGCTGTCCACGCGCAAACGACTGCGCCCCATACTCGGCGGCCAGGCGGTAGGCCGCCGAGACCTTCGTGCCCCCCGACTCGGCACGGCGGAAGAACTCCTCCTCGCTCACACGCTGCGCCTCCGTGTGGTGGATCACGTAGATGATCTCGAGCGGCCCGTACTGACGGCGGATGAAGCTCGTCAGCCAGTAGAAGAAGCTACGGCACAGCTGCTTCTTCTCGTCCCCCATGCTGCCGGAGACGTCCCGCAGGGCGACGATGCGGATGTCGGGAGCCGGCGCGCGCTGCGATGTGGAGCTGCGAAACCGCAGGTCCTCCTGGGTGAGGGCAAGCGGACGCCCGGTCCGACGGGCGCGGGTGAGCGCCACCCGCAGGCTCTCGCGGCGCGCGAGCGATGCCCAGCTGCCCACGCGCGTAAGGCTCTCCGCCTCGTTGCGCTGCAATCCTCTCCCGCCAGGAGGGGCGATCTCCGGCAGGCGCCAGCGCCTGTCGAGCACCTGCGCGATCTCCTCGCGCAGCCAGTCGAGGACACTGTCGCCCGGCGCGTCGCCGGCACCGCTGCCGTTGCCCTGCCCGTCCAGCAAGAGGCCGCGTCCGGAGTCCGCAAAGCGCAGGCGACGCTCGCGCAGCACCGGGTAGGCTACGCGCAGATTGTGCTCCTCGCCCCCGATGATCGCCTCCTCGGCGACGAGATCACGCAGGTACCCCGAGAGCGCGGCGCGCAGCCGCTCCTCATGCCGCTGCGCATCACGCTCGGCGCTTCGCTCGAGGAAGTAGTCGTCCAAAAGGGGTCCCCCCGCATGCGGCTTGTGGCCAGCCTATGCGGTGGGACCCGCAGTCGTGCCGGGACTAGGGTAGCCGCACCGCATCCGCGACGCGCGTCCGGCCGAAGAATCCGCCAATCATCAGGACATCGCCCGGGTGGGCGCGCTCGCGCTCGCTCAGCGTGTCCGGGTCCAGAAGGTGCACGTACTGCAGCCGGAAGCCCGGAATGCGCGTCAGCGCAGCGGAGGTCCTGCCCAGCAGGCGGGTCGCCTCGTTCTCGCCGCGATCCGCGAAGAGACTGCGCGCCTCAAGCAGACAGGCGTTGATGCGCGCGGCCTGGCGCAGTTCCTCCGGGGCAAGCTTCGCGTTCATGGCCGAATAGGCAAGACCCTGTTCGTCCCTTGCCGTCTCGGCGATGTGCACGTCGCACGGGAGCGCCAGGTCCTTCAAGGCCCGTTCGACGCAGCGCGCCTTATACCAGTCGAGTTCGCCGAAATAGACGGCCCGCACCCTCGCCAGGCTCAACAGGCGAAACGTCACGGTCACCTGGGAGCGCAGAACTTCGGGATGGACAACCCCTGAGAGCGTTCGCTCGAACGGCGGCAGGCGCAGCTCAGTGGCAAAGCCGGACGGGTAGACGTCCCGCTCGCCGACCTGCCAGAACAGGTCCACGCCGTATTCGGCGGCGCGTTGCAGGTCGCCGTCGAGGTCGCGCGGGTAGAGCGACGGGCTGTCACCGGGGCCGAACTGACGCGGGTGCAGGAAGATGCCGAGAACGGTCGCGTAGCCTGCTGTGGCGGCGACCTCCACGAGACGTCTGTGCCCCGGGTGCAGGAAACCGCGCGTCAGGATCAGCGCCAGTTCCCTGCCATCAGCCGCTACGGCTCCGTGCAGTTCCTCGACCGAATGCACCTGCTGCGTGAGGGCCACCTCCGCCAGGTTGCTCCATGCGACGGGAGATTACACCTCTCGCCCCACGACTTCCTGCATAGCCCCCCGCCGCACGGTGCGGGCGAGCTCGTCGATGCGGTGCTCGATGCCCTGACCCTCCTCGGTCAGGAAGATCTCGAGCAGCCGGCTCTCGAGCGGCTTCTCGTGCTCCAGGTGGCGCAGGATGACGTCAAGGTCCCCGATCACGCGCCGGAACATGTCGATCTTCTCGTGCAGCAGGCGCAGCACATGCTCTTCCACCGTGTCGCGCGCGAAGAGGTTCAGGATGCGCACCTCCCGCGTCTGCCCGAGGCGATGGACCCGGCCGATCCGCTGTTCGACGCGCATCGGGTTCCAGGGAAGATCGTAGTTGACAACGACCGACGCCGTCTGCAGGTTGAGGCCCTGTCCGCCCGCCTCCGTAGCCACCAGCACCCCGCCCCGGCGGCGGAAGGCCTCGATCTCCGCCTGTCGCTGCCGCTGACCCTGTCCGCCGTGGAGGTAGTGCACCTCGAGGCCGGCCTCCTCCAGTTGGCGGCCGAGGAACATCTGCGTCGCGCGATACTCGGTGAAGACAAGCGCGGGCTCACGCATGCCGCACAGGAGAGACCTCGCCGCCTCCGCCTTCTGATTCTGGCGGATGCCCTGCGCGCATTTCAGCAGGTCCCTCGCCTCCACGCCGAACCAGGACGGTCCCATCCGCTGCAGCGTGTCGGCCAGGGCGAAGCTCGAGGAGCACAGCTCGCGTTGGATCAGGACCAGCGGCAGGATGGTCTCCTGCTGGGCGCGGCGCGCCTGGTACGCCTGGACGAGCAGGCGCGTGGCCCGGTCGTAGAGCCGGCGCTCGGGCGGCGTCAGATCGACCTGCAGCAGCTCCACCTTGCGCTCCGGGAGCGCGATCCTGGCCTCTTGCCGCGTGCGCCGCACCATCACCGCGGACAGTTCCTGCCTGAGCTCGTCGACGTTGCGCGGACGTCTCGGCGCCAGGAGGAAGCGCCGGTAGAACTGCATGTAGGAGCCGAAGACGGCAGGCTTCACGAGCGTGACCAGGTTGTAGAGTTCCGTCAGTTCGTTCTGGATCGGCGTCGCAGTGATCAGCAGCATGCGGCGGCGCGGCAGGCCCGCCACAAAGGCATGGTTCTGGCTGCGCTGAGACTTCAGGTGATGCGCTTCGTCGACGATCACGAGATCCCAGCGACGACTCTGGTACTGCGCCGCCTGCGGCATGCGCTTGGCCCAGTCGAGCGAAGCCAGCACGATGCCGGCCCTGGGAGGGACCTCAGGCTGCATGAGCACCTGCCGGTCGAACTTGGTGCCGAGTTCGTCGCGCCACTGGGTCAGCAGTCCTGCCGGGCAGAGGATCAGGGCGAGGCGGACCTCGCCCCGAGCCCTCAGCTCCTCCAGCACGAGACCGGCCTCGATCGTCTTGCCGAGACCGACTTCGTCCGCCAGCAGAGCCGAGCCTTCCAGCCGCTCGACGATATCCCCCGCGGCCGTCAGCTGGTGCGGATAGCGCACGACGCGCGCACGTCGCCAGATCGGCTCCAGGCGCGGCCAGGCGCGCAGCGTCGCGGTGGAGGGGTCCGTCACGCCGTCAATAGCTCTGCCCACCGTTCATGTCCCGCTCACTGTCGCCGAGGGAGTGGTCATGCCTTCCGCCAGGGCGGATCCAGCTGCCGATCTCCTGCAGGAGCTCTGGTGCCTCGTCCAGGACCCTGTCGAGCACAGCGTTCTGGTCGACCGGCACCAGATGCACCTCGTCCTTGTGCAGCACGAGAAAACCCACCGGCTGCACGGACACGCCAGCGCCGGAACCGCCTCCGAACGGCAGGTGCTCCTCGTCGCCCGCAGCCGTCTTACGCTCGGGTCCGGGGCCGCCGTACTGGCCGCCGCCGGCCGCGAAGCCGAAGCTGACGCGCGAGATCGGTATGATCACGCCTCCGTTCTGGGTCTCGACCGCATCGCCGATCACCGTGTTGACGTCGATCATATCCTTGATGCTCTGCATCGCCGTCGTCATGAGGCCTTGGATCGGATGCTCGGACATGCGCAAACCGCCTCCTCGCCTTAGGCATGCGCACGCTCGACGAGCACTACACCTGCGGCCGTCTGGCTTCTCTGCCAGCGCGTGGCGGCTGGGACGAAAGACGCACGCGCCGTGCGACGCCTGCGGCTTGGCTCCGCCAAGGTCGCCGCAGGAATCGCCGTCGGGCGGACCTGCGCAATCTGTCCCAGTGCATGCAATAACGGTATAGCTTGTTGAGACTTTCCCGGCATTTCTTGCATCGTCTCATAGGGGGTGCTCTTGGTGATCGATTCCACGCGCGGCCCGGGCGGCCGCGATCTCCGTGTCCTGGGCTCCGTCCTGTTCACAGCGGTCGCTGTCGCGGGCATCTTCTACGTCAAGTGGGATCCGTACTTCCTCAAGGCGTTCAAGGCAGCCTCGGCGCACACGCTCGGACCATCCATCGTGTCGGGCACGTCTAGCGCTGCTCCGCCCTTCTCCTTCGCTGCCGCCGTCGACTACGGCATCGCCTACTTCAAGGCGATCTGGGAGGCTCTCGTCGTCGCCCTGCTGCTCGGCGCCGGTGTCCAGACGCTGCTGCCAGCCGACTGGCTGCGACAACTGCTCGGCAGGGCGGACGCCCGCAGTTCGGCCCTGGCCGGGCTCGCCGCCGTACCGTCGATGATGTGCACATGCTGCGCGGCCCCGCTCGCTGTCGGTCTGAGGCGGGCCAACGCGGCGCCCGGCGCCGTCCTCGCCTACTGGATCGGCAACCCTGTCCTGAACCCTGCGACGATCATCTTCCTTGGCTTCGTGCTCGGCTGGGGCTGGGCCCTGCTGCGCATCGCGATAGGAGCTTTGCTGGTCGCGACGGTAGCTTGGTACGGCAACCGCTTCGTGCCGCATACCGAGCTGCAGGCCACGGCGGAGCTCGACGCCGCGCCGCGCCAAGGTGGCGGCGGGCTCATCGTCCGCTGGCTCAGGACCGCCCTGCATCTGGCGATCGGTCTCGTGCCGGAGTACCTCGTGATCGTCCTCGTGCTCGGCGCCGTCCGGTCGCTGCTCTTTCCTGCCATGTCCCCTGCGATCGGCGGCAGCGTCCTGCTCTTCATCGCTCTGACTGTGGCCGGAACACTGTTCGTCGTGCCCACCGCCGGCGAGGTTCCCATCCTGCAGACGCTCTTCGCCTACGGGCTCGGCTCGGCCGGCGGCGGGGCGCTCATGCTGACGCTTCCCGCGGTGAGCCTGCCGTCCCTTTGGATGGTGGCAAAGGCCGTGCCGCGCAAGAACCTGCTCGCCGTCGCGGCGATCGTGGCGCTTTACGGCCTTCTCACGGGCCTGCTGGCACTGCTGCTGGGCCTGCGCTGAGCGCCCGCGTTTCCTCGCCCGGACCGGATCGCCTCTGCTGCCTGAGCGCCTTCGCGGGCTCACGCGCACAGGCCGGCGCTGGCATGGCCGGCCGCCTTTGGGTCAGCTTGCCGCCACAAGACCCGCCGCCGCCAGCAGCACGACGATCGCCAGGGCGACATTGGCGACGCCGATGCGCATCGCAAGCCTGCGGTAGTGCTCGGCCTGCCGCACCAGCGCTTCCGGCGGCGCTCCGCCGACCGTCTCGATCTCGCGGCGCAGTGCGTGCGCCCGGTGCCCTAGGTAGACGTCGTGGATGATGCTCAAGCCGATCATCAGAATCACCGCGGAGAGCTTGACGCCGAGCCAGAAGCCGAAGCTCGTCCTGTAGAACGAAGGCATCGCGAGGGCCCTAAGAGGGATGCCCATCAGGACGAGATTGAAGACGCCCGTCACGACAAGCAGCCCGATCGCCGTCCATGCCAAGGGCAGCGATGCCCTGCCGACGGCACGGAACAACGTCGAGCGCTCCACTGGAGAAAGACTGCGGCTGACGGGACCGAGCACGAATCCGGCGATCAGCATCTCGCCGATCCAGAACACCGCCGCAAACAGGTGGATGAACAGCACGATCTGGCGCATGCTCCTCGCCTCCTCCGGCATCGTGGCGCAGGGGCAGGCCGGAGGATGTGACGCAAGGCACCACGGGTCTAGCGCAGCGCCTGCGCGGGCCTCAGGCGCTGCCACGGTCCGGCGTTCAGCACCTGGTGGCCGGTGATGCCCGCCTTCTGGGCCTGTGCGATGCCGAGCGGCATGTAGTCGAGCTCGTGGACCGAATGGGCATCCGTGTCGATCACGAAGCGCAGTCCTTCGTGCAGATGCCCCTCGAGCCAGCGGTAGTCGAGGTCGAGGCGGCGCGGCGAGGCGCTCAGTTCGAGGGCGGTTTTGGTCTCGGCGGCGGCGGCGAACACCTTCGGCCAGTCCGCGGCGATCGGCGGTCGCTCGCCCAGCTTGCGCGCCCCAGGATGGCCGAGCACCGTGACGAGCGGGTGCTCGATCGCCCGCACGAGCCGTGAGGTCGCGGCGAACGTGTCCTGGTCGAACTGGTTGTGCACCGACGCGATCACGAGGTCGAGTTCCTCGAGAAGATCGTCAGGCAGGTCGAGCGAGCCGTCCGCGTGGATGTCCACCTCGCAGCCCTGCAGCAGCATGAAGCCTTCCGGCAGGCTGCGACGCAGTGTCTCGATCTCCAGCCGCTGCTGGCGGAAGCGCTCCGGTGTCAGTCCGCGCGCCACCTTGAGTCCCTGCGAGTGGTCGGTGACGGCGAGGTAGGCGTAGCCGCGCCGGGCGGCGGCCAGGGCCATGCGTTCGATGTCCTCGAGGCCGTCCGACCAGTTCGAGTGGGTGTGCAGGTCGCCCTGGACCGCGTGCAGGACTTCCCCCCGCGCGCCTTGTCCGAGCGTGCGCAGCGGTGGAGACACCGGCTTCATGCCGGCATGGCGGAAGAGATCCTCCTCGTCCGGACACGCCACAGGGCGATCTCCCTGCCATAGTCCCTCCGCGGACAGGTGCAGCCCCCGGTGGCCAAGCGCCTCCTGTACCTCCGCGACGAACGCCTGCGGTCCCGTGTGCCAGAGGAGCGCCGCCCCGCGGGCCTCCTCGCGAACGAACAGCATCGCTTCCTCGTCCATGCGCCAGGTGCCGTCCAGGACGAGCGGCAGGCGATCGCGCCATGCTCTGCGCGCCTCGCCTCCGTCCGTGGCGAGCCACCTTGGCCGGCACACCGTCGGGTCCAGTCGGCGCATGGCGCCGAGCGGCGCGACCTGCCCGATGGTCCGTCGCAGGTCCTCGGTGAGCGCCAGGAGATCCGGCAAGGGCACCCCGCGACGCCGCTCCTCGAAGGCACGCAGGATCTGATGCCGCTGGCCCCGCGAGATGCCGGGCAAATCCTCGCCAGCAGAGAGGCGGGTCTCAAGCGCCTGGACCGTACCGATGCCGATTGCCCAGAGCCTGCGGGCGGTGCTTGGACCGACACCCGGAAGCCTGAGAAGCCACGAGAGCTCCGGCGGCTGCTCGCGGCGACGCCGCACAAGGCCTTCAGGCAGCTCGCCCGCCGCCATGCGGAGGATCTTCCCGGCGATCTTCCGTCCGATCCCCGGCGTTCCTTCGAGCGCCTCGCGGCTGCCGAGATCGAGCGCCTGCATCTCCAGCCGGCGCGCCGCCTCGCGATAGGTGCGCACCTTGAATGGGCTCTCGCCGGCGAACGCGACGCGGTCGGCGAGCTCATGAAGCCAGGCCGCGATCTCCCTCGAATTCGCCACGCGAACGCCTCCCCTAGGCATGCTCGCCCATCGGGCACCCCGGCATGCACAGGGCGGCCGCCGCCGGTCCGTCAGGCGAACGTGGCCCGTGGGCGTGCTATAATGACCCAAACGATGAAGGAGACCAGTAGCGGCAGCCGCCGGGATCAAGAGAGCCGCCGACGCTGCGATGGCGGTTTCCGGCCACCGCGAAGACGCTCCCGAGCGCATGGCCGAAGGCCTTCCCGAGGCTATGCCGTAACGCCCACGTCACGGGCAGCAAAGAGGCCGGCCGATGGCCGGCGAAGTGCGGTGGCACCACGACGCCCCCTCGTCCGCACAGGACGTGGGGGTCATGTCTTGCTGGAGGTGGTGCCTTGAACCGCGTCTTGGCCCGCGAACTCCCCGAGCACCTCGGCCACGAGGTCGTGCTCCAAGGTTGGCTCAGCCAGCTGCGCAGGCTGCGAGCGCTCTCGTTCCTCATCCTGCGCGACCGCAGCGGCACGGCACAGGTGCTGCTGCACGACCCCTCCCTGATCGAGCGCATCGCGGCACTGCCGCACGAGTCGGTGCTGGAGGTGCGCGGCCGCGTGGCGCCGCGCGGCGACGGGCGATCCGGCGCCGAGCTGCAGCAGCCAGAGATCGATGTCCTGGCTGCTGCCCATGAACCGCCGCCCTTCGACCTGTTCCGCCCGGATCTCGACCTGCCACTGCCGACCTTGCTGGACTACGCGCCACTGTCGCTGCGCCACCCCAGGCGCAAGGCGGTCTTCGAGATCGCCGCCGCGGCCGCAGGCGGCTTTCGGGCGAGCCTGCGGCGAGAGGGCTTCGTCGAGATCCACACGCCGAAGATCGTCGCCGCGGCCACCGAGGGCGGTGCGAACGTATTCCCCGTGGCGTACTTCGACAAGACGGCCTATCTCGCCCAGAGTCCCCAGTTCTACAAGCAGATGATGGTCGGCGTCTTCGAGCGGGTGTTCGAGATCGGCCCGGTATTCCGCGCGGAACCGCACGACACGCCGCGCCATCTGAACGAGTACGTGTCGCTCGACGCCGAGATGGGCTTCATCGACGACCACCGGACGGTCATGGCCATGTTGCAGGAGGTCATCGCCGGCATGCTGGCCGCCGTTGTCTCGGAGGCGGGGCCCGCCCTCGCGCTGCTCAACGTCCGGTTGCCGGACCTGCCCTCGACCTTCCCGAGCCTCCACTTCGCAGAGGCCCAGAAGCTGCTCGCAAAGGTCCGGCCAGGCGGCGAGGAGCCGCAGGACCTGGCGCCGGCGGACGAGCTGTGGCTCGGTGCCTGGGCCAGGCGCGAGTTCAGCTCGGACGTGCTCTTCGTCGAGGGCTACCCGGCCGCCGCCCGTCCCTTCTACACCCATCCAGACCCCGAGCGGCCCGGGTACACGCGCGGTTTCGACCTCCTCTTCCGCGGCGTCGAACTTGTCACGGGCGGGCAGCGCCTGCACCGCTACGAGGACTATCTCGAGGCCCTCTCCCGCCGCAACATCGATCCCTCCCCCTTCGCCGGCTACCTGCAGGCGTTCCGCTTCGGCATGCCGCCGCATGGCGGCTTCGCCATCGGGCTTGAGCGCTTCGTAGCCAGGCTTCTCGGCCTCGACAACCTGCGGGAGGCAACCCTCTTCCCGCGCGACCTCAGCCGCCTGGAGCCGTAGGCGGCATGCTGCCGCTTCCTTCCCACCTGTACCTGGGTACAGGTGTCCGCCTGTACCAGCGGGCGAGGCCATGCACAGGCTGACCCCTTAGAATGGCTTCGAGGCGAAGGAGGCGGACGATGGGGATCATCCTGCGCTACCAAGGTTTCCGCGCCGTCTGGCTGGGCCAGCTCTTCTCGCAGCTCGGCAACGCGGTCTTCATGATCATGGCCCTATGGGAGATCCAGTTGCGCCAGCCGGAGCTTCTCTCCGTCGCCGGCGTCGCCATGGTCCTGCCGACCCTGCTCGCCGCCGTAGGCGGCGTCTTCGTGGACCGCAGCCACCCCGCGCGCCTGATGCTCTGGACGGACGTCCTGCGCGGCGTTGCCGTCGCGCTTGGCCTGCTCTGCCTCCTGCTTCCGGGCAGCCTCGACATCGTCACCATCGCCCTGATCGCGGTGAACAGCCTTGGCGCCGCGTTCTTCGGCCCTGCGGAGACGGTCGTCATCCCGCGCCTCGTCGCCACGGATGACCTTGCGGGCGCGAACGGCCTCTACAGCCTCACGGCGCAGCTGTCGAGCGCCATCGGCTCCGCCATTGGCGGTGCCGCCATCGTCGCGATCGGCGTCGCATGGGTGTTCGGCTTCGACATGGTCTCGTTCTGGATCTCCGCCGCGGCCATCCTGCTGATGCTGAAGACCTTCACCTGGGTACCCAAATCCCGAGAGGCCGCGGGCGCCCAGGCGCAAGGCTTCGGCGCGAGCCTGCGCGCAGGATTTGTCGCGCTGCGGGCTCTGCCAGGCATCCTGCCGCTCATGCCGGCCGTACTCTTGATCAACTTCGCGTTCATGGCCGCCTTCACGATGCTGCCCTACTGGATCCACCACGTCCTCGGCGCCGGCGCCCTCGATTACGGGCTGATCGACGCCGCCTGGGCGGCCGGCATGGTCCTCGGAAGCCTGCTGGCCGGCCGCTTCGGCGGCTTCAAGCTCCGTACCACGAGCGCATTGATGTTCGCCGGACAGTCTCTGCTCATGCTGCTCTTCCCCTTCGCCACGTCGAGCCTCCTGGCGGCGCTCCTGCTGCTCCTGGCAGGTCTCGGCAACGGCGTCGCCAACGCGCTTCTCTTCACGGTCATGCAGCGCCTGACGCCGGAGGAACTGCGCGGACGCGTCTTCGGCGTCCTCTTCACGCTGTTCGGCCTCGCGAACCCGCTCGGGTCTCTGGCCGCAGGCCTCGCGCTGCACCACGTGCCGCTCGCGTGGTCCTGGTTCGCCGCCGGACTCTCGGGCATCTGGCTGACGGCGGCGATCTGGATCCGCGTGCCGGACGACCTCGGCGGCCGTGAGGCGGCCCTGGCCGCCAACGACGCCGTCTGATCCGCGCCGCGGCGCAAGGGGGCAGGCGCCGTCGCCGGTCGTCCCCGCGAAGCTAGACCGGCGCGTCCACTCCGGCAGGTACGATCCACGGGGAGGCGGATGATGGGCATCCTCCTGCGCAACCAGGGCTTCCGCGCCGTCTGGCTAGGGCAGCTCTTCTCGCAGCTCGGCAACGCGGTTTTCCTGATCATGGCCCTCTGGGAGATCCAGTTGCACCAGCCGGAGCTTCTCTCGATCGCAGGCGTCGCCATGGTCCTGCCAACCCTGCTCGCCGCCGTGGGCGGCGTCTTCGTGGATCGTCACCACCCGGGGCGCCTGATGCTCTGGACGGACATCCTGCGCGGCGCCGCCGTCGCGCTCGGCCTGCTCTGCCTGCTGCTGCCGGGCAGCCTCGACCTGGTCACGATCGCCCTGATCGCCGTGAACAGCCTTGGTGCCGCGCTCTTCGGGCCCGCCGAAATGGTCGTCATCCCGCGCCTCGTCGCCACGAGCGACCTGGCTGGTGCGAACGGCGTCTACAACCTCACCTACCAGATCGCAAACGCGGTCGGCGCCGCGATCGGCGGCGCCGCCATCGTTGCGATCGGTGTCGCGTGGGTGTTCTCGTTCGACATGATCTCGTTCTGGATCTCCGCCGCTGCCATTCTGCTCATGCTCAAGACGTTCACCTGGGCGCCCAGGACACCAGAGGCGGCGGGCGCTCCCGCGCAAAGCTTCGGTGAGAGCCTGCGCGAGGGGTTCGCGGCCTTGCGGCGCCTGCCGGTCGTGCTGCCTGTCCTGCCCGCCGCCCTCGTGATCAACTTCTCCTTCATGGCTGCCTTCACGATGCTGCCCTACTGGGTCCACCACGTCCTCGGCGCCGGCGCGGTTAGCTATGGGCTCGTCGCCGCCGCCTGGGCCATCGGGCTGGTCGCCGGCAGCCTGCTCGCCGGTCGGTTCGGCGCCTGGGCACTGAGGACGTCGATGCTCCTGATGTTCGCCGGGCAGTCCCTGCTACTGCTCCTCTTTCCCTTCGCCGGCTCGGCCGTTGCCGCCGCGGCACTGCTGCTGCTGGCCGGTACGGCAAACGGCATCGGCAACGCGCTGACCTTCGCCATGCTGCAGCGCATGACGCCGGAGGAGCTGCGCGGGCGCGTCTTCGGCGTCGTGTTCACGCTGTTCGGCCTCGCGAACCCGCTCGGCTCCCTGGCCGCCGGCCTTGCCCTGCACCGCGTGCCACTCGCCTGGTCCTGGTTCGCCGCAGGGGCTGCAGGCATCTGGCTCGCCGCGGTGATCTGGCGGCATGTGCCGGCCGATCTCGCCGGCGACGCGCCGCCGCAGAGTGCACCGTCCAGCGGCTGAGCGGCGGATCTTCGCGGCGCTCTGTGCTACACTTGGTTCGCTAGACTAGCGAATCAAGCGATGGTGATTCCATGAGCGGCCGCATCGACGAGCTCCAGGACCTTGACCGCACCCTTGAAGAGTTCCGGCGCCGCTGGCGCGTCCGCCTGCGCCGGGCCACGCGCGACGCCCTGGGCGAGGGCGTGGGCCTGCGGGCCTTCCCTCTGCTCGAGCAGCTCGTTGCGCATGGGCCGCTATCCCCGACCGACCTCGCGCAGCGGCTCGAGCTCAGGACGAGCACGATCGCGGCCCACATCGATCGCCTGGAGGAGATGGGCTGGGCGATGCGGGGCGGTCAAGGCCGCAAAGGCGTGCGGGTGACCGCGACGGCGGAGGGTGAGGCCGTCCACCGCCGCTATCTCGCACTGCGTCTGCAACTCCTCGCCGAGTTCGTCGCGCCGCTCGCCGCATCGGACCTGCAGACCCTCGCCCGTCTGCTCAACGAGCTCCTGCGCCAGATGCAGCAGGAGGACGCGCGATGAGCTTCCACGGCATGGGCATGGGCGGCAGCGGCATGCGCGGCGTGTGGGAGCAGCGCCGCTCGATCGGATACCTCGAACAGGGCGGCAGGCCGACCCGCGAGACGGTGCGCAGGCTGCTCTCCGTGCTGCGGCCGCACCGCGCGCGCCTTGGTCTGGCGCTTGCCCTGACGCTCGTCGGTATCGTGCTCGGCCTCGTGCCGCCGCTCCTGATGCGCCAGGTAATCGACGTCGCCATCGCGCGCAAGGACGTCGGCATGCTCGTCTACCTCGCCGCAGGGCTCGTGCTGTTCCCCGCCGCGGGCGCCGTGGTCTCGGTGGGGCAGAACTATCTGAACGCCGTGGTGGCGCAGGGGGTCATCCACGACCTGCGCGTCGCGATGTACGAGCACGGGCAGAAGCTGGGCATCGACTTTTTCACGCACACGCCAGGCGGTGAGATCCACTCCCGCCTCGTCAACGATCTGAACGCCGTGCAGCAGGTGCTCGGCACGATCCTCACCGGCTTCTTCGTCAACGTCATGACCATCATCCTGACGCTGGCCCTGATGCTTACCCTGAACTGGCAGCTCTCACTGCTCAGCATCCTCGTCCTGCCCGCCTTCGCCCTGCCTGTCCTGAGCTTCGGCCGGCGCACCTACGAGGCGATCACGCGCACGCAGGAGAGCCTGTCGCGCCTCACCGCCCACCTCGAGGAGACCCTGACGCTCTCGGGCATCATCGTGGTGAAGAGTTTCGGCACGCGCCTGCGCGAGGCGGAACGCTTCAGGTCCATGAGCCACGATGTACGCCGCTACCAGATCGAGCAGGGCATGATCGGGCGGTGGCTCGGGTTCGTCTTCTCCACCATGTCGGCCGTCGGTCCGGCCCTCCTGTACGGCTACGGCGGCTACCTCGTCATCACCGGAGCCGTGCAGATCGGCACGATCGTGGCCTTCGCCACCTACCTCGTGCAGCTCTACAGCCCCGCATCCTCGCTCGCCGGCTCGAACACGACGCTCCTCGGCGGGCTGGCGCTGTTCGACCGCATCTTCGGGTTTCTCGACCAGCCGATCGGAGTGCCGGAACCGCACGAGCCCGCGCCGGTCCAGGCCCAGGCGGGCGTGACGCCCGTGTCGCTGCGCTTCGACGATGTGCGCTTCAGCTATCGCGAGGGCGAGGAGGTCCTGCACGGGCTGAGCTTTGAGGCCGCCGCGGGGGAGCTCACCGCCGTCGTCGGCCCGAGCGGCGCCGGCAAGAGCACCATCCTGTCGCTCGCGGCCCGCTTCTACGATCCGGACGCGGGCCGGGTGCTGCTCGCGGACAGGCCGCTCACCGACCTCGCCGAGGACGACCTCAGGCGCCTGATGTCTGTCGTGACGCAGGAGCTCTTCCTCTTCCACCAGACGCTCGAGGAGAACATCCGCTATGGCCGGCCGGACGCGACGGCGCAGGACGTGGCCGCGGCGGTCGAGGCGGCTCAGCTCGGCGAACTGGTGACCCAGCTGCCGGAGGGCCTGGCGACGGTCGTGGGCGAGCGGGGCTACCGCCTGTCCGGCGGGGAGAAGCAGCGGGTCGCGATCGCAAGGGCCATCCTGCGCAACCCGTCGCTGCTGCTGCTCGACGAAGCCACGAGTTCACTCGACAGCCACGCCGAGCGGCTGATCCAGCAAGCACTCGCAGGACTCTTCCAGGGCCGTACGGTGGTCGCCATTGCCCACAGGCTGTCGACGATCCTCGCGGCGGACCAGATCCTGGTCGTCGATCAGGGCCGCATCGTAGAGCGCGGCCGCCACCAGGCCCTCCTGGCACAAGGCGGCCTCTACGCGCGCCTATACCACGAGCAGTTCGATCCAGGACTCGACGCAGCCGGCGAAGACCGGCGCTGAGTCAGATCTCGCGCCGGAAGACGACATGGCTGCTCCCGGGTCTCCCGCGCCCCGTGTGACAGGGGTGCCGAGATCGGACGACGAGGTGCAGGCTCAGACCGCTCAGGCTACGTCCATCGACGTCCGCGGGCTGTCATGGCTCGCCGCGGCGCAGTGTCGTCACATCTATCGCCTCCGCTGGACCGCCGTTCGCCGGCGCCGGCCGTGTGCCAGACGCAACCGCGTGCTGCCCGCCGCACATGATAGGCTGGACGGCCGGCCGAACGGCGGCACTCGCCATGGTTGCACAATCGTGCCGGTGTCACATACACTACAAACAGAAATTTTAGACATAACTAAAACACGTTTTAGGGGGTTGTCCCGATGCGCGGGCTCGCGCGTGAAGACTACCTGGCCGACATCTACCGCCTGCAGTGCGAGCATCCGCAGGATCCCGTCAGCACGGGTTCCGTCGCGGATCGGCGCGGCGTCACCGCGGCCTCCGCCACCGCGATGTTCAAGCGCCTGGCACGTGACCGCCTGATCGTCTATCGCAACTATGGCGGCGTCTCGCTGACCCCCGAAGGCGAAGATCTGGCGCTCGGCGTCGTGCGGCGCCACCGGCTCGTGGAGCGCTTCCTCGCCGACGTGCTGCACATCCCCTGGCAGCAGGTGGACGCCTACGCGGACCAGATGGAGCACGCCCTGCCCGATGACGTCGTCGATCGCATGGAAGCCCTGCTCGAGAATCCCTACACCTGCCCGCACGGCTACCCCATCCCCGACAAGCACGGGCACCTTGCCCAGCCGGATCTGGTGCTGCTGCGGGACCTGCCCGTAGGCGCCAGGGCCCGCGTCGCCCGCGTCAACGAGCGCATCGAGGGACTCCTGCCCTACGTCGAGGAGCTCGGGCTCGTACCGGGCAGTCTGCTGCAGGTGACCAGCCGCAACCCCGTGGATCTCAACATCGCCGTCGCAACCGGCGGCCGCCAGCACATCCTCGGCCTCCGCGTGTCGGAGGCCATCTGGGTGGAGCCTCTGGAGCCGCGGGTCTAGCACCCCATCCTCGAGACCGCCGCTGAAGGGAGGCGCTCCATGGACGACGCACAATGGGAACACACATCTCCAGGCGGCGGTGAGGGCCGCCCGGAGATCACCCACGAGGACCGCGACCGCGCCCTCGACCGCCTCGCCGTCGCCCGGGCGCGTCGCTCCGGGGCCTTTCGGGGCCTGCGGGTGTTCTGGCTCCTGCTCGGGCCCGGCATCCTCGTCTTCCTGGGTGAGAACGACGCGCCCAGCATGCTCTCCTACGCCGCCACGGGCGCGCAGTTCGGCATTGGCTTCTTCCTGCCGTTCGTCCTCCTGACGTTTCTGATGGGCTTCGTCGTGCAGGAGATGACCCTGCGCCTCGGGGCCGTCACGCACCGCGGACACGCCGAACTCATCTTCGACCGCTTCGGCGCCTTCTGGGGCTGGTTCGCCATGGGCGACCTGATGCTCGGCAACTTCCTCACGCTCGTCACGGAGTTCATCGGCATCCGCGCAGGTCTCGGCTTCTTCGGCGTGCCGCCGCTCGTTTCGGTCGCCGGGGCCGTGGTGATCGTACTGGTCGTCGTCACGACGGGACGCTACTGGACCTGGGAGCGCGCGACCCTGACGCTCGCCGCGTTCAACGCCCTGTTCATACCCGCCGCGCTGCTGAGCCATCCGCACTGGTCCGCCATCGGCGGCGCATTCCTGCACTTCGGCCCGCTGCCGGGTGGCATCACGGGCGGCATGCTGCTCCTGCTCATGGCCGACATCGGCGCCACCGTGACGCCCTGGATGCTGTTCTTCCAGCAGAGCTCCGTCGTCGACAAGGGCCTAACCCCCCGCGACATCGGCAGCGGCCGGCTGGACGCGCTGCTCGGCACCCTGCTGGCCGCCGCGTTCGGCATCGCGACCATCATCGCCGCCTCGCCGCTCTACCTGCACGGCGTCAGCGCCCAGAGCTTCCAGGCCGCCCAGTTCGCGCAGGCCCTGACGCCCTGGCTGGGTCACGTCGGCGGCACGCTGTTCGCCCTCGGCATCTTCGAGGCGGGCATGGTGGCCGTCATCACCATCTCGACCTCCTCCGCCTACGCCTTCGGCGAGGTGCTGCACACGGGACACAGCCTCAACCGGCCGCCGCGCGAAGCGTGGCCGTTCTACGCCATCCTGCTCGCGTCGTCCATCCTCGCGGCGCTCCTGGTGCTCATCCCCGGCGCGCCGCTCGAGTACATCATCCTGATGGTCAACGTGATCGCCGTGCTCGCCATGCCGCCAGCCCTCGTCTTCCTGCTGCTGCTGGTGAACGACCCGCTGGTGATGGGCGAGCACCGCAACGGCCCGTGGGCAAATCTGTTCGGTGGCGGCATCACGATCTTCCTGATCGTCGTCGGCATCTTCTATGGCATCACGAGTGTCTTCCCGCACCTGATCGGCAGCTAGGAGGGGATCGCATTGCCGCCCAACCGCATGGACGTGGACATCGACAGCGACGACGTGCTCACCCTGCTCGAGGACGACCAGCTCGTGGCGGCCAAGGCGAAGGTGCGGCTCGGCCGGCGCAGCTTCTCGCCAGGACTGAAGGCCATCCTCTGGGCGCTCCGGGTCTACGTCGTCCTGATGCTGGTGCTGATCGCGGTCAAGGTGGTGCAGGCCGTCGGCGCCGGCCACTGACACGTCGGCGCCGGCCACTGACACGTCGGCTTCTCATGCCAGGCGGAAGAGTTCCTTCAGGCGGCGGACGTGGCTGCGGCTGACCGGCACCTCGTCACGACTGCCCCTCATGCGCATGAGATAGGTGCCGTTGAAGAACGGCACGATCTCCGCCACCTCGTGCACCTGCACGAGGTAACCGCGGTGGCAGCGGAAGAAGCGGTCCTGCGGCAGGAGACTCTCCATCTCCGTCAGCGTGGAGCCGCGCAGCTGGAGCTGGCGGCCCTCCGTCGTGACGAGATGCACGGCATCGCCTTGCGCCGTCAGGTACGAAATCTCGCCGAGCGCCACGGGAAAGGCGCTCTCCCCCTCGTGTCCCGCGAGGAAGCGGGGCGGTCCCTCCGCATGCGGCGCCGGGCCGGACTGCTGCCCCTGCCGCACCTGGCGCAGGCGCTCGATCGTGACCGCCAGCCGCACCGGGTCCACGGGCTTGAGGAGATAGTCCACGGCCTGGACGTCAAATGCCCGCAACGCGTGCTGGTCGTGGGCGGTGACAAACACGACGGATGGCCTGCCGTACTCCCCGGCCCTCAGGCGGTCCGCAAGCTGGACACCGTCCAGCGACGGCATCTGGATGTCGAGAAAGACGACGTCGTATGCCAGCGCCTCCAGGAGGGCCAGGGCTTCGCGCGCACTCTGCGCCTCGCCGATCACCTCCACGCCGCCCGCCCGCTCCAGCTGGTAGCGGAGCTCGGCGCGGGCCGGCGGCTCGTCGTCGACGATGAGCGCCCTCAGAGTCATGCCTCGGCCTCCTGGAGGTGCAGCGGCAGCTGCAGGAAGACAGCCGTGCCCCTGCCCTCGCGGCTGCGCAGCCGCAACCTGGCGGCGGTGCCATAGAGCGCCTCCAGCCGGCCTGCGATGTTGGCGATGCCGAGGCCCATCGAGCTCTCGTCCTGGCTGTAGAGGCGCCTGAGCCGGGCGGGCGGCAGGCCGACGCCGTCGTCCACCACGGCGAGCTGCAGGCGTGGACCGCGTCGCCTGGCGGTCACCGTCAGCCTGCCGCAGCCTTCTTTGGGCGCCAGTCCATGCACGACGCTGTTCTCGACGAGCGGCTGCAGCGAGAGCACCGGCAGCTGCGCGTGGAGCACGTCCGGCGCAATCTCCATGCGCACGCCGAGCCGCTCGCCGAACCGAGCCTGTTCCAGCCTGAGGTACTGCTCGACGAAGGCGGCCTCCTCGGCCACCGTCGTGCGCTCGCCGCGGTAGCTGATCGTATGCCGCAGAAACGCCGCCAGCTCCGTCAGCAGTTCGCGTGCCAGGTCTGGGTCCACGCGGCTCGCGGCGATCACCGTGTTCAAGGTGTTGAAGAGGAAGTGCGGTCTGATCTGCGCCTGCAGGGCCTCGAACCTGGCCTGGGCCAGGAGTTCGCGCTGGTGCTCGTGCTCCTGCACCTCGGCCTGCAGGCTAAGAAGCTCGGAAATGCCGATCGCGAGGCGCCGCACGTAGTCCGGCATGGGGCCAGGCACCACGTCGTAGAGCTTGACCGTGCCGATCACCTCGCCCTGCAGCTTGAGGGGCGCGATCACGGCGGACTCGACGGCGCAGGGGCAGCCCTCGACGGGGCATTGGAGATCGGCCTTGCGCTCGATCGCCGCCACGTCGCCGGTGCGCAGCACCTGCCGCGTCGCGCGCGTCTGCACCGGTTGGCCTGGGTGCATGTGCGGGCAACCCCTGCCCTCGTAGGCGAGGATGCGCACGCTGTCGGTGATCGCGACGGCGGGCACCTTCGCGAGCCTCAGCAGGATGCGGGCGATATGCTGCGCCTGTTCCGCGGTCAGGCCGCGACCCGAACGGGCCCGGGCGGCGCGCAGGGCAAGCGTGACGTCGAGCGGCCTGACTCTCTCCCCCACCTGAGGCTCCCCCCTTAAGTCGCCATTGTATGGTGCCGTGGCGGCCGGAGGAAGAGCAGCGCCAAGACCCAAGGGGCACCGCTGGCCGCGCCCGTTCTCCTATCCCTCGACGCGGAAGCGGCGCGTAGCCGCACGCCAGCGGTCCTGGTAGACGTCTTCAGGCGCTGACGTACAGGATGTGGATCGGCGCACCGATCTCGCGCTCCAGGTATGTGCGGCCAAGGACTGCTGCCCGACGTCGAGGGCCGCTCGAGCGAGCCGGCGCCACCGCGAGGCAACGGGCCTGCGTCGCGACGCTAGTCGGTGAGTCCGAGTTGGTGCAGCACGAACGCGTACTCCTCGGCGTACTCCCTCAGACGCGCATAGCGACCCGACGAGCCGCCATGTCCGGCACCCATCAGGGTCTTCAAGACGAGGTCGTGGTCGTCCGTCTTCGTTGCGCGCAGCCGGGCGACCCACTTGAGCGGTTCCCAGAACGCCACGCGGGGGTCGTTCAGGCCCGTGTAGACATAGAGGTGCGGGTACTGCTGCGCAGCCACGTTGTCGTACGGGCTGTAGGACTTCATGTAGCGGTAGTCGTCGACCTGGGCCGGGTTGCCCCACTCGTCCCATTCGAGGCTCGTGAGGGGGATGCTCGCATCGAGCATCGTCGTCACGACGTCGACGAAGGGAACGCCGGCGGAGACGACCTGGAAGAGACCTGGCGCAAGATTGACGATCGCGCCCATCAGGAGTCCGCCTGCGCTGCGACCCATGGCCCCAAGGCGCTCCGGGGACGTCCAGCCCCGTCTGACCAGCTCTCGCGCGCAGGCGATGAAGTCGAGGAAGGTGTTGCGTTTGCGCAAGAGCTTGCCGTCTTCGTACCACGCGCGACCCATTTCGCCGCCGCCGCGCACGTGGGCGGTCACGAACACGACGCCGCGGTCGAGAAGCGGCAGAAGCTTCGGGTCGAAGGCGGGCTCGCTCGGCATACCGTACGAGCCGTAGCCGTAGAGGATCAGCGGCCGCTCCCGCAGCGGCCCGAGATCGCCGCGGTAGGCGGCGGACATCGGCACCTCCACGCCATCGTCCGCCAGGGCCCAGATCCGCTCCTGGCGATACGGTCCCGGCGCGTAGCCCGGCACCTCCTCCTGCTGCAGCATGTGGAGCTCGAGCGAACGCAGGTCGAGCTCGTAGATGGTCGCGGGCGTCAGGCGCGACGTATAGGCCACAAGGGCGAGGTCGGTATCGTAGGCCCTCTGGCTCCACACCTGCGCGACGTAGAGCGGTTCGGGCCAGCCGAGCCGTCTCAGGGCGCCATCGCGCAGGACCCAGACCTGCTGGAGGCCCTCCTCGCGCCCCTCGAGCAGTAAGGCCCCGGCAAACGGGTAGACGCGCTGCAGGTACACCTCAGGCCGGTACGGCAGGAGGGGCTGCAGGCGCGTCGCGTCGCGCCCGGGGCAGCGAAGCAGGCGAAAGTTCGGCGCATCCTTGTTCGTCAGGACGAGGAAGTCCTCGCCCCAGTCCTCCAGGTCGTACTCGACGCCATGCTCGCGCGGCTGAAACAGGGCAAGCTCGTCCAGCGGACGGTCGCAAGGCAGGTAGCGCACCTCCGCCGTCGTCTTGCTGGACGACTGCAGGAAGAGGTAGCGCCCGCTGCGCGAGCGCCCGAGCGAGAGGCGGAACGCGATGTCGCCTTCCTCGTAGAGGAGGGCGTCACCGCCCTGGTCGCCGAGCTCGTGGCGCCAGAGCCGGTAGGGCCGCTGCGCAGGGTCGACGGTGACGTAGAAGAGGTACCTGCCGCTGCCGTCCCATGCGAGGCTGTCCGCCAGGAAGACGTTCTCGATGCGATCGTCCAGCATGTGGCCTGCTGCGAGGTCCTTGACGCATGCGGTGTAGCGGTCCGTTCCGTCACGGTTCTCCAGGAATGCGAGGCGGCTGTGGTCCGGGCTGAGGCGCAAGAGCGTGACAGAGTAGAAGTCGAGGCCATTGGCGTGCTCGTTGACGTCGAGGATGACTTCCTCCGCCGCTGCGTCGAGCGTGTCGCGGGCTGCGGCGCGCTTTCTGGCGTAGATCGGGTAGCCCAGTCCCTTCTGGGTGCGGCGGTAGTAGAAATAGGGCCCGTCCTGCACCGCAGGCTCGACCCTGTCTTCGGCGATGTGGCCGAGCATCTCGTCGTACAGGCGGTCGGCAAGCGGCAGCAAGGGGGCCATGACCTCGTCGCGATAGCTGTTCTCGGCCACTATGTAGCTGAGGGTATCGGGATCGTCCCTGCGGCGCATCCACTGGTACGGGTCGGGGCGCACATCGCCGTGGAGCTCGTGCGCCATAGGCCTTTTCGGCGCGACTGGCGGCAGCATATGTCCTCCTGCGGGCAAAGATGGCGACTTGCGTTGCTTCTTGTCCGCCCGCCCCTTTCCTTCCCTTGGGCCGAGAAGGCGTGTTCCAGTGGTCCTCGCTCTCAGGATCCCCGGCGCATGACCGCGAGCGCTCTGAGGGCGGCCAGGGCCAGCCGTCCAGGCGTGACGGCGACCTCGCCGCGCGCATGGAGCTCCCCGCCCCCAGGACCCTCGAGGCGGGGCGTCAGCCGCACCCGCATCGGGCGGCCCGCCGCGGCCGTGAGTCCGCCGAGCGCGGCCCACGCGGCGCCGTAGAGCAGGGCCGTCGCGGCCGGGTCTCCCAGTCCGCCCTCGGCCTCGAGCTCAAGGCCGCCTACGGGCGCACGCCGCAGCGCGGCGAAGAATGCGCCGACGGCCTCCGCGACGCCAACGAGCGGCGGGCTGACAGCGCCCTTCGCGTCCTCGCCGCGCGACCCGGCCGCCTGCGAGCGCCGCGGCCAGCTTGGCCCGCTGGCCTGCCAGCGCGAAACCAGCCAGGGTCCCAGGCGCACCTCCGCCTCGCTGAACCCCGGCCAGTGCAACATGCTCGAAAGCCTCAGCGGAACGAGGAGGAGGGCGACGGCGGCAAGCACGGCCCCCAGGAGCCCCCAGAGGAAGAGCAAAGCATCAACTCCGGCACTAGGTTGCCGCAGGGCCCTCTTCCTCTTGCGGCAAATCCGGCAGGTCGTCGAGCGACGTCAGGTTGAAGCGCCGCAAGAACTCCACCGTCGTGCCGTAGAGCGGCGCGCGCACCGCACCGGCCGACCGCCCGACCACCTCCACGAGCCCGAGCTCCTGCAAGGTCTGCAAGGTGCGCTCCGAGCGCACGCCGCGCACCGCGTCGATCTCGGCGCGCGTGATGGGCTGGCGGTAGGCGATGAGCGTCAAGGCCTCGAGTGCAGCCGGCGACAGGGAACCTGGCGCGTTCGGCAGGGCCTTCTGCAGGATCTCCCCGTGCTCGGGCGCCGTCAGCAGCGCGACACGCCCCTCCTGCCAGCTGAGCTGGATGCCATGCCCCTGGAGCTGGCGTTCCAGCTCCTCGAGCAGCACCCGCACCTCGAGCGACGTCGTGCCGAGGGACCGTGCGAGCTCCTCCTCGGCGTGCCCCTTGCCGCTTGCGAAGAGCAGCGCCTCAATCTCCTGCCAGCTCGCCATCGTCGGCCTCCTCCCGCACGACCAGGTACAGGGGGTCCATGAGCCGCTCCTGCTGCAGGCCCGCCTCGCCCAGGCGCGTCAGCTCGAGCGCCCCCAGCAGTTCCAGCACAGCCTCGCGGCGCGGCCGGGTCGGGGCCGCGATGCGCAGGCGCCCCTGCTGGCGCAGCTCCCGGCGCAGGGCGCCGAGCACGCGACGAAACGGTATCTGAGCCCTGGGCCTCAGCCGGGCGCGGCGTCCGAGCCGGGCGGCGCGACGCCGCAGGCGGTCCCAGGCCTCCATGAGGTCCGCAGGATCGCAGCTCGCAAGGGGCCTCGGCACCTCGCGCGCCAGCAAGGGTTCTCGCATGCGCCTGCGCAGGAACTCCACGGCTGCCGCCATCTCCGCCGAGGACCCGATCTCCACCGGGATCTCCTCGGCCTCCTCGAGTTCCTCGGCGACATGACGCCGCCAGCCGGCCTTGAGCCTCAGCAGGCGAGCGGACAGCACGGCAAAATCGCCGACATCCCCGAGCGGCACCTCGGAGGACTGCCTGAGCCCCTGCCGGAACTCGCGCGCGATCGCGGCGAGCGAGATCTCGGGCAGTGGCAGGTCACGCTCCAGGGAGAGGCGCAGCAGGAGATCGAGCGGTCCCTGGTAGGCGTCCTGGACGACGCGAAACTGCACGGCCCTGCACCCCCTGCGTCGGCTCACAGTATAGCGCAGGCCGTGGCCTGGCCATAGACGTCCTAGGCCCTGGCGCGGGTCAGGAAGGAGGCGAGCAGCCCGAAGATCAGTGCCGCCTTGATGCCTGCACCGGTGGCCTTGAACGCGCCGGAAAAGAGGGCCACCCAGCCTTCCTTGGGCAGTTCCTTGATGAGACCGCTGACAAGGCTGAAGCCGAAGCCTGGCAGAGGCACCGTCGCACCGGCGCCAGCAAGCCTCGCGAACGGCTCGTAGAGACCGAATCCCGCAGCGATGGCACCAAGCACGACGGACCCCACCAGCACCACCGCCGGGGTGGCACGGGTCAGGTCCATGACGAGCTGTGCGATCAGGCAGAGTGCCCCGCCGATCAGGAACGCGAGCAGGTAGCTCATACGATCGCCTCCAGCTCCACGGCATGGGCCACGCTTGGGATGCTCTCGCCCTGCTGGTAGCTGCGGGGACTGTGCAGACTTCCCGTCGCAACCAGCAGGGCGCGCCGCATCTCGCCGCGTCGCAGCCTGGGCAAGACCAGGCTGCCCAGGACGAGCGCGGAACAGACCGCTCCCGATCCGCCGGCGTGCACGTCCTGAGACTCTGCGTAGAGCAGAACCCCGGCGTCCTGCAGGCGATGTCCGGGGTGCTCCCGCTCTTCGGCCAGCAGCTCCTCCAGTAGCGGCAACCCGGCGCGCGCCAGGTCGCCCGTCAGGATGAGGTCGTAGTCGCGGCTCGTCTGTCCCCTCGCCCTGAGGTGGCGCAGGATGGTGTCTGCCGCCGCAGGCGCCATCGCCGCGCCCATGTTGTTGGGATCCTTGAGACCGTAGTCCTGCACCTCCCCGACCGTCGCGGCGACGATGCGCGCGGACCCGTCGCCACCGCTCCCCAGCAGGAATGCGGCGCCTCCGGTGGCGGTCCACTGCGCGGTCGGCACGCGCTGCACGCCGAGTTCCAGCGGGTAGCGGTACTGCCGCTCGGCCGACAGGTGGTGGCTCGCGGTGGCGGCGATTGCCGATCCCGCCGCGCCCGCCGTCACGGCAAGCCCCGCGAGCAGGAGGGACTCGCTCGTCGTGGCACATGCACTGTAGACGCCGAGGAGAGGCATGCCGAGGTCTCGCGCCGCGAAGTTCGTGGTGGTGATCTGGTCCAGGAGATCGCCCGCGACCAGGAGGTCCACCTCCGCGGCGCTTGCCCCTGAGCGGTCGAGCAGGAGCTCGACGGCCTTGCGCATGAGACACCGCTCGGCGCGCTCGTAACTGTTCTCGCCGCAGAGCTCGTCCTGCACCACGCGGTCGAAGAGGTGCCCGAGCGGTCCCTGCGCCTCGAACGGGCCGACGACCGTGGCGGCGCCGGCGATGGTCGCGTCGAGGCGCAGATGGCCGCGGCGCCTGAGGTCTCGGGCGGCCTGCACGCTCACGGTGTCGCACCGACGAGGGCATAGCGCACGATGCCCACCACAAAGGCCGCAAGCAGGCCGTAGGCGATCACGGGCCCCGCGACCTGAAAGATGCGAGCGCCGGTGCCCATGATCGGACCCTCCTGCTTGAACTCCATCGCTGGCGCCACGACCGCGTTGGAGAAGCCGGTGATCGGCAGGTTCGCACCCATGCCGCCGATCTTCGCAAGCTGGTCGTAAAAGCCGAGCGCCGTGCCTACGGCGCCGAGAAAGACCATGATGATCGCTGTCGGGGCCCTGACGGTCTCCTCGTTGTACCCGACGGCCATGAGGCCCGATTGCACCACCTGGCCGATCAGGCAGATGCCGCCACCGACCACGAACGCCCAGAGGGCGTTGCGCGCGACGGGTCTCGGTTGCTCCAGCCGCTGCACGCGCTGCCTGTATTCCTTTGGTTCCATCCCCTGCCGCGGCGTGCGGCTGCACCTCCCCCAAAGCAGCGTGCGGGCAGCCCTTTGGGCTGCCCGCGCCGGCACTAGTCGACGAACGCGACCTTCACGTTGGCCTTGTATTCCACGATCTGGCCAGATTGCACCTGGGCCGTCCAGTTGGCGACCTCCACACCGGAGATGTTCTTGACGGTGCGCGACGCTTCGCGCACCGCCGACTGCACCGCGTCCTGCCAGTCCTCCTTGGACTCGCCGACCAGCTCCAGCACCTTGATCACTGGCATGCTCCCTCATCCCTCCTCGTTCAGAGGCTAGGATGCGATGCGCCTGCCTGCCTCATGTACCGTTCAGCGGCCGAGCATCTCGCGCACGCGCTGCAGCGCGCGCCGCTCGATGCGCGAGATGCGCACCTGGTGGGTCTGCAGGCGGTCCGCGACCTCCTGCTGCGTCATGTCGCGGAAGAAGCGCAGGAAGAGCACCTCGCGCTCCTCCTCGGGCAGCCTGCGCAAGGCCTCGCGCAGGTCGACGCGGTCGATGGCGCCGTCCGCGGCGATCGCGGTGTCTTCCAGGCGGTCGATGCGCAGGAGGTCGTCACGCTCGCCGTGGCCGATCACCTCGTCGAGCGAGTGCACCATCTGCGTCGCCTCCACCGCCTCCACCACCTCGTCCACCGAGAGGCCACAGGCATTGGCCACCTCGAGCGGCGTGGGCTCACGGCCAAGGGTCGACCTGAGTTCCTCGGCGGCATGTCGCGCCATGGCGGCGCGTTCGCGCAGCCTGCGACTCACCTTGATCTGGCCATAGTCGCGCAGGTAGCGGCGGATCTCGCCGATGATCAGCGGCACGGCGTAGGTGGAGAAGCGCACGCCGTACGCCGGATCGAAGCGCTCGCACGCCCGCCAGAGACCGATCGACCCGATCTGGAAGAGGTCCTCGAGCTCGACGCCGCGGCCTGAGAAGCGGGTCGCGATCGACCAGACGAGACGCGCGTTCTCCGAGATGAGCTGCTCGCGCGCCTGTGCCTCGCCTTCCCGCGCGCGCCGCAGCAGATCGAGCTGCTCCTCGTGGCGCCGATCCGCCGAGGATGGCATCTCAGGCGCCCTCCGCAGGAGCCTCCCGGCGCTTGCGCATCTCGATCCTCGTGCCCTTGCCCAGGGCCGACTCCACGGAAAACTCGTCCGAGAACGACTCCATGAACACGAAGCCGAGACCCATGCGCTCCGGGTCGGTGCTGAACGATGCCTGCCTGGCCTGCGCGACGTCCGCGATGCCCACGCCCTCGTCCCGCACCGAGATGACGATGCCGTCGCCGCTATCCTGGCAGCGCAGGCCGATCAGTCCCTCCACTCCCGGGTAGGCGTGCACCACGACGTTCGAGACCGCCTCGGACACCGCGACCTTGATCTCCTCGATCTCGGGCAGCGTGAAGCCGAGGTTTGCGGCAAAGGTGGCCACGGCCACCCGGCAGAGTCCCACGTTCTCGGGCCGGCTGGGACACGCGAGCTCGAAATACTGCGTCATGCGCGGGGTACCTCGCTCTCCGAGGCGAGCAGCGGCATGACCTGCCGCACGCCGCTCATCTCAAGGACGGTGCGCACGCTGCCTTCGGCAGCGGTGACAAGGTAGATCGATCCGCCGCGCTCGCTCAGGCGCCTGTAGCGGCCGAGCAGTACGCCAAGGCCTGAGGAATCCAGGAAGCGGACCTGGCGCAGGTCGATGACGATGCGCTGCATGCCGGCGTCAATGAGGCCGTCCAGCTGCTCGCGCACCTGTGGAGCCGCCTTGAGGTCAAACTCGCCCGAGAGCCGCGCGGTAGCGGTGCGTCCCTGTCTCTTGATCGCGATCTGCACTGGCTTCCCTGCCCCTTCCAGCATGGTGGGCGGCTTCGCCCCGCCTGGCGGGCATTCCTCCTGACAGAAGACGACACAGGGGCCGCGGTCCGTCGAGACCTGACGGATCGCGGCCCCTGTTCCGCCTGGTGTCAGCCGTGCAGAACGCCCTGCAGGAGCTGCTTCAGCAGCAGGGCGAAGGTCTGCCGGGGCACGTCCTGCCGCGCCACAAGGGGCACCTCCGCGACCTTGTGGCTCCCGAGCATGATCTCGGCCCGCCCCAGCACCTGCCCTCGCGCCACAGGGGCCTGGATGCCCTGCTGCAGCACCGGCCGCAGCCGCACCGCGGGCATGCTCTGCCGATCCCGCACCGCCGAGACGTCGTGCTGCACCGTCGCGGCGACCTGCCCGCTGGTGCCGTACGTCACCTTGACGTGACCCACCGCCTGGCCGCCCCGCGCGAGCAGGACGGCGCGGTAGTTCGCGAAGCCGTACGAGAGAAGACTCTGTACGTCCTGGAACCGCACCTTGGACGACGCACCGCCCATCACGACGGCGATCAGCCGCAGGCCCTCGCGCTTGGCCGTCGCCGTGAGGCAGAAGCCCGCCTTGCCTGTGTAGCCCGTCTTGAGGCCGTCCACGCCCGGCACGCGTCCGAGCAGGCGGTTGTGGTTGACGAGCCACAGGCGGCCGCCCTTGCCGTTGCGGATCGTCCTGTCCTCGCGCTGCGCTGTAAGGGCGATGAGGCCTGTGTCGTTCACGGCGGTGCGCGCCAGCCTGGCCATGTCGAGCGCCGTGGTGACGTGGCCCGCCGCGTCCAGCCCGTGGCTGTTGGCGTAGTGTGTGTGCATCATGCCGAGCCGTCGTGCCTCATGGTTCATCTGCGCCACGAAGGCCTCCTCTGACCCCGCGAGATGCTCGGCGATCGCGACGCAGGCGTCGTTCGCCGAGCCGATCGCCACCGCGCGCAGCAGCTGACCGAACGGGATCGTCTCGCCCGCCTCGAGCCAGATCTGCGACCCGCCGGTCCGGTAGGCGCGATCCGAGACGGAGACAGGATCACCGAGCCGCACCTTGTGCTGGCGCACCGCCTGCAGCGCGAGATGCAGCGTCATGAGCTTGGTCATCGACGCCGGTGCCCGCATCTCGTCCTGGTTCTTCGCGTAGAGTACCTGGCCGGTGGAGGCCTCGAGCAGGACGGCCGCCGGCGACGCGGTCGCCGGCGGCGACGGCGCCGCCCAGGCCGGGGCAGGCAGCCCGAGGGCCAAGGCGGCGCCGAGGATCAGGGCCAACTTGCGCACGTGCCATTACCTCCTCGGCCGTAGCATGTCCGGCCGAGGGGCAGGTCAACAGATCAGGCCCTCGGGTGGGCCCGGGCGTAGACTTCCTTCAGCCTCGCCTGGGTGAGATGCGTGTAGATCTGTGTCGTAGAGATGTCCGCGTGGCCGAGGAGTTCCTGCACCGAGCGCAGGTCGGCCCCGTTTTCAAGAAGGTGGGTCGCAAAGGAGTGACGCAAGGTGTGGGGCGTGATCGACCGCTCGATCTGCGCCTCCTGGGCGTAGCGCTTGACGATCTTCCAGAAGCCCTGGCGCGTCAGCCGATGTCCGTGATGGTTGACGAACAGGCATTGCTCGCGCACGTCCCGCAGGAGGCGCGGGCGCGCCTGGGCCAGGTACGTCTCCAGGCTCTTCAGCGCGAAGGAGCCGATCGGCACCAGGCGCTCCTTGGAGCCCTTGCCGAGGCATCTCAGGTAGCCCTGCTCGAGATTGACGTCGCCAAGGTTCAGCGACACGAGCTCCGAGACGCGAATGCCTGTCGCGTACAGGAGTTCCAGCATCGCGCGGTCGCGCAGGCCCGCAGGCTGGGCGGGGTCCGGCTGGCGCAGGATTTCCTCCACCTCCGCGACCGTCAGGACGCGCGGCAGCCGCCGTTCAAGCTTGGGCGACTCGAGGTTGCGCGTCGGATCCTCCTGCAGCAGGCGCTCGCGCACCAGGTACTGGTAGAACGCCTTGAGGGCGGCCAGACGCCGGGCGATCGTCGCCGTCGCCTTGCCCTGGTCCTGCAGGTGGAGAAGGTAGCCGACGATCGTGTCGCGGGACACCGCCTGCAGCTGCGGTGTCTTCTGCTCCCGCAGATAGTCCTGGTATTGTCGCAGGTCGCGCCCGTAGGACTCCAGCGTATTGCGCGCCAGTCCCCGCTCGACGCTCAGGTAGGCGATGAAGTCGGATACGAAGTCCTGCACAGCCGCTGCCTCCCCGTCCGCCGGTAGCCTAGCAGGCCTATCTTGTGCCGCGACTGGACCACCTATACAGTGCCGAGAGCGGTCCCAGGGCGCAAGACCTCTCGCTGGCACGGCGCGGGCCGCCAGGGTATGACGAGGCCCCCGCACAGATGCCTATGCGGGGGCCTGGCGATTCAGAAGCCGACGATGTCGTGCAGGTTGCTGTACGGCAGTCCGGTCGAGGACGCGACCGCCTCGTAGGTCAGCTTGCCCTCGTAGGTGTTGACGCCGCGCTGCAGCGCCGGGTCCTCGCGCAGGGCCGCCTCGAGACCGTGGTTCGCGATCCTGAGGAGGTAGGGCAGGGTGACGTTCGTGAGCGCGAACGTCGAGGTGCGGGGTACGGCGCCAGGCATGTTGGCGACCGCGTAGTGGATGACGCCGTGCCGTTCGTAGGTCGGGTTCGAGTGGGTGGTGATGCGGTCGATCGTCTCGATCGAGCCGCCCTGGTCGATTGCGACGTCGACGATGACGGAGCCCGGCTTCATCGTCTTGACCATCGCTTCGGACACCAGCTTCGGCGCGCGCGCGCCGGGGATGAGGACGGCGCCGATCAGGAGGTCCGCGTCGGCCGCCTGCTCCGCGAGGTTGTGCTCGTTCGACATGAGCGTCTCGAGCCGGCCCTGGTAGATGTCGTCGAGGTAGCGCAGGCGCGACGCCGAAACGTCGAGGATCGTGACGCGGGCACCCATGCCCACCGCGATCTGGGCTGCGTTCTGGCCCACCGTGCCGCCGCCGACCACCACGACGTGCGCGGGCAGAACGCCCGGCACGCCGCCGAGGAGCACGCCGCGGCCGCCATGCGCCTTCTCGAGGCAGTGCGCGCCGATCTGGGTCGCCATCCGGCCTGCGACCTCGCTCATCGGCACGAGCAGCGGCAGCGAGCCGTCGGCGATCTGCACCGTCTCGTAGGCGATGCCGATGACGCCCTGGCGCAGCAGGGCTTCCGTCAGCTCCTGGGCCGGAGCGAGGTGAAGGTAGGTGTAGAGGATCTGGCCCGGGCGGAAGATGTCGTATTCCTCAGGCAGCGGCTCCTTCACCTTGACGATCAGATCCGCCTGGGCGGCGATCCGGCGCTTGTCCGCTTCGATGACGGCGCCAAAGCTGGTGTATTCGCTGTCGGGAAAGCCCGAGCCGACGCCCGCGCCCGCCTCGACAAGAACCTTGTGTCCCATGCCTGTCAGCGCGCGGGCGCCTCCCGGGGTTAGACCTACCCGGTTCTCGTCCGCCTTGATCTCCTTGAGCAAGCCGATGATCAACGGAGGTGCACTTCCTTCCTAGCTTCCGTTCATCCCCCAACATACGGCCACAGCAGATGAAGGGCAAGGGGACTAAGGTAGGCTTCCGCAGTGGCCGCCAGGACAATGCCGCCTGCGGCGATCGCCCCGGCGCCGGCGAATCGGACCAGTGCCGAGAGCATCGCCGGGGCCTTGAAGCGGGCGCGATAGAAATCCGAGGCGTAGAGCGCTGCCGCTTCGCTCAGCAGCCAGATGCTCGGCAGCACCAGCAGGGCCGGCGGAACCACGCCAAGCAGCACGAGCAGGAGCCCCCGCCCGCCGAGTTCCCCAAGCAGGAACGCGCTCGCGAAGCCGATCGCGAACCCTTTGACCGCGAGCCAGAGCCAGCTCGTCACCACGCCCACCACGACCAGCGCCAGCAGCCAGCTCAGCAGGAGCAGGCGGCCGTCGGCGTAAAGCGCGGCCCGCATCAGCGCCGGCCCCTGCGGCATGCCTTGCTGCAGGCTGCCGATGAACCCGCCGAGGTAGGCGAGCAGGTCCGAGCGCTGCAGGGCGCTCAGCTGCCCTGCGGCGTAGACGCCGAAGGCGACCGCGAGCGCCGACCAGGCTGCGGCGGCGAGGTACCAGCCGAAGCGCCGGCGCACGCGGCGCACGGCGATGTCCAGGTAAAGATCGATCGTGTGCACCGTCTTCCCTCCGAGTCCAGGCTATGGTCCGCCCTGCCCCGCTTATGCCGGTCCAGAGCATCCTTCACGGCAGGAGTGGCATCGATTGCCGTCGAAGAGCGTCGGTGGATTTCGACCGCGTGCCCGATCGCCGCGGCCGCTCCGCGGCGAGCCCGTGCACTCTCCACAATGAGGTGAGCCGCAATTCCGGAGACGCTAGGCCCGGGTTCGAACGCACATGGCGCTCCGCTGGCCATGCTTGCGACCCTGTCCGAGCATCTGAACCGTTCGCTTGACCTACCCGCTCTGCTGGACGGCGCGCTCCACATCCTGCAGGCGCATCTGAAGGCACCAGCCGTCTGGATCACGGTCGGCGGCACAGACGAGGAACAGCAGCTCGCGGCGCACGTCGGCCTGCCACCCGCACTCGCTGCCAATGGCGAGTCCGCGTTGCGCTGGACTCCCTGCCGCTGCCAGGCCGCCCTGCAGCGAGGTGAACTGCGTCCCTGGCCGCACATCTTCGCCTGCGATCGCCTCGAGCTCGCAAGCGGCGACACCGCGGGGCTGCGCTTCCACGCAAGCGTCGTCTTGCGCGCGAGCGACCGCGTCGTCGGCCTGCTGCATCTGGCCCGCCCGACGGAGCAGGCATTGACGGACGAGGAGTCGGCACTGCTCGCAGCCGCAAGCCACATCATCGGCATGGCGGTGGAACGGGCGGGCGCGGCCGCCTCGGCCCAGGGCCCCTCGCACCAGCAGGAGCAGCGTACGATGCTCAGCCTGACCTCTCGCCTGCTCGGTTCCCTCGACGCGGACGAGATCACGGCGCAGACGGCGCAGATCGTGGCGGAGAGCTTCGGCGTCCCGCTCGTGGGCATCTACCTTTACGACGACGCGACAAGGACCCTCGCCCTCCGATCGGGCATCGGTTGGACCGAAGCCGCCGGCGGGCGCGAGCGGGTCTCGCTGGACGAGCCTCGCGACCTCCTGGCACTCGTGGCGCGCAGCCGCGAGGCGCAGGTCGCTTCCGGCGACGACCTCACGGGCGTCAAGCTCTCGAGCGCCGCTCTGCGCATGGGCATGTCCTCGGGTCTCGGCGCGGTGATGCAGCTGGGCGACAAGCTCATCGGCGTGATCGCTGCCCACTCGCATGAGCGTGGTCGCTTCGGCGCAGACGACCGCCGCTTCCTCGCGGCCCTGGCTGACCAGGCTGCGCTGGCGCTCGATCGCGCGGACCTCCTGGCGGCCACCAGACGGCAGCTCAAGGATCTCGCGGCCCTGCACGAGCGCGCGGCCACGCAGACGCGCCAGTTGAGCGAGACCTACGGCGCGACGCTCGCCGTGCTGGGAGATGCCCTCGAGCTGCGTGACCAGGAGACCATGGGCCACACGCAGCGGGTCGTGTCGCTCGCCGTGTCGCTCGGCGAGTCGCTCGGCCTGGGATCGGAAGACCTCCTGCATCTGCAGTGGGGCGCCTATGTGCACGATCTCGGCAAGATCGGCGTGCCTGACGCCGTGCTGCGCAAGCCCGGGCCCCTCTCGCCCGACGAATGGCGGCTGATGCAGCGCCATCCCGAGCAGGGCTTCAATCTGCTGCAGCGACTGTTCTTCCTCTCCCGCTCGCTGGATGTGGTGCGCTACCACCACGAGCGGTTCGACGGCGGCGGTTACCCGCTCGGTCTCAAGGGCGAGGAGATCCCCTTGCTGGCACGCATCTTCGCGGTGGCGGACGCCTTCGACGCGATGACCAACGATCGCCCGTACCGCCGTGCCCTGCCGACGCAGGACGCCATGTCGGAGCTCAGGCGCCACCGCGGCAAGCAGTTCGACCCGCAGGTGGTCGACGCACTCGAACGATTGCCGGACGATCTGCGCATGGCGCAGCCAGCGAGCTTCGAAGAAGGCATGTCCCAGCCGCTGGCCGCATCCGGCCCGCCGCCGCTCGCCGATGGCGGGGAGCGCCTGCTCAGTTTCGCCCGCCTCTGCGGCGACGTGCTGCGCGCGGGCGACCTGGGCGCAGCGCTCGACGCCATCGCGGAGGGCGTCCACCAGTCGAGCGGTGACGCGTCCTGCGCCATCCTCCTGCAGGACGCCCCAGGGCTCGGCCTCAGGCTGGTGGCGCAGCGCGGGTTCCCGGGCGCCCCCCAGCCGCCGGCCGGCGACAATACGGCCGTGCGGGCGATGCAGAGCGGCGAGCCCTACTACGCCCCTGACCTCGAGCGCGAGCGCCTGGGGGCGATCATGGGCGGCCGCGCGCGCTCCGAGTTCGCCCTGCCGCTGACGGTGGGCGACCAGACCTACGGCGTACTTGAAGTTGCGGCCAAGGATCAGAATGCCTTCACCGCCGACCACCGCCGCTCGCTGGAGGCGTTCGCCCTGCTGGCGGCGTTCACCGTGCAGCGGGTGCAGCGCGATGGCGAGGTGGAGCGTCTCGCCCTCACCGACTCGGTCACGGGCCTCGCGAACCGCAGGGCACTCGACGAGGCGGTCGAGCGCGAATTCTCGCGCGCGTCCCGCCACGCAAGACCGCTCGCCTTCGTCGCGCTCAACCTGGACCCTTACGCCGACCTCTGCCAGGAAGAGCGCCTGCTCGCGGACGAGGCCTTGCGCTCGGCGGCTCGCCTCATGCATCAGACCTGTCGCAAGGAGGACGTGCTCGGCCGGCGTGAGGGCGGCGAGTTCCTGTTCATCCTGCCGGAGACCTCGAAGGTGGGCGCGCTCCTGGTGGCCGAGCGCCTGCGCGCCGACATCGCGCGGCTGTCGCTCAAGAGCGGGCACCGCCTCAGCGTCAGCGTCGGCGTGGCCACACTGCCTGACGACGGCGACTCGCCGGGCACGCTGCTCGACGCGGCGGACCACGCCATGTTCCGGGCCATTCGCCGCGGCGGTAATGAGGTCGTGGCGGCGAGCGGCGTGCGGAGAGGCGAGCCGCCGCAAGTCTGATCGAGAATCAGGTAGAGGGGGGCGTCGCGCCCCCACCCTCCTGCACCACCGTACGTGCCGTTCGGCATACGGCGGTTCACCGAGAAGCCGTCAGGGCCTCGACCCTTTCGGCAAGACTCGCGAGTCCCTGGGCCCGCCAGTAGGTGATGCCCAGGGCTCTGTTCAACGGGCCATTAGCCGTTCGCCAATAGCCCTTACGGCTGAACGCCAATTCCTTCGCCGCCCAGTCGGGCAGGCCAAGGGCGCGAAGCTTCCGCAGCCTGGTACGTCCCTTCTTCCACTGCTTTCAGAGGCACAGCCTCAGCCGACGGCGGATCCATCCGTCGAGGTCTGGAGTTTCCCCGGTTATGTGGACAGGTGATCGGCATGGCTACGAAGCAGCGGGTTGGTCTCGCATAGCCGTCTGAGCCCACCTTCTTTCGAACTGGTTTGGGGACAGGAAATCGAGAGACGAGTGAGCACGATGGGGGTTGTAGAACCCCTCGATGTACTCGAAGATCGCCAAGGGCTCGACCTGGGTACCCGCGGTGACGTCCTTCTGCGGCCACACCGTGGTTCTTGTTCGACTTTGGCCTTGCCGCTGACGGCGCGGCCGTATTCCTTCAGAACTACCGACGGACTGCTGCGCAGGGCGGACGATGAGTTTGAAAGCCAAGAGTGCGGCGAGGAAGGTCAGGTTAGACCCAATATCGTTCACTTAGTGAAATAAGAATGGCATCATAACCTCAGGACGCCAGAACCACGGATGTCATCAAATAGAACAAGCGGTGCCCGCCAACAAGTGGCGGGCACCGCGCGCGGGCGGGGTCAGACGAGCTTGTTCACTATCTTGCCGGTGCCGCCGTGGCTCTTTGGTGAGCTGGCTCCGGCGGCACTGTTTGCGACATGCATCCCTTTGGTTGTGGCCGCGGCGTTGGCCCCGATGGAATAAAGCTCTTGGGCGAGCTTCTTCTCCTGGTTGAGCGTCGCACGGTCGAGGCCCATCTGTGCTGCGGGCCACTGCGTCTGCGACGGACCCGTAATCCCCGGGATGCCCATAGACATTCACCTCCTCGACGCGATGGGCCGGGTTCTATTGACTGCTGGACTGGCTATTCAGGGAGAGCGCCTCCAGAATTGCGAGGCGGGCCAGGAGAGCGGCCATCTGGGCGCGTGTGAGCGTCTGATCCGCCAGGATCTGGCCGTTGCTGCCGGCGACGAGCCCAAGCTGGATGGCGAGGGCAATCGCTCCATGCGCCCAGCTCGGCACCGGTCCCGCCAGGGGAATCGACGCGGTGGCCTCGCTTTGCGCGGTCTGGTTGAGTCCCAGAGAGTTGATCATCAGCATGATCGCCTGGGCGCGCGTCAGCGGCGCGTTCGGGTTCGCAAGCCCGCCGACGCCCTGCAGCGTGCCGCGGCTGAGCGCGGCCTTGATCGCCTGGAGCGCAAACGCAGGGGCTTTCGCCAGCAGCTGGGAGTTGGCCGTGGATCCGGTCTGTGCGGCACTGCCGACCTTGGACCAGTTCTGCATGCGGTCAAGCATCGTAAGGAGCTCTGCACCCGTCACGTTCGCGTTCGGTGAGAACGTGGTCTTCGAGGTGCCCTGGACCACGCCGGACTGTGTGAGTGCATCGACGTAGGGTGCGGCCCATCCGGCACCGCCCATGTCCTTGAACTGGGTGGGAGGGGTCTGCCCGCCGCTCGTCGAGGTGTAGACCGACTGGTAGACAGCCTCCGCTACCGCGATTCCCTTGGCGTTCGGCTGGAAGGTCTGAATCACCAGGTGGACCGCGTTCGCCAGCGCCGGTCCCGTCTGTCCTGAACTGAGCGCTGCCTGGACAGCCGCCGCAACCGACTGGCCGAAGGCACTGCCGCTTCCCGTCGGCTTCCCCACCGGCTGTTGGCCTTGGCCCTTGGCTTGACTGCCCAGCCCAGGCGAGGAGAAAGAGCCCGCTCCCGTCGAGGAGCCCGTCTGGTTCCCCGACTGCGGTTGGCATTGGCCGTTCGCGTTGCTCAACCCAGGGGGGAAGAAAGAGCCCGTTCCCGTCGAGGAGCCCGTCTGGTTCCCCGACTGCGGTTGGCATTGGAGGGAAGACGCCGACCCGAACGGGGAACCAGTCCCCGATGAACCCGGGCCTGCCGCCAGGGCGACACCGCTGAACGTGGGCAACATGAGACTCAGACACAAACTGATCGGCAGCATCCACTTGCGCACCCTATACCAACTCCTTTCGCTCGTTGCACTCTCTGCCTGCAGTTCTCAACGCCCAGCCGCTGCCCACCGCCGGCATCAAACAAAAAGACCGGCGGGCAAACATGCCATGCCGGTTGCGTTAGCTGTCCCTGCATGGCAGCCCGGCTGTCATAGCGCGAGTAGCGCCTTAGACCCGCGGCTTTGCGTCCCCGGCTTTCCCCGGGTTTGCCCTTTACACGCACATCGTCGTGGTTGACGGACCTTTGGCGCCAATCGCCTCCTCCAGATGCGTACTGTTAATTTACCCATATACTTCTTCGGGTGACAAGCGATATTTCTGACCATAGTTCTGCGTGAAAGCCACAGACCTGTTGTCGATGCGGCGATCGCGCAGACGGGAAAGCATGAGCGGCGGCACCGGCCGTTGCCGGCGCGCGTGGTGATGTACTACGTCATGGCGATGGCTCTGTTCAGCGAGGACGCCTACGAGGAGGTGCCCATGGCCGCATCGATGAGGGCATGCGTGCCGTTTTCGGCCAGGGCGGCGAAGGTAGGCACGTCAGGGAGGACTGTTGGCATGCTTTGGGTATACAGTCAAACTTCGACCAAGCCGGTACGTAGCAGATTCGGCGAAATCCGAAGCAAAACCGCAGATTGGCCGGACAAGTGAAAATCTGCAACTGTTACGCGCCCCACCGCCCGCCGCCCCCCACCGCGCTGGGCGGTGCACCCTGCCGCATGGCGAGGATCGCCTCTGCCCGCATGTCGCCCACCGCCGCACGAAGTTCATCCCGGCCGGCCTCGTGCAACGCCCGGTGTACGCTGCCGCACGCCGCCACCAGCCGCCGCCTCGCCGCAGGGCCGAACCCGGGCAGGAGCCCGAGCGGGAGCTGGTGGACGTACCGCGGGTAAGGCCGGGGACGACTGGGCGGCGGCATCGCCATGGCGCGATCGAGCACCCCCGTGACCACGCGGTGCGACGGGTCCGCGGCACAGCGAAGCTGTGGAGGATCCCCAGCCACCACATCGTCGCAGGCGAGGCAGAAGGTGCGGTGGTACTTACCGAAGGCAGGGTTCATGCCGTAGATGGTCGCGGCCTCCCCCGCCGCCAGCCGCCGCAGCACGGAAAATCCCCCTTCGGCGCCGGGCACGGCGTTGAGCTCCCGTCCGACGGTATCCGGCCCGTGCGCATCCGAGCCGCCCAGGAGGCCGAGCAGGCCGATGGCACCGACGTGCCTCGCGATGTCGACGTCGGCCGACAGGCCGAGTTCGAGGCCGAGTCCCCCGGGATCCACGAACACGTCCTGCAGGGTCAGGCCCACGCCGAACAGGCCGCGGTGCGGCGTGAACGCGTGGGCGACCACCACGACACCCCCGGCCGCCTCGACGCCCCTGCGGAATTGGTCCGGCGAAAGGTGCAGCCGCTGGGTCGAGAGGGCCGGATTCTTCACGGCGTCGCTGTAGATGCGGAGGAGTTCCCGCACGCCCTCGAGTCCCGGCGCATAGGCGAGCAGGTGGAACGGCCCGTGTCCCGCCAGGCGGAACTCCGCCTCAAGGGCCCCTAGGATGCCGGTGCCGTGCCTGTCGACGAACATCCCGTCGGCGGCCTCAAGCAGTTCGCCATGCGCCAGCGCCGCCTCGAGATCCGCAAACCCCCGCGTCGTGCCCAGATCCACGACGGCACCGAGTTGAGCGCCATAGCGGCGCAGGATGCGCGGCAGCGCCTCGAGCGTGAGATGGCGCGAGGCGCTCACCTTCACGGGTTCGCCGCGGCGGCTGGCGCCGAGATGGATGTGGGAGTCGACGAGGATCACAGAAGCAGAAGCCCCAAGGCCGTCTTGACGTCTCCCATCTGCCCGGCGCGGGCCATCGCGATCGCCTCGCGCAGCGGCATGCGCACGAGCGAGATATCCTCGTCCACGTCCCCCGGAAGACGCGACGGCACGAGCTCCTCGGCGCGGAAGAAGTGGTACACCTCCGAGGAGTAGCCTGGCGCCGCGTAGCCTCGCAGGATCTCGGTGATGCGCAGGGGCTTGTAGCCGCACTCCTCCTGCAGTTCACGGACCGCCGTCTCGTGCGGATCCTCGCCGGGTTCGAGCGTGCCGGCGGGCAATTCCAGGATCTCCTCGCCTGTCGGGTGGCGGAACTGGCGCACGAGCAGCACGTCGTCCTCGATCAGCGGAACCAGAACGACCGCGCCGGGGTGCTGCACCCATGCCCTGCGGTAGCGGTGCTCTCCGTCGTCGATCTCATCGACGAGCATGCGGAATGGACCCTCGTACACGGTCTGCCGCGCGACGATCCGCTCTCGTTCGCTCATGCTCCGCCCTCCCTGTCGGTGTTCTTGCCTTGGGCGCTCCGGTCGACAGGCGTCGGTCCCTGATGCAAGCTTCCTCCCTGGCGCAACGCACAAGGCCCGCCCCTCGCCGGGGGCGGGCCAGAGGCCTCCAGCCGGGCGAGCCGCCGGTCAGATCGCCGTCTCGACGGGCATCGCGGGAGTCCTGCCCGCTGGGATCTGCGTGTGCGCATGGTAGGAGGAGCGCACGAGCGGACCCGATTCGCAGTGGGCAAATCCGAGCTCCAGCGCTTCCTCTCGGATCTCGCCGAACTCGCCCGGCGTGTAGTAGCGCTCGAGCGGCAGGTGGTGCATCGTCGGGCGCAGGTACTGCCCCACCGTGACGATGTCGACACCGACGTAGCGGAGATCCTCGAGTGTGCGCCGGATCTCCTGCCGGTCCTCGCCGAGGCCCAGCATGATGCTGGACTTCGTGAACGACCTCGGCTCCTGGAGCTTCGCCTGGCGCAACAGCTCCAGTGACCGCCGGTACTTCGCCTTCGAGCGCACGCGGTCCGACAGGCGCTCGACCGTCTCCACGTTGTGGTTGAGGATCTCGGGCCGGGCGTCCATCACGAGCCTGAGCGCGTCCCAGTCCCCTTGGAAGTCCGGGATCAGCACCTCGACCGAGCACTCCGGGCGCCGGCGGCGAATTGCGCGGATCGTCTCCGCGAAGATCGACGCACCACCGTCCAGCAGATCGTCGCGCGCCACGGACGTGACGACGACGTGCCTCAGGCCCATGTCCTCGACCACGCCGGCGACGCGCTCCGGTTCCTGCAGGTCGAGCTCGTTCGGCCGGCCGCTCTGCACGGCGCAGAAGCCGCAGTGCCGGGTGCAGACCCGGCCGAGGATCATGAAGGTCGCCGTGCGGTTGTTCCAGCACTCCCCGAGGTTCGGGCAGCGCGCCTCCTCGCACACGGTGTGCAGAGAGTTGCCGCGCATCATCCCCTGGATTGCGGCGTAGTTGCCCCCGGTCGGCAGCTTGACCCGCAGCCACTCCGGACGGCGGCCGAGGTCCTTCTGCGCGAGCGGCATCTCAGTACACCTGGGTGCTGGGACCCATGCCCTCGAGCCGCTTCTTGACCGACGCGAGGTACTGGTTCGCCGTCGCGCCGTCCAGGATGCGGTGGTCGAAGGAGAACGACAGGAACATCATCGAGCGTACGGCGATGGCGTCACCCTCCACGACCACCGGCCGCTTGACGATCGATTCCATGGAGAGGATGGCCGCCTGCGGCTGGTTGATGACCGGGGCGGAGAACACGGACCCGTACGAGCCCGGGTTGTTCACGGTGAAGGTCCCCCCCTCGAGGTCCGCGAGCGTCAGGCGCCCGGCGCGCGCCCGCGTGATCAGGTCGTTCGCCGCACGGGCAAGTCCGGCGATCGAATACCCGTCCGCATTGCGCAGCACCGGCACGACCAGTCCGTCCGGGACGGCCACCGCGACACCGACGTGGATCGCACCGTGGATGATGATCTTGTCGCCGCCCCAGCTGGCGTTGATCTGCGGAAACTCCCGCAGGGCCTCGACCGCGGCCTTCGTCACGAAGGGCAGGTAGGTCAGAGGCACGCCCTCCCGCGCTTCGAACTCGGCGCGCAAGGACTTGCGCAGGGCGACGACGGGGCTCATGTCCACCTCGAACCAGGCGGTGGCATGCGGCGACTCGTGCTTCGATCGTACCATGTGCTCGGCGATCGTGCGACGCATCGGGGTGAGCGGCAGGAAGCTGTCGCCGGCGATCGGCGCGGGCGGTGCCGACGGGGCAGGTGCCGCATGAGTCGGCACCGATGGCGCCGCAGCCGTGGGTGCTTGCAACGCAGGGGCGCTCGACGCGGGAGCGGCTACCGGCGCAGCCACCGCTGCGGCGGGGGACACCCGGAAGCGCTCGAGGTCCTCGCGCGTGACCCTGCCCTCTGCGCCCGTGCCGGGCACCAGGGCCAGGTCGACGCCCGCCTCCTGCGCAAGGCGCCGGACGTAAGGCGATGTGCGCACGCGTCCGCGCGCAGGGATCTGGGCCGCTGCTGCAGCCGCAACGGACGCGGTGACTGACGGCGCCGGCTCGGAGGATGCCGCGGCGGCTGGAGGCGCCGCCTGTGCGGGGATCGGCTCCGCCGCCGCGCCGCTCTCCGCGATGTCGCAGATCGGCTCTCCCACCTTGAGCGTCTGGCCCTCGTCTGCAAGCAGGGCCGTCAAGGTGCCGCCAAACGGCGCGGGCACCTCTGCGTTCACCTTGTCCGTCGCCACCTCGCAGAGAGGCTCGTACTTCTCGACATGATCGCCGACCTTCTTGAGCCAGCGGCCGATGGTGCCTTCGGTGACGCTCTCCCCGAGCTGGGGCATCTGGACTTTGATGGCTTCCGACCTCCTTGGCGGGCTAGAGCGCGCAGAGCTCGCGGGCCGCCTGCGCGATCTTCTCCGGGTTAGGCATGAAGTGCTCCTCCTGCGGCGTGTTGAACGGCATGGCCGGGATGTCCGGTCCTGTCAGCCGCCGGATCGGCGCGTCCAGCTCGTAGAGGGCTCCTTCCGCGATCGTCGCCGCCACCTCAGCGCCGGCGCCCATGGTGTGGTTGGCCTCATGCACGATCAGCGCGCGGTGGGTGCCTGCCACCGACTGCAGGATCGCCTCGCGGTCGAGCGGGAGGAGGGTTCGCAGGTCGATGACCTCGGCCGAGATACCCTCCTGTGCCAGGGTCTGCGCGGCCTGCTCCGCATAGACGGCCATCAGGCCGTACGCGAAGATGCTGAGATCCTTGCCTGCGCGTACCAGCCGCGCCTTGCCGATCGGCACCGTCACGTCGCCCTCGGGGATCTCGCCGCGCACCAGGCGGTAGCTGCGCTTGTGCTCGAAGAAGACGACCGGGTCCTCGTCGCGGATGGCGGACTTGAGAAGCCCCTTGGCGTCGGCGGGAGTGGACGGGATGACGACCTTGAGGCCAGGCACGTGCATGAAGAAGGCCTCGACGCTCTGCGAGTGGTAAAGGCCACCGTGCACGCCGCCGCCGAACGGCGCGCGGATGACCATGGGCACGTGGAAGTCGTTGTCGGAGCGGTAGCGGATCTTCGCCGCCTCGCTCACGATCTGGTTGAACGCCGGGTGGATGAAGTCCGCGAACTGGATCTCGGCGATGGGCACGAGCCCGTTGAGGGCCATGCCGATGGCGACGCCGACGATGCCGGATTCGCCCAGCGGCGCGTCGATGACGCGCTGCTCGCCGTAGACGTCGACGAGGCCCTCCGACGCGCGGAAGACGCCGCCGCGCTTGCCGACATCCTCACCCAGGAGCACGACGCGCTCATCGCGCGCCATCTCCTCGCTCATCGCTTCCCGGATGCCGTCGATGAGATTCTTTACGGCCATGACGCCCTGCCTCCTAGTCCGCGTAGACGTGCGTGAACATGTCTTCGACCGGCGGGTAAGGCGCGGCCTCGGCGTAGGCGATCGCCTCGTCGACCTCCGCTTGCACCTCGGCCCGCAGGGCGCCGTCGTCCTCGGCCGTCATCATGCCCGCCTCGAGCACGTGCTGCTGCATGCGCAGGATGGGGTCGCGCTCCTTCCACGCGTCGACCTCGTCGCGGCTGCGGTAGGTGCGGTCGTCATCGTCGGAGGAGTGCGGCAGGAGCCGGTACATCTTGAACTCGAGCAGCGTCGGGCCGTCACCGCGGCGCGCGCGCTCGGCCGCTTGCACGGTCGCCTCGTAGCAGGCGAAGAAGTCGGTGCCGTCGACGGTGACGCCGGCCATGCCGTAGCCGAGCGCGCGCTCGGCCACGTCCTGAACCGCCATCTCCTTGGCTTGCGGCGACGAGATGGCGTAGCCGTTGTTCTCCACCACGAACAGTACGGGCAGCTTGTAGATCGACGCCCAGTTGAGCGCCTCGTGGAAGTCTCCCTGGCTCGTCGAGCCCTCGCCGAGCGCGGCCGCCGCGACGGCGTCCTCGCCGCGCATGCGGCTCGCGTAGGCGATGCCGACCGCATGCAGCACCTGCGTCGTGACAGGGCTCGAGCCCGTAATGACGTGACGCTCGCGCCAGCCGTAGTGCCCAGGCATCTGCCGCCCGCCCGACGTCACGTCCTCGGCCTTGCCGAGCAGGCTCAAAAAGGCCTGGCGCGCGGTGTAGCCCAAGGTCAGCATGACGCCGATATCCCGGTAGTAGGGCAGGAAGAAGTCGGTCGGCCGGAGTCCGGCTGCCCAGCCTACCTGCGCGGCTTCCTGGCCGCGGCAAGGGATGACGAACGGCGCCTTGCCGGCGCGGTTCAGAACCCACATGCGCTCGTCGACGGTGCGGGCGAGCAGCATGTTGCGGTACATCTTGCGCACCTCGGCGGGACCGAGGGACGACGTCGCCTTGGGCGACACCTTTGTCTTAGCCATCGATCGGGAACCTCCCTCCGCCTCTGCAGCCCCGTCACGGCAGGTGTCGGACGCTTGCCCGAAGCGCCGCCCTGCGGAGCCGAAACCCTGGTCCGAGAGTCCCTAGCCGTCCAGCGATCTCCATAGTCACCTTAGGCATGGGTCCTATCGTAGTCAAGCGCAGGCTCTCGGCCCTGCAGGACGCGCAGAGCACCCTGCGCGAGGGCCAGCATCTCGGACTCGCCGGGGAAGACGAAGTGCCTGCGCGCGACCCAGGAGACACGGCGCAGCACGGCGCGCATCAATGCCTGATCGTGCGCGAGCCCGCCGGTGAGCACGAGCGCATCCACAGGCCAGCCCGAGACGGCTGCCCGGCGTCCGATCTCGCGGGCGATGCCAAGCGCCAGAGCCCGGCGCACGAGGCCGCCTCTCCCCTTGTAGGGTATCCGGCGCAGGTCGTTGGTGCCCATCAGGTCCACGAGGCCACCGCGCCCGCTGATGCGCCGCCCCAGCACCTCACGCAGGTCGATGCGGCGGGCCTTGGCGGCACTATAGAGGGCGCCGATCGGCAGTGCGCCGGAGCGCTCCGCGGCGAACGGCCCGTCGCCGTCGAGCGCGTTGTTGACCTCGACGACACGGCCGTGGTCGTGCAGGCCCACCGTGATGCCGCCGCCCATGTGCGCCACCACGAGTCGCAGGTCCTGGTAGCGCTCGCCCATCAGGGCCGCGGCGCGCAGCGCCATGGCGCGCTGGTTCAGGGCATGGAAGAGCGAGCGGCGCGGCCGCTCGGGCAGCCCGCTCACCCGCGCGACGTCCGCGAGTTCGTCCGTCACGACCGGGTCGACAAAGAAGGCGGGACAGTTGCCTAGGCGGGCGACCGCGGCCGCCAGAGGAGCCCCCAGATTCGAGGCGTGCTGACCGTAGCGTGCCTGCAGAAGCTCCTCGACGACCTGTTCGTCGATGCGGTAGGTGCCGCCGGGCAGGGGGTGGAGCAGTCCTCCCCTGCCGGCGACGGCGGTCAAACCTGCGAAATCCACCTGACGCGCGAAAAGCACCCGTTCAACTGCCGCCTGGCGCAGCGGAAGCTGCGCCGCCACCGTCGGAAAGGCGGCGAGCTCCTGTGCGTCGTGGTCGATCTCGTCGAACCAGATCCGCTGCTCGTCCTCGAAGTATCCAACCTTGGTCGAGGTTGAGCCCGGGTTGATGGCAAGGATGCGGCATGGGCCGCCGGCGGCTGCCAAGGTCTCAGCGCCTGGGCACGAACATGCGGTTCACGGCAGCCATCTGCCCGATGCGGGTTTCGGCCATGCGGTCCGCGGCCTCGTGCGGCAGGATGCCCTGCTCGCGCGCGATGCGGAAGATCTCGCGCATGCGGTCACCGATCTGCTCGACGCGCTTCTTGGCGCGGTCCGGGTGGTAGCCGTCCGGGTGCAGCTCTTCCGCAACATTGATCACGCCGCCGCCATTGGCGACGAAGTCCGGTGCGTAGACGATGCCGCGTTCGTGCAGCATCTTGCCGTGCCGCGGCTCCTTGAGCTGGTTGTTGGCGGATCCGACCACAACCTTCGCCTTGAGGCGCGCAACGGTGTCGTCGTTCAAGGTCGCGCCCAGCGCGCAGGGCATGTACACGTCGCATTCCTGGTCGTAGATCGCGTCGGCGTCCACTGGGGCCGCACCCCAGAGCCGCACGGCCTCGGCAACCTTGTCCTGGTCGATGTCGCTGACGATCAGCACGGCGCCGTCGTCGTGCAGCTGCTGGCAGAGGATCATGCCGACGTGGCCCATGCCCTGAACGGCGATCCGCCGGCCCTTGATCTCCTCGGAGCCGAACGCCTCCTGCAAGGCGGCCTTGAGGGAGACGTAGACGCCCATCGCCGTGGCGCCGGAAGGGTCGCCCGAAGCCTCGGGCAAGCCGGCCACGAAGCGGGACTCCTCAGCGGCGATCGCCATGTCCGGAACCGAGGTGCCGACGTCCTCCGCCGTGATGTAGCGCCCGCCCAGCGTGTCGACGAAGCGTCCGATCGCGCGCATGATCATCTCGTTCTTCTCGCCGTGCCTGTGCTCGAGCACGACGGTCTTGCCGCCGCCGAGCCGCAGGCCCATCGCGGAGTTCTTGTAGGTCATGCCGCGCGAGAGGCGCATCACGTCCTCGATCGCCGCATCCTCGGACTCGTACGGCCACATGCGGCAGCCGCCGAGCGCCGGCCCGAGCGTCGTGTCGTGCACACCGATGATCATCCGGAGGCCCGTTGCCTTGTCGTAGCAGAACACCAGCTGCTCGTGGCCCATCTCGGCCATCTTGTCGAAGATACCCATGGTTCTACCGCCTCCTCGTTAGTGTGCCGCGTGGATGTTCTGGCCCGCGGCGACGCGCATGCCGATGCCGATGGAGAGAAGCTTGGCCTCCGGCGGATCCGCCCGCGAGGTCAGGACGATCGGGCACTGCGCGCCGAGCAGGATGCCGGCCGTACGCGCCCCCTGGAAATACGTGAAGGCCTTGTAGAGCACGTTGCCCGCTTCGATGTTGGGGACCACGAGCAGATCTGGCTCACCCGCCACGGCGCTGCGGATGCCCTTGTGCAGCGCGGCCTCGCGCGAGATGGCGTTGTCGAGGGCCAGCGGGCCGTCGACGATGCAGCGCGGCAGCTGCCCGCGCTCGCTCATCTTCGAGAGGTTGGCCGCGTCCACGGTCGCCGGCATGGCAGGATCGACGACCTCCACCGCGGCCAGCGCGGCGACGAGCGGCTCCTCGATGTCCAGGGCGTGCAGGGCCTCGACGGCATTGCGCACGATCTCGGTCTTCATCAGCAGGTCCGGCTGTACGTTGACGGCCGCGTCGCTGAGGAAGTAAAGGCGGTGGTGCAGGGGGTCCTCCAGGACGGCGAGGTGCGACATCTTGCGCTCGCCCTTGCGCAGCCCGTGCTCGCGATCAAGGATGGCGCGCAAGAAGTCCGAGGTCTCGATGAGTCCCTTCATCAGCATCTCGGCCCGTCCGCTGCGCACCACGTCGACCGCGAGCCGCGCGGCCTGGCGCTCGTCGCTCGCCGCGATGATGCGGTCGTCGCCGGGGAGGCTGTAGCCGACCGCCTTCGCTGCGGCTTCCAGGCGTTCAGGGTCGCCGACGAGGATCGGCTCGACCCAGCCCTTGTCCTCGGCTTCCTTGATGGCGCTCAGGACCTCGGCGTCGCCGGCCGCGGCCACCGCGACCGGCACCCGACGGCTCGGCACCTCACCCAAAAGCTCATGGAAACTGCGAAAGTGCATGGATCTCCTACTCCTCTCTGTGCTGTGCCCATGCGGCGAGACCCCAGGCAACGCCCCCCTCGTGCGTGGGCGCCAGGTCCGCGAGAACCTTCCTGGCCTCGGCCACCAGCCCAGGGTCGCCGCCGAGGAAGATGGCGTCCGGCCTTGTGCCGAGCGCCGCCGCCAGACGGCCGACCGCCATGCGCAGACGGTGCCGCCATGCCGGGAGACCGTCGGCAAGCGCCAGGAGTCCAGACTGCGTGAAGAGACGGCGGGCGAACAGGTCACCCTCTTCCGCGAGACGGCCGATCGTCCAGCGGCTCTCCACCGCCCCGGTGGTGCACCTGCCGATGGCTTCCTCATCCAGGCTGCGGAAGGCATCGCGCAGCTGTCCCAGGTGCAGCGCCCAGCCGACCGTCTCCGGCCCGAGAAGCAGCAGCACGGCGCGCTCCACGCCCTGCGCCTCGCGCGCGAGCAGCTCTCCCTCGCAGAAGGGCGGCGCCGTGCGCAGCACCCCGGCGATCCCGGTGATGCGTGCGGCCTGCGGCAGGCCATCAAGGCCGAGACGCACCGGCTTTGCCTCTACGCCGGCCTTCGGCACAGGGTTGCCAACGGTGGTGGGCACAAGGACTTCCCGGGCGTCGATGCTCAGAATCTGCGCGTCGAACGCCTGCGGATCACCGCGCCAATGGAAGCCTTCCTTCCAGATTTCCGCCTCGTAGGGCAGGAGGCGCGCATATACCCTCGCACTCATGTGTTGGTCTCCCCAAGCGATCAAGATAGCGCAGCCATCGGTGCGCGTCCACCGTGGCGGCATCAAGGCGATGACGGGCGCGGGAGCGGGGAACCGCCTCGCGCCTGTCCCAGGGGACGGGCGCGGTCCGCCCAGGCTGGCATGACTCCTGCCGCGTCCCCTGACGACCCCTCCGCCAGACTCTCGCACACCGGGAATAGACTGCGCCGCCTGCACAGTTTGCGCAATGGTCTCCTGTTCGTTGTGAAGGCCAATCGAAGGTCATCCGGAGTGTCCAGGGATCGTCCGGGTGACCCCTTGCATCCCTGGCCGGCCGCAACCCGCAAAGGCGTCCGGTCCCGTATCCTCGCCGTCCCGGGGCCCCGTGGCCGTTTACGACTGACGCACGCTATTGGGAACAAGGACGGCAGCCCGCGAGAAGCGGGCTGCCGCAAAGAACAGCGGACTTGGGTCAGGTCAGCTTGCGCGCGATTCCATGCGCAGCTTGTCCGCCACCATGGCGATGAACTCCGAATTCGTGGGCTTGCCGCGCTCGCGGCTGACCGTATGGCTGAAGATGCGGTGGATGGCCGTGAGGTTGCCCCTGTTCCACGCCACTTCGATCGCGTGGCGGATGGCGCGCTCCACGCGGCTCGGCGTCGTCTTGTACTTGCGAGCGACGCTCGGATAGAGCTCCTTGGTCACGAGGCTCAACAGCTCGACGTCGTCGATCACCATGAGGATCGCCTCGCGCAGGTAGAGGTATCCCTTGATGTGCGCGGGAATGCCGACTTCGTGGATGATGCGGGTGACCTCGACATCCATCTGGCGGACCGGGGCCACCGCCGTCGAGGCGGTCGCGACGGGCGGAGCCTGCACCTCGCGCGCCGAGACCAGTTGCCGGACGCGCTGCGCCAGGACGTCGAGGCTGAACGGCTTCAAGATGTAGTAGTCCGCGCCGAGCGAGCTGATCTGGTGCGTCAGTGCCTCGTGGCCGAAGGCGGTGAGCGCGATGACCTTTGGCCGCACGTCGCGGTTTTCCTGAGACAGCCGCTCCAGCACGCCGATGCCGTCGAGATGGGGCATAATGACATCAAGAATAAGTACATCCGGCTTCTGCTGGCTCAGTATCTCCAGGACCTCGACACCGTTCTGGGCGATAGCCACGAGCTCCAGGTCGCTTTGTCGCGACATGAATTCGCGGACCGTCTCACAAAACTCCCTGTTGTCGTCCGCCAGCACGACTCGGATTTTGGGCACGGAGCCAACCTCCTCATTCCCTAACGCGTTCCAGTGGTTCGACCCCCTCCTTGAGGCTACCTCCTGTCTGGTACGAAAGCGTTCGCCTTGATTCGCGCCCGGCGCCCAGCCTCTCGAGCGCCTGCCGGCCGCGCGCCGACAGCGTCCTGGGCGCTGCCGCCTGCTTCCTGTCGGCCCGCGGGCGCGCAGGCTGTCGAACGATTCGCCCTGCGGGGGAACATAGCGCTTCGTCCATCCATTCGGCGAACGTCGCGTAACCCCGCCACGGGTCGTGGACGAAGACGTGCGTCACGGCTCCCACGAGGCGCCCCCGCTGCGTGATCGGCGAGCCAGACATGCCCTGGACGATGCCGCCGCTGCGCCTTAGCAGCCGTTGGTCCACGATCCGCAGGACCATACCCTTGGAACCGGCCCGCCGATCCGCGATGATCCGGTCGATGCGCACGGCGAACGACTCCACCTTGTGACCGTGCAGGACGGTGTAGAGCGTCGCCGGGCCGGTTTGCACCTCCGAGACGGTGGCGATCGGCACGAGATGGCCGCGCGGCACCCGCTGCAGGCGGCCGCCGACGCCGACGTCCGCGTTGCGCGTGATCCGCCCTAGTGACGTCTGGGAGAGGTCCAGCGCGCCGAGCTTCTGCCCCGGACGTCCGCGCCTCGCGCGCATCACGCCGAACACGACAGCCGGGGCGATCTCTCCTTTTGGCGAGAGGCTCGCGCCGGCTGCCAGGCGCACCGCGTGCCCAAGCGCCGCGAACGTGCCGCCCGCCGGGTCCGCGAACGTCAGGGTGCCCACACCGCTGACCGCGTCGCGCACGTAGACGCCGAGGCGGTAACACGCCAGCTGGCGATCGAAGACAGGACGCGCCTTGAGCGTGTGCAACCCGTCTTCGCGCAGCACCGTCAGGCGCACCGACCTGCCCGTCTTGCCTGCCTTCTGCACGAGCTCGCTCAGGCCCGCGTCCGAGCGCACCGCGTGACCGTCGACCGCGAGCAGCGCATCGCCGACGCGCAGCCCGGCGCTGCCGCCAGGGTAACGCAGGTGTCCCTCGATGGTCGGCACCCGGTCGAGCGCGACGACCGTGCTCGCCCCGCGAACCGTGACGCCGATCGCCTGGCCGCCCAGCAGCACCCTGCGCTGCGCCGCCACCTGCACATCGACGCGCTTGAGCGGCAGCCCGCCGAGCGTGAGGGCCAGGCGCCCCTGTCCGAAGGCCACCAGCTGCAAGCCGTGCGCACGGCGCAGGACATGTACCCCGCCCCTGTCGCGATGGCCGAACACCTTGAGGTGGTGCAGCTCCAGAGTGTCGCCCTTGGGCAGGTAGATGTGGTCGGGCAACGCCGCCAGCGCGCGGTACTGCGGTGAGCAGAAGCCTACGGTAAGAAGCGAAAGCGCAAGCAAACTCGCGATTCTCCGCGCATTCACGCTGCATTTGCCCCCCAAGCGTTTAGGATCGTCCGTAGCTATCGTCTCTCGACGACGGGGGCAGCATGCTGGCAAGAAGACAGAACGCGTGCCTCGGCGGCACGCGCGGGCATGCGATTATTCAGACAAAACCGCGCAGCCGGGCCAGCCGCGGTCAGGCCTCAAGCACCGGCGAGGAGTTCTCTCGCGTGCCGCAGAGCCGTCTCTCCGCCCTCGCCGGAGAGCATGCGCGCGATTTCCGCAACGCGCGCGTCGCCTGACAGAATTTGCGCACGAACGATGGTGCGTCCGTCCGCGACCTCTTTGCTGAGTCCGATATGGCGGTCGGCCCGCGCGGCGACGACGGCCTGGTGGCTGACGGCGATCACCTGGCGATGGCGCGACATCTCCTTGAGATGCAGCGCCAGGCTGCGGGCAGCACGCCCGCCGAGCCCCTGGTCGACCTCGTCCAGGACGAGCGTCGCCTCCTCGTCCCTGGCCAGCACCGACCCGATTGCGAGCAGTACCCGGCTCGCCTCTCCGCCTGACGCGATCTGTCCGAGAGGCCGCGGCGTCTCGCCAAGGTTCGGCGCGAAGTCGAAGCGCACCGCATCGTCGTCCAAGCTGTCCTGCACCGACACCTTGAGCTCCGCCTGCGCGAGCGCCAGGCGCTCAAGCTCGGGCCGCACGGCCTGCTCGAATCGCCGCGCGCCGTCCAGGCGCTGGCGAAGGAGCTCCGCGCGCTCTGCGGCGAGCTTGGATGCAAGCGCGGCGATCTCCTCGCCGAGCCTGCCGGCCTCCTCCTCCCACGATGCGAGCCGCTCGAGTTCCTCGGCGGCGGATGCCCTGTAGCGCTGGATTTCCTGCTCACTCTCGCCATATTTGCGCCGCAAGCCATCGATCAGGGCACGCCGCTCCTCGGCACGCCGCAAGGCTTGCGGGTCATACTCCAGCCGCTCGCTCGCGGCGGTGGCCGCGGCGGCCGCTTCCCCAAGGAGCGCCGAGACGTCGGCGAGCAGCTGGCCGAGTTCCTTGAGTCCCTGGTCATAGCGCTGCAGGGGCCTGAGCCGCGCCATGGCCTGGCCGACCATGTCCTCCGCGGACTGGCCATCCTCGGAGCGCAGCGCCGCGTGCACCTCCTGCAGCGCGGCGAGGATGTCCTCGCTGCGCGACAAGAGGTCGATCTCTTGCTCCAGTGCCTCGATCTCGCCAGATGCGATGCGCGCAGCGTCGATCTCTTCCACCTCGTGGCGCAGCAGGTCGATCTGCCTCGCCCGCTGGCGCGGATCGCCGCCCGCCTCCTGGCGCAGCTTCTCGAGATGCGCGATGCGCTGGCGCGTCGTGAGCGCGTCCAGGTGCCCTTGCGTGCTGCCGGCAAAGCGGTCGAGAAGCTCGCGCTGACGGCTCGGGCGGAGGAGCGTCGCCGCCTCTCCCTGCGCCAGCAGTTCGACCAGGCGGTCGCCCAGCGCGCGCACCTCCTGTGCCGGCGCGATGCGACCGTCGATGCGCGAGAGCGAGCGGCCCTCCGCGCTGATCTCCCGCTCCAGGAGCACCTCGTCGCCGTCGGGTGGCCAGAACAGGGCCGCGACGCGCGCGGACTGGGCGCCCTGGCGCACCACGTGACGGCTGGCGCGCGCACCGAGCGCGAGGTCCAGTCCGTCGAGCAGGATCGACTTGCCCGCGCCGGTCTCGCCCGTGATCACCGTCAGGCCGGACTCGAACTCGAGTTCGACGGCGTCGACGATCGCGAGCTCCCACAGCTGCAACAGCCTCAGCATCAGAGTGTCAGCCGGCGCAGGTCCTCGGCGATCGCCGGCGACGCCGAGGGCGGCCGCACCACGAGGAAGACGGTCCGCTCGCCTGCCATGGTGCCGATCACGCCCGGGATGCGCAAGGAGTCGATCGCCTCGCAGACGGCGTCGGCCGTTGCAGGGAGCGTATGCATGACGATCATGTTGTCGCTGTGCTCGATCGAGAGCACGGAGTCGCGGCAGATGCGCATCAGCTTCTCGTCCGGGGACGGCTGGCGGATGTCGCTCTGGTAGTGCTGGCGGCCGTCGGCACCGGTCACCTTGAGCAGGCCGAGCTCCTTGATGTCGCGGGAGACGGTCGCCTGCGTGACGGCGAGTCCCACCTGCCGGAGGCGTTCGGCAAGTTCCTCCTGCGTCGCGATGTGCTCCTCGCGCACAAGCTCCAGAATCCTCAGTTGGCGCCTGGCCTTGTCCCGCGAAATCGGGCGTCCCACCCCCGCTCTACTCGCCGCCATGCGCACCTTCCTCTTCCTGCAGTTTGCGCCTCAAGACGTCGTAGAAGTTCCAGCCGGGACGCCGCCAGAGCACTGCCTGCTCGCGGGCCCGCCTCGTGACCACGACGTCGTCCGGCAGCAGCTGGATGCCGTGCTGTCCGTCCACCGTGACGAACGCGTCGGCGGGCGGCGCGATGATGCGCACGCGCACCTCCTCGGCGGGGTCCACGGCGACGGTGCGGGCGTAGAAGGAATGCGGGCAGATCGGCGTGATCGAGAGTGCGCGCACGTCGGGCGAGAGCACAGGTCCCCCGGCCGACAGGGCGTAGGCCGTCGAGCCGGTGGGCGTCGAGAGCACGACGCCGTCCGCCGGCCAGACGAAGGCCGGGCGGCCGCGCAGCCCGACTTCGACGCGGATCAGCCGGGAAAAGGGCCCCTTGGCGATGACGACGTCGTTGAGCGCCAGGAACCGCTCGACCACCTCGTCCCCGCGCAACACCTCAGCGCGCAGCATGTTGCGCTGGTCGACGACGCGGGCGCCCGTCAGCAGCCCTGGTAGCTCGCTTTCGATCTCCTCGGGCTCCAGTTCCGTGAGAAAGCCGAGATGCCCGAGATTGACGCCGACGAGCGCTATGCCGTACGGGGCGAGGCGCTTTGCCGCCTGGATCAATGTGCCGTCGCCGCCGAAGACGACGGCGACGTCGACGCGGTCCGCCCATGCCGCGAGTGGCTCGGGTGCGACGTCGAGCTCGAGGAGCGCCGCCGCGTCGGGCTCGATGACGTAGCTCCGGCCTAGGCGACCCAGCAGTTGGGCGACCTCGCTGGCGCGCCGCAGAGCCTCCGGCTTGTCGAGATTGGGTAGCAGGCCAACTGGCGCCGCCACATGCCATCCTCCTGTCCCGAACGACCCACACCTCTTCGACCGCGCCCTGCCCGCCTCCTGCGCGGCAGGTCTTGACTTCCTGCGACGCGTCCGGCCGCTCGCCACGCAATGGGCGCCGGCAACGTGCGCCCTGGACCCTCGACCCTGCCGCGACAGGTCAATCCGCAGCGAACATCTGCGCCGCGACGGCGCCGGCGGTCGCCGCCAGCGGTGCGGCCGCGAACACGGCGATCGTCCACAGGTCCCGGTAACGCTCCGCGAGCAGGTCCACCTCAGCATCCCCGCCCGGCGGGCTGTCTAGCGCGAAGACGCCGCCAGGCAGGGCCGTCGGCACGCGCATCTCGCGGAACTCCGGCGGCGGCGGACTCGAGATGGCCACCTGCGCCGCAAGCCCGCCGGTCCGCCTCGCGATCTCCGCCTCGACGGCGCGCCGCTTGCCAGGCGGCTCGAGCGATCGGCGCAGCTGTTCGAGCGTGTCCTGCCCCACCACGTGCCGGTCGAGGACAAGCGCCCGCTTGAAGAGCCGCCTGCACGCGATCGCGTCGGCCAGTGCCGCGGCCTCCTCGCCGTAGTCGCCGTGCGCCAGAAGGTCCAGAAGCGCGTCATCGCCGAGGCGCAGCAGCGAGCGCGACGCGAGCCCGCGCTCCGCGGCGAGCTCCACCGCCTTTGCGAGCATGGCGCCCGCCGCGATCTTGGTATGGTGCAGGTAGACCCGTTCCGTCAGGAGATAGCGCATGCGGAAGAGCTGCAGGATCTCCGAGCGCGCGTCGGGCCTGAGCCGGCCGTGCCGCTCGAGCCGCACACCGAGGCGTCCCTGCAGCACTTCGAGCGTCTGCAGCACGCGGTCGTCGTACTGCTGGCGGATGCCCGTCATGTAGGCGTCGCGCCGCAGGTAGTCGAGAAGATCCGCATCGAGCGGACCGCTGACGACGTCCCTGGCCCACTGCGGCACGCCGCTCTCGCCGAGCAGGATGGCCCGCGCCCCGGCACCGGCCGGCAATTCCTGCAGCCGCTCGCCGATCTCGCCCGTGAGCGCCGCCTGCATGCGCTCCCTCGTGTCGTGACGCGGGAAGAGCGGCCGCTCATCCTCGAAGGTGTGCCCGAAGGGGGCGTGCGCGATGTCGTGCAGCAGCGCCGCGATGACCACCGGCTCTGCCCACGGGTCCGCTGCACGCCCGATCGCAGCCAGGACGAGCCCCGCCACGTGGGCCGTGCCGAGCGAATGTTCGAAGCGGCTGTGCTGCGCGCCAGGATAGACGAGGTACGCGAGGCCGAGCTGGCGCACACGGCGCAGCCGCTGCATCTCGCGCGTGTCCAGCAGGCTGCGCACGGAGTCGGGCAGCAGGATGTCACCCCACACCGGGTCGCGCACCAGCATCAGGACCAGGCCTCCTCCACGGCAGCCGCGGCATCGAACCTTCTGGAGCCGGGGCCGAGGTGCACGAGATACTCGCGGTTGCCGTCGCCGCCCTGAATCGGCGACGGGCAGACGCCGAGCGGCGCGAATCCGCTCGCCTCGGCGGCCGCGGCCACCTCGCCGAGCACCCGCAGGTGCACCTTGGGTTCACGCACGACGCCGCCCTTGCCGACGTCCCGGGGACCGGCCTCGAACTGCGGCTTGACGAGCGCCACGACCTCCGCGCCCTGGGCGGCCAGGTCCGCCACGGCCGGCAGGACGAGACGCAAGGAGATGAACGAGAGATCGAGGCTGAAGAGTTCGATCGCCTCGGGCAGGTCTCCTCGGCGCAGATGGCGCAGATTCGTGCCCTCATGCACCGAAACCCGAGGATCGTCGCGCAGCGCAGGCGCCAGCTGACCATGACCCGCGTCCACGGCGTAGACGCGGGAGGCTCCCCGCTCGAGCAGCACCTGCGTGAAGCCGCCCGTGGACGCGCCGGCATCGAGCGCAACGCGGCCGCGCGGATCGACCGAGAAGCGATCGAGGGCGTGGAGGAGCTTGAAGGCGCCGCGCGAGACGTAGTCCCGCTGCGTCACCTCGAGCGGGGCGTCAGCGTCCACGAGCTCCGCCTTGCGCGACACCACCCGTCCCGCGACCAGTACCTTGCCCTCAAAGATCAGCGCCTGCGCGCGGCTGCGGCTCGGGCACAGGCCGCGCAGGACCAGAAGTTCGTCAAGACGCGTTCTGGGAGGCATCGAGCCCGCTCTGCAGCGCCTGCGCGACCTGCGGCGCCGTGAGGCCGCACTCCTCGAGCTGTTCGGCCCGCGTCATGTGTTCGATGTAGCGGTCCGGCACGGCGAAGCGCAGGAAGCGTCCGCGGTACCCGCCCAAGGCCAGCTGTGCAAGTACGGCGTCGCCGAAGCCACCGGATTCGGTTCCCTCCTCGATCGTCGCGACGACCGGGAACTCGGCCGCCCTGGCCACCATGCGCGCATCCAGAGGCTTGACGAAGCGTGCGTCTGCCACGGCCAGCGAGATGCCCCGGGCATCGAGGATCTGCGCAGCGTCCAGGGCCACCTGCACCATCGTGCCGACGGCAAGGATGGCTCCGTGGCTGCCTGCACGCAGCCACTCGCCCTCGCCGAGGCGGATCTCCTTCGGCGTGCGCCCGACACCCGGGCAGTTTCCCCGCGGGTAGCGCACAGCGAACGGGCCGTCCAGCGTCAGGGCGAGCCGCAGCATGGCCTCGAGCTCCTGCTCGTCGCGCGGCGCCGCTACGGTGTACCCGGGGATCGCCCGCAGGTAGGCCATATCGTAGAGACCCTGGTGCGTCGCGCCGTCCTCGCCCACGAGCCCGGCGCGGTCCAGGCAGAAGACGACGGGCAGGCGCTGGATGCCGACGTCGTGGATGAGCTGATCGTAGGCGCGCTGCAGGAAGGTCGAGTAGATCGCACAGAACGGCCGCACGCCCTGCGTCGCGAGGCCGGCGGAGAACGTCACGGCGTGCGCCTCGGCGATGCCCACGTCGAAGAAGCGGCCCGGGTGGGCGTCACGGAAGTGGCGCAGGCCCGTGCCGTCGGCCATGGCCGCCGTCACCGCCACCACCCGCCCGTCTTCCTTGCCGAGATCGGCGGCGATCTCGCCGAACGCGTCGCTCCAGCTGAGACCGCTCTTCTTCGCCGCCTTGCCGAGTCCCGTCTCCACTTCGAACGGCGCTGTGGAGTGCCACTTGTTCGCGTCCTTGGCGGCGGGCTCGTAGCCGTGGCCCTTCTCCGTCACGGCGTGCACCAGCACCGGCCCACCCATCTCCTGGGCGCGCCGCAACACCGACCGCAGCATGGCGACGTCGTGACCGTCGATCGGGCCGAGATAGCGCACACCGAGTTCCTCGAAGATCTGCCCCGGCACGAAGAGGTGCTTGACGGAGTCCTTCATGCGTTCGGCGGCCTCCGCAGCCCCCTTGCCCACCAACGGAATCGCCCGCAAGGCCGACTCGACGTCGTGCTTGAAGCGCAGGACGGCAGGCGTGGTGCGGATCCGCGTCAGATAGGTGGAGACGGCCCCGACGTTGGGCGAGATCGACATCGAGTTGTCGTTCAGCACGATGATCAGGTCGGTGCCGATCTGACCCGCGTTGTTGAGCCCCTCGTAGGCGAGCCCGCCCGTCAGCGCGCCGTCGCCCACCACGGCCGCCACCGCGTAGCGCTCGTGGCGCAGGTCGCGGGCCGTGGCGATGCCCAGGGCCGCCGAGATCGCGGTCGATGCGTGCCCGGCCCCGAACTGGTCCCTCGGACTTTCCTCGCGGCGCAGATAGCCGCTCGCGCCGCCCTTCTGCCGCAGGTGCTGGAAGATGTCGCGGCGCCCCGTGAGCAGCTTGTGGGCATACGCCTGGTGGCCGACATCGAAGACCAGCTTGTCCGACGCGCCGTGCAGGACGGCGTGGAGCGCGACCGTGATCTCGACCGCGCCCAGGCTGGGCGCCAGGTGGCCTCCTACGCGGGACACCACGTCGATGATCTCATGGCGGATGTCACTGCAGAGCACCCGCAGCTCCGCATCGTTCATCTGCCCGATGTCCCTGCCTCGGAGCAGATCCTCCATTCAAAGCCCTCCCCGGCGTCGCTTCGGCCGCGGTTCGAGGATGTGCAGCGGCAGAACCGTCTCCACCGCCTCAAGTACACGGCCGACCAGCCAGACGATGGCGTCCGCCTTGCGGATCGCCAGACCTTTTGCTGCTGATTTTAGACCAATTGTGACAGCTGAGACGAGCGCCACGGCAAGAATCGCACCGAGACCAGGATCGGACGGCTCGGCCCGCAGGGCAAGTCCTGCGGCAAGAGCGCCCGCAAGGGTGCCGGCGATGTCCCCGACTACGTCCGAGCAGAGCGTGGCCACCCGGTCGGCCTCACGCACCAGCTGGATCGCCTTGCGCGCTCCGGGCCGCTTGCTCGCCGAGCGGGCGTGAAACGGAGTCTCGTGCGCCCGCGTCGCCGCCACGCCCACAATGTCGAAGCCGACACCGAGCAGAACGATGAGCAGCAGGACGGGCAGGGCTGCGAGCTCCGGCCAGCCGAGGACAGCGGTCTGGGCCGGCCACGTCACCGCCAGGGCCACGACAAACGCCAGCAGGGCGAAGCGCACGGCGCGCCAGCCCAGGCGCTGCGGTCTGCGCCTCAAGAAATGCTCCGCAAAAATGGATCGGGTGGAAACCTGCGAGGTAAACGCTGCGGCATAGGTCCAGCTGGATTTCCCAACCGGGGCTCCGGCCGTCGCCAGCCGTCGGTTCCCCTCTCGCCCCGGTGCGCCCTGTCGCCACAAGCGCTGCTAGATTGCCACTCAGGCCGCACTGTAATCCCTCGCACGTCTCGCTCTTGGCGAACAGCCTAGGAGTTTTCCTCGCGGCGCGTGTGTTCCCTTAGCCTCTTTTGCCATGCGGGTTTCATTCGGCAGCGACGCGGTGCCGGGGCCCCGGACACCCGCGTCGGAACCCGACTTCCCCCCGCCCAGCTCAAGGCAGGCTACGCTGCACCAAGCGCCTGGCCATGCCCAGCACCTGATGCAGGTACAACTCCAAGCCGCAGATGAGATCCGCAGGCGGATCCTCCACGCACTTGGGCCTCCGCGGAGGATGGGTGCGTAACCATATGCCATTATGGGCGCCCCACCCTCCTCCGCTCCCAGCACCAACCCGGACTTGGCGTTCCGGGCCAGCACCAGGAGGTTCATCGATGTGCCCTTCGGCGGCTTTTTAGGCCCGCCCTAGGGGAGACACGTCCGGCTAGGATACTGCTCCACCCGAAAAGATGAGCACAGCAAGTATAGCACCCGGCGCGCGCGGTGTCCGACGAATCCTAAGGCAGCGCCGCCGCTGTCTGCCATGCCGAAATAAGCCTGCATGCGCACGTGCGGGCCCATCTCAATGGCTGCGCGACGTGAGTTCGTCGACCAGCAGGTGCAGCCGTTCGCGATCTGCGTCAATACCTGCCAAAGCCGTCACGGCTTGTCGGGAATGTTCCCGCAAGGCCTCTTCCGCCGCGGCGACACCTGCGATCGCGACAAAGTTCGGCCGCTCCTTTTGCGCATCCTTGCGCAGGCGCTTGCCCATGTCGGCTTCCGATCCCTGCACGTCCAAAAGATCGTCCTTGATCTGAAACGCGATGCCAAGTTCCTGGCCGTAGCGGCGCAGGGATGCCGCCAGATCGCCGCGACCCGCGAGCAGGCTGCCCGCCGCCGCCGCGGCTCCGAGCGGATGGCCCGTCTTTGCGGCAGCGACCTTGAGCCAGCGCTCGACATCCTGGGCTCCCTGCAAGTCCAGTGCCTGACCGCCGACCATGCCGTGCCCGAAGCCGGCACCTGCCGCCACTTCGCCAGCGGCGGCGAGCTGCATCTGGGGAGCGACGCCGTCGATCGGTCTCGCGAGAAGCTCGAAGGCCAGGGTCAGGAGACCGTCGCCCGCAAGAATCGCGACGGCTTCGCCGAAGGCGCGGTGCACGGTCGGCTTGCCGTGCCTGAGGTCGTCGTTGTCCATCGCCGGCAGATCGTCATGGATCAGGGAGTACGCATGGATGCACTCGACCGCGGCCGCCGCGGCTCCAAGCCGGCGCCAGTCGGCGCCGCAGGCGTCCGCGGCGAGCAGCAGCAGGCCCGGACGCAGGCGCTTGCCGCCGCCGAGCGCATAGGCAGCCGGACCGGCCAGGACCTCGTCACCCAGTGCAAGCCCCTGGAGCGTCGACTCCACGAGCGGCAGGTAGCGCTCGATCGCCTTCACAGGGGCGGCTCCTCGCCGGTCAGGTCCGCCGGCACGTCTCCCGTCGCATCGCCGAGCAACTGCTCGATGCGCCCCTCGGCCTGCGCCAGAATCTCCTCGCAGCTGCGGCTCAAGGCGACGCCCTCCTCGAACAGCTTCAGCTGCGACTCGAGATCGTCACCGCCCGCCTCGAGCCTCTGCACGATGGCCTCCAGCCTGCCGATGGCCTCTTCAAACTTCACTCGGCTTCCTCCCCCGTCTCCACCTGATCCACCAAAGCGGACGCCTGTCCGTCGGCAAAGTGCACGTCGATGCGGTCCCCGGGACCGAGGGCGCCGGCCAGGGCGATGGCCTGACCGTCTTTCGTCACCATGGCGTAGCCGCGGCGCAGCGGTCCTCGCGGGTCGAGGCCGCCGAGCCTCCCCTGGGCCGCCTGGAGCCTCGCCTGCCTGCGCAGGGCACCGCCGCGCCCGAGATGCCCGAGGAGCCTTGCGGAAGCCTGCAGGCGCTCGCGCCGGCGCATCAGCAGTTCCTGCGGGCGCCGCATCGGCCCGCGCTGCATGAGCGCCATGAGGCGGTCCCGGCGGCGCTCCCCGACGCGCCTCAGGCCCTGTCCAAGTCGCTGTCGCAGCTCCCAGAGCCGATACGCGATCTCGCGCTGCACCGGCACCACGAGTTCCGCCGCCGCGCTCGGCGTCGGCGCGCGCTGGTCCGCGGCGAAGTCGACGAGCGTGAAGTCGGTTTCGTGCCCCACGGCCGCCACGACCGGCACCCGGCAGCCTGCAACGGCGCGCACGAGTGCTTCGTCGTTGAAGGCGTCGAGATCCTCCTGGCTGCCGCCGCCGCGACCGAGGATGATCACGTCGACGCCGGCACAGCCTTCGAGGCGCGTGAGGGCCCGCACGATCTCGCCGGCTGCGCCCTGCCCCTGCACGCGCGCTGGCGCGAGCACGAGGTCCTGGCCGGGGTGGCGGCGCCTCGCGATCTGCATGATGTCACGCAGCGCCGCACCCGAAGACGAGGTCACGATGCCCACCTTGCGCGGCAGGAGCGGCAGTGGCCGCTTGCGTTCGGGTTTGAAGAGCCCCTCCGCCTCGAGGCGCGCCTTGAGCTCCTTGAGGCGCAGCAGCTGCGCCCCGAGCCCCAGCTGCTCCAGCTCCTCGGCGTAGATCTGCACCTGGCCTCCGGCCTGGTAGAAGGCGACCTGCCCCGTGACGAGCACCATGTCGCCATCCTTGGGCGAGAACGCCACGTTGCGGAAGCGCGAGCGGAACATCACGCCGCGGATCTGCGCCGAATCGTCCTTCAGCGTGAAGTAGAAGTGGCCCGAGGGATGCGCCTTGACGCTGCCGAGTTCGCCGCGCACGCAGACAAGGCGAAGCCGCGGTTCCGCCTCGAGCACACCTATCAGGATGCGGGCGACGTCACCGACGCTGAGAATCTCCATCTCATAGCCTCCACGGTGTTGCGCATCAGCACCGCGATCGCCACGGGACCGACGCCCCCCGGTACCGGCGCCAGCCATCCCGCGACCTGCTGCGCCTCCTCGAGGCGCACATCGCCGACGAGCCTGCCGTCCACGCGGCTTAGGCCGACATCGATCACGACGCCGCCGGGCTTGATGTGCTCCCGGCCGACGAGGCCGGGCGTGCCGGCCGCGACGACCAGGATGTCGGCGCGGCAGGTCACCGCGGCAAGGTCCCGCGTTCGCGTGTGCGCGACCGTCACCGTCGCGTCCGCCTCGATCAGCATCTGCGCCACCGCCTTGCCGACGATGGCGCCGCGGCCGACGACGACCGCGTCCTTGCCCTTCGGATCCAGCGCGATCGCACGCAGGAGTTCCATCACACCGGCCGGCGCGCAGGGCAGCAGTGCCGGCGTGCCATGCAGCAGGCGGCCCGCCTGGACGTCTGTGCGCCCATCCACGTCCTTGTCGGGGCCGATGGCCTCGAGCACCTGTCTCACGTCGATGCCCTCGGGCAACGGCAACTTGATGAAGATACCGTCAATCTCTGGCGCACGGTTCAGCTGCTCGACCATCTGCCGCAGGGCCTGCATCGACGTGCCTGCCGGCATGCGGTGGGCTTCGGCGTGGAATCCCGCGCGGACGGCGGCACCCTCCCAGCCTCCGACGCCCACCGTCGATTCCGGACCGTCCGCGACCGACACGACAGCGAGGCCGGGCGGTCTGCCGTGCCGCGCCCGGAGCAGGGCCACCTCGGCGGCCGCGGCATCGAGCAGGCGGTCGGCAACGGCCCTGCCGTCAATGATCCGTGCCATCGTTCCCTTCCGTCTTTTCCTCAGCGTCCTGTTGCCGCTCGCTGAGCGGGCGGTCCAGCTCCGCGGCCATGCGCGCAAGCAGCCCGTTCACGAAGCGCGGCGCCTCCTCGGTCGAGTAAATGCTCGCGAGCTCCACCGCCTCGCTGACGATGGCGTTCGATGGAATGCCGGGCTGCTCCAGCAGCTCGTAGGCCGCTATGCGCAGCAGGCAGCGGTCCACCGCCGCCAGGCGCTGCAGGGTCCAGCCCCGGCTGAGACCTGAGATGAGCGTGTCGATGCGCTCCTTCTGCCGCAGCACGCCGAGGCAGATCTCCCTCGCGTAGCTCGCGAAGGCATCAGGCTCGTCCGCAAGTTCCTGCCGGAGCGCATCCTCAGGGCTCTGCCGGCCGACCTCCATGGCGAACAGCGCGCGCAAGGCGAGAACCCGCGACTGTCGTCTGGCCATCAGTCACGCTCCCGTTGGAAGATGTGCTCGAGCAGTTCGCCCCAGTCGCCGATATCGGAGTCGTGGCGCATGCCGACAAACCAGCCGACGAAGCCGGCGATGAGGACGAAGACCGCGGCGAAGAAGCCGATTCCGACCGCCAGGAGGGCCCACAACACGCCAAGCGTCGTGCCGACGAGCGCGCCCGGATGCTCCTGCCACAGCCGCAGCCAGTACTCCTTCATGATCTTACTCCACCCTGCTGCGCCGGGTCTCGGGACTGATGTGGTTGATCTCGATGCGCACCTGCACCACGGGTACCCCGATGACGCGCTGCACCTGCGTCCTGATGGCCTCCTGGATCGTCGCGGAGAGGTCCGTCACAGGCTCGCCCGGGCCAACGGTCGCGCGCACCCGCACCGCCAGGCCGTCCTCCCAGCGCTCCATCACGGCGCTCGCGTCGCGGACGCCGGCGACGTTGCGCACCAGCCGCTGCACCATGCCTTCCACGGCGGACACCGAGATACGGACGTCACCTAGGGCCAGTTCATGCTTGATCGCGCGCCGGCGTGGCGAACCGGATATGCCGACACCCACCAGCCGCACGCTGACGATCACCAGCACGAGGCCGATGAAGCCGATCTCGAGCCTGCCAGGCACCGTGAGAGCGCTTGTCCGAATGTACTCCAGCGGTGTGCGCCAGCCGAAGGCGAGAAGGATGAGCCCGAGCGACGCGATGCCCAGGCTGATGGTGTAGATCGCGAGGATCACGCGGTCGAAGTAGCCGACGATCTTCACGGTGTACCCCCACGCGCGTGGGGACTCCCCTCCCGCTGACGCAATTGGTTGGCCGCGACGGCCGGTTTCGCCCCGGGCCCCTCCGAGCTGGCCGCCATGGCCATCACTTCACCCGCTGCCCTTCCGGCTCGCTGTCGGCGAAGGCCACGCCCTGAATGTGGACGTTGACCTCGACCACCTTGAGCCCCGTCATCGACTCGACGGCCGTCTTGACGCGCTCCTGGACCCGCTGGGCCACCTCGGGGATGCGCGCGCCGTAGTCGACCAGCACGTAGAGGTCGATGGCGGCCTCCTTCTCCCCGACTTCCACCTTGACCCCGCGCTGCAAATGCTTGATGCCGAGCCGCTCGGTGAGCCCCGAGGCGATGCCTCCAGACATGCCGGCGATGCCCTCGACCTCCGTCGCGGCCATTCCGGCGATGACCGACACGACGTCGTCGGCGATGCGGACTACGCCGGTATCGTCGATGACCGCCTCATGCTCCTCCAAGCGGACGCACCTCCCTCGGCATTATACTACCTAGCCGCCCTCGCCAATGCCAGAAGGCCCCGCTGACGGCCGACGAGGCCCATGGGTCCTCGTGTCGCCCGCGGGACGCCATGGCCTAAGGGCATCGGGCGCCCTGGGCCGCCCCGCAGCACTGTGGGGCAGGGCGGCGGCAGTCACCGTACGACGCCGGAGGTCCCCGGCTCGTGCGGTCAGCGAGGATCGGCCGGGTCTGGGCGCCGCCCCAGGCGCGAACCCGGCAGTCGTTCGAGTGTGACATGCCAGCCGCCGTCGGTCCGCACCGAGCCGACAAAGCGGTTGCCCGTCGTGCGCGCAAAGGCTTCGAGGTCCCTCGGTACCGACACCTTGTCGACGAGAGCCTCGAGACGCTCGCCCGCCTCCATCTCCCGCATGACATCAGCCACGCTGATGATCGGCGCGAGTCAGCAGGTTCCCCTCAGGTCCAATGTGCGCATGTGTTCACCTCCCCGCTTCAGCCATCCGGCGCCATGACCGCCCGTCAGGGCAGCGATGCCAGCCAGCGGGCAACGGGATCCACACCGCGCTGGATGTCCCGAACCGTGACGGGCAGTGGAATCTGTGCCGGCAGAGTCGCCGTGGTCGCCCCTTTGATCGGCGGGTAGCAAACCGTGGATACCTGGAAGGGAACGTGGAATACCGGCGTCTCGTACATCGTCACGTTGCCGCAGCCGCCGGTCGGCTCGCCGATGGTCGTGCCGACCCGCACGCCGAGCCCCGGCCCTGTCAGCGCATCCGAAAGCCACATGGCGGAACTGAACGTGGCCCCCGACTGGAGCACGTAGAGCCTGCCGCCGAAGACCGGTCGGGCCGGCGGCAACCCGGGCGCCGTTCCCTGGCTCGTGGGCAGCGCGACGTCGGAGCGCTTGAAGCGCGGGGGCAGATGCTCGAGCCACGGGATGACGACGTCGGAATCGCCGCCGCCGTTCTGCTGGAGATCGAGCACGACGACGGGACTCCTCTCCTTGGCCACCTGACGGAAGAAGGCCTGCACGGCGCGCCGATAGGACGCGTCATCGACGCATGAAAGGAGCAGGAAGAAACCGTGGCCTGGCGTCACCTGCCAAGCCCAGGTAGCCCCCCGGTGGCTGCCCCCGAGCAGGCCGCCGGGCAGGAGGTAGCGCTGCTCGAAGAGCCTCCTTGCATCGGCGTCCCTCTCCGGGCTCAGGGGAAGCAGCGGCACCTGGACCGTGATGGCGGGGCCATGGCCCCGTCGCAGCCTTAGCGCGACGTCGCCGCCTCGGCGCACCGCGCCGAGCGCATGGAGCACCGTGGAGAACGGCAGGAACATCGCACCGTAGGCCTGCGTGACGAAGCGGTCGCCGAAGAAGAGCGCGGCAAGGCGCCGCTGGATGCTCGATGGCGTGACACCTGACAGTGCAAGCACCCTGTCGCCCGTCCGGACGCCGGGTGGCGCGGCGGCGGTACGCACCGCGACCAGCCCGTCCGATGCCCAGTAGAACGCGACAGGCAGCGCGCGCAGGTCCGGGCCGGGCGCGTACAGGTGCGTGTGGGTGTGCGGATCGCGCAGCCAAGTGGTCAGCCGGTCCTCGAGCATGACGACCTTCCAGGTGGGCAGGGGCTGCTCGGCTTCCTTGCGCATCGCGGCGGCATAGCCGAGGAAGGCCTCAAGGCGCGCGGGGACGATGAGTTCCGGGTGGCTCTCCAGCCTGGCAATCATGTAGGCGATGTCGCGCTGCTGCGCCGCGACGCGCATCCCGGCATCGGCAGCCACCGAACTCACGCACGCGGCTGCCAGAAGCAGCAGCACCGCCATCCACCTGCGCAGCAGATCAACCACCACCCTGAAGGTGATGGTGTCGCGCTCTGCCGTACCCATCAAGGTCCGAAGGTTGCCATCTGATGGCAAATGGCCGACGCGGCTCCCCGCCGGCCGCAGCCGCTGCCCCGGGCGGCCTCGCCTCCAATGGCCTTGGGATCTCCCGGGACAGGACAGCCTGTCCGCGGAGGTCCCGCGGCAGCCGGCGGTCCGACCGGGTCCCTCCTACCGGGCATGAGCCTGTGCAGGGCCAGGCCGAGGTTCGCCCGCAGGTCGCAGGTCTCCTCGACGCCCCGCGAGTACCGTATGAGCCGCTCTGAAAACGCGCCGCGGTGATGACCCCAGACCTTCCCGCCCGTCTCCAGCCCGGCGCGCCATCCTGCCGGTGCAGCCCTGTCAGGCTTTTTGGATCAGGCCGGCCGCGAGCCGGCGCTCAAGGAAGTTGATGTCGATGTTCCCGGCGCAGAAATCCGGATCCTCGAGGATCGCGAGGTGCAGGGGAATCGTCGTCTTGACGCCCTCGACGCGCGTCTCCAGGAGTGCGCGCCGCATGCGCGCGATGGCTTCGGGACGCGTGCGGCCCCAGGTCATCAGCTTGCCGACCATCGAGTCGTAGTAGGACGTCACCTGCGAGCCCGTGCGCACGCCGAAGTCCGCACGAACGCCGAAGCCGCCGGGCGGCTGGAACAGCTCGATCGTGCCCGGAGAGGGACGGAAGTCCTGGGTCGGATCCTCGGCGTTGATGCGGCACTCGATCGCATGACCGACGGGCTGCATGTGGTCGCTGGGCAAATTGAGGTGCTCGCCCATCGCCACGAGGAGTTGCTCCTTGACGATGTCGACGCCTGTGACGAGTTCCGTGACGCCGTGCTCCACCTGGATGCGCGTGTTCATCTCCATGAAGTAGAAGCTGCCGCTCTGGTCGAGCAGGAACTCCACCGTACCCGCATTCTCGTACGAGACGGCGAGAGCCGCCTGCCGCGCCGCCTCCTCCATGCGCAGGCGCAGCTCCTCGTCCAGGGCCGTCGACGGCGCCTCCTCGAGGAGCTTCTGGCGCCGCCGCTGCAGGGAGCTCTCGCGCTCGCCGAGCGCCGAGACGCGGCCATGCCGGTCGGCGATGACCTGGATCTCGATGTGACGCGGATCGACCAGGTACTTCTCGATGTAGAGGGATCCGTCGCCGAAGCTGGACTGCGCCTCGCTCGCGGCGCGCTCAAGCGCTGTCGCGAGCTCGCCGGGCTCCTGCACGATGCGGATGCCGCGCCCTCCGCCGCCGGCCGATGCCTTGACGAGCAGCGGGTAGCCGATGCGGGCCGCAACCGCCTCCGCCGCGGCGAGATCCGGCACGACGCCGTCGCTGCCGGGCACGACCGGCACATCGGCCTGCCGCATGGTCTCCTTGGCCTGCGCCTTCACGCCCATGCGCTCGATGGCTTCGGGCTGCGGTCCGACGAACTGCACGCCCCATAGCCGGCAGACCGAGGAGAAGGCCGCATTCTCGGCGAGAAAGCCGTAGCCCGGGTGCACCATGTCCGCGCCCGACTGCGTGACGACGTTCATGATCGAGGGGATGTGCAGGTAGCTCCGGCGTGCCGGAGCCGGCCCGACGGGATAGGCCTCGTCGGCGAGTTCGACGTGCAGAGCATGCTCGTCGGCCTCGGAGTAGATGGCGACGGTTCGCAGTCCAAGCTCACGACATGCGCGAATGACCCGGACGGCGATCTCGCCGCGGTTGGCGACCAGCACCTTATGGATGGATCATCCCTCCCTGGTGGAACAGATGTGGGTTCGCCCGTCCGAATGGCGATTCCTTCACGCACCCCGCCCCATCAGCCTCCGGGCACGATGCGGATCGCTTCCGGCGGCAGGCCGGTCACCGTCTCCACGGTGGACGCGATCTCCAGGACCTGCCTCAAGGTCAGACGGCCGTTCGCCAGGGTCACCTCCGCTTCGCCCGACGTGATGACGGTGGCCGCCTGGAAGCCGCGCGATGCGAGTTCGGCGTCGCTCTCCTGCTCGATGCGCATGATGCGGGTCAGTTCCGTCGCCTGATCGCCCGCCAGCTGTCGGGTCTGGGCACTCTGCGCCACGGCGGCGATCTGCGTCAGGTCGGCAAGCGAGCGGCTCTGCGCCTGGTCGCGCGACAGGCGGAGGGTGACGACCGCCGAGAGGTCCAGGGTCGGCGGCAGGCTCGAGCGGGTGAAGGCCTGCGTCGCGCCGGGGGGCGGCAGTTCGGCCTGCGGATGGTCACGCCACCAGAGGTAGACCAAGATCAGCAGCAGGAGGCCGACGAGCAGCGACAGCCGCCAAAGGCGCTCGCGATCGAAGCGGTGCATCAGCGACCGCCTCCCGCCGGCAAGACCTCGATGGCGTAGGCCGGCAGGCCAAGCAGCGCCTGCGCCGCCTGGCTCAGCTCCTCGCGCACCACCGGATTGGAGGCGCCCGATGCCACCACCAGCGCCCCGACCACCTTCGGTGCCATCTCCTGCGTCAGGACCGGCGTCTGCGCCGATCCGGCCGTGGCGAGCGTCGTCTGGTTCGTCGTGTCGACCGACTGGCTGGCGCCGCTGCCTGTCGTCTGCCGCCGCGTCGTCTGGTTGAAGGCGTAGAGGTACCCCGGACCGCCCTGCAGGCTGAGGCTGACCCGCACCTGACCCGCCCCCGCCACCGCCGAGAGCGCGGACTGGACCGACGACGCGAGCAGCTGCTCGTAGTCCATGATGTCCTGGCCAGGGGCCGTCACATGCGGGCTCTGGCTCGCACTGGCGGCGGGAGTGCTCGTCGGCGTGGCGCTGAAGAATGTCGTGACGATGAGCAGGATAGCCGCGGCGGCGATCCCGAGGATGAGCCAGGTGCGCAGCCGGCGGACGTCGAGTCCGTCCAGGATGCCTTTCACGGTGCCAAGCCTCCTTCGCTTGAATCTACGCGTACCGCGCCGGGGGAAATGCCGAGCGCTGTGGCGACCGCCTGCTGGACCGCCTGCCTCGTCGCCGTGGCCGGATGGCCACGCATGGTGACGGTCGCGGCCGACGGCGCGTCGCCGCCGCCGATGGTCACGCGGACGCCGGCGGCGGCACGCCCCGCGACCGACATCGCCGCCGCCTCGCCCGCCGCGGCCATCTCCCGGCGATAGGCGACCAACGTCTGACTCTGCTCCTGCCCCTGCAGCAGGGCCCCCTGCTGCAGGAGGCCCTGCACGTCGGGATCGTGCCAGAAGCTGCCCGCCAGGACTGGCAGGCGCTGCCGCCAGATGGAGGCAAGCGGCTGGAGCACCGCCACCATCAGGAGGAGCCCGATCACGAGGCGCGTGTAGCGGCGCATGGCGCTCGCCGGCTGCAGGGCCTCGAGCAGCCAGCCGAACAGCGCGACGACCAGGATGCCGCGCAGCCAGGAGAGCCAGTCCATCAGCCCCAGGCCCCCTTGCCCGCGGCGAAGACGATGGTCATCGAGAGGAAGAACATCACGCCCACCGCCCCGAGGGCGACGGCCAGGTGCGCGAGGCTCGTGGCGAACTGCGAGAGCGCGTCGACGATCGTCTTGCTGCCGATCGGGGCGAGAACGCCTGCCGAGAGGCGGAACACGAGGATCAGGACCAGCAGCTTGAGGATCGGCACGACGATCAGATAGCCGACACCGAGCAGGCCGATGAGCCCGACGGCGTCCTTGAGGAGGTACGTGGAGCCGAAGACGGCCTCCGCGGCGTCGGAAAACAGCTTGCCGACGACGGGGATGAAGGTGTTGGCGAGGAACTTGCCGGAGCGCAGGGCGACACCGTCCATCACCGGGCCCGCGGCGCCGTATACGGCGATCAGTCCGACGAAGAGGGTGAGCGCCGCACCGGTCGTCCACAGCCCTACCTGGCGCAGGAGCGTCGCGATGCCGCTCAGCCGGAAGCCCGAGACCTGTCCGATCACCTCCAGCACGACGCCGGCGATCAGCGCAGGGATGACGAGACCACGCACGATCGCCGCGATCACGTTGATCGCCACCAGCATCAGCGGGTGGAAGAGGCCGGCGGTCATGAAGGCGCCGACACCCGCCAGCAGCATGGTCACCAGCGGCAGCATGGATTGCATCAGACCCACCATCAGACCGACGCTCTGTTCGACAAGCTGCGCCGCCTGATAGAAGGCGTCGATGGCCAGCACGGCAAGCGCAAGGTAGACGGCCGCCGTGGCGAACCGGCTGACCTCCTGCCGCTCGAAGCCGTCGGCCAGCAGTTCGAGCAGGGCCGCCACGACGCCGAGCGCGAGCAGCTCGCCCAGGAGCCGGCTCTCCTGCACGAGGTCCCCGGCGGCCAGGTCCCAGACGCCGCGCACCAGCTGCGCGGGGCCGTAGACCCCGCCGCCGTGCGCCATGGACGAGATCACGCGGCCGATGTCCAGTGCTGGCAGCTTGCCGGCGGTCGCGCGGTTGACCTCCTGCAGGTAGGAATTCAGCGGAGACGACTGCACGGCACCGTAGGCCGGGCTCAGATCGGCGGAGGGTGTCGGCAGCGGAGTCGCAGCCCAGGCCGCCTGCGCCCCGCCGACCAGGAGGATGCCCGCGAGCAGACAGGCCTTCAGCCACCTCACAGCCCCACCCCCAGCACAAGATGCACAAGAGCTCCGACGATCGGCACCGCGAGCACCAGGATCAGAACCTTGCCGCCCAGCTCCACCTTCTGGGCCAGGGCGCCCTCGCCGGCATCGCGTGCGACCTGCGCCGCGAACTCCGCCAGGTACGCGATGCCGATCACCCGCAGCACGACATCGATGTAGAGGAGGCGGACATGGGCCAGAACCGCCAGTTCGTCGATCAGGCGCAAGGCCTGCGCCAGTTGCGGCAGGATGAGCAGGAAGAGCACCGCGCCTGCGGCCAGCGAGAGGAGTACCGCGAATTCGGTGCGCTCGCGGCGCAGGACCGTGATCAGCACCACGCTGGCCAGCGCGATGCCGACGAATTGGACGATGGCCAGAGGGGACGACCTCCCCGTCAGAGATTGAACAGGGTTTTCACCGACGAGAAGAGCTGCGTCAGGAGGTCCACCACGACCATGAAGACGAGGGCGACGCCGGCCAGGGTGACGAGATGGCCGATCTCATCCTTGCCCGCCTTGTTCAGGACGGTGTGGATGACGGCCACCAGGATGCCTACGGCGGCAAGCTTGAAGATGAGGTCGATATTGATGCTCACGCCACGTCCCTCCCCGTCTCACAGCAGCACGAGGGCCAAAGCGACGCCTGCGACGGCGCCGAGCGTGCGCCACATGCGTCCGCCGCGGGAACTCTCCTCCGCCGCCTGGCGCCGCTGCAGCTCGAGGCGCTCCTGACATCGCAGGAACAATCCCCGGTGCTCGTCGCGCCCAAAGCGGCCGAGCTGCTCGCCGAGCTCGAGGAGCGGTGCGACGTCATCCACCGCGAGGCAGCTGCGCGGCCTGAGGCGCTCGAGTTCGGCCCGCCAGGCATCCGCCAGCAGCACGTGGCCTTCCAGCCTGCGGCCGAGGCCCTGGGCAAACTCCTGCACGAGACCGCGGCCCTGTCGCGCGGCCGTGCCCAGGGCCTGCCCGAGCGGTCGCGCGGCGTACGAGACATCGCTCGCCAGCATGTGCAGCAGGGCCTGCCATGCATCGATCTCCAGGACGCGCCGCCGCTGGCGGTCCGCGATCAGGGATCCGATCTCGTAGCCCGCCAGGGCGATCACGAGACTGAGGGCGATGCGCAGGGGAATCATCGCGCCGGTGCCGCAAGGAGACGCCCGGCCTCGTCCTCCACCCGCACGAGCGAGCCGGGCCTGGGCTGGCTGCCAAGCAGCACCTGACGGCGGAAGACGCCCTCCCGCATCAGGAGGGCGATGCTCGGCCGGCGCCTCAGTTCGTCGAGCGATGCCGCATGGGCGGTCGCGAGAACCGTCACGCCGGCGTAGGCACAGTCCAGGACAGCCAGGGCGTCGTCCTCTCCGCCGATCTCGTCCGTGGCGAGCACTTCCGGCCCCAGGGCCCGCAGGGCCATGCGCATGCCTAGCGTCTTCGGCATGCCGTCGAGGACGTCGGTGCGCGCGCCGACGTCGTGCGCGGGCAGGCCCGCGTGGCACGCCGCGATCTCCGAGCGCTCGTCCACAAGGCTCACCTGGTGGCCGCGCCAGCCGTAGAGGCCGTCGGACGCCGCGCGCACGAGATCCCGCAGAAGGGTTGTCTTGCCGCAGCCCGGGGCGCCGACAAGCAGCGTCGCGAGCGGGCGGTCCCCGGCGGACAGCCGCGGGGCCAAGAGGGCCGCGGGCCCTGTGACGGCGCGCGCGATGCGGTAGTTGAGCCCCGCCACGTGGCGCACGGCGCGCAAATCCGGTCCCGGGGCGCTCCAGCTGCCGGCGATGCCGACGCGGTGCCCGCCGGGAATCGTGAGAAAGCCTTGCGCAAGCTCTTCTTCCCATGCGTAGCGCGAGTGGCCTGTCAGGTGCTCGAGGCAGTGCTCCAGATCCTCCGTCGTCACGACGGGGCCGAGCTTGCGATCCCTGCCGCCCGCACCGACGAGGCGCGCCTCCCGCCCCGCGCGCAGCCTGAGTTCCCTCGCATCCTGCCAGACGGCGGGGTCGAGGCGGTCCAGGGCGATGGCCAGGCGCTCCGCGATGTACGGCCGGATCTCTGCCCATGCGGTCTCGCGGCTGCGGTCCGCCCTGGCCTCGGCTGGCATGCCCATGCACCTCCGACCACATCGCTATGCCCACCGGGGCCGAGCTAGACGTGTCCTTGCGCCGCATCGGGCATGCCGGAGCAGTTGACAGTCTGGCCCTCCTGGCGCAGTCTGCCACTGGCGAAGATCTCGGGCCGCAGAAGGGGCGACGGGCCGCAGGCCGCTTGCCCCGACGCGCCGCCCGGTCGCGGAGGTGTCGCATGGAGCGCTTCAGCTGGTCGGACATCCAGACTGCGGAGGTCCTGGAGGAGAGCCGTGCCGCGAGGTTCCGCCCCGAGTGGCGCGCGATGCTGCTCAGGTACTTCGGCCTGGAACCGGGCATGCACGTGCTCGAGGTAGGCTGCGGTCCAGGCACGGTCGCCCCCTATCTCGCCGCAGGCATCGCCCCTGGCACGGTCACAGGTCTCGACCTCGACCGGGACTTCATCGCTCGCGCCCGCGCCAAGGCCGCGTCCCTCGGCCTCGAGCAGGTCCGCTACGTCGTCGGCGACGCCTACGCGCTCCCATTTGCGGACGGCACGTTCGACGCGGTCCTCAGCTACACGGGCATCGGCGTCCTCACCGACCCCCGGCAGGCGGTGGCCGAGATGGTGCGGGTGTGCCGTGCGGGCGGGCCCGTCAGCGTCGCGGAAGCGGTGGCGGGACGGGGCGGCATCACGTTCGCGGGCGTCGACCGCCTCACCGGGCAGGCGACCTACCCAGGCGCGGAGCGATTTTGGCAGCTGCACGACCGGCTCACCGCCGCGCACGGCGGCGGGGCGCCCGGCGTCGGCAGCGCAAGGTGGCCCGCGACGGCACTTTGGGGCCTGATGGCGGAACTCGGGCTCGAGGAGCTGCAGCTCGACGCCTGGGGGCACGTCATGGCGCCGGACGACGGCCGCCTGTCGGCGCAGGCGCGCCTCGCGCACAGACAGCTCGAGCACGAGCAGCTGACGGGGTGGATCGATGAGCTTCTAGACCAGCAGGACGCCCCTGGGCTCGACCGGGCAGAGCTGCTGGAGCTCAGGCGTCTCGCGGCGACGCGCTGGGCGTGGTCCAGAACCAATCCGCTCTGGGACTGGGAGGCGAGCCTCTCGCTCGTCGCGCGCGGCCGCCGCCCCCTCCCTGATCGAGGTTAGCGCGGTGCCGGTCTCGCCGGACGGGCTGCAAAGTTTCTTCCAGACCGGCCCCCAGAAACAGGATCCCTCCCCCCGAAGGATGTGGTCGGGACGCGGAAGTTCCGCCCATAGAATCCTTGCGGAGGTGGGGATGTGCCTTCCAAACTGCTCGTCGCCGCACTCGCCGGCGCCCTTGCCCTTTCAACCTTCGGCAACGCTTCGGCCAAGGCCCATCACGGCGCCTGGGATCCCGGCAACGACGTCTGGATGGGAGCCGAAGGCAGCCTGCAGACGGTACAGGGCTTCCCGTTCGCCATCGAGCCCTGGGCGGCGACGTTCTTCATGCGGACCATGCATATCCCCTGGATGCATGCAGGCATGGTGTCGGGCGTCGTGACGGCGATCGGCAACGGCGAGATCACGGTGTCGTTCCAGGGAGACGCTCACGACAGGCTGCGCGGCGACCGCGGCAAGGATCGCACGCCACAGGCGGGAGCGACCTATGGGCTCGCTCCGGGAGTCAAGGTGGTCGTTCCCGGCGAGGGGGCGAACGGCCAGCTCGCGCAGGTCCAGGTCGGCTCCCTGGTCCGCCTGGTCGTGGGGCCGCGAGACGTCGTCGACCTGATCATCGTTGCCCACGCGTCGGCATCGGGTGGCGGCTCCACCCAGTCCGGCGTCCCGTCGGGCCTCTCCGCCACCGAGACCGCGACCGGTGTCGCCCTCAGCTGGAACGCTGTCGCCGGCGCCACGTCCTACCAGGTGCTCGCGGCGAGCGGCGGTGCGTACGCGCCGGTGCCGTCCGCCTATGGCGGCACGCCGACCGGTACGGCGACGACCGCCACCGGTCTCTCGGTCGGCACGTCCTACAGCTTTGAAGTCGAGGCGGTGACCTCGACCGGCACCTCGGCGGCGTCCGCGCCGTCGAGCCCCGTCGAGTGGGGCGCACGGCCCAGCACAGCCGCGGACGTCACCGTGACGCCGCTCGGCGGCAGCTCTTACGCGACCATCACCGTTTCCTACGACAAGGCGCTCAACCCGTCCAGCCTCGATGCGTCCGTCAACGCCTACGCCGTGACCGACACGACGGTCCACGCGGTCCTCGCCGTGTCCGCCGTCAGCGTCAGCGGCAGCACGCTCACGATCCGGACGGCCGCCTACCCCATCGCGTCGCTCCAGGCCGACAGCCTGCTGGTCACGACCGCGACGTCCGTCGTCGCGGACGCGGCTGGGGCTCCCACCCAGCCCATCGATGCAACCGGCAGCCAGAGCGCCGCGGTGCCGTCGGGCGTGTCGGCGCAGGAGACCGCCGGCGGGATTTACCTCACCTGGCAGGGCGTCGCCGGCGCGACGACCTACCAGGTGCTCGCGTCGTCCGGCGGCGCATATGCCCCCGTGCCCGCGACGAACGGCGGCATGACGTCCAGTACGGGCACGGCGATCACCGGCCTTGCCGTCGGCACGAGCTATACCTTCGAAGTCGAGGCGGTGACGCCATCGGGCACGTCCCTGCCGTCGACGCCCACAGCCGCCGTCGAGTGGGGCGCGCGGTCGGGCACCACGCTCGCCACGACGGTCACCGAAGTGGCGGGCGACGAGTCGTTCACGATCGCCATCCCGTTCGACAAGCCCCTCGACGCGGCAAGCCTCGACAACTCCCTGGGCGACTACGCCGTGACCGACAGCACGACGCATCAGTCGCTCGGCGTCGCGAGCGTCTCGCTCGCCGGCCAGATGTTGATCGTCCAGACCGTGATGGGAGCGCCCCTGGCGCTGACCGATGCGATCCAGGTCACGACGCAGCACTCGGTCGTCAACGATGCGGTCGGCGCGCCGACCACCCCGATCCAAGCGACCGGCAGCCTCTAGACACCCGAGGGCACCTGCCCCCGACGGACGTCGAAAGGAGCCTCGGCGGACGGCGCACTGCCTGTCCGCTGAGGCTCCTTTCTGCCACGCGCCCGGCCTCGCCTTGTGTCAGGAACGCGTCCTAAGCGGCGACTTCGGACTGCTCTTCGAGCCTGCCCCGCAGTTGACGGACGTCTTGCTTGACTTCGCCTGCCGCTTGAGTTTCTCCCGCAGTTCCGCCGGGATGCGCAGGGTGATCGTGACGGTCCCTTGGCGGTATCGGTTCGGCATGCGATCGCCTCCGTGCCTTGCACGAGCATAGCTGGCAGACATCTACCCAGCAAAGCCGCGTCGCCTTCGTACATGCTGCGGATTCCGCCTGCCCTGCCTACCCGGCCTGAGGTAGCCCGCGTGGACATGGCATGCCAATCCGCTCTCTCAGGCTGTGCCCGGTTCACCGCGAAGGAAGAGCGGCGTAGATCGGATGGTCCCAAACGAGGATGGTGTACTTGCCGATGTGATGCTCGCGCGCAGGAGGCCCGAACGTCTCTGCGATGGTGGATCTCGTCACGTCGCCGTAGTCCGCAGGGTCATAGATGACAAACCTCGTGTCGACATCCTTGCCGTACCAACTGCGCTCGACAAACCACAGGTAAGGAACAACGACTGCTTCGCGACGCAGACCGTAGGATCCGGTGATTGCGCGTACGGTAACCCGGCCACCCGAGTAGAGGTCGAGGATCGACGCATCCCAGTACGGACCGTAGCCGCGGGACAGGTGATGCTGCTCAAGCCACGCCGCGATCTTCGGCCAAGGTGTCGAAACCCCCGGAGCTATGACGCTGCCGATGCCCGGAAACAGCAGCAGGATCGCGATGGCGACGACTGCAAGCCTTTGCGTGCCGGTGGATAACCAACGTGGAAGATAACCCTGCACTCTGGTCAGGTCGATCTCTCGCGCCAGCACCAAGAGAGAAAACACGAACGAGGGCAGGAGGTAGCGCAGCGTGGCAAGAGTCCCTGCCATGCCGCTCAGTACAAACTCGGCAAGGACGGACCATGCGGAGATCGAGAGCAAAACCGATGGCAGGTCGCCCCGCGCACGTACAAGCCAGCGCAGCGGAACGATCGCCAGAAGCAGCAAGGCAGGGATGAGGATGAGCAGATGGATCGCCCCCGCCAGCTGGTCGATTGGGCTTCCCGTGAACGCAACCCCGTACATTATCGGGAAACCTTGAGCCAGGAGATGCAGGTTCTGGCCCAGATCCCGGGCCAGGGAGGCCGTCAACCCATAGGTGCGCAAGTCACCGAGGCGCGACAGCAGGAGTCTGGTGAACACCGCCAGCACATCCGCCCACAGGGCGATCAGCAGCGGGGACCAGAGTTGCCTTCGGTCGTCCGCCCGACGTAGCAGCACGGTCAGCAAGGCCATAGCGAGGAGCGGCAACGTATAGACCCAAAGTGTGAACGGGTCGCTGAGGTTCGCCATGTATAGTAGGACGAATGCGCCGAGGCTCCGCCCGTTCAACATCGGACTTCCGGCTTCAGGCCAAAGGAAGATCACGAGAAGGACGACGACGATCGTCCCGACGTGCTGCGGCCCGACCAGGCTGAGCGTCGCGAGGAACGGTGACAGGGCGAGCATGGGCAGCAGTACCAGCCCGAGCCGGAATACCCTGGCGTCCTTGCGCGGTCCACCCACCACAAGGGCGACCGCGACCGTGCAGAGCAAGAGATAGACCAATGCTGCGGCAGCATGCGAAGTGAAAGGCGACACCCCGAACACCTTGACCATGGGGGCGTAGAGCAAGAGATCCGTCACCCAGTACGGGTCAGGCGGCAGCAGCCAGCCACGCAGCAGCACATTTCCTTTCGCCATGGTTTGTGCCATAAGCATATAGTTGGCGGTGTCGGAGTTGAGCGGCACGATCAATGAATAATGCACTAAATATGCATACACGATGGCAGCCGTCGCTACGATGATGGCTGGCAATATCGCTCTTCTCTGCTGACTTGTCATGTTTCGCCTCTATAAGTCTACGGTAGGTCATCCAATAATCTGATGCCGCCAACGCTGCGTGGGGTCACACATTCCACCAGCGAGAGTCTTTCGGATAACAGCAGCGACTTCCTTCCACAAGAGCATCTATCCTGGTGCGCCGACCCGCCTCCAGCCGCTTGTTACTGCGAGCCGGATCCATCTGCATGTGTTCGCCGACGATGTCAGCCTCACGCACCGCGCAACTGGGCCTCCTTGGGACCTGACGGGCAAACCTCTCGCACCGTGCCCCCCTGCGCATACCGCCGGTCCTGCCGCCCCAGGCCCGTCGTCTGCCCCAGATGCAGCCACATCGCCGCCCGGTAGCAGGTTCCGTGCCATGGCGGCACGACGAACGTCTCGACCACCACGGGTCGGTAGGCGTACCGCTGCTGCCAATCCTCAGGCAGGCGCCGCAGTGCGAGAGCGAACGCGTGGCTGCAGAGATGCGGCACCTGCACGCCGGGCAGGATCGACATGCGGCTGTTGGCCACGACCCGGTAGCGGAAACGCTGCTGCTCCTGCCGCGTCCAGCCCAGCCAGACGTCGCGTACTGCCACGTTCCGCGCCGCTGCCGCGAACAGCAGGGCACCCACGACCACACGTCGCCCGGCAACCTCGCCGCGAATCCAGTAGCGCTGATGGGCGCCGAAGGCCCGCCGGTAACCCAGCGCATGGTAGTTGGCCATTGTCGCGTCCCAGACGGCCTGCTCGCCTGAGGGCAACAGATCCACCGTCACCGGCCGCACCTCGCCCAGGCCGGCAACCACCTCCGTCGCCGGCAAGGGCTCCGCACGCATGCGGGCTGGGCGATCCGCGGCGTGTGCCCGCTTCGCCGGAACCTTGATCAGCCCGGCTTCGGCTGGCTGCTCCAGCAAAGGCAGACACTCGTGCACGCGCAATTGCCCGTTCGGCGCCGTCCAGGGCAGATTCTCACAGATGGTGAAGGCCAACTCCATCCGACTCAGGCCCGTAAAGCGATCGCTAGTCCAGCGGATCAGATCCAGATCCGCCTGGGTGAACAGCCGATCCCCGATCCAGAACGGCGGGTCCCATCGCGAGGCCGCGACCTACCACCCCGAACCTGCAGTACAGGCCCGGCCTCGCCTTGTCAACCCGTCCTACCTTGTTCAGGAACGCGTCCGAAGGGTGTCGAGCAGCGCCCGCACCTCCACCGGAAGAGCGGGCGGCAGGGTGTAGTAGGTCCAGACGCCGTGCCGCCGGGCCTCAACAAGACCCGCAGCCTTGAGTTTGCCGAGGTGATGGCTGACCGTGGGCTGGCTCACGCCGAAGGCCGCAGTGAAATCGCAGACGCAGATGGGGTCCGGCGCCTCCGCCAGCATGTGCAGCATCTGCAGGCGCGTCGGGTCGCCTGCCGCCTTGAAGAGATCGGCCAGGCGCTCCACGCGCTCCTGCGGCAGGGCGGGCGGCACCGGCCCGCAGCAACCGCGCACTCTCACCCCGAACTCCTTGCTCATGGGCAAATGCTAGCACAAACTATAGACAACCGTCTATGTTTAAGTGTAGGGTATCGAAGAGATAGTCAAACGTCTATATTTGGGAGGTGGCAGGATTGGGTAAGGAATTGGGAGTCGACGAGGTGCGGGAGGCCGTGCGCCAGCGCTACGCAGCCTTCGCCCAGGACTTCGGGCAGGGCTGTGGTGGACGGGATGCCTGCTGCGGCACCAGCAGCTCCGGCACCGCGCCGCTGGTCGTCTACCGCCCCGAGGATCTCAGGGAGGTGCATCTCGCGCAGTCGCCCAGCCTTGGCTGCGGCAACCCCATCGCCCAGGCGGACCTCGCGCCCGGCAACGTCGTCCTGGATCTTGGCTGCGGCGCGGGTCTCGACGTCCTTTTGGCCGCGCGGCGCGTCGGGCCCGAGGGGACGGTGTACGGTCTCGACATGACCGACGAGATGCTTCGGCTGGCACAGGAGCACAGGCGGCAGGCGGGAGTCCGCAACGCGCACTTCCTGCGCGGGCAGATCGAGGCCATCCCACTGCCGGACCGGGCGGTCGACGTCGTCGTCTCCAACTGCGTCATCAACCTCTCCGCCGACAAGGAACAGGCCCTGCGCGAGGCGCATCGCGTCCTGCGTCCGGGCGGGCGCTTCTGCGTCGCGGACATGGTCGAGGTGGAGCCGATGCCCGAGGAGCTGCGCACGTCGCTTGGCCTCTGGGCCGGCTGCATCGCGGGCGCCCTGCCGCGGGACATGTACCGGGAGCTCCTGGAGCGCGCCGGGTTCGAGGACATCGCGTTCGAGGAGCTCGCCGTCTTCCGCGGGGCCGATGTCGGTCTCGCCGATCGTCCAGGGGGCGTCGCGAGCATGCTGATCACGGCAAGGCGCCCGGCAGCCTAGACCTCGGAGGCCCCGCCGTGCGGCGCACCGGAAAACCGCGGGGAGATGGCCGGCGCAACGCCTGGCCATCTCCCCGCGGTGGAATCTTCTCAGGCCCGCGAAAGGTATTCGCCGGACCGGGTGTCGATGATCAGCTTGTCCCCGTTCTCGATGAACAGCGGCACCCGCACCACGTAGCCAGTCTCGAGCTTTGCGGGCTTCGTGCCGCCGGTCGCCGTGTCGCCGCGCAAGCCCGGGTCCGTCTCCACGACCTCGAGTTCCACCGAGTTCGGCAGATCGACGCCGATCGTCGTGCCCTGGAACTGCAGCAGGGCGATGTTCATGTTCTCCTTGAGGAAGTGCAGCGCGTCGCCGAGCTCCGTCGCCGTCAGGCTGACCTGCTCGAACGTCTCGGTGTCCATGAAGCTGTACTCGTCGCCGTTTGCGTAGAGGTACTGCATCTCGTGGCGCTCGATGTGCGCCCTCGGCATCTTCTCGCCCGCGTTGAAGGTACGCTCCACCACGGCGCCCGTCTTGACGTTCCTGAGCTTCGTGCGCACGAAGGCCGAGCCCTTGCCCGGCTTGACGTGCTGGAACTCGATCACCGAGAACACCTGGCCGTCGATCTCGATCGTAACCCCGTTGCGGAAATCGTTCGAGGAGATCACGTCTTGTCCCCCATCCGTCGACGATTTGAAGTCCACGCGTCCATGTATCAGAGCATGCGCAAGGTCTTGGGCGAGACCGTGAGGACCTCGGCACCCGCCTCTGTCACCAGCACGGTATCCTCGATGCGCACGCCGCCGACGCCGGGCAGGTAGATCCCCGGTTCGACGGTCAGGACCATGCCCGCCGCGAGGATGTCGTCGCTGCGCGAGGAAACCCGCGGCCACTCGTGGATCTCCAGCCCTACGCCGTGGCCCGTGCCGTGCCCGAACCGATCGCCGTAGCCCGCGTCGGCGATCACGCGCCGCGCGGCGGCATCGACGTCCCTCGCCGGGACGCCTGCGCGCACCGCCGCGATGCCAGCCTCCTGCGCCTGCAGCACAAGACCGTACACGCGCTGCAGTTCGGCGTGCGGCGTACCGACGGCCACTGTGCGTGTGATGTCTGAATGATAGCCGAAGTAGCGGCAGCCGACATCGAGGGTGACCATGTCGCCCTGCGCCAGCACGCGGTCGCCGGCAGTGGCATGCGGCAGGGAACCGCGCGGGCCGGAGGCCACGATGAACGGGAACGCAGGTCCCTCGGCACCCATCTCGCGCATGCGCATCTCGAGCCAGAGCGCCGCATCGCGCTCCTTCATGCCGGGCCGCAGGCGGTCGATCGCCTCCTCGAGGGCGTCGGCCGCGACGGCGCACGTCCGGCGCAGCCGCGCGACCTCCTCGGCATCCTTGACCATGCGCTGCGCCAAGAGGAGCCCCTTGGTCGGGAAGAGCGGCACGCCCTCTTCCTGCAGGCCTTGGTACAGTCCGTAGCTGACCTGCTCGGCGTCGAAGCCCCAGCGCTCGCCGCCCATCTGTCGCACGGCCTCCGCCACGTCATCCGTCAGCGAGCCGCCATGCTGTGACGTGCGGGCGCCCCGCACCTCGGCGGCAGCCGTCTCGATGTAGCGGCTGTCCGTGAGCAGCAGGGCGTCGTCGCGGCTGACGAGCAGGGCCCCGGCGTCGCCGCTGAAGCCCGCGAGGTAGAAGAAGTCCTGCTCCGTGAAGGTGAGGAAGCCGTCCAGCCCCTCCCGGGTCAGGCGCTGCCGCAGTGCGGACAGCCTGTCATCGCTCATCGTGTCACTGCCCCTTCATGCCCAGGCCACAGGCGAACGCCTCGAGCGCCAGTTCGTAGGAGAGCGCGCCAAAGCCCGCGATCCGCCCGGCGCATACGGGTGCGATCACCGAGACGTGCCGGAACTCCTCGCGGCTTTCCGGCAAGCTCAGGTGCACCTCGACCACAGGCGGCGCGATGGCTGCGATCGCGTCGCGCAGGGCGTAGCCGTAATGGGTGTAGGCGCCCGCGTTCAGGATGACCCCGTCCACCTCGTGCCGGGCCCCGTGGAGGATGTCGATCATGCCGCCCTCGCTGCTCTCCTGCCGGCAGTCGAGCTCGATGCCGAGTTCGGCCGCGCGCCGCGTGAGCCGCTCCTCGATGCTCGCCCAGGTCTCGCGGCCGTAGTGCTCCGGCTCGCGCTCGCCGAGCAGGTTGAGGTTCGGCCCGTTCAGGAGCAGAAGACGCACGGCATCAGCCTCCCGCCGGATTGTAGCACAGCCGGGGCCCGCTACTTCTTGGCCGCCTGTTGGTACGCCTGCCAGAGTGCCGTCTCGGTCTGCCAGCCCTCGAGCCCGACGACGGCCTTGCCCTTCGCGTCGTAGAAGAGGAACGACGGGTAGCCCTGCAGTCCGACGGCGGTCGCGTAGGTCAGACCCTGGTCATAGTAGAGCGGGAACGGCAGGTGGAACGTCGCCTTGTAGTGTGCGATGGCCTTGAGGCTCATCGCCTCCTCCTGGCTCGCCGGAGGCTGCAGGTGACTGCCCTCGACGCCCTGATCGGGGTGCCCCTTCGGGCCAGGCACGGCCTGTCCCAGCTGCTGGGAGGCGTCGACGGCGAAGATCCGGCCTCCGGCCGCCTGCACCTTGGCCGCGAACGCGGGCATCACCCACCTGGAGTCATAGGCGCAGTAGGGACACCAGACCGCGAAGAACTCGACGACCGTCACGGGCTTGCCCGAAACCGCCACCTGGGCCCGCTGTCCACCCATCGTGATGAGGCCGACGGTGACCGCCTTGGCCTTGGCCTTCGGCGTGGAGGCGCCCTGGGTGGAACCGCCGAGTTCGAGTCCCCAGACGACGGCCAGCACGATGAGCAGCACGGCGGCCACGACCACCACGATGGTGGTGGAATTCTTGCGCCTTGGCTGCGAAGAGCGGGGCGGTGCCAAGCGTATTCCCCCTCGTTGTGACTGGGACCCGGACGGTGCGCATCTCCGGGCGGATGCCGCCGGTTCGCCCGGTTGCCCGGCGGGCAAAGCCCACATGATACAATTTACTATGGTTGCGGCCGGGTTCCTCTGATCCCGCAAGACGGGACCGCGGACAGAACACCGCGGACAGATCCAGAGAAGGGGCGATCAGAGTTTTGCAGCATTTGAGCGGATCCGCCTCGGGGACGCCGCCAAAGGCAGCGGGGTCCAGCACCGGGGCCCCGTCTGGCGGGAGTGCCCGACGGCGGACGGACGGGTTCGGCGCCGACGACATGCGCGTCGTGAGCGTCCTCAGGGCGCTCGCCATCGACGAGGTGGAGCAGGCGCGCTCCGGCCATCCCGGCCTGCCGCTCGGCGCCGCCCCGATGGCGTACGTCCTGTTCGCTCGCCATCTGCGGTTCGCCCCGCAGGCGCCGTACTGGCCGGACCGGGACCGCTTCGTGCTCTCCGCCGGCCATGGTTCGGCACTAGTTTACGCGCTCCTGCACGTGTTCGGCTATGACCTGCCGCTCTCGGAGCTCCGGCGCTTCCGCCAGTGGGGCAGCCGCACGCCCGGGCATCCGGAACGCGGCGTCACTCCAGGCATCGAGGTGACGACCGGTCCGCTCGGACAGGGCGTCGCCAACGCCGTCGGCATGTCGCTCGCCGCGGCGCATCTCGGGAGCCTGTTCAACCGGCCTGGGAGCGAGGTCGTGGGCCACCGCACCTACGTCATCTGCTCGGACGGCGACCTGATGGAGGGCATCTCCCACGAGGCCGCCTCCCTCGCAGGACATCTGCGCCTCCCGGGCTTGATCGTCCTCTACGACGACAACCGCATCTCCATCGAGGGGTCGACAGACCTCGCGTTCACCGACGATACCACCGAGCGCTTCAAGTCCTACGGCTGGGACGTGCTGCAGGTCGACGACGGCAACGACCTCGCCGCGATCGACGCCGCCGTCTGTGAGGCCGAGACGCGGAATCGCCCCGTGATGATCCGCGTGCGCACGCACATCGGCTACGGTTCGCCCAAGGCGGATTCCGCGGCGGTCCACGGCGCCGCGCTGGGGCCGGAAGCCCTCGCGGCCACGCACCGCTTCCTCGGCGTGCCGGATGGCGAGACCTTCTGGCTGCCGGACGACGTGCAGGCCCTCGTGGCGCGCTACCGCCAGCGGGGCGAGGAACTCCTCGCGGCCTGGCAGGCGCGCCTCGGCTCGCTCGAGGCCCAGGATCCCGCTCTGCACCGGGAGTTCTTGCGCGTCATGTCGGGTGACCCGCCGGGTGACCTGCGGCAGCACATCCCCTCGTTCCCGCCCGAAGGCGACATGGCCACCCGGTCGGCGTCCGGCAAGGTGCTGCAGCACCTCGCGCGGCGCCTGCCGGAGCTCCTCGGCGGCTCGGCGGACCTTGCCCCGTCGAACGACACCGCATTGGTCGGCCTCGGCGACATCGCCCCTGGGGCGTTCTCCGGGCGCAACATCCACTTCGGCGTCCGCGAGCACGCGATGGCCGCCGTCATGAACGGCATGGCGGCGCATGGGGGTGTCAGGCCATACGGCGGCACCTTCCTCATCTTCTCCGACTACATGCGGCCCTCGATGCGGCTCTCCGCCCTGATGCGCCTGCCCGTGACCTACGTCCTGACCCACGACTCGATCGGGCTCGGCGAGGACGGGCCGACGCACCAGCCGATCGAGCAGCTCCCTGCGCTCGAGCTGATTCCCAACCTCTACGTCGTGCGCCCCGCCGATGCGAACGAGACGCGTCTCGGCTGGGCCTTCGCCGCGGAGGCCAAGGACCATCCGACCGTTCTGGCCCTCAGCCGGCAGAAGCTGCCCACCCTGTCCTCTGTGCCTGAAGACGCCATCGCGCAAGGAGCCTATGTCCTGCGCGAAGCGTCCGCCACGCCCGTCGCCGTGATCGTCGCGTCGGGCAGCGAGGTGGCGATCGCCCTCGCCGCGCAGGACCTCCTGGCGGCCGGCGGCGTGCCGGCGCGGGTGGTGAGCGCACCCTGCCTCAAGACCTTCGCCGCGAGGACGGCCACGGAGCGCGAGGCGGTGCTGCCTCCCGACCTGCCGCAGGTGGTCGTGGTGGCGGCCGACCCGGGACAGTTCCTGCCCTTCCTCGGACCGCGCCGCAGCTTCGTCGCCCTGCACGACTTCGGTGCGTCGGCACCGGCCGACGTGCTCTACCGCGAATTCGGCCTGACGCCCGAGGCTGCGGCCGAGGCCGTGCGGGCCCTGCTTGGAAAGGAGGATCGTCATGCCTGACCTCATGCAACTCCAGGAGCTCGGACAGAGCGTCTGGCTCGATTACATCCTGCGCTCCTACCTGCAGAACGGCGGCTTCAGCCGCGACGTGGCCCAGGGCGTGCGCGGCGTCACGTCGAACCCGGCCATCTTCGAGCAGGCGATCGGGCGCAGCCAGGACTACGACCGGCAGATCGGCGCCCTCGCCGCCCTGGGTGCCGGGACGGCGGAGATCTACGAGGAGCTCGCCCTGCGGGACATCGCTCTCGCAGCCGGAATCCTGCGCGGCGTGCACGACGCCAGCCGGGGCCAGGACGGCTTCGTCAGCCTCGAGGTGTCGCCCGGCCTCGCGCGCGACGCGGAGGGCACGATCGCCGAGGCACTGCATCTCTTTGCGCGCCTCGGACTGCCGAACGTCATGATCAAGGTGCCGGGCACCCCGGAAGGCGCCCAGGCGATCGAGGAACTCACCTACCGCGGTCTCAACATCAATGTCACCCTGCTCTTCTCCCTATCCCAGTACCGGCGGATCGCGGAGGCCTACGTCCGGGGACTCGAGCGGCGGCTCGGGGAGGGCAAGGACGTCTCCCGGATCCACTCCGTCGCAAGCTTCTTCGTCAGCCGCGTCGACAGCCTGCTCGACCCGCGCCTCGGCGAGATGGGCGAGGAGGGCCAAGCCCTGCAGGGCAAGGCGGCTGTGGCCAACGCGCGCCTCGCGTACGCGGCGTTCCACGAGATCTTCCACGGCGCGGCGTTCGCACGCCTCAAGGCGGCCGGCGCCAACGTGCAGCGGCCGCTCTGGGCAAGCACCTCGACGAAGAACCCCGCGTATCGCGACACGCTCTACGTCGAGGAGCTGATCGGCACCGAGACGGTCAACACCATGCCGCCGGCCACCGTGGCCGCATTCCGCGACCACGGCGCCGCACGCGAGACGCTGCGCGCCGGCCTCGACGAAGCGCGCCAGGTGGCGCAGGCCCTGCTAAAGCTCGGCCTGGACCTCGACGCGGCCGGAGAAGACCTGCAGCGGCAAGGCGTGGCAAGCTTCGAGGACGCCTTCGCCCGCCTGTTCCGGGAGATCGAGCTCAAGGCGAGAGAGCTGCGTCCCATGGACGCCGCCGCGTTCGCCCTCGGGCCGCTCGTCTCGGACGCCGCCGGCCGGATCGAGTCGCTGGCTGCGGAGAGCGCCGCGGAGCGCCTGAGACGTGGCGACAAGGATCTCTTCGCGCATCCCGAGGTGGCTGACCGGCGGCTCGGCTGGCTGCGGCTGCCCGAAGCCATGCAAGAGCGGCTGCCGGAGCTCGAGGCGTTCGTCCAGGAGCTCGAGGGCCGCGGCGTGCGTCGCGTCGTGCTCTGCGGCATGGGCGGCAGCTCCCTCTTCCCGGACGTGCTGCGCCGCCTCACGCCGTCGCCGCGCATCGCGGTGGACGTGGTGGACACGACGCAGCCGGACGCCGCGGCGTCCCTGCTCGCGGGCGTCCACTGGCAGGAGACGGCGGTGCTCCTCGCGTCCAAGAGTGGTACGACGCGCGAGGTGGACGTCCTCTACCGCGTGCTCCGCGCCGCGGCCGACCAGACCCTCGGCGACGGCGCCAGCCGACACTTCTACGCGATCACCGATCCCGGCACGCCCCTCGCGACCCTGGCCGAGTCCGAACGCTTCGGCGGCTGCTTTTTGAACCCGCCGGACATCGGCGGCCGCTACTCCGCACTCTCCCTCTTCGGGCTCGTGCCGGGTGCCTTGCTGGGCCACGATCTCGAGGCGCTTCTGGCCGGAGGGCGGCAGGCACTCTCCGACCTCCTCGGTCCGGCGGAGCACTGCACCGCGGCGCGCCTCGCCGCGACGCTGGCCGCCGCCCATGCGGCCGGCCGGCAGAAGCTCGCGCTGCCGGCGCCGGACAACCTGCCGTTCGTCGACTGGCTCGAGCAGCTGCTCGCGGAAAGCACGGGCAAGTCCGGCGTCGGCATCCTGCCCGCCCCCGCGTCGCCGCCCGGCGAGGACCGCCTGCCGGTCAGCTTCGACGGCGCGGATGCCCCGGCACCGCACGTCGCGCTCGATCCCGTCGCGGGAGCCGAGGCGCTCGGGCGGGCCGTCGTGACCTGGGAGTGCGCCACGGCCCTCCTGGGGCGCCTGCTGGAGATCGATCCCTTCGACGAGCCGAACGTGGCGGAAAGCAAGCGCAACACCGAGCAGGTCCTCAAGGACGGGCGCCACGACGGCCGGCTCGAGGCGATCGGCGATCCGGACGAGGTGGCGCTGGTGACCCCTCCGCACTATCTGGCGGTCCAGGTCTACCTGCAGCCGCTGCCGGAGGTGCTCGCGGCCGCGCGCCGGCTCGGGGCGGAGATCGCGCGCCAGACCGGTGCGGTCGTGACGGTCGGATTCGGGCCGCGCTACCTGCATTCGACGGGCCAGTACCACAAGGGCGGGCCGCGCATCGGCAGCTACCTGCAGCTCTATAAGCCGCCAGCCGCCGACATCGACGTGCCCGGCCTGCCCTTCGGCATGGCGGCCCTGTTCGCGGCGCAAGCGGAGGGCGACGCCCAGGCGGTCATCGATCGCGGCCGGCCCTTCGCGCGGGTCGTGCTCGAGGGTGACGCGGCGGCGGCGATCGGCCGCCTCATGCAGGCGGTGGCCGAGCGATCGCCCAGAGAAGGGAGCTGAATGGCGATGGAGATCGGCATGGTCGGACTCGGCCGCATGGGTGCAAACATGGCGCGCCGCCTCGCGCGCGGCGGTCACCGGGTCGTCGGCTTCGACCCCAGCGACGATGCCCGCGCGGCCGTCGCGGCGGAAGGCATCGTCGGCGCCGCGTCGCTCGAGGATCTGTGCCGGACGCTGACGCCGCCGCGCGCCGTCTGGCTGATGGTGCCCGCGGGCGACCCGACCAGGCAGACGATCGCGAAGCTGCTCGATCTCCTCGACCCAAGCGACATCCTCGTCGATGGCGGCAACAGCCACTACAAGGACAGCATCGCGATGGCCACCCGCTGCGACGCCGCGGGGGTGAACTTCGTCGACGCCGGCACCAGCGGCGGCATCTGGGGGCTCGCGGAGGGCTACTGCCTCATGGTGGGAGCCAGCGTCGAGGCCTTCAGCCGTCTCGAGCCGGTGCTGCGCACCCTCGCCCCGGAGGGCGGGTTGCTCCATACCGGGCCACCCGGGTCCGGCCACTACGTCAAGATGGTCCACAACGGCATCGAGTACGGCCTGCTCGAAGCCTACGGCGAAGGGTTCGAGCTTCTCAAGCGCGGCCCGTTCGACCTGCCGCTGGGCGAGATCGCGCAGCTCTGGCGCCACGGCTCTGTCGTGCGCAGCTGGCTTCTCGACCTCCTCGCGAAGGCGCTCGAGAAGGACCCGGACCTTCAGCACCTGCGCGGATATGTCGACGACTCCGGCGAAGGGCGCTGGACGGCCGTCGAGGCCATCGAGCGCGGCGTCGCGGCGCCCGTGATCACGCTCTCCCTGCAGCAGCGCTTTCTTTCGCGCCAGGAGGATACCCTGGCGAACCGCGTGATCGCCGCCCTGCGCAACGAGTTTGGCGGCCACAAGGTGGAAAGCCGATGAGCGGGCAGAAAAGGGGCGTGCTGCTCTGCGTGCTCGGCGCGACCGGCGACCTCACCCACCGCAAGCTCGTGCCGGCGGTCGCGGGCCTCGTGCGCGCAGGGCTGGTCGACGGCCCGATGCCGATCGTCGGCTTCGCGCGCCAGCAGCTGGACGACGAGAGCTTCCGCCAGCGCCTGCGCGACACCGTGGAAGGCGGCGGCACCGACGACGTCATCGCCAGGACCATGTACGTCCAGGGGGACCTGCGCCGCGCCGAGGATTACGAGGCCCTGGCGCGCCGCCTGGACGACGTCGAGGCGGCAGAGGGCCCGTTCTCGGGACGGATCTACTACCTCGCCGCGCCTCCGAGCACGTACACCGACATCTTCCGCTCGCTCGGCAGGGCGGGTCTGCAGGAGGAGTCCACGGGCTTTCGCCGCATCGTCGTGGAGAAGCCGTTCGGCCACGACCTCCAGAGCGCGCGCGCGCTGAATCAGGAACTCCTCTCCGTGTTCCGCGAGGATCAGGTCTTCCGCATCGACCACTACCTCGGCAAGGAGACGGTGCAGAACATCCTGGTGCTGCGCTTCGCCAACGGCATCTTCGAGCCGCTCTGGAACCGGCGCTATGTCGACCACGTCCAGATCTCGGTGACGGAGTCGATCGGCGTCGAGCACCGCGGCAAGTACTACGAGGAGGCCGGCGCGCTCAGGGACATGATGCAGAACCACCTCCTGCAGCTCCTCACCCTGATCGCGATGGAGCCGCCGGTGGCGTTCGACGCCGAACAGGTGCACAACGAGAAGGTCAAGGTGCTCAGGGCGATCCGCCTGCCGTCGCCTCAAGAGGTGGGCAAGGTCACGGTCCGCGGACAGTACGGTCCCGGCGAGATCGCCGGCAAGCCCGTGCCTGGATACCGCGACGAGCCCGACGTGCGCCGCGACTCGCAGCAGGAGACGTTCGCCGCCGTCAAGCTGCAGATCGAGAACTGGCGCTGGGCCGACGTCCCCTTCTACCTGCGCACAGGCAAGCGCCTCGGGCGGCGCGCGAGCGAGATCTCGGTCCAGTTCCAGCGCGCGCCGCAGCGGCTCTTCCCGCGCGAGACGCGGCTGCAGCCGAACGTGCTGAGGCTGCGCATCCAGCCGGACGAGGGCATGACGCTGTCCGTCGGCGCCAAGGTGCCGGGCCTGCGCATCGAGCTGCGCGACGTCGACATGGAGTTCGACTACGGCACCTTCGGCAAGCAGGGCACGGAAGCGTATGAGCGCCTGCTCTACGACGCCATCACCGGCGACGGCACGCTGTTCACGCGGCGCGACGAGGTGGAGGCCGCCTGGCAGGTGGTCGACGCGATCGAGGCGGGCTGGCGCCAGGAGGAGATCGGCCCGGACATCTACCGTGCCGGCAGTTCCGGCCCGGAGGCGGCCGATGAGCTCCTGCACCACGACGGCCGCCGCTGGCACCTGAGATGAAGGGGCCGAAGCTGCAGGTCTTCGCGACAGCCGAGGAGACCATGCGGGCCTGTGCCGCCGCCATCTCATCCGCGCTGCGCGAAGGGCCTTCGCCGCAGCTGGTGCTGGCCGGCGGCCAGACCCCGCGCGGCGTCTATGCGCTGCTCGCGGCCGAGGGCGACGAGGCGGACGCCCCGCCGTGGCCCGAGGTGGAATTCTGGTTCGGTGACGAGCGCTGCGTCGGTCCGGATCATCCCAAGAGCAATTACCGACTCGCCCGGGAGACGCTTCTCCAGCCGCTCGGCATCGCCGCGGGCCACGTGCACCGCATGCTCGGCGAGCTCGGCGCGCAAGAGGGTGCGCGCCGCTACGGCGAGCGCATCATGGAGCGGCTTGGGCCCGAACCAGGGTTTGCCGTCGCGCTGGTCGGCATGGGGGCGGAGGGCCACACGCTCTCGCTCTTCCCCGACAGCGCCGGACTCTCGGCGACGGATCTCGCCGTCGCGGCGCTCGTGCCCACGCCGCCCCGCGAGCGGATCTCCCTGACGCCCGCCGCCCTGGGCGGCACCGGACGCATCTTCTTCCTCGTCACGGGGGCCGCGAAGCGCGAAGCGCTCAGGGCCGCGCTCAGGGCCGACAGTCAGGACCCCGCCGTCCCCACCTCGTTCCTGCGCGGCCGCCTGGAGACCGTCTTCTTCTGCGATCGCGACGCGGTGCCTGAAGGCTCGCCGGAGGTGACGCCATGACCGAAGCCCAGCGCCCCTACCGCATGTACGAGGAGATCCTCTCACAGCCCCAGCATGTGCTTGCGCTCGGCGAGGCGGTCGCCCGCGGCGCGGATGCGGCTGCAGGCATCCTCGCCGGCAAGTCCCCGATCCTGGTCGGCTGCGGCACATCCCTGTTTGCCGCCGAGCTGGCGGCGAGCTACCTGTACGAGCGCGGCGCGAGCGTCGTCGCCACCGGCGCCTTCCCGCTGCTCGGGCGGCAGGTGCCGCTCGACCGCCGGCGCCCCATCGTCGCGTTCAGCCACTCGGGCGAGACGGCCGCCGTGCTCGACCTGCTGGCGGCGGCGAGGGAACGGGAGGTCCCGACCGTGCTCGTCACGGGCTTCGCCTCCTCGACCGGCGCCGGCCTTGCGAGCGCCACCGTGACGACCGGCTACGCGCGCGAGCTGTCGTGGTGCCACACGATCAGTTTCACGCTCTCGTCCCTGATGGCCGTCCTGCTCCTCAAGGCGGCCGCGGCGCAAATGCCGCCGCAGCTGACGCCGCCGTCGCCGGTCGAGGTGGCGGAAGGCATCGACGCCGTCCTGCGCCATGAGGGCGCGATCGCGAAGCAGGCGAAAGGCCTGCTCGATGGACGGCGGCTGCTGGTCGGCGCGGCCGAGGGCCTTGCCCTCGCGCGCGAGGCGGGTCTCAAGCTGAGCGAGGCCGCCTATCTCGACAACCAGGCGCTCGAGCTTGAGCAGTTCTTCCACGGCTACGTGCCGACCTACGGGCCGGGCGACCACGTTCTCGCAGTCCTGGGGCCGGCCGCCGGCCACCGCGCGCAGGACCTGAGGCGTGTCGCCGAGATCGTGGGCCTCTCGCTGCTCGCGCTCGATCTTCCGACGCTCGCGGCCTGGGCACCGGCGGTCTCACCCGACGCCTTCCCATGGCTCGCAGGCGTCTACCTGCAGCTCCTCACCTACCACGCCGCGCTGGAGCGCGGCACGAACCCGGACCAGCTGCGCCGCGAGGACCCGCGTTACCTGGCCGCGCGCCAGGCCTACCGCTAGCGACGTCGGCATGGCAAGGGCCGCCCGGCACGATGCTGGGCGGCCCTTCGGCTACTGGTAGATGACGACGAGCGGCGGCGGATCGAGGCTCAGAACGGTCGAGGGCGTCGCCACCGGATGGTCCTGCGTGTAGAAGAGCTTCATGCCGCCCGCCACAACGAAGTGGCTCTCGAGGCGCGCCGCGTAGAAGCCGTTCAGGGCGCCACGCACGCCGAGCGGCTGCTGGAAAGGCACGAGGTACGGGATCTCCTCTTGGTGGATGAACCGCTCGTACTCCGCAGACTTCAGCGGCCAGCCGCCGAAGCCGTCGAGGTCGCGCACGAGCACGACGTCGGGCTGCTCCTGGATCTGCTGCCAGTCAGGCACCATGCTCTCGATGAACTGGTGCAGGATCAGGACCTTCTGCGGCAGGTGGTAGCGCTGCGTGAGCCCCTGCAGGTATGCGAGCGCCCAGTTGATGGGCGGCGTCGGCATCGAGCCGAACTGCACGCCCGGAATGTCGCCGGGCAGCATGGCGAACTCCGGATCGAGCGCCAGCTCGACATCCGGCTGGCGCAGGAAGGGCGCAAGGTAGCGCACCTCGGTCTGCACCGAGGCGTGCCCGATCTGCACGTCGAGGATCAGCAGCAGGTGATGGCTGCGCGCGAGGTCGAGTTCGCTCTGAATGAGCGTGTAGGGCATCTGCGAGCTGTAGTAGCCGTAGGGGCCGGGGCTGCGCTGCGCCACGACGGCGACGAGCTCCAGGGCGCCGATCACCGGTGTCGCCGGGTCCGCCTGCCGGTACGCCTGCTCCTGGGTCTTGAGGCGCCCGAGCATCTGCGCAGGTGTGCCCTGCCCGAGCACGCCCATCGTCGGCGACAGCGGGTTGCCGTAGTACGAGACGATGCGATAGTTCGGCAAGAGGGCAGGGCCGAACCAGTCGAGGCCGGCGGTGGCGCCGGCCCTGGCGGTCATCGGGCCAAGAAGCGGCCCGACGCTCGCGAGAGCGCAGATGACGAGTGCTGCCAGGACGCGGCCTGCCAAGCGGCGGACATCGCGGGTTCGTCGTTCGTTTCGCACGAAGTCAGCATAACATGGCGCACGGTGTCGCCGCTGTGGCAGATCCTGTTGCCCTTTCGACACGCATCGCCACTGCCTGTAACGCCTCTGGCGATCCGAGGCCGCACGAACGTGTGGCGCCCCGCACGGCAGGCGGGGCGCCACATGCGATTCCTGCGAGCCCTGACGGAATTTCTAGTCGGCGTAGGCCGCTTCGCCGTGCAGGGCCTCGTCGAGGCCATTGGCCTCCACCTCGCGCGACACGCGCAATGTGCCGAGAACATCCAGCACCTTGAGGATGCCCCACGTCAGCCCGAAGGCATAGGCGCTCGTGATCACGACGGCGACGAGCTGCACCAGCAGCTGGTGCACGTCGCCCTGGACGAGGCCGTGCACGCCGTCCACCGATGCGACGGCGAAGACGCCCAGCAGCAGCGATCCCAGCACGCCGCCGACGCCGTGGCAGCCCCAGACGTCGAGCGCGTCATCGACGTACTTCCACGTCATGCGCAGGCGCATCGCGCCGAAGGGCACGAGTCCCGCGGCGAGGCCGATCACCGCCGCAGCCCACGGCTGCACGTAGCCCGCGGCCGGCGTGATCGTCGCAAGACCAGCCACCGCTCCCACCAGGGCTCCGGAGACCGTCGGCTTGCGGTCGACGAGCCACTGCACCGCGAGCCACGCCACCATCGCCACGGACGCAGCGACATCGGTGTTGACGAAGGCCGTCGCGGCGACGCCGTTGGCAGCCAGGGCGCTGCCGGCGTTGAAGCCGAACCAGCCGAACCAGAGCAGGCCCGTGCCGAGTGCCACGAACGGCAGGTTGTGCGGCGAGATCGAGGCGCCCTTCGGCAGGTAGCGCTTGCCCACGACGAAGACCGAGGCGAGGGCGCCGAATCCCGCGGACGCGTGCACCACCATGCCTCCTGCGAAGTCGACGGCGCCCATCTGCGCCAGGAAGCCGCCGCCCCAGAGCCAGTGGGCGATCGGGATATAGACGAGGACGCTCCACAGGACGAGGAACCAGAGATAGCCCGAGAACTTGACCCGGTCGGCGAAGGCGCCAGTGACCAGGGCCGGCGTGATGATGGCAAACATCAGCTGGAAGGCGAAGAAGACGAGGAACGGGATGGTGGCGCCGTGCGCGGGATTCGGCGTCATGCCGACCCCCTGCAGGCCGAAGTACTTGAAGGTGCCGATGATGCCGTGGAAGTCGGGTCCGAAGGCCAGGCTGAAGCCTCCGAGCACCCAGATGGTCGCGACGACCCCCATGGCGATGAAGATCTGCATCATGATCGTCAGGACGTTCTGCTTGCGCACGAGACCGCCATAGAAGAATGCGAGGCCGGGGGTCATCAGCAGGACCAGAGCTGCGCTGATCAGCACGAACGCGGTGTCGCCCGTATTGATCACACCACATCATCCTCTCCGGTGCGATGAGCATAGGACGCCCACTTCACGCTAGGACAGGACGAAGGCGACAAACATACGGGTAAGCCTGTATTCCCGCGCGAAATCCCCGGTATCTTGCCCGGCGGGCCCAGGTAGTCAGGGTTCGATGATGTGATTGCGCACGGCGTACAGCACGAGATCGCGCATGCTCCTGAGGCCGAGCTTGTGCATGATGTTGGCACGATGGGTCTCCACCGTCTTGAGGCTCAGGTTCAGGAGGTGGGCGATCTCGCGATTGCTCTGCCCCTCGGCCAGCAGTTCGACGATCTCGCGCTCACGCGGCGAGATCGCCTCGCTGCCGCGCCCCTGGCTGTAGTTCTCGACGAAACCCGCGACGATCGCCCCCGCGATGTCGGGTGACACATAGGTTCCGCCGCTCCGGACCACGCGGATCGCCTTGAGGAGCTCCTCGAGCGCGTTGTCCTTGAGGACGTAGCCCTGTACCTTCTCGCGGAAGGCCCTGGCCACATACTCCTCGCTCCTGTGCATGGTGAGAACGATGGTGCGCACCTCAGGCGCTTCCGCCCTCAGGTGCGCGGCGACATCGAGCCCGCTCAGCTGCGGCAGGGAAATGTCGAGGATGGCGACGTCGGGTCGCAGGCGCAGCACCTCGTCGAGGGCCTCCTGGCCGCTGCCCGCCTCCCCGACGACCTCGATGTCCTCCTCCTGCTGCAGCAGGATGTTGAGTGACTGGCGCAGGATCTTGTGGTCATCCGCGATCACGACCCTGGTCTTCATACGGCACCTCCATCATGAGGGTCGTCCCGCGCCCGGCCCCTGTGACGATGCGCAGGCTGCCGCCGAGCATCTGCAGCCTTTCCTGCATCGAGCTGAGACCGAGGCCGCCGTGCACGCCGCCGCGCTCGAAGCCGCGCCCGTCATCGCTGACCCTGATCAGGTAGAGGTCGGGCCTGAGCCGGCTGAACTGCACGTCCACCCGCGTGGCCTGCGCATGCTTGAGCACGTTCGTCAGCGACTCCTGGATGACCCTGTACAGGTTGAGAGCCGCGGCATCCTCCCACCTCGGCATCTCCGTCTGCTGGTGCAGCGCGCAGTGGATGCCGCTCGCCTTCTCCATGCCTGCGAGGAGCGCCTCGACCGCCGCCGCGAGGCCGCGCTCCTGCAGGATGTCCGGCCTCAAGTTCAGCAGCACGCCGCGAATCTCCTCGATCGTCTGCGCCGCCAGCTGGGCCGTGTCATCGACCTGCGCCTGGATGGCCGGGTCGGACTTCCCCTGGCGCACCCGGCCCGCGATCAGCCCCAGCTGCAGCTTGAGCGCGGCCAGCGACTGACCGACGCCGTCATGCAGGTCTCGCGCGAGCCTCAGCCGCTCGTGCTCCTGTGTCTCGACCAGAAGCCGCGCCTGCCGCTGCAGCAGCTGGTTCTGCGCCTGGATGCGCCCCGAGAGGTCGCTCGTCAGATTCTCGTAGTGGGTCGTCCTAAGGTACTCCTGCCAGGAATAGATGTCGCCAAACTCCACGATGTTGAGGCCCTTCTCCTCTTCCACCTCGGTCACGCGCAGCCCGATCCAGCGCTTGATCAGGTAGAACATGAGAAAGCCGAGGCCGAACGACCAGGCGAAGTTGACAGACACGCCGAGGAGCTGCACAAGGAACTTCACGAGCCGAGTCTGTCCGTCGAGGAACTGCGGCGCCGCGAAGAAGGCCAAAAGCAGGGTGCCGACGGCGCCGCCGAATCCGTGGATCGGTACGGCGCCTACCGCATCGTCGAGCCGTCTGCGCTCGAGCCAGAGACTCGCGAGCACGACGACGGCACCCGCGATCAGGCCGATCACGACCGCCTGGGGCGGCTCGACGTAGGCCGAGCTCGCGGTGATGGCCACCAGGCCGCCGAGTGCGCCGGAGAAGATCGCCTCCATGTAGCTGTGGTCGCGGATGAAGAGCCCGGTCGTGAGGAGCGCCCCCACCACGCCGCCCGCAGCTGCGAAGTTCGTGTTGAGCAGAATGAGGCCGACGCGGCTGTCGAACTGCAGCAGGCTGCCGCCGTTGAAGCCGAACCAGCTGAACCAGAGGATGAACGTGCCGAGGGTCGCGAACGGGACGTTCGAGCGCCCGAGCTGCTTCACCCTGCCCTCGGCGTCCCACCTGTCCTTGCGCGGGCCCACGATCATGAGTCCCGCAAGGGACACCCAGCCGGCGGTAGCGTGCACGACGGTCGCCCCGGCGAAGTCCATGTAGCCGAGATCCTTGAGCCAAGCCGGCTGGTGCAGGAACATGCCGCCCCATGCCCAGTGTCCGAACAGCGGATAGATGAGGCCCGCCATGAACGCGGCACCGATCAGGAGCGGGATGAGCCGCGTCCGCTCCGACATGCTGCCGGACACGATCGTCACCGACGTGGCTGCAAACATCAGCTCGAAGAAGACGAAGACGTAGCCGAAGGAGTTGCGCGCCGTCGTCAGGCGGCTGAGGAAGAAGAAGCCTGTACCGATCAACCCGTGGTCCGTCGGGCCGAACATGAGTGCAAAGCCGATGAAGCCGAAGACGAGCGTGGCGATGATGAACGTCAGCATGTTCTCGATCGCCACGCTGACGACGTTCTTCGCCTGGACGAAGCCGACCTCGTAGCAGACGAAGCCCGCCTGCATGAAGAAGACGAACGATGCGCTGACGATGACCCAGAGATGGTTGACGCTGACGTCCATAGGTTCGCCTCACGTTCCCGGCCTTGGACCAATCTGCCGCCCATGACGGGCATGCCCGCCGCTAGGCGTTCAGGCGTGCCACGGCCATGATCAGATTGTCCTTCTGCTGCCAGAGCTCCTGCGCGACCCGGCGCGCAGCCTCGAGATCCCCTTCGCCATGCAGGCGCAGGGCTTCTGCCGCAAGCCTGTGCGACGTCGCATGCGCATGCTCGACGTCGGCGAAGGCGGGACTCCCCGAGAAGTGGTTGCGCCCGTACGTCTCGAGCCAGTAGCCGAGGCCGCAGCACGTCCCGCCCACGCGCTTGTGACGCCCGTACGGTCGGGCGCCGCCCTGACCCGCGGTCGCGGTGAAGAGCGCCGCCCAGCGAAGGTGGCCGAGCTCCGCGGCGAGCTGCTGGAAGGTCTCGGTCGCCGAACGGAGCTCCTCCTCCGCGAGCAGCGGCAGGCGGCCGGCAAATCCCCTGAGGAAGTCGTCGAGGTCGGCCTCCGGCATCGGCCGCGCGATCTCGTACCCCTGCACCAGGTGGCAGCCGAGCCGCAGGAGAGCTTGGGCCTGCGCCGGCGTCTCCACGCCCTCCGCCACGACCTGCCGCTCCATGGCGTGTCCCATGAGCAGGATGCCATGAATGATCGCAGGGCTTTCGGGCGTCCGAAGCATCGCCTCGATGAACCGCTGGTCGATCTTGACGATGTCGCATGGCAGCTCCTGCAGCAAGGTGATCGACGAGGAGCCCGTGCCGAAGTCGTCGAGGGCGATCTGGACGCCCAGCTCGCGGCACTTCTCCATCTGGCTGCGGGCCCGCTCGAAATCGTGCACGGCGGCGGACTCGGTGATCTCGATGGTCAGGTGTCGCGCCTCGGCCGCGGGATGCTGCCGCAGCACCTCCTGCAGCTGGTAGGGGAAGTCGGGCGCGAGGAACTGTCGCGGGGAGGCGTTCATCGCCACCTGCAGCGGCCGTCCCCGGAGTGCCAGCCGTTCGGCCTGCGCGACCGCCTGCCGCAGCACGAAACGCCCGATCTCCTGCTCCAGGGACGTCCCTTCCGCCGCGGGCAGGAACTCGCCGGGCAGCCTGAGCCCGACCGCCGGGTCGCGCCAGCGCAAGAGCGCTTCGAAGCCGACCACTTCCTGGCGCGCGAGATCCACCTGAGGCTGGTAGTGAAGCTCGAGCTCACCGCGCCGGATCGCCTGCTGCAGCCGTACGCGCAGGTCGCCGCGCAACGCGACCGCCGCTTCCATGTCAGGCTCGAAGTAGCGGCAGGGCCCGTCGCCGCCGCTCTTCGCGGCGTACATGGCGAGGTCCGCGCGGCGCAGAAGCGTGTCCGCGTCCTCTCCGTCCTGGGGGAACAGGGCCACGCCGATGCTGCCGCGCAGGGAGAAGGAGCGGCCCGCGATCGCGCATGGCTGCCGGAGGGCCGTGGCCAGCCGCCCGAGCAGGTGGTCGAGTTCCGAGCGCTCCTGCACCGTGTCTACCAGCAGGATGAACTCGTCGCCGCCCGAGCGGGCGATCGTGTCCTCGCCGCGCACCACCTGCTGCAGGCGGTGCGCGAGCTGCTGCAGCAGCTTGTCCCCGAAGCTGTGGCCCAGGCTGTCGTTGACCTGCTTGAACTCGTCGAGGTCGATCAGCGCAAGGGCGAAATGATGCCTGTGACGCCGGGCCTTGTGCAGGGCGTGTGCGATGCGCTCCTCGAGAAGCCGCCTGTTCGGCAAGCCCGTGAGTACGTCGTGGTGCGCCAGATAGGCGATGCGCTCGCTCGCCTTGCGCCGCTCCGTGATGTCGCGGTGGGACGAAAGGATGTAGGTGATCTGCCCATGCTCGTCGCGCAGCGGTACCGCGGACCAGTCCATGAGGAACTCCGTGCCGTCCTTGCGATACTGGTAGACCTCCCCCGACCATGGCTCGCCGCGCAGGACCACGTCATGCATGCCTGCGATCGCCTGCCGGTCGGTGCGCGGGCCCCAGAGCATCTGCGACGACTTGCCGACCATCTCGTCCACCCTGTAGCCCGTCATGTCCTCGAAGGCGGGATTGGCGTAGACGAAGGTCACCTTCCCGTTCGGCCCGACCTGCGCGACCACGAGGCACTCCGTGGCCTGCTCGACGATCTCATGGTGCAGGCGCAGCTGCTCCTCCGCCTCGATGCGCCGCTGCCGTCCCTCGAGCATCTCGAGGCCGAACCCGAGGTCTTGCGCGATTTCCGTGAGCACCGCCTGCACGCCGGCGTCCTCGAACTCTCCGCTGTCCCTGCCGTAGAGCACCAGAACGGCGGCCGAGGCCCCGGATACGGGAATGGGCACCGCTGCGATCGAGCGCAACCCGAAGCGCGCCGCCATCTCCCACCAGATGGCGAGTTCCGGATGCGCCCTGAAGTCTTTGACCGTGCAGAGCCGTCCCTCGCGCAATGCGCGGGCCGCGGGGCCGGTGCCGCGGGGATCGGACGGATCAAGGCTGACGCCGAGGCCGAGGAGAGCCTGCGCGCCCTCTTGCGCGTCGACGCCGGACCATGCGACGGGGCGCACCTCGCCGGCCTCGTCCCGCTCGCCCACCCAGGCGACGCGGGAGTCCCCGTGGGCCACAGCGATCTCGCAGACCCGCAGCATCAGGCTCGTCCGGTCCTCGCTGCGCATCACCGCCTGGCCAAGCTGCGCCAACGTGCGCCAACGGCGCACCTGCCGCCGGGCGGTGTCTGTCTCGTGCTCGCGGTGTTCCTGCTGCATCCGGCGCGCAGTGGCAAGGCCCACCTGATGCGCGATCAGGCGTATGAGCGCTTCGTCGGCCGCGTCGCGGTCCCGGCGTCCGGAGAACGCCACCGCGACCACGCCATCGCCCTGGCCCGTCGTGAAGCCCGCGCGCAGCACGCTACCCGGCGCGGGATGCCCCTGGCGTGAGCCGCTCCCGTCGGCATGGCGCCACTCCACCCCGCCGGGCTGCGGGGGGTCGTCGCGCCCCGCTTCCCAGGCGCGGAGGTCGAAGGCTCCCTGCGACGCGACGGTCTGCAGCAGGTTGCCGTCCTGGCGCAGGAGGATCGCCATGCTGTCTGCATCGAGGAGTTCCCTCGCGATATGTACGATCGCCCGGAAGATCTCGTCGTAGGGCAGCCCGGGATCGAGCGACCGAATCTCCTGCTCCAGCCGGTACAGACGCACGTCGGTCGACAATGGCGCTCCGCCTTTGGTACTAAATTCGCCTCATTAATTGCGCACGACGCGACACAGTTCCTGTGCGTCAGCGGCAGAGCGCCGCCCATGTCGCGTCGGCCGCCAGGCGGAGGTCGTCGCCCTGCACGAGGAGTTCCTGGCCGCGGCGGCCGGCACTCACCGCGATCTCCCGCCCCTGCGCTGCGAGATCCAGGAATACGGGCAGGGAGCGCTTCGTCCCGAGAGGCGACACGGAGCCGCGCACGTAGCCGGTCATGCGCTGGATATCGCCGGGATCCGCCATCTGGGCGTCGGGCTGTCCCCAGGCGCGTGCGATGGCCCTCAAGCTGAGCTCCGCGGTGGCCGGCACGACGCCGAGCGCGAATGCGCGACCGCTCCGCACGAGAAGCGTCTTGAAGACGCGCTCGGGAACGATGTCAAGCTTTCTTGCGACTTCCAGCGCGGTCTTCTCGACTTCGTCGTACTCTAGTACCCGGTACGCGAGGTGCAGGGCATCGAGCCGGTCGGTTGCGGGCGTGCGCACCTCGAGGTCATCTCCTTCCACGGCCGGGCCAGCCGGTGGCCGAGGCCCCTCGAACATTGACACACCGGAACGTGCGTCCCACAATGGATAAGGTTACGCGGCGTGGCGCCAATGGGGAGCGCAGCTCGCAGCAGGAGGTGGCCCCACTTGGTTTGTACCCGTTGTCAGCATCCCATCTACCGCACCGACAAGGCAACCGAGATGACCGCATACGCAGAACTCGTCCTCTTCCCGCTCGGTCGTATCCGCGCTCTTGCACGCAAGGGCGACCACTCGTACGTCGCGCTCATCGAGTGCCCCAATTGCGGTCGGGAGAACGACGTCCCGATCGATTTCTGATCTGCCGCCAGCCCAAAGGGGGGGAGCGCATGTTTGAAGCTGTCGGGAATATTCTGAAGGGTCTGGGCATCACCCTCAAGATCTTCACAACCGTGCCCAACCAGACCGTGGGCTATCCCGAGAAGAAGCGCGAGCTGCCTGCCCGCTACCGCGGGGTGCACAAGCTCCGCCGCTACGCGGACGGTATGGAGCGCTGCGTCGGCTGTGAGCTGTGCGCGGCTGCCTGCCCGGCCTACGCGATCACCGTCGTCGCCGCGGAGAACGACCCGGAGCACCGGGTCAGCCCGGGCGAGCGCTACGCCGCGCGCTACGAGATCGATTACCTGCGCTGCATCTTCTGCGGCGAGTGCGAACGCGCCTGCCCGGTGGACGCCATCGTCCTGACGCCGCAGCCCTTGCCGCCGTTCATCAGCCGCCGACAGGTGATCATGACAAAGCAGGATCTGCTCGAGCCGTACCCTGGCGGCGACCCGCCAGCGTTCCACCTGCACCCCTGGGAGGACGCGCCGGACCGCATCGACCGCTGGCCCGTACCGCAGGAGCAGCTGCCGAGCCCCCGCTGATCCTGGAAGCGTGCGCGGCGCCGCCTTGTGGCGGCGCCGCTCTTCTTTGCGCTCGAGCACGTGGAGATGCGGTCTCAGCCGCCGGGCGGCGCGATCACCGGCGCCCATCGGCCCGAAAACGCGAGACCGCTCATGAGGATCGCCACCGCGTACATCGTGCCGTTCTCGTCCAGATACCCGATCTCAGCGGCGTCGCCTGGTCCCGCGACGCGCCAGAGGCCGCTGCCGAGCGCCTGGCGCAGCGGCAGCTCCGCCCCGGCCGCCTGCACCTGCCCAAGGACGGTGGTGACGCTCTCAGGCGTCATGTAGTCGCTCATGGCGGCGCCCGTGGGATCCGGCAGGATGTCCAGGCTTCCCGCAGCCGCCGCCACTCTGCCCACGGCGCCGGAGCCCATGTTCTGCAGCAGTTGCGATGCCATCTCTGTCGACGGCTGCGTCAGGACAGCCCGGGCGATCGCCCCGTAGGAGCTGCCCGGCAGCGATGCCAGCACGGCTGCCTCGGGCTGCGCCACGGCGCCGTACACCGCGCTGTTGTCGAGTGTGACGCCGGCCCCCGCGAGCAGGTCCCGGAACTCCGTAGCCGCCAGCAGTCCGGCGTCCGGAGGCGCAACCTGGAGGCTGACGGACGTCCTGGCCGGCACGAGGCCCTGGACAACGTAGCCGTCGCTGCCGGGCACGAGCTGCGCGGCGACGCTAGGCACGGTCGAGGCAGGGGCTCCCTGCGCCTCGTCGGACACCGTGACCGGCGCGTCGGCGGGCGCGACGGTCACCGAAGCCGGCTCGCCGGCCGCCGAAGCCGATACCGTGATGGTCACGATGTCGCTGCCTGCGATCAGGCGCGACACCGGAGGCAGGAAAGGCTGGCCGAGTGCCTCGTACACCGCCCCGGCAGGCCAGCGCGCGCCAATCGCCGTTCCTGGTCCCGCCACGTACTCCACCGGCCCCCTGATGCTGATCACCCCCCGCGCACGCACCGCCGCCACAAGCTGCCGCAGGCTGGAGAGGGTGAGGTCGGGGGCATAGGCGCCGTCCAGGATGACGGGACCGTCGAGCACGCCACCCGACACGATGCCGCCGGCGCGAACGGTGGTCGCCGCGAAGCCGCTCGGCGACCCCTTAAGGGCCGCTGCCAGCAAGGGGATGCGCGACACCCAGTCGCTGCGGATCAGTGCCGACCCGTTCGCCTGCCAGACCAGCCTGCCGGTGTGAAGGTCCAGGACCGCGCCCCCGGTGACGGCGCCGTGGCCCGCCGACATGCCGACGAGGAAGGACGCGACGAAGGGCGGCGGTGCCACGCGCTGTGCCGCAGGTGTCTGGGCGGTGCCTTGCAGGTTCGGCCAACGGGCCAGGTCCACCGTCATCTGGTCGATCGGGCTCGGCACCGCGCCGATGTAGGCGAGTTGCGCCGCCGGTGGGCCCTCGATGAGCAGTGCGAAGGCGATGGTGTGGCCGTTCGCCGCCGTCGCGTAGCCGGCGTAGTTCCACTGGTTCGCGAGATTGCCCGTCTTGAGCCAGACCTTGCCGGCGGCGGGCGTGCCGACGAAATGCCCGCAGATCACGCCGCAGACCTTGGTCTCTGTGCTGCCTGCCTCCATCAGCGAGTTCTTGAAGGTGGCGTACCAGGGCTGTCCCGCCCCATAGCGCAGAAGCGCCACCACCTGCTGCGCGCTGCGCACCTCGAGCGGCGACAGTCCCGACCCGTCGACCTGTGCGACCTCGTAGCCGAGCCCGGCCGTGCGCCCGAAGGCCGCCATATAGGCCGACGACGCCGCCGCCGACCCGTCGCCGCCCTGCAGCGTGCCGAGTGTGCGGTAGAGGTTGTCGGCCATGGCGTTCACCGAGAAGCGGTTCTGCAGTTGGAGGAGGCTGGAGAGCGGCTGCGACGAGACGGTGGCCACGGGAACGACCCCCGGGGGCAGGGTGCCGGTGGCGGCGGCGGTCGCGAGGTGTACTCCGTCCTGGCTCAGAGCCTGCGCGAAGAGCGCGGATGCGAACAAGGCGGGGTCATGCACCGACAGGAAGCTGGCTGCGACGTGCCCCGGCAGAAGGCTGCCCTGCACGACGAGCGTGTTCGTGCCTGGCTGACGGGTGATCGTCGCGCCCACAGCGCCCCTGGCCACGGTCGTGGCCCCGTCGCGGATCTGGAAGAAGCCCGGCACCCGCAAAGCGCCGTTGAAGGAGAGTGCGACCTTGACCGGGCCGCCCGTCGCAGCGGCCCCTGTGGCGACCACCTCGATCTCCGAGCGCTCCGCCGTGAGCGCCTGCGCCCCGGTGGCATCGGGCGAGAGGAGTTCGGCGGCGGACCAGCCGGCGCCGATCTCCGGTGGCGCAAACATCGTGCTGACGCCGATCACCTGCGTCGCCTGCGGCACCTTCCTGGCGACCGCCGCCGCCAGGTTCTCGAGGCTGTGCGTACCGTTGGCTTCAAGCCAGGGATCACCGCCGCCCACGAGGTAGACGGGTCCGGGACTGCCTGCGAGCACCGCGGCGGAGGCCTCGACACGCGTCTCATAGGTGAAGCCGGGGCCGAGCGCCGCGAGCGCCGCGGCGGAGGTGAAGAGTTTCGTCAGGGAGGCCGCGATCTGCATCTGCTGCGGGTTGATTGCGGCCAGTGGCTTGTTGGCGGTGATGTCATAGGCGTAGGCGGATATCGTCGCGTGCGACAGCTCAGGACTCTTTGCGAGCGTCTGCCAGAGGCCCTGCAGGGCCGTTGCCGGCGTGACGAGGCTCGTCGCTGCCAGATCCGCGGCGGAGGCGTGCCCCGCCGCCGACCCGCCGCTGGCCACCGGCTGTACCGCAAGAACCAGCGCCGCCACTGCTGCCGCGATGGCCCCGGCCGCCAGGTACCTGCGCCCTAGGCGCATCACGCATCACCCCCCCCAAGATGATAGAACGACGCGGGCGGCCGATGGGTTGCCCATGCCATCAGAGGCAGGGGCGCGGCGGCCGTTCGTTCACACTCGCCGCGGCCCCTTGCCCTCTCGCCGAACGGATCGGCCGTCCGCAGCCTGGCTGTCGACCGGTGTGAGACCGCCGCTAGCCGCCCGTTCCAGACGGTCCGCCTGCCGGCCTCTGCCCGAATCCCTTGCGCTCCACGAACCGTTGCACCGTCGCCGCGGCCTGCCGCTCCTGGGCTTTGGCCTGGGCGGACGTCAGCTGCTTCGAGGCCGCCTCCTTCTGGATGGCCTGCCTCAGGACCGTCGTGAGCACGGACTCGAGTCCCGCCAGGGACTTCTTCTCGCTGCTCGCGATCTCGGCGAGCGACTGGCCAGAGCGCATGTACTGCTGGAGCTTGGCCGCGGAGAGTCCCAGATAGCTGGCCGCGGCGGGCTGCAGGGCGGCAAGGCTGCCGCCGCGCCCTCCTCCGAGGGCGCCGAAGCCCCTGGGGCCCGTGTCCTGCACGAACCGCGCGACCGTCGCGGCCGCCTGCTTCTCCTGTGTGCTCGCCTGCCCCGACGTCAGGCGCTTGGCCTTGACCTCCTGCTGGATGGCCTGCTTGAGGGCCGTCGTCAGCGCAGCCTCAAGGCCATTCAGGGACTTCTTCTCGCCGCTCGCGATCTTGGCGAGCGACTCGCCCGCACGCATGTCCCGCTGGAGCGCAGCCATGGACAGGCCCAGATACCTGGCCGCCGCGGGCAGCATGGCCGAGAACGCCCCGCCGAGCCCTGGCGCACCGCTGCCGCCGGCCGCCAGCAGGATCGGCGGCCCGGAAGCGGAGGCGGACAGCGAAGGCACCGCCATCAGGAGGGGCAGCGCCAAGGCAGCCCCGGCAACACCCTTGCGAAGATCCACATCGTCCCTCCTCACGGCGAAGTCTGGACGATCTTCCTTGGATCCGCCTTAGTGAGACCTAAGGGCCGCGTAGGCCAGCGGCCACGCATCGCATGAGGCCCCGTTCGGCACACCAGGGCCCCGGCCGGTCGGCCGGGGCCCTGGTGTGCCGTCCTCTCAGGCGAGTTCCGGGTAGAGCGGGAAGCGGCGGCAGAGGCCGAGCGCCTGCTCGCGGATCTCCTCGAGGCGCGCCGGGTTCCCGCGGCCCTTGATCGCCTCGTCGATCATGCCGCCGATCTCGCGCATCTCCTGGGCACGGATGCCCCGGGTCGTCAGGGCGGCCGTGCCGATGCGGACGCCGCTCGTGACGAACGGCGAGCGCTTCTCGCCGGGCACCGTGTTCTTGTTCACGGTCATGCCCGCCTGTTCGAGCGCCTGCTCGGCGTCCTTGCCCGTGAGGTCGTCGCGGTCCACGAAGGACATCAGCAGCAGGTGGTTGTCCGTGCCGCCAGAGACCAGGCGATAGCCGCGCGCCACGAGTTCCTCGGCGAGCGCCTGGGCGTTCTCGCGCACGGCGCGCTGGTAGGTCTTGAACTCCGGGCGCATGGCTTCGCCGAAGGCAACCGCCTTGGCGGCGATGATGTGCTCGAGCGGGCCTCCCTGCAGACCAGGGAAGACCACCTTGTCGACCTGCGGGCCGAGCTCGCGGGATGTGAGGATGAAGCCGCCGCGCGGCCCGCGCAGCGTCTTGTGCGTGGTGGACGTGACGATGTCGGCATAGCCGACGGGGGTCGGATGCTCTCCCGCGGCCACGAGGCCCGCGATGTGCGCCATGTCCACCATCAGCTTCGCACCGGCCGCGTCGGCGATCCGCCTGAGGCGTGGGAAGTCGATGATGCGCGGGTAGGCCGAGGCGCCCGCGACGATCAGCTTCGGGTGGTGCTCCTGCGCGAGCGCCTCGATCTCGTCGTAGTCGATCTGCTCGGTCACGGCGCTCACGCCGTAGGCGACGAAGCGGTAGTCCTGGCCGGAGAAGTTCACGGGACTGCCGTGCGTGAGGTGGCCGCCCTCGCTCAGCTTCATGCCGAGGACGGTGTCGCCCGGCTTGATGAGCGCGTGGTAGGCCGCCATGTTGGCCGGCGCACCGGCGTGCGGCTGGACGTTGGCGTACTCCGCGTGAAAGAGGGCGCAGGCGCGGTTGCGCGCGAGCTCCTCCACCTCGTCGACGACGTGGCAGCCGCCGTAGTAGCGGTGGCCCGGGTAGCCCTCGGCATACTTGTTGGTCAGGACGCTGCCCATGGCCTCAAGCACCGCGAGCGACGTGAAGTTCTCGGACGCGATGAGCTCGAGGGTCTCGCGCTGGCGCGTGAGCTCAAGGCCGATGAGGCGCCGGATTTCCGGATCGGTCTCAGCGAGCAATGCCAGATACCTCCTTGGGACGATCCGCCCACCAGGACGCGAACGCCCGCGCAAGAGCGTCCCGCACCTCGCGGCGGCTTGGCTCGCGTCCGATCGCCTGCGTCAGGTCGACGGCGCGTCGCCGCATCGCCTCTTCATAAGGATGGGGATCATGGGGCGCGAAGATTTGCGCCCAAAGCCCGTAATCCAGCCGCAGGGGAAGGGCCCCATGCTGCAACAGGACGCTCAGGTGGCGCACCTGCGCGGATCCGAGCAGCTTGCGCCCCCCCGCCTCGATCTCATACCAGGACGGCTGCTGGAAGCAGTTCTCGTCGCGTCCGCCCTGCCCGGGCTCGCCGGCGAGCGCGACGTCGGCGCCGAGCTCGCGGAGGGCATGGAGCAAGGGGCGGGCGATCTCGAGGTAGGTGCTGCGCACGTCGCCGGGCAGATCCTGCGCGGGGACGGCGAAGGCGTACGTCACCTCGTGCTGGTGCAGCACCGCCTTGCCGCCCGTCGGCCGGCGCACCAGGTCCACGCCGAGGTCCCTGAGACGCTCCGGGCCGAAGGCCTCCGGGGACTGCCCGTAGCCGAGCGACAGGGTCGGCCGGCGCCAGCCGTACAGGCGCAGACGCGCCTGCCCGTCTTGGCGCACGAGGTCTGCGAGGGCGAGGTCCCGGGCCATGTTGTAGCCGCCGGAGCGATCGCCCTCGCGCAGGATGAGGATCTCAGCCACCGAGCCGCTCCAGGAGCTTCGGCTGCTTGACGGCTCTGGCCTCGTCGAGTCGTCCCACGACGGTGTCGTGCGGTGCGGACTTGACGTAGTCAGGGTTCTCGCGTGCCTCGTCGACGATGCCGCAGAGCGTCCGGGCGAAGGCCTGGAGCGTCTCCTTGGTCTCGGTCTCGGTCGGCTCGATCATCATCGCCTCGTGGACGATGAGGGGGAAGTAGACCGTCGGCGGATGGAAGTCGAAGTCCAGGAGGCGCTTGGCGATGTCGAGCGTCTTCACGCCCTTCTCGCGCACGAGGTCCTCCGGTGGCGCGACGACGAACTCGTGCTTGGGGATGCGCTCGAACGGCAGTTCGAAGTGGTCCCTGATCAGGCTCAGGACATAGTTCGCGTTCAGGACCGCGTCGTCCGCCACCTCGCGCAGCCCGGCGCCGCCCAGGGCGCGGATATAGGTGTACGCACGCACGAGCACGCCGAAGTTGCCGTAGAAGGAGCGCATCTGGCCGATCGAGTGCGGTGCGTCGTGGCTCAGGTGGTAGCGGCCGTCCTCGTGCGTCACGACGGGCATCGGCAGGAAGTCCCGGAGATGCGCCTTGACCCCCACCGGGCCGGAGCCCGGGCCGCCGCCGCCGTGCGGCGTCGAGAACGTCTTGTGCAGGTTGAGGTGGACGATGTCGAAGCCCATGTCGCCGGGCCGCGAGTGGCCGAGGACCGCGTTCAGGTTGGCGCCGTCGTAGTAGAGCAGGCCGCCCTGGGCGTGGATGATCTCGGCGATCTCCGTGATGCGCTCGTCGAACACGCCGAGCGTGTTCGGGTTCGTGAGCATGAGTGCCGCCGTCTTGTCGGACGCCAGGGCGCGCAATGCTTCGACGTCGACGCCGCCGCGCTCGTCGGACGGGACGTGCACGACCTCGAAGCCGGCCATCGCCGCCGTCGCCGGGTTCGTGCCGTGGGCGGAGTCCGGCACGATCACCTGCGTGCGCTTGCCGTCTCCACGCGCCTCGTGGTAGGCGCGGACGATCAGGATGCCGGTGAGCTCGCCATGCGCGCCGGCGGCCGGCTGGAGCGACACCGCGTCCATGCCGGTGATCTCGCAGAGGTCACGCTGCAGCTCCCACATCAGCTGAAGGGCGCCCTGCACCGTCTCCTCGGGCTGGTAGGGGTGGGCCTGGGCGAAGCCGGGCAGGCGCGTCGTGTCCTCGTTGATCTTCGGGTTGTACTTCATCGTGCAGGATCCGAGCGGGTAGAAGCCGTTGTCGACGCCGTAGTTGCGGCGCGAGAGACCGGTGAAATGGCGCACCGCCTGCACCTCGGAGAGCTGGGGGAGCGGCAGCTCCTTGCGGATCTCCGCCGAAGGCAGCAGCGCCCCAAGGTCCACCTCTCGGCTCGGCAGGTACTCGGTGCCGCGTCCGGGCTCGTGTTCCTCGAAGATCGTCTTCATGCCTCGACCCCCTGCAGCACGGCGAGGAGCGTGTCGATCTCCTCGGTGGTCCTCTTCTCCGTCACGGAGAGCAGCATGTGGCCGGGAAGCTCCGGGTAGAACCGCTCGAGATCGAGCGGTCCGAGCATGCCTGCCTCGAGCATCGCGGCCTGGACGTTCTTGACGCCTGCGCGGCTGCGCAGGGTGAGTTCGAAGGCGTAGGGGCCCGAGAACGCCATCTCGACGCCCAAAGCGCCGCCGATGCCGTCGCCCAGCCGGTGCGCACCCTCGATCGAGAGCGCCGCGGCCTGCTTCAGGCCGCCCGGCCCGAGCAATGTCGTGTAGATGGTCGCCGCGAGGGCCATCAGGCCCTGGTTCGTGCAGATGTTGGACGTGGCCTTCTCACGCCGGATGTGCTGCTCGCGCGTCTGGAACGTGAGCACGTAGCCCCGCCTGCCGTCGTGGTCGGCGGTCTCGCCGACGATGCGGCCCGGCAGGCGCCTCAGGTATTCCTGGCGCGCCGCCATGAAACCGAGGTACGGCCCGCCGAACGAAGCCGCGATGCCGAGTGCCTGGCCCTCGCCCACCGCCACGTCGGCGCCGTACGCGCCGGGTGGCCGCAGCACGGCGAGCGAGATCGGGTCGGCGACGGCGATGTAGAGCGCGCCGGCCGCGTGCGTGGCCTTGACGAGGCTGTCGACGTCCTCGAGGAGCCCGAAGAAGTTCGGATGCTGCACGATGACGCAGGCCGCGCCCTCGGCCGCCCCGGCGATGTCCTCGGCCGCGGCCCGGCCGTCCCGCAAGGGCAGTTCGACGACCTCGAGCCCCCGCCCGTGCGCGTAGGTGCGCAGCACGCCGCGGTACTGCGGGTCGACGGAGCGCGCGACGACGATGCGCTGCCTGCCGGTCTGGCCCCAGGCCAGCATCGCGGCCTCCGCGACCGCCGTCGCGCCGTCGTAGAGCGACGCCTGCGCGATGTCGAGGCCGGTCAGGGCCGCGATCAACGACTGGAACTCGAAGATCGCCTGGAGGGTGCCCTGGCTGATCTCCGGCTGGTACGGCGTGTAGGCGGTGTAGAATTCCGAGCGCCGCAGCATCTCGCCCACGACGGACGGGATGTAGCGGTCATAGGCTCCCGCGCCGAGGAACGAGACATGATTCTGCATGTCGAGGTCCTGCGCGGCGAGGCTGTCCAGCAGGCGGGCTACCTCGCTCTCCGACAGGCCTTGCGGCAAGTCCAGCGGACGGTTCAGGCGGACGGACTCCGGCAGGTCGGAGAAGAGCTCCTCGACGGAGTTCACGCCGATCTGCCGCAGCATCTCCCGCCGATCCTCCGCGGTATGCGGGGTGAAGCGCATGTCAGTGCCCGCCCTCCTGGTGGGCCGCGTAGGCCTGGGCGTCGAGCAGGGCCTGGAGCTCGGCGTCGTCCGCGATCTCAAGCTCGACGATCCAGCCCTGGCCGTACGGGTCCTGGTTGACGAGTTCGGGCTTGTCGACGAGGTCCTGGTTGACCGCGAGGACCTTGCCGGAGATCGGTGCGAAGACGTCCGACACGCTCTTGACGGACTCCACGACACCGAACGCCTCGCCCTTCTTCACCTGCCGCCCGACGTCAGGAAGCTCGACGAACACGACGTCGCCGAGCTGGTCCTGCGCAAAGTCGGTGATGCCGATCCTACTGGACTTGCCTTCGGGGCGCAGCCACTCGTGGTCCTCGGTGTACCGGAGCTCAGACGGTGTCTTCACTTGCCACTCCTCCTGTAGAACGGCCTCTTGATGACCTCAGCAGGGATCGCACGGCCACGCACCGAGACCGCGATGCGCGTGCCCGCCTGCAGGTACTCGGCCGGCACGAAGCCGAGCCCGATCGCCTCGCCCAGGGTGGGCGAGAGCATGCCGCTCGTCACGACGCCGATCTCGTCGCCCTCCGGGCTCAGGATCGGGTAGCCGTGCCGCGCAATGCCGCGTTCCTCGAGCTTGAAGCCGACGAGCCGCCGCTTCGGACCGCCCGACTCCTGCTCGCGGCGCAAAGGCTCGATGCCGGTGAAGTGCTCCTTCTCGAGGCGCACCCAGTACTTGAGCCCGGACTGCAGCGGCGTGTGGTCCTGGTCGAGCTCCTGGCCGTAGAGCGGCAGGCAGGCCTCGAAGCGCAGCGAGTCCCGGGCGCCGAGCCCGCAGGGCAGGATGCCGTACGGCTCGCCTGCACGCAGGATCTCCCGCCAGACGTGGGCGGCGTCCTCCGGGCGCACGTAGATCTCGAAGCCGTCCTCGCCGGTGTAGCCGGTGCGCGAGACCCAGAGCGCCCGCCGCCCCGCCACCTCGATGTCCGGCTGCACCCAGAAGAAGGCGATCTTGTTCAAATCGAAGGAGGTCAGGCTCTGCAGGATCTCCTGCGCCTTCGGCCCCTGCAAGGCCACCTCGGCCGTCTTCGCGGAGATGTCTTCCGCCTGCACGTCGGGGAAGAGCTTCTGGCGCCGCTCCATCACCCAGTTGACGTCCTTCTCCGTGTTGGCCGCATTGACGACCAGCAGGACGTGACCGGGCTCGAGGCGGTACACGAGAAGGTCGTCGACGACGCCGCCGTGCTCGTAGCACATGGGCGAATAGAGCACCTGGTTCTGCTCCAGCTTGCGGCAGTCGTTCGTGACCAGTTCGTCGGCGAACTCGAGCGCCCGCTCGCCATGCAGGTCGATCTCGCCCATGTGCGAGACATCGAAGATCCCTGCACGCTTGCGCACAGCCTCATGCTCCGCAAGAATCCCGGCCGGGTACTGCACGGGCATGTCCCAGCCGCCGAAGTCCACCATGCGCCCGCCGAGGGCCAGGTGTTCCTCGTAGAGAGGAGTCCGCTTTCCCATTCCCATGCCTCCTGGATCGCCTCCGGCGACCCGTTCTCCCGTTCTGCGGTTCTCCGGTTCCCCGAACCAGGGTCGCCACGGGCGACCCGCGCCCGCCTTCCGGTCTGGCTCTCCACGCAAGAGCTCCCTCGGAGCCCATCCCACAGGATGACGCAATCTCAGACCGGATCGGGGCGCAGCCTCATCCCCCACAGCCAGAGCGTCGCCGTCAGGCCAAGGAGCCCGATCGCCGCGGCAGCCAGGAACAGGCTGGTGAAGGCGGGCAGCAAGCTGCCGTACACCACCGGTCCGATCGCCACGCCGAGCGCACGGAAGGTTCCCAGAAGCGCCTGGGCCGAACCGGCCTGAGCCTTCGGGGCGAGCCCCAACACAAGATACTGCAACGGCGATCCCATGGTAAGGCCCACTCCGCCCCCGACAAGCAAAAGTCCCACGATCATGCCCAGGACTCCGCCGACGAGAACCACGGCTCCCGCTCCGACCGCCATGAGCAGGAACCCCATGGCGAGCACGGGAGCAGGCCCCAGGCGATCGGCAAGGCGCCCGCCGTAGTATGAGGTCGCGGCGCTCGCGAGGGCCATCGGCAGCAGGGCGGTGCCTGACGCAGCCTCCTGCAGGTGCATGGTCTGCATCGCGTAGAGCGGTACGAAGAGTGCCACAGCCGTCGCGGCGGCGCTGAGGCAGCCGAGGATGTACACGGAGACCAGGCGGCCGCCGCCGTGGAAGATGGGCGCGGCTGCCGAGCGTTCCCAGAGGACGAGATTCGGCAGCAGCAAGGCCCCGAAAACCAGACTTGCCCAGCCGAGCGGCAGCGCCTGGCGATGCAGCATCTCGACGCCAAGCAGGATGGCTGCGGCGGTCACGGCGGTGAGTGCCGCCCCTTGGATATCGGCCGGTTCGGGAACGGCGTGCGTGCCCTCGGATACGTACAGGAACGCGAGCACCGCCACTGCGAGCCCGATCGGCAGGGTCGCGAGGAAGAGCCAGTGCCAGCCGGACTCCGCCACGACGACGCCACCGATGGGCGGTGCGATGATGGCCGCGATGCCGTAGACGGCGCCGAGGAGGCCGAGCATGGCCCCGCGCCGCTCGGCGGGAAACGCCTGTCCGATCTCGGCGCTGGCGAGGGGCATCAGCGCCGCCGCGCCCAAGGCCTGCAGGCCGCGGCCGGCGAGAAGAAGCGCGAAGCCGGCGCTCATCCCCGCGAGCAGCGAGCCGAGAGCGAAGACGATCCCGCCTGCCGCGAAGAGGAGCCGGCGGCCGTGGCGGTCGCCCAGCACCCCGAGGATGGGCAGCGATGCGCCATAGACGATGGCGTAGAGGGTCACCAGCCACGAGGCGAGGCCCGTGGACAGATGAAAGGCCTTTGCGATCGGCAGGAGGCCTGGGGCCAGGAGGCTCAGATCCGCTGCGCCGAGGAATACCCCGATCACGAGTGTCGCGATGAGCCCTTTTTGCGCGGCTGACAAGCAGACTATCCCCCCAAGACCAGTCGACACGTCGCGACGGATTTCGCACGACGAAGCGAGATTTCCTTTCCACTCGCATTCTGCCCACTTCCCGGCCCAGATGCCAAACAGGCCGGTCGGTCCGAACGGAACTCGCCTGCCGCAGCCTGACGTGCTAATCTTTCGGGCAGTTTCGATGCTGGGGGAATACACCGATGTCCATGCAGCCGAACGAGATCCGGTCGCCGTTTGCCGAGCGGCCGATGCTCGTCTTCTGGGAGACGACGAAGGCCTGCCTGCTCGCCTGCCGCCACTGTCGCGCCACGGCGCAGCCGAGCCCGCTGCCGGGGCAGCTCGACTCGGACGAGGGCATGCGCCTGCTCGCACGCATCCGCGCCTTCGGCGACCCTGCGCCCGTCGTCGTCTTCACCGGCGGCGACCTCTTGCTGCGCGACGACATCTTCGATTTGATCGCCGAGGCGTCGCGCCTCGGACTGCACGTCGCCGCAGCCCCGGCCGCGACCCCCTTGCTCGATGCGCCCATGCTGCAGCGGCTGAAGGATGCGGGCGTCCAGTCCGTGTCGCTCAGCCTCGATGCACCCGGTGCCGTGCACGATGGCATTCGCGGCGTCCCCGGCACCTACGACCTCACCCTGGCCGCCACGCGTGCGGCACTCGCCGTCGGTCTCAAGGTGCAAATCAACACCGTCGTGATGCGCTCGACCGTCGGCACGCTGCCTGAGATCGCGGCGCTGATGCTGCGCGAGGGCGTGCCCATCTGGGAGGTGTTCTTCCTCATCGTCACCGGTCGCGCCGGCGCGGACGACGCACTGACACCCGAGGAGCAGGACGACGTCTGCCACTTCCTCGTCGACACGTCGCGCTACGACCTGCTCGTGCGCACCGTCGAAGGGCCGTTCGTGCGGCGGGTGCTGCGCGAGCGCGAGGCAGGCAAGGCGGGGGGCGCACTGCACCAGCGGCTGCGAGCGGACCTCGAGCGCCTTGCAGGTCCGCCGCAGGGTCCGGTGCGCATGGGGCTGCGCGGCACGCTGGACGGCGATGGCATCCTGTTCGTCGCGCACGACGGCACGATCTCGCCTGGCGGCTTCCTGCCGCTCGATCTCGGCAACGTGCGTCACGACGACCTCGTGTCGGTCTACCGCGATCACCCGCTGCTGCGGCAGATCCGCCGCCGCGAGTTCCTCGGCCACTGCGGCACGTGCGATTACCGCGGCGTTTGCGGCGGCTCCCGGGCCCGCGCCTACGCGAGCTTCGGCGACCCTTTCGCCTCGGACCCGGCCTGCCCGGTGGCGGTCGCAGCGTCCCTTCAGTGATGCAGCGCGTGGACGAAGGATAGCACGGCCGGTCCCAGCAGCACGATGAACATCGCCGGGAACACCAGGAAGATGAGCGGGAACAGCATCTTGATCGGCACCTTGAGGGCTGCCTCCTGCGCGCGCTGACGCCGCAAGGCACGCATCTGCTCGCTCTGCGCCCGCAGCACCGACGCGATGCCGACGCCGAGCTCGTCGGCCTGTACGACCGCGCCGACGAAGGCGCTGAGGTCCGGCAGATCCATGCGCTGCGCGAGATCCCGCAGGGCCTCGGCCCTCGGCCTGCCGAGCTGAAGTTCCCGCAAGAGCCGGCCGAACTCGCCCACGACAGGCTCGCCGAAGCGCCCCGTGACGCGCGCGAGGGCCGCGTCGAAGCCAAGGCCCGCCTCCACCGACACCGAAAGCAGGTCCATGACATCCGGCAGGTGGCGCAGCATCGCCTGCTGGCGGGCCGTCGCTCGCCGCGCGAGCCAGAAGTCCGGCAGGCGCCAGCCGAGGATGGCGAGCGCCGCGGCCATCAGGATGGCGAGGCCTCCGAAGAGTGCCGGCAGGAGTCCGACGATCAGCAGGAGGAACCGGCTCCCAAGCAGCACGCCGGGCGTCGTGGGGTTGCCGGCGCGCTCGAGGCGCCGCTGAAGGATCTCCCCCTGCCGCCGCGGCAGGTGCCGCAGGAGCGCCTGGGAGATCTGGTCGATGAGAGGTCGCAGGAAGCGGTCGACGAAGCCGCGCTCAGGCTCGGCGGCGATTGCGGCCGGGCCGCCGCGATGGCGCACGACCCGCTCGAGCTGCAGCCGCTCCATCTCCTGCACCGTGCCGGGTGCGACGATGTAGAGTCCGAGGCTGTAGCCGAGCGCGAGCGCGAGCAGGATTGCGATGATCTGCATGGCCTACACCTCGATGCGCACGACGCGGCTCAGGACGAAGAAACCGCTGATCTCGAACAGCGCGGCCACAACCAGCAGCATGCGTCCGATGCCGGGCTGGAACATCGGCCCGACGAAGGTCGGCGCGATCAGCGCCATCATGACCAGCAGCCCGACCGGCAGCAGGCCGATGATCATCGACGACATCCGGCCCTGCGCCGAGAGGGCGCGCACCTCCGCCTGCAGGCGGACCCGCTCCCGGATCGTCTGCTGGATGCGGTCGAGCACCTCGGTGAGGTTGCCGCCGACCTGGCGCTGGATCTGCACCGCCGTGACCATGAGCGAGAGGTCCGCGGAACCGGCGCGCTTCGCGAGGTTCTCGAGGGCGTCGTCGACGGGTACGCCGACGCGCGTCTCGGCAAGCATCCGCTCGAACTCCTGCCCGAGAGGCCCCTTGGTCTGCCGCGCGCAGGCGTCGAGGGCCTGAAGGAGCGAGAAGCCGGCCCGCAAGGCGCTCGCGGTGCTGCCGAGCGCGTCGGGCAGCGCCAGCGCGAGCTGCTTGCGCCGCTCCTGCGAGCGCGTACCGAGAAAGACCATCGGCAAGGCCAGCATGACCGGCACGACGAGCAGGAAGAGGCCGCCGCCCAGGATCACCGCGAGGATGAGCCCCACGGCGCCGAACCCGAGGCTCAGCAGCAGGAACTCGCCGGCGCGCAGCTCGAGGTCCGCGGCGCGCAGCCGATTCTCGAGACCCTCGAGCAGCGAGCGGCGCAGGATCATCGCCTCGAGCGCCGAGGCGATGCGCGCCCGCGGCGTGCCTGCAGGCGTCGCCTGCTGCGCCTCCTCCACCGCCTGTGCCGCACCGCGACGAACGATGCGCCGCAACTGCCTGAGCACCTGCGGGTCCGGCGCGAGCGCCCTGGAGACGCCCAGGAACGTAAGCGCGAAGACGACCGCGATCAGGACGTCCCTAAGCATCGCGACCGCCGCCCGTCTGGAAGATGTGCGGGTCGACGGTGTGGCCGTAGGTCTCCAGCCGCTCGAGGAAGCGCGGCCTGAGCCCTGTCGGCGCGAAGCCGTCGCCAGGGCGGTAGCGGAACAGGTCCTGCAGTACGATGACCTCGCCCTCCATGCCCTGCACCTCGGTGATGTGCGTGACGCGGCGCGAGCCGTCGCGCATGCGCTGGGCGTGCACGATGAGGTCGAGTGCCGAGGCGATCTGCTCCCGGATGGCCCGGACGGGCAGTTCGAACCCCGCCATCAGCACCATCGTCTCGATGCGCGAGAGCACGTCGCGCGGGGCGTTGGCGTGCACCGTGGTGAGCGAGCCGTCGTGTCCTGTGTTCATCGCCTGCAGCATGTCGAGAGCCTCGCCCGCACGCACCTCGCCGACGACGATCCTGTCGGGACGCATGCGCAGGGCGTTGCGCACCAGTTGGCGGATCGTGACCTCGCCACGCCCCTCCAGGTTGGCCGGCCGCGTTTCGAGCGACACGACGTGATCCTGCTGCAGGCGAAGCTCCGCGGCGTCCTCGATCGTCACGATGCGCTCGTCGGACGGGATGAAGGCCGACAGGCTGTTGAGCAGGGTCGTCTTGCCGGACGCCGTGCCGCCGGACACGACGATGTTCAGCCGGCCGCGCACGGCCGCCCGCAGGAGTTCCACCATCCCCCCGCTCACCGAACCGATCTGCTGGAGGTCGTCCATCGTCAGGGCGTGCTCCGGGAACTTGCGGATCGTGAGCGACGGGCCGCGCAGCGCGAGCGGCGGGATGATCGCGTTGACGCGCGAGCCGTCCTTGAGGCGCGCGTCTACCATCGGGCTCGACTCGTCGATGCGCCGGCCGAGCGGCGCCACAATCCGCTCGATCAGCTCGAGGATCTCCTTGTCGTCGCGGAATCGCACCGTGGTGCGCTGCAGGCGCCCCGAACGCTCGACGTAGACGTGCGCTGCCCCGTTGACCATGATCTCGCTGACGCCCTGATCCTCGAGAAGCGGCTGGAGCGGGCCGAGGCCGACGATCTGGGCGTAGAGCGATGCCACGAGCGTCTCGCGCTCCAGTGGCCCGAGGTCCGGCTCGTCGCGCAGCATCGCGGAGATGCGCTCGCGCACCTCCTGCTTCCAGGCGTCGTCGCCAGGCGATCCCTGGGCCATGTCCGTGGCGAGCCGCTGCTGCACCAGCAGACGAAGGCGCTCAGTCCGGCTCGGCTCCGGTGCGATCTCGGCTGCCGGCCCTTCCTCGTCCGCGCCCCTGAGGCGCTTGTAGAGCGACACGCGCTACACCTCCCCGCCGAGCCCCGCCACGCGCGGCCGCTCGAGGTCGTGCACGAGTTCGCCGCCGAGCCGCCCGACCGCCCTTGCGAGCGGCGACCGCCCCCGCAGGAGTACCAGCGGCATGCCGATGTTGGCGGCGCGCACCGCGACATCGCCATCCGACGGCAGGGCGTGGCGGATCGAGTGATTCAGCGCGGCGGAGATCTCGTCTTCCATCAGTCCGAGGGCGGCGTTGCCGCGGTTGAGCACGACGGCGAGCTTCTCCTCCGGATAGCCCAGGCGCTCCAGCAGGATGTCGAGCCCCTTCGCCGAGTTCTGCAGCGCCGGGATGTCCGGCGTCGTGACGAACAGGATGCGCTCCGCCTCGTCGAGCGCGGTGATCACGCCTTCGCCGAAGTCCACCGCGGTGTCGACGATGACCCAGTCGTACGCCATGCGCAGGGTGCGCAGGATTTCCTGGACGTAGTTGCGTTCCGGATCGCGCTTGCCCTCGCCGTCGACGAAGGCTGCGAGGTCCGGCGTCGGCGGTCCGGCCAGAATGTCGACCTGGCTATGGTCGGAGTGGCTCATCGCCTCGCTGATCGTCGCGAGGGTCATGGCGCCAGGATGGCGGCAGACATCCACGATCGTGGCGGTCGGCCTCAGCCCGAAGAGCGTTGCGGCACAGCCGAACTCGAGATCCAGGTCGCAGAGGGCAACCCTCTGGTGATGGCGGTCCGCCAGCACGACGGCGAGGTTCGCCGCCAGCGTCGACTTGCCCACGCCGCCCTTGGTGCCGAACACGGTGATGACATGCCCCCGCCGGGTGCGGCGCTCCACCTGGGCGAGGCGCATGACCGCGGACCTGAGTTCTCCGGGCGGCACGGGATCGACGAGGTAGTCGCGCGCGCCGGCCTGCATCGCTTGGCGCAGCGCATCCACGCCGGAATCGCGCCCGATCACCAGCACCCGCACGCCGTAGGACTGGTCGAGCTCGCTGCAGAGGCCGAGTGCCTCGGGACTCGCGTCCATATGCAGCACGACGAGGTCCGGTCGCTCCTGGCGGGCGAGCGAGCGCACTCTCGCCGGCGTGTCGGCCTCCCTGACCTTCCCCACGTCCTTGAGGACCTCCGCCAGGGCCTCCCGGTGGTGCGTCGGCGACATCAGCAGCAGTTGGGCCTCGCGCTCCAGGCTCATGGCACGATTCCTCCCACCCGTACGACCACAGGTGCCGTCGTCGCATCGCCCGACGGGCGCAGGAGCAGGAGGATGGATCCCTGCTGCTGCCCGAGGGCGATCGTCGCGGCCTGGGCGGGCGTCACCGCCAGCGTGACGAGCGAGTACCCGGACCCCGTCGAGCTCGACCCTTCAAGCCCGGTCGTGAGCACGGCCGCGTCCTGCACGATGAGCGTGCTCTCTGCCTGGACCGCGGCCTGTCCCGACTGGGCGCTTTGCGCTCCGATCGTCAGCAGCACGTCGACGCGCACGCCCGGCAAAAGGTTCCCGGCGACGCCCGACACGCCGTTGACGGCCAGCGTCAAGGCGCGCTGGCCCCGCGGGATCTGGTAGGCGAGTCCCGCCTGGGGCTCGGCTTCGATCTCGTCGCTGAGCACCGGCGACCCCGCGCTCAGCGCGACCTTCGCCACCTGGCCCGCGGCGGCTGAGAGGCTTGTGAGGCTGCCGGGCAGCACGGCCGCAGGCGCCACCTGCTGCAGCCTCAGGTCGGCGGCGGACAGCACGCTGCCCGCAGGCACCGCCGTCGCCGCGACCAGGAGCGGCACATGGCGCGCGGCGGGGGTCGCGGTCGCCCTGGCGACGACGAGCGTCAGCAGAAGGGCCGCGAGGAGCGGAACGATCGCACGCAGGAGCCGCCGTCTCGTCATTCGATCAGCCTCTCCGCCTGCAGGCCGTAGCCCCCGCCGCTGCCGAACTGACCGGACATGACCTCGTCAAGGAAGACGCCCTGTACGTCGCCATTACAGTCGACCGACGTCAGGAAGAACAACGCGAAGCCAACGATCGTCACACTGCTCTTGCCGCAGCCGGGCTGGGAGATGATCGGCACGTCGACGACGGCAGGCGAGCTCAAGGGTACCGTCTGCCATGAGTAGCCGCTGCCGGCCGCGACGCGTGCCGAAAGTCCCGACTCGGTGGGACCCTGCATGTCGCCGGGCTCTGTCGCCACATCCTGCCCCACCTGCAACATGGCCGGGTAGCCACTCGTCAGGTACGTCTGGTAGCTGTCCGCGCCGGGCACGGACAGCGCGAGGGCGCCGTAGTTGCCGTCGCTGCCCGAGCCGCCGCCGTCCTTGAGCGTGTAGGTCTGACCGTAGCTGAAGCTGTTCCAGACGACGCCGAGCGGCACGGCTCCCGTCACTTCCGAGATCGGTCCGACCTCAACCGCCGACGTCTCGTGGAACGTCCCCTGGTCCATGCCGAAGAGCGAGGCGAAGTAATAGGGGATGCCGCCGGTCGTCGTCACCGTGATGACGTTGTCCTGCTGGTTCAACGTCACCTGCACGTCCTGCGACGGCACGCCGTTCTGCACGGCGGTGGCGACCGCGACGGACGTGGCGCTGGCCGGGTCCTGGGGCAGGTCCTGGCCGCCCGCGAGCGCGGCCGCGTCCGCGGCTGCCTTGAGTTGCTGCGTCTTGACGTACGCGCGGCCCGCGTCGAGCGATAGCGACGCGACCGACAGGATGGTCACCGCCGCGAGTGCGAACAGCACCGTGGCCTGACCGCTCTCGCTGCGCAGCCTTCGCATGAGCGATCACTCCATACGCATGACCGACTGGCTGGAGATCTCCAGACCTCCCCCGAGGAGGGGAGAGAGGAGAGGGATGCTGATGCTGATACTGTAGCTGCCCTGCACCGTGACGTCGGTGCCGGACTGGCGATCGGATGCCACGGGGGTCACCGTCACGGTCAGGGCGGAGGGAATGAGGCTCGGTGCCGCCCCGTCGACCGTCTGCTGGATCGCCGCGTCGGCAGCCCCGAGGCTGGCGGCGCGCGCCCCCTGCTCCACCGCCTGCTGCAGCTGCAGGTAGTCCTCAAGCACGATGCCCACCTGCAGCATGCCGAGCAGCAGGAGGACGAGGACCGGAAGGATCAGGGCAAGCTCCACCGCCGCCTGACCCTTCCGGTCGGAGAGCCGCACGCGGGGCTTACCCCGCCCATGTCTAGAGGTGGGTCGTGATGGTGTCGAAGATGTTACTGATGCCATTGCCGAGCAGAGCCACGGCACCCACCACCACGACGGCGACGAGCGCGATGATCAGGGCGTACTCGACCATGCTCTGGCCGTCCGAGGCGCGCACGCGACGCAGGAGCGAGGAGACCTGGGCGATAGCCATCGACATGATGCCCTCCTTCCCCCGCCGCCCGAAAAAGTGAAAGCCTCCCGATTCGCCATCGGGAGGTCAAACCTTCTCCCTTCGGCAGCCCGGCGATCATAGCCTCTTCGGCCTTAGACCCGTGGCTTTGCGTCCGGCCCTTTCAAGCCGTTTGCCATTTCGCGGGGTATTCAATGTGGATAAAAAGTAGCAGGAGAAGAGGTCGCTGTCAATAGGATAAAGTTCGTGCCGGCAGAGGCGTCTCAGGGAGTTGTGCCCTGTTGTTGATACGGTATGTCTATCCAGGTGGAGTGCATGCCAAGGCGGCCAATTCGCGCATCTCCTCCTCCTCGACCCGGACCACCTCGCACTGGCCGAGCCGCCGCGGCACCACGATGCGCAGACTGTGGCTACCATGCTTCTTGTCGTGCACGAGGTACTCCCAGAGCCGGTCCGGATCGCTCTGGTAGTAGGTCGGCAGGCCGAGGCGCCGCAGCACCTCGAGGACGTCCCGGGCATGCTTGAACGCATAGCGCCGCTCGGCGAGGCGCGCCACAGCCGCAAGCCCGATCGCGACCGAGCGCCCGTGCGACAGCTGGTAGCCGCTCGCCGCCTCGACCGCGTGGCCCGCGGTATGACCGAGGTTGAGCTTGGCGCGCTCCCCGGCCTCTCTCGGATCCAGGGCGACCAGCCGGAGCTTGGCCTGCGCCGCCCGCTCGAGGGCAAAGTCCAGGGCAGAACCCGCCGGCGGCCTGCGCCACGCGGCGCAGGCGGCGAAGAGTTCGGCATCCAGGCCGACACCACACTTCACCACCTCCGCCAGGCCGTCGCGGAACTGCGGAAGCGGCAGCGTGCGCAGCGTCTCGGGGTCCACCAGCGTGGCACGCGCAGGGTAGAAGGCGCCGACCAGGTTCTTGCCCTCCGGCAGGTTGATCCCAGTCTTGCCGCCCAACGCGGCGTCCGCCTGTCCCACGACCGTCGTGGGCACGAGCACGAGCGGCACGCCCCGCATGTAGCTCGCCGCAAGGAACCCGCCGAGGTCGGTGACGGCCCCGCCCCCGACGGCCACCACGGCTTCGTCGCGCGTCATCGCGAGCGAGGCCATGCGGCGTACGAGCCCTTCGTACACGGCGAAGGCCTTGGCCTCCTCGCCGTCCGGCACCACCTCGAGTGTCACCTGCCGCTCGCCGTAGCGCAGCGTGTCCGTGAGCGACCTGGCCCAGCCCTCCACGAGCGGGGGCTGCGTCAGGAGAAGACTGCGGCCGAAGCCGGTGAAGGAGCCCGCGAAGCGTCGCGCGCCGCGCCCGAAATAGACGTTGCGCTCAAGGCGCCGCAGGGCGAGGAAGTCCACGATGCGTTCGACGGCGCGGGATGGCGCCGACTCGGTCCAGAACCACGCCTCGGCCACCTCCTCGTAGAGGGGCAGCCGGTCGCGTCGCAGCACCTGCAGGCGGTCGGCGGGGTTCGGCGCCAGGACGGGACGGCCGCGTCCGCCGCGCAGGCGCGCGAGCAGCTGCGGATCCCTGGCGGTCAGGCCGAGTACCCGCACCTCGCGCAGCAGTCGCCGGTTGTCCGGCCGCAGCACGGTGCCGCCGCCGGTGGACACGACGCGGTCGCCTCCGGAGAGCGCCTCGCGCAGCGAGCGCGTCTCCTCGTCGCGGAATGCCGCCTCTCCCAGGCGCTCATAGAGCTCGGCGGCGGGCAGGCCCAGGCGCTCGTGCAGCATCTGGTCGGTGTCGAGAAAGGCGTAGCCGAGCCGCTCGGCAAGTTCCCGGCCGATGCGCGTCTTCCCGGCGCCCGGCAGGCCGACGAGTGCAATGATCACGGGCGGATCCGCCCGAGGTAATGGCGGTAGGCGGCCTCGACGTCCTCCAGGGCGTCGCCCGAGAACTTCTCAAGGAAGAGCTCTGCGAGCACGAGGGCCATCACCGCCTCAAGCACGACGCCGGCCGCCGGCACGGCCGTGATGTCCGACCGCTCGACCTGCGCCAGGAATTCCTCCTTCGTCTCCATGTCGACCGATCGCAGCGGCCTGTGCAGGGAACTCAGCGGCTTCATCGCGGCGCGCACCCAAACCGGCTGTCCTGTCGAGATGCCACCCTCGCTGCCGCCTGAGCGGTTCGAATGCCGCGTAAAGCCCTCGGGGGCGTCGTAGAAGATCTCGTCGTGCACCAGCGACCCAGGCTGGCCCGCGGCCCAGCTCGCCGCGCCGATCTCGAGCCCCTTGATCGCAGGCACCGACAGCATGGCCTGGCCGAGCCTGCCGTCCAGCTTTCGGTCCCAGTGCACGTGCGCGCCGAGCCCCACCGGCACGCCAAGGGCCTGTACCTCGACGACGCCGCCGAGGGTGTCGCCCTTCAGGCGCGCGTCGTCGATCGCCTGCATCATCGCCTGCTCCGCAAGCGGATCGGCACACCGGACAGGCGAGCGGTCGATCGCCTCGATGTCGAGGGTGGCGGGCGGCGATGCCGTCACGCCGCCCAGAGCGACGACGTGCGAGACGATCTCGATCCCGAAGTGGCGCAGGAGGGCCTTCGCGATCGCGCCCAGCGCCACGCGCATCGCCGTCTCGCGCGCCGATGCCCGCTCGAGGATGTCGCGGGCGTCGCGGCGGCCGTACTTGAGGGCGCCAGCCAGGTCGGCATGGCCCGGCCTGGGACGCGTGAAGGCGGGCCCGGTCTCCGGCCCCTCGGAGGCCATGCGCTGCTGCCAGCGCGCAAAGTCCCGGTTCCTGATCAGGAGGGCGATCGGTGACCCGAGTGTCTCGCCGAAGCGCACCCCGGCGAGCCATTCGATCTCGTCCCGCTCGATGCGCATGCGCTGCCCGCGGCCGTACCCGCCCTGGCGGCGCAGGAGCTCGCGGTTCACGGCCTCAGCCGATAGGTGCAGCCCCGCCGGCATGCCCTCGAGCACGCCGACGAGCGCGGGTCCGTGAGACTCTCCGGCGGTAAGATAGCGCAATGCCGACCCTCCTCAGGACGCGGATGTGCTGGCCAGGGCCGTCTGCAGGGCCGACGCCATCGCCTTGTGGGGCGGGTCCTCGTCGAACCAGAGTCGCCAGGAGAGCAGGGCTTGTCCGAGCAGCATGCCGCCGCCGCCGATCGTGCGGCAGCCGCGCTGCCGGGCGAGGCGCAGGAGCCGCGTGGGCTGGGGCCGGTAGATGAGGTCGTAGACGATGGCCCCCTGGGGCAGGTGCTGCTCGTCGAGCGGGCTGTCGTCGGGAGAGCTCCCGACGGTCGTCGCATTGACGACGAGATCGACATCCGCATGTAGGCCGCGCTGGCGCCAGTCGAACGTCTCGGCGCCGAATTCCCTGCCCATGCGTCCGAGCATCTCGCGGTTGCGACCTGCAACCCGCAGCCTGACCCCCTCCCGCACCAGGACGGCGCAGACGGCGAGCGCGGCGCCGCCCGTGCCGAGCACGAGCGCCGTGCCGATCGGCCGCGAGAGCGCCTCGAGGGGTTGCCAGAAGCCGTCGGCGTCGGTGTTGTGTCCCTCCCAGCCACCGCTGGTGCGCCGCAGCACATTCACCGCGCCGATCCTGCGCGCCCAGGGATCGAGGCGCATGACCATCTGAGCTGCGGCCTGCTTGTACGGCTTCGTGACGTTGGCCCCCCGCGCCCCGAGCAGGTGCAGGCCTCGCAGGGCGACGCCGAGGTCGTCGGCGCCGACGTCCCAGAGCATGTACTGCCCCTCTCGCCCGGTCGCCTTGAGGGCCGCCGCGTACAGTGGCGGCGAGAGCGATCCTTCGATGCCGTGACCGAACAGGCCGAGCAGTTCCACCGCCGCACCGCCTTGCACCCGTGATCGATGGAACAAGAACACCTGACGCCGCGGGCGGGGCCCGGTGGCGCCAGGTCGCCAGCGACCGCGCTAGCCGGCGCTCGACGGCATGCGCAGACCGCCGCGCTCGAAGTGATGCAGGACGACGTCCTCGAGATGCCGCACGGCCTTCGTGCCGAAGAACTCCTGACGCGTCAAGGGCGTCACCAGGATGGTGAACAGACCGACGCGGTTGCCGCCGAGGATGTCGGTGAACACCTGGTCGCCGATCACCGCCGTCGACTGGGGCGTCGTGCCGAGCACCGCCATCGCCTTCTGGAATCCGCGTGCCGAAGGCTTGCGTGCGTGCGGAATGAACGGCACGTCCAGCCAGCCGGCGAAGTCCTCGACCCTGCCCCGGCCGTTGTTGCTGAGGATGACGGCGCCGATGCCGCTGCCCCGCAGCCGCTGGACCCACGCCTTCACCTCGCGCGTCGGTCTGGTGGACTTCCAGCCTGCGAGCGTGTTGTCGAGATCCAGCACGACACCGCGGATGCCCCGGCGGCGGAGCAGCCGAGGATCCACGCTCTGAACGGACGGGAGGTACAGGTGTGGACGCAGCTTCGAGAGCACGCTCTGACCCCTTCGCCGAAGTTGGCAGCATTATAGCACACTGCCACAGGTGCACCGCCGGTTGTCCGGCCTGCTCCGTGCGGTATATCTTAGAAGTGGTCCGGCCGGCTAGCCGTGAACGAGCGCAAAGCCTATGAGGCCGACGCAGAGCACGACGTACGCGCCGCCCGCGATCCGCGCGCGCAAGCCGCGCAGGCGGCGCACGCCGCCCAGCATGTAGGCGGCGAGGAAGCCGCCGACAAGCCCGCCGATATGGTCCCAGACACCGATTCCGGGGTACATGAAGTCAAAGGCCAGGTTGAGCACGAGGATGCTGCCGAGCCAGCGCAAGAGGTAGCCGCGCAAGGGCCCTTGCGCTTCGAGAGCGATCACGCCGGTGGCGCCGAGCAGGCCGAAGATCGCGCCCGAGGCTCCTACGAGGACGGAGTACGGCGGGTAGGCCACGAGCGAGAGCAGCCCGCCCATGACGCCGCCCAGAAGGAACAGGGCCAGGAAGCGGCGCCAGCCGAATGCCGGCTCCACCAGTTCGCCCATCACGAACAGGCTCCAGCCGTTCAGGAGGATATGCAGCCAGTTCAGGTGCAGGAAGATCGCGGTGACGATGCGCCACCACTGCCCTTGCAGCACAAGCACGTTGACCTGCGCGCCAAGATTCACCATGCGCATCAGGGCGGGTGAACCGCCGAGGCCGCCCTCGAGCACGTACATGACGGCCAGGACGGCAAGCAGACCATAGGTCGCCGGCAGATCGCGCAAGCTTCGTCGCACAGGTGTCCCCCCCGGCCCATTGTAGCCGAACGCCGTGCGGCCCCGATCGCCTGCGGCCAAAACTCCCGCGACCCATGGCTGATGAAGGGAAGGATCTCATGACCCGCTTCGGCATACCTGGGCCGGCTCTGCGTACGGGGCTCGCCGCGGGATTCGGAGCCGCCGTCGTGGCCTGGACCGTGTTCGTCGGCCTCGGCGGCAGCGGCGGTATGCCGCACGCCGGCAGCCTGCCGCCGCTGGCCGTGTTCCTTACGGACATCGTGCTCTTCGGCTACGCGGGCTTCCGCCTGCGCCGCTCTGGCCACGATCAGCCTACCGCGGTGTTGGGCGGGCTCGTCGCCGGGTTGACCAGCGGCCTGCTCGCGTCCTTCCCGCGCAGCGCGATCCTGCTCATGAGCCGGGGCTACATGCGCGTCCTGCAGGCCACACCGCAGCACGCCGACCCCACGACCCTCCACCTGCCCTCGGCGCCCATCACCGTGCTGTTCGCCCTGGCAGGGGCCACGCTCGCGAGCCTCGCGCTGGGGGCTGCGTGCGGTTCCATCGGCGGCTCGCTCGCACGGCCCTCCGACCGCGCCGAGGCTCAGCTGCCGTAGCCGGCCCGAGGGGCGTCCGAGCGGCCCGCGGCGTCGTAGACCTGGCGCAGCCAGAGCTCCAGGGCAAGTAGGACGTAGACCTGACGGCCGTCCTGGCCCGGTCTGCCGTTCAGGCGGCCGAGCGCGGCCTCGACCGCCGCCGGGTCGAAGAGACCGCGCCCTTTCGCGGTGTCGTCGGTGAGCGCGTCGAAGGCGAGCGAGCGCAGCGGACCCGCGAGGAGGCGCGAGATCGGCGAGGGGAAGCCGCGCTTGCGGCGCAGGGCCGCCTCCTGCGGCAGGTGCCGCTTCGCGACCTCGCGCAGCACCCGCTTGCCCTGCCCGCCATGGAGCTTGTACGTCCACGGCAGGGCGTCGGCCAGCTCCACGACCTCACGGTCCAGATACGGCACGCGCGCCTCCAAACCGAACGACATCGTTAGCCGGTCAAGCTTCAACAGGGCCTCGTCCGCCAGCCAGACTTCCCTGTCCACGCGCAGCATCGCCGCGAGCCAATCGCCGCCTTCGGCCTCGGCGGCCGCGAAGGCGTCGGCGGCAAGGCGTCCCGGCTGGTGGTCCTGCAGCAGCCTGCGCACCTCTGGCGACCACAGCGCCTGCCGCTCGCCGTCGCGCCAGCTCATGCCGATGCCCAGGTAGCGGTCGCCGAGGGACATGAGACTGCGGGCGGCGAGCCCGCGCCCTGGCAGGCTCGAGCTTGCCAGGGCCCGTCGCAGGCTCCTCGGGACGAGGCGGGAGAACCGCTCCACCACAAGCGGCTCGTCGTAGCCGGGATAGCCGGCGAAGAGTTCGTCGGCCCCCTCGCCGCTCAGCACGACAGGCACGTCCTGGCTCGCCCGCTCGGCGATCGCGCGCAGTGGGAGGGCGGTCGGGTCGCCGTTCGGCTCGTCGATGTCGTAGTTGAGCGCCATGAGGTGGCCCTCGGCGGCCGCGGCGTCGACCTCGAGCCGCGTCAGGGGCACGCCGTAGGCTGCGGCCGTCGCCGCGGTGGCGGCGAACTCCTCGCCCTCGCCGCCGAACCCCGTGAATCCCGCCGTATACGTCCGGAGCGCACCGCCAAGGGCATTTGCGGCATAGTGCAGCACGAGCCCCGAGTCGACGCCCCCGGAGAGAAGCACACCGATCGGCTGGTCGCCCTGCAGGTGGCGCTCGACGGAGCGCCTCAGGCGCCGGTCGAGTTCCTGCACGGCGTCCTCGAAGCTCATGTCGCCGCCGACGCTGCCCGGTCGGCGGATGTCCAGCATCTCGACGCGGGCGTCCGGGTGCAGGACGAGCGCTCTGCCGGGCGGCACGCGGCGGATTCCCTCGAGGATCGTCTGCTCCCCGACCGCAGTGCGGTAGAGCAGGTAGCGGTCCACAGCCTCCAGGTTGAGCGGCGGGACGTCGTCGCCCCAGGCGAGCAGGGCGCGAAGCTCGGACGCGAAGGCGACGCCATGGCGCGACTCACGCCAGAGCAGCGGTTTGATGCCCAAGGGGTCGCGCGCCAGCACGAGTCTTCGCCTCGCCGTGTCATAGAGGGCCACAGCGAACATGCCGCCGAGCTGCGTGGCGAACGTCGGCCCGAAGTCTTCGTAGAGGTGCACCACGACCTCGGCATCCGAGCCGCCGGCAAAGCGGTGACCGTGCCGCTCGAGATTCCGGCGCAGCTCGGCGTGGTTGTAGATCTCGCCGTTCACCACCGCCACGATCTGGCGGTTCTCGCTGTAGAAGGGCTGCGCGCCGCCCACGGGATCCACGATCGCGAGCCGGCGCATGCCGATCGCGACGCCCGGAGCGAAGTAGGTCCCCTCGTCGTCCGGACCCCGGTGCCGGAGGGCCTCCAGCATCCGCTCGAGTTCCTCCCTGGCATTCTGACGAGCGTCCCGCTCGACGATCCCGGCGATACCGCACAAAAGAGGCAACCTCCTCCAGGTCTCCTGCCTGGCAGTCTACCCAACTTGGCTGAGAATCCAGTGAAGGCAGGCACTTTAGCAGGACATTCGGTTTATCTTGGTCGTCTGAAGCGGGCTGTGGCTTCTTGAGGGTGATCTCAACGACCCCATCCTCATGCACGATGATCTTGTCGCCCAGCCAGAACTTTAGGAAGCCGCGTTGTTCCTCGAACGTCGCTTCCTTCTGAAGTACCTGCCTCAACTCTCGCTGCAGGCTTCGGAGGTCTTTGATGGTGAAGTCGGCCGCCTTGGCCCGATGCAGGCGAGTCTCGGCTTCCCGTAGCGCAGCCCGGAGTTTTGAGTGCTCCTTCTCTACCACGGTCTGCTTCTTGTCCAATATCTCGGCAGAGAACCGGCCGCGCCCGCCGCACCATTTCGGAGTGCTCTACGATCCAGCGGCGGTTGCTCGACATCTTCGAGCTGCAACGCTTCCTGCCCGCGGACTAATCGGCGCCCTAAGCAGCACGACGTCACCGTCGTGCCACAACACTATTCTCGCCCCTAAACCCGCTCGTAGAGCGGATCTCAGCCCCTGGCTGGCGAAACTGAGGTGTGAGGGGCGTGTAGCCGAGGTAGTGGTAGCGTGCGATCAGTTCGCGCCAGAGCAGCATGTCGCTGCGGCGCACGACGAGTTCAAGGCGCAGATCACCAAGGTCCCGCCGTGAGCCGGTGATCGGTTCCTGGGGGTCGGAGGCCGTGGTAAAGGCAATGGGTTTGGCCGCGCCGCCACGGTTGTGCGCGGGGGGCGGCAGGACGATCAGCCCGTCGTTCTGCATACGCAGGAGCGCCTGACGGGCGGACAGGTCCTTGAGGCGGCCGTTGTCCTGCCGCCAGTCGAGCGCCTCGCAGAGCGCGCGGGCGATCGCGGCGCGGGTGGGATAGGTCTCGCGGTCGGCCAGGAGGCCTTGGAGAAGCTCGAGGTCTTGGTCTGCGAACAGGCGGCCGCAGTAGCGCACAACGCTCAGGAGGTGTCCTCTCCTTGTTGCAGGGCAGGCCTCAGCCAGAAGCGGAAGCAGGCCAGGGCCTCGCCATGTGGCGGTTTGCCTCCCTGTTCGGCGCAGGCCTGCAGATACTCCTCCAGGAAGCGCAGCGGTTCGACGCCATGGAGCTTGGCCGTCTCGGCGATCGTCCAGATCACCGCCGCGAGTTCCGCGGACCAGGTCGCGCCGCTGCCGTAGAAGTTCTTGCGTCCGACGACGGGCGTGCGCAGTGCGCGTTCCGCCGTGTTGTTGTCGAGGGGGATGCTGGGGTCTTCAAGGAAGCGGGTCAGCCGGGGCCAGCCCCTGGCCATCAACGCGAGCGCCTTGTGCGCCTGCCGCTGCAGTTCAGGATCCGTCAGCTCGACGAGCAGGGTCTTTCGGATCTCCTGGACGTGCGCGATCACCTGCGCCCTGGCCGCTGCGTACGCGGAGGTGCCCGCCTCCTGCAAGAGCCACGCCCTGTGCAGACGATACAGCGCAGCGATGCGCTTCAAGTGCCACAAAAGATGTAGCGCAAGTGCGCGCCCTGCGCGTGGCGCACCGGAACGCATCGTCCATCCGGACGGTTAAGATGAGCTTTTTATAAGAACGCGATGCGCGGCCGGTAAAAAGCAAGATGTTTGCGCCTCTTGCGGGAATTTGGCAGGCAGCCGCAGGCAATCGGAGGTGGTCCTGGGGAGCAGGCGCCCCCAAGCCGCTGCAGGGATCCCGCAAGGGAGAGGAGAGAGGTCATGCACAGGCGTATCTGGGCTGGACTTCTGGGAGCGGTCGGAGTGCTTTCGCTTGCCCTGACCGCGGGCGTCAGCACCGCGGTGGCCGCGAGCGCACAGGGCGGCACGGTTTTCGTTGCGGACAACGAGGAGCCGGACTTCTTGAACCCCTACATCTCCACCATGGCCGTCACCTTCGACGTCCTCGCGCCGGTGGAGGACAGCGTGATCACGTATCGGCCCACCAACTTCCCCGGAAACAACGAGCACTGGAACTTCACGCCGACCCTCGTGACCAAGATCCCGACGCCGGTCATCGTCGGGCAGCCTGGACCCAATGCGCAGGTCACCATCACGTACAACATCAAGCCGGGCCTCAAGTGGTCCGACGGCCAGCCCGTGACCTCGAAGGACTTCTGGTTCACGTGGAAGGCGGTCGAGAACAAGAACACCGGGTCGCCGGAAGCCAACCTCGGCTTCAACCAGATCACCGCGATCGACACGCCGAACGCGCTGACGGCCGTCGTCCACATGAAGGGCACCTTCGGACCGTGGGAGGCCGACCTCTTCGGCAACGGGCTGCTCCCGTACCACGTCCTCAAGAACGACGTGAACAACCTGCCCCACGACACCGCCTTCAACCGGGCCCCCGTGACGATCGGACCGTTCAAGGTCGTGAAGTGGGTCGCCGGCCAGTACATCGAGCTCGTCCCGAACCCCTACTACGGCGGTGAGGACGGGGTACGGCCGCACGTCTCGAAGCTCATCTTCAACATCGTCAAGGACTACACCACTGCGGCCGACCAGATGAAGACCGGGCAGATCACCATGGCGGACCAGATCCAGCCCGACCAGCAGCTGCTCGCGCAGTTCGCCAGCACCCCGGGCGTCAAGACGACCAACGTGCCGGGCCTCGAGTACCAGCAGTGGACCTTCAACCTCAAGGACCCGGTCGCCGGCGACCTCGCCGTGCGGCAGGCGTTCTACTACGCGATGAACCGCCAGCAGATGGACCAGGTGGTCGCCAACAACAAGTGGCAGATCGCCACGACCGACCAGGCGCCGCTCAGCTGGGCGTACGACCCGCACCTCAAGGTCGTGACGCAGAACGTGGCGAAGGCGCAGGCGCTGCTCAAGGCGGACGGGTACAAGATGGGCGCCGACGGCTTCTTCCAGAAGAACGGGAAGGACCTGACGCTCACCGTCGACACCACGTCCGGCAACACGCTGCGCACCTACATCATGGAGATGCTGATCCAGCAGGAGGCCCAGGCCGGCATCAAGATCGAGTCCGACTACATGGCCGCGTCGCAGCTCTTCGGCCAAGCCGGCCCTCTGTACACGGGCACCTTCCAGGTGGCCCAGTTCGCCTGGATCTCCGGCACCGACCCTGACGACTCCTCCATCTGGAACTCCACCATCGGCAACGTCAAGACGGGCGGCGAGGACTTCGGCTTCTACAAGAACGCCGTGGTCAACAGCGCGACGTACCGTGCGCTCTACGCGATGGACCAGAAGACGCGCCAGGCCGCCTACTGGCAGGTCCAGGAACAGCTCGCCAAGGACCTGCCGATGGTCCCGCTGTTCTACATGCCCGAGTACAGCGCCTACACCTCCAACCTGCATGGCGTAGTGGGCAACAACTTCGGCTACGGCCTCTTCAACGCGAACTACTGGACCCTCACCAAGGCGCAATAAAGTCTCGGCTCGCAACGCCGGGGAGAAGGCCGCTGCGGCCCTCTCCCCGCGTTTGGTCGAGCGAAGCCTGCGGGTCCTCATCCGCCGCGCCTTCCCGATCGGGGGCAATCAGCGCCAGGAAGGAGTGAGCTGCCGGTCCGGCGGCGCGCGCGCTCACAGCGCGCGCGAACGACCAGGCAGCCGCCGTGGGGAACTACATCGTCCGGCGTGTCCTTGAGGCGATTCCGGTGATCCTCGCCATGTCCATCGTGGTGTTCCTGGTCATGCACCTGATGCCCGGAGGGCCCCTGGCCCGCTTTCTGGAGAATCCGCGTCTCGCGCACACCATGGACTTGAAGGCACTGAAGCACGCGTGGGGTCTGGACAGGCCGCTCTACGTGCAGTACTGGCTTTGGCTGAAGGGCATGCTGCAGGGCAACTGGGGCTACTCCTTCATCAGCGGTCAGCACGCGACGACGATGATCCAGGACGCGCTCTGGCCCACGCTCTCCCTCCTCGGCATCTCGCTGATCCTGACCGTCCTGCTGGGCGTGCCCCTCGGCGTCTACCAGGCGACGCACCCTTACACCATCACCGACCACATCCTGACGCTCTTCTCCTACGTCTTCTACGCATTCCCTACGTTCTTCCTCGGCTACCTCATGCTGCTGATCTTCGCGGTGGAGGTCCGGATCTTCCCCGCCGGCGGCATGGTCACGCCCGGCGTGCCGTTCCATTTGTCGGACTTCCTGATGCACCTGGCGCTGCCCATGATGACGCTGACGCTTGTCAACCTGGCCGGCTACAGCCGCTACATGCGCAGCAGCGTGCTCGGCACCCTCGGGCAGGACTACATCCGCACGGCGCGCGCGAAGGGCGTCTCCCGTCAGGCCCTCATCTGGAAGCACGCGGTGCGCAACGCGCTCATCCCGCTGATCAACATCCTGGCGCTCTCCATCGCGTTCATCTTCAGCGGAGCGGTCTTCACCGAGTACGTCTTCAGCTGGCCCGGGATGGGATCGCTCTTCATCAACTCCGCCCTGCAGCAGGACTACAGCCCGCTCATGGCTATCCTCTTCATCTCGGGGACGTTGGTGATCGTGTTCAACATCCTCGCCGACCTGGCGATGGCGGCGGCGGACCCACGCATCACCTACAGCTGAGAGGAGGCGAGCAGGTTGTCCGTCTACGAGGAACGTGCGCTCGCTGAGCAGCTTACGCTCACGACGGCTCCCATTTCCCTCGGCCGCGCGGTCTGGCGTCGCTTCATGCGCCACCGCATGGCGCTCTTCGGGCTGGGCGTCATGGCCGTCCTCACGCTTCTCGCGATCTTCGCGCCCTGGGTCGCGCCATATTCGACGACGCACATGGACTTCACGGCGCTGCTGCAGCCGCCGAGCCTGCACCACCTGATGGGGACCGACGCCCTCGGGCACGACGTCCTCACCCAGTGGCTGTACGGCGGGCGCTACTCCCTGTTCATCGGCCTCTCGACCACGGTCGTGATGGTCCTCGTCGGGACGCCGCTCGGAGCGATCGCGGGTTACTTCGGAGGCTTCGTCGACAACATCCTGATGCGCCTGACGGACCTGCTGCTCACGTTCCCCGTGCTGCTCCTGCAGATCGCGCTCGCGGCGCAGATGGGCGGCAAGCAGAGCGTCGCGCTGATCATCATCCTGATCGCCGGGTTCTCCTGGATGGTGCCCGCACGCCTCATCCGCGGCGAGGTACTGAGCCTCAAGAGCCGCGACTTCGTGTCGGCGGCGCGCGCCGTGGGGGCCAGCGACTGGCGCGTGATCTTCCGCCACCTGATGCCGAACGCCATCGCGCCGATGCTCGTATCGGCCACGCTTAACATCGGCGGTGCGATCGTCACCGAGGCCGCGCTGTCCTTCCTCGGTATGGGCGTCCAGCCACCGACGCCGACCTGGGGCAACATGATCGGCTTCAACCAGAACAACGCGATGACTGCTCCCTGGCTCATCCTGTTCCCCGGGTTCGCCGTCGTGCTCACCGTGCTGGCCGTGAACTTCATCGGCGACGGGATCCGCGATGCTCTCGATCCGACGGCCATGGCGCAGAAGTGAGGCCGGAGGGCGCCAGACCGCCTGCCGGCGGCTAGACCGAAACCCCCGGGACCTCCTCGACGACCTCAGGGTGCCGCTCCAGGCCCCGCACCGGCGAGAGGGCCACCCACAGCACCGCCAGGAGCGAGCCGGCGGCGGCGAGGGCCATGGTGGGCCGCACGCCGATGGCGGAGCCCAGGAAGCCTCCCGCCAGGGCGCCGAGCGGCATCGTACCCCAGACGATGAACCGCATGCTGGCGTTCATGCGCCCTTGCAACCTGTGCGGCGTGATCGTCTGACGCAGGCTGACCTGGTTGATGTTGTAGACCGGGACGCTGAGGCCGAAGAGGACCTGCGAGGACGCGAGCGTCGCGTAGACGAGCCAGCGCGCACCCTCCGCCAGGGGCACGAGCAGCAGGGCCGCGCCTGAGACCAGGATCGAGAGGACGATGGTCCGGCCGAGGCCGAGGCGTTTGGTGACGGTCGTCGTGCCGAGCGCCCCGACCAGCCCGCCCACGCTGCCCACCGCCAGCACCCCGCCCAACGCCGCTGGCGTGAAGCCCAGCTGCTTCACCGCGTAGAGGCTGTAAAGGGCGTAGACGGCGCTCGAGAAGAAGTTCGCGGTGCCGGTGCATCCCGCGAGCGACCAGAGGATGCGGTTGCGGAAGATCACGGCGAGCCCCTCGCGGGCCTCCGCGAGCAGACCGGGCCGACCAGGGGCTGCTGCGGGCGGCGGCTCCTTGCGGCGGATGAGCAGCAGCGAGGCGACGGAGGCGACGAACGTCAGGCCGTTGCCAAGAACGGCCAGCGGCGCGGACACCAGCTGTACCAGCGCGCCGGCAAGGCCTGGGCCCGCGATCTGCGCAGCCGCCCGGCTGGCCTCGAGCTTGCTGTTGCCGTCGACGAGTTGGGCCGGGCCGACGAGGGTCGGCAGGTACGCCATATAGGCGACGTCAAAGAACACGGTGCCGATCCCCGTGAGAAAACCGATCGCATAGAGCGCGGCCATGCGCAGGGCGTGCAGGAGATAGAGGGCGGGCACAGCGGCGAGGAGCACAGCCCGCCACATGTCCGCGATGACCAGCACCGGCCTGCGGCGCAGCCGGTCCACGAAGACCCCGGCGAACACCCCGATCAGCAGGAACGGCAGGGTGTCGACGGCGCTGAGATAGCCCATCTCGCGCGGCGTGGCCTTGAGCACGAGCACGGCCGTCAAGGGCACGGCGAGCATCGCGATCTGCCCGCCGAACTGGGACACCGTCTGCCCGACCCAGAGCTTCAGGAACTCGCCGTCCAGCCAGAGCCCCTGCAACCTAAGACGTCGTCGCAACTGCCCACTCCCCGCATGCCGTCCCGCAGGGGACGTTCGCCTCCCCGCGCGCCGAACCTTCCGGAGAGTCGGGCGGATCCGTCCGCGGGGGCCAGCAGAAGGCCGTTGGCCAACCCGCAGGCGGGCCTGCTTCAGCGCCGTCGCACGATGCGCACGCGGTAGCGCCTACGTCAAGCATGGCATAGAGGGGCCAGACCTTGCGATCTGGGTTGCTGCCCCCGCCACTTGGCGAGTTGCCCGCGTATCCGGCAGATCTCCCCGGGTAAGGACGCCGACCTTCTCCCCGCACCCGCCGTGTTTACCGCCCTGCCCCTTGGCAGCTTCGGG
>JAJZVM010000050.1 GCA_021845645.1 Bacillota bacterium
ACCGTCAGGCTCAAGGCGGTAACACCCGCGACGCCCGCGGCGCCCGGAACGACGGTGGGACGGCTGACCGCGCAGCTTGGCGAGCAGCGTGAGGCTGTGCCGGTGAAGCTTGCGGGGCCACTGCCAGCACCGACCCTGCGCTGGCGGATGACTAGGCTCTAGAACAGATGGCAACGGAGGCGGGCCGGGAAAACCCGGCCCGCCTCCGTTGCGTGGCTCAACTCGCTGAACGCTGGTCGACGACGCGGCGGGCCTTGACGTCGAACCGTTCCAGCGTCTGGGGAGGCACGAACTCGATGCCGAAGCGCACGCCGGTGACGGCGCGCAGATGTTCCGTGGTGCGATCCATGAGTTCGTCCAGGCGATCAGGCGAAGGTGTGCTGCCACCCGCCGCGAGGCGCGAGTCATACTCGACACGGATCGTGGCCTCGTCCATCGCGCCCTTGCGCGTGAGAATGATGCGGTGCTCGCTGCCGAGCCCCTCCACCTCCAGCAGGGCGCGCTGCACGGCGCTCGGATAGACGTTGACGCCGCGCAGGATCAGCATGTCGTCGACGCGGCCATAGACGCCGTCGGGCAGGCGCGGGTACGTCCTGCCACAGGCGCACGGCTCGCTCGTCATGCGCGACTCGTCGCCGGACCAGAACCGGATCATCGGCTGGCCCTTGCGCTTGAGGTGGGTGTAGACGACTGCGCCGCTTTCGCCCTCGGGCAGCAGGCGCTGGGGGTCGTCCTTGGCCACGATCTCGGTGTAAACCTCGTCCTGGAGGACGTGCACGCCATGCCGCTCCTCGCACTCGACGTTGGTGGCCCAGGGCGTCATCTCGCTTGTCGTGGCGCAGTCCAGAGCCTTGATGCCCCAACCGGCCTCGAGCGCCGCCTTGGTGCCCGGGATGCCGGCGCCGGGCTCGCCGATGAAGATGCCGAGCCTAAGCGGCGAGCGCACCGGGTCGTAGCCGCGCATGCGCGCTTCGTCCAGAAGTCGCAGGCCGAACGTGGGTGTGGTGATCAGGACCGTGGCACCCACCTCGTGCATCAGGCGAACGTGACGCTCGGCGTTGCCTGCGCCGGGCGTGAAGCACGCCGCTCCGATCTCCTCCGCGCCCCAGAGCGCTCCCCAGCCGCCCATGAACATGCCGAGGTCGGTGGAGATCTGGACGATGTCGCCCTTGCGTACGCCCGCCGTGTAGAGGGCTTGCGCCATGACGCCGCGGATGTAGTCGATGTCCGGCCGCGAGAAGAGATAGAATGTCGGGCGTCCTGTGGTGCCCGACGAGCCGTGCACGTGCAGGCCATCCTCCGGCGCAAAGCCGAGGTACCGCCCGAAAGGCGGATGGGCCTCCTGCTCCAGGCGCAGGGTGTCCTTCGTCAGCACGGGAACCTTGCGCGTGAAATCTTCCAGCGTCTTGACCATGTCGGGGTGGAAGCGGTGCTCGTCGTAATAGGCGCGGTAAAACGGGAGCTCATCGTAGACGTAGTGCAACTGATCCTTGATGTCACGCAAGATCTGCTCTGCCCGAACCGACGGATCCAGCGTCTCCTTCTCCCGGTTCCAAAATGCCTGGTCCACCGAGGGCCCCCCCTTCGCTGCACCGGTCCCGGACTGCCTTCAGACCTGTATTGCGTCCGGACCGTGACCGACCGCCGCTTCGATCCAGTCCGCAATGGCATCCAGGCTTGAGCCCGTGCCGAAGACGGCCGACACCCCCTGTCTCAGGAGCTCCTTCTGGTCCTCGGTGGGTACCACGCCGCCAAGCAGCACCTTGACGCGTTCCGCGCCCTCCTGCTGCAGCAGGACCAAAATGCGCGGCACCATCACCATGTGGTTGCCCGACAGGCTCGACAGCCCGAGCACCTGGGCATCCTCGTCGATGACCGTGCGCACGATCTCCTCCGGCAGGCGATTGCCGATGTACACCACCTCCATGCCGCGCTGCACGAGATGCCGGGCGACCATCATGGCGCCGCGGTAGTGCGCGTCGAAACCCATCTTTGCCATGACCACCTTGATCAGCGCCACCTGCGGGACCTCCTTGCACGCGTCTAGAGCAGCGGCTGGTGCCAGCCGCCATGGAGGGCGCGGAAAACATCGCAGCACTCGCCGACGCTCGCCCCGGCACGCACGGCCGCGACCAGGTGCGGCATCGTGTTCTCGTCGGCGAGGACCGCCTGTCTCAGGCGCTCGAGCGCTGCCTCAGTCTGGCCCTTGTCGCGCTCCGCGCGCAGCCGCTCGAGCGTCGCGCGCTGCTGTTCGAGCGCGCTCGGGAACCGGAAGAGCTCGATCTCCAGCGGCACGTCGTCGGTGAAGCAATTGACGCCGACCACCTTGCGCTCGCCGCTCGTGGTCGCGAGTTCGCGGTCGTACGAGGTGCCCATCAGTTCGCGGTGCACCCAGCCGCTCTCCACGGCGCGGACGAGCCCCCCGAGGTCATCCATCTGCTTGAGGTAGGCGAGGATGCGCTGCTCCACTTCGTTCGTCAGTTGCTCGACGTAGTAGGAGCCGGCCAGCGGATCGGCTGTGCGGGTCACGCCGGTCTCGTGCACCAGTACCTGCTGCGTGCGCAGCGCCGTGAGGGCCGCCGCCTCAGACGGCAGGCAGAGGGCCTCGTCGTACGCGCTGACGTGCAAGGACTGGGCGCCGCCAAGGACGGCAGCCAAGGCGTGGTATGCGGCGCGCGTCACGTTGTTGAGCGGCTGCTGGGCCGTCAGCGCGGAGCCGGACGTCTGGACGTGAAAGCGCAGGCGACTGCTGCGCGGGTCCTGCGGTTTGAACCGCTCCTGGAAGAGCCGGTGGTAGACGCGCCGAGCCGCCCGATACTTGGCGACCTCCTCGAAGAGGTCGTTGTCGGCGGTGAAAAAGCTTGAGAGGCGCGGCGCGAAACTGTCGATCGGATGGCCGCGGCGCACCATCTCCTCGGCGACCGCCACGGCGTGCGCGATGACGAGCGCCGCCTCCTGCACCGCGTCTGCGCCGGCTTCGCGATAATTGTAGCCCGCGAAGCTGATCGGGTTCCATTGCGGCAGGTGTTCCGTGCAGAATTCGACGACGTCCACCGACAGCTTCAGCGAGAATGCGGGCTCGAGGATGTTTGGGGCGGTGAGCACCACCGTCTCCATGAGGAAGTCGTTCTGCAGGGTGCCGCGCAGCTTGTCCCATGGGATGCCCCGCTCCTGTGCCATGGCGAGGAAGGCTGCGAAGATCGCCCCCGCCCCGACGGGATTGGAAAGCACCAGCGAGACCGACACGTCTTCGATCGGGATGCCGTCGAACAGCCGCCGCATATCGTCAAGGCAGTCGATCGCGACGCCGCCCTGTCCTACATCGCCCTCAGCCAAGGGGTGGTCCGAACTGAAGCCGCGGTTCGTCACGAAGTCGAAGACACAATTGATGCCCGTGGCACCCTGATCGAGGAGCATGCGAAAACGCCCGTTCGTCTCTTCGGGCGTGCCGAACCCTGCGAGCTGCCTGATCGTCCACAGGCGGCCACGATACATGTCGCGGTGGACGCCGCGCGTGTACGGCGGCTGGCCAGGCAAGCCAAGGTCTTGCACGGCATCGAGCCCGGCGACGTCTGCGGGTGTGTAGAACGCCTTCACCGGTATGCCGGACGTGGTGCGATAGTCTTGGCTGAGGCTGCCCCCCAGGGCATTTTCGGTTTGGCTGGACATCCCGTCACTCCCTTGTCTATTAGGCAATTTGGCGAACAATAGGGTATGTCCTGCAACGAGATTGCCCGCAGGCGCCTGCAGATTAGCAGTGTGCGAGGACGCTAGCGGCGTTGTCTCAACCCAATGGCGCATTGTCGCGCGCAGGCGGGCATGGGATTTGAGTTAGGCCGCCAAGGGTGGGCCGGATCCTGCAGGGAGCTCCCAGGCGCTGTCTAGAAGGTGCCTGCCCCCGGCCGGTAGAAGACAGATGGACAAACGTTCCCGGGAGGCAGACATGAGGAAGGCGGCTGTCGCGCTCGCTCTGCTCGCCCCCCTGGTGCTCAGCGCGTGCGGCGGTCCTGCGGTGGCGACGAGGAAGCACCATGGGCTGCCGCGGCCCGTCTGGACGCTTCCAGCCTATGGGGTGGCACTGCGCCACCCCATAGGCTGGAAGCCGGCGGCGGGGTACCTTGAACGCATCGAGGGGAAGGGTGGCTACGTAGCCGTGAATGCCCTGCAGGGCAGTGGACTGACGCCGCGGGCGGCGGCTCTGGGGCAGGCGACGCAGTCTTTGGCGCCTTTCGGACCCGACCCCGTCCTGAGGCGGGCGACGGTCGACGGCCAGCCCGGATACGTCATCCTGCCGGAAGCAGGGCAGGCGGGCGACGTGGCGGAGGCAGTCGTGCTCTATCCGAAGCCGCAGACGATATCGGGCGTTGCCTACCGCTACCTGGTCGTGACATCCACGCCGCAGGAGATCCTGCCCATCCTGCGCGGTTTGCGCTTCCTGGGCGGGCACTGAGGACAGGACCCGGACGCGTGCGACATCCTATGGAAGGAAGCGGAGATCTATGCGACTGTCTCCTTCGGTGGAGGCTATCCCGCGCTCGGGCATCCGCGGCATGGCTGCCCTCGCCCAGGGCCGCGCAGGACTCCTCCACCTCGAATACGGAGAGCCAAGGTTCTTTGCGCCCGAGGCGGTACGGCGCGCTGCGGCGCAGGCGCTCCTGGCGGAACGCATGGTCTATACGCCGACAGAAGGCCCGGCGGAGCTCCGGCGGGCCATCTCGGCCAAGCTGCGGGCCGTGAACGGCGTCGACGTCGACCCCGAGCGCGTCTTCGTGACCCACGGCGGGGTGGGGGCCCTCTACGCCTCGCTGGCGAGCGTACTCGGACCAGGCGATCGCATCCTGATGCCGGACCCCTGCTGGCCGAACGCGGTTGGCCAGGTGCTCACGCTCGGGGCGCAGCCGGTCTTCTTTCCGATGGACCCGGAGCATGGCTTCCTGCCGGATCCCGAGCGATGGCCGGTGGACGGGAAGACGCGGGCCATCCTGATCAACAGCCCGCAAAACCCCACGGGGGTTGTCCTGCCCAGGACCATGCTCGAAAGGATCGCGGCGGTCGCGCGGCGGCATGGCCTGTGGGTGATCTCGGACGAGGTCTACGACCAGATCCACTTCGGTCCGCCCCCGGTCAGCATGCTCGAGGTCTACCCTGAGGGCACCCTGGCGGTCTACAGCTTTTCCAAGACCTACGCCATGACGGGATGGCGTCTCGGTTACGCCGTGCTGCAGCCCGGCATGCAGGCACACACCACGAAGCTTGTGGAGTCCTGCTACTCCTCGTCGTCGATGGTGGCGCAGATCGCGGCGCTGGCCGCCTTGCGGGAAGTGGGGCAGCAGGAGATCGACGTGATGGTCGTCGCGTACCGCGAGGCGAGGGATCGCGCCCTGGCGGTGCTCGAGCAGGCGGGGCAGAAGCGCTATGTGCCGGAAGGCGCGTTCTATCTGATGCTGCCCGTGCCTGCCGGGACCAGTTCCGAGGAGTTTGCCCGGGCTCTTCTGGAGCGCAAGGACATGGTGGTCGTGCCTGGCGCAACCTTCGGCAAGCTTTCCGACCGCGAGGTACGCTTGAGTTTGGCGTCCGGCGCCGACGCGGTGGCCGAGGGTGTCGGCCGCTGGCTCGAGCTGCGCGAGGAGTACCTGCGAACGCGAGCCTGACAAGGCTCGTTCGGCTGGCGGCGAGTTTCGCTCTTCGAGGGGGCTGATGGGGTGACGGCTGCCATGTGGGCGTTGCAGCTTCTGGTGCCGGCGGACCGCAGCCTCTTTCCCAGGGTGGAGGCTGCGATACGGGGCGGCGTCACGCTCGTGCAGCTGCGGGAGAAGGATCGGCCTGACGGCGAGACGTACCGGGTCGGCCGGGAGCTGAGGGATCTCGTGCGGCGCCAGGGCGCGGCGTTCTTCGTCAACGACCGGCCGGACCTTGCCCTCGCGCTCGAAGCGGATGGGGTCCACGTCGGCGAAGGGGACCTGCCCGTGGCGATCGTGCGGCGGATCGCGCCCAGCCTTCTGATCGGCATGTCCTGCCACGACATCCCGAGCGCTCAAATGGCGGCCGAGGCGGACTACATCGGCTTCGGGCCCGTGTTCCCGACTCCTTCGAAGGACGACGCGGCAGCCCCGACCGGCCCGGAGATCCTGCGGCAAGTGGCCCGGCAGGCGAGACGTCCCGTCGTCGCGATCGGCGGCATCGGCATCGGTACGGCAGCGCAGCTCAAGGGATCCGGCATCGCCGGCGTTGCCGTGATCAGCGCCATCCTGGGCGCCGGCGATGCCGGGGCCGCGGCGCGAGAGCTGCGCCACGCGCTCGGCCTATGAGCGGCTTCACTGGCGCGGGGCGGGGAGAATGCGGGCGGCCCTGGCTGCGCAGGCAGGGCCGCCGGTCTTGCGACGCCGCCTAGTCGGACAGGCCGAGAATGGCGCGCACTGCCTCGATGTCGGTCATTGGACGGCCTTCGTGGCGCTCATCCCAGATCTCCGCTCCCTTGCCGGTGATCGTGACGGTGTCACCGGGTGCCGCGAGTTCGAGAGCGTGGCGAATGGCTGCGTAGCGGTCCAGCACGATATCCGTCGGGATGCCGCTCTCTTTCGCGCCGCCTGCCACCTCCGACGCCGTCTGCATGGCGTCCTCGCCACGGGGGTTGTCGATCGTGACCACGAGGCGGTCCGCCAGCGCAGCGGCGATGGCACCCATGAGCGGCCGCTTGCCGCGATCGCGCTCACCGCGACCGCCGAAGACCGCGATCACGCGCCCTTCGGTGGTACGGCGGGCGAAGCGCAGAAGCTGAAGGAGTCCTGCGGGGTTGTGCGCGTAGTCGATGACCACGCGCCTTGGCGGGCTGCCGCTCTCGATGATGTGCGTGCGCCCGGCGACCGTTCGCACCTGCGCGATGCGCTCGAGCGCATCCCTCGCGCCGATGCCCAGTCCCGTGGCGGCCGCAAGGGCAGCCAGGGCGTTCTCCACATTGTAGCTGCCCGGCAGGCGGAGCTGCATCTCATAGGTCTCGCCGTCGACGGCCACAACGCCGTGGCCGCCGACGAGACCGTCGTCCTGCCAGCGGACGATGCGCACGTCGCTGCCCTGGCCGTAGGTGCGGATCGGTACGCGCGTCACGGAGGCGAGGTAGTCGAAGGCGGGCGAGTCGCGGTTGAGCACAGCGAACGAAGGACGCTCCTGCTCCGAAAGCCCGGAGAACAGCAGGCCCTTCGCTTCGAGATAATGCTGCATGTCGCCGTGGTAGTCGGTGTGGTCGCGCGTCCAGTTGGTGAACACGGCCGCGTCGAAGCTGCACCCGGCGGTGCGCCGCTGGCGCAGCGCGTGGGAGGAGACCTCCATGACGACGTCCTGCGCGCCGAGCTGTACGAGTTCGTGCAGCGCCCCCTGCAGCTCGGGCGCCGCAGGCGTCGTCAGCGGCAGCGGGCGGATGACTTCGCTGTCGAGCTGCACACCGAGCGTGCCGATGGTCGCGACGTGCCGGGTATCGTTGCGCAAGGCACGGCTGAGCAGCGCCGCGGTCGTGGTCTTGCCGTTTGTGCCGGTGATGCCGGTCACGCGCATGGCGAGACAGGGATCCCCGAAGAATGCGGCCGCCAGTTCGCCCAGGGCCTTGGCGGCATCCTCAACCACGACCGTCGGCACCGCGAGGGCGGTCGGCCGGTCCGCCACCACGGCGATCGCGCCGCGCTCGACCGCCTCATGGGCGTACGCGATCCCGTCGACGTGCTGGCCGTGGCGCGCGACGAAAACCCAGCCGGGAGCGACGTCGAACGAGCGATCCGTGACCCCAGCGATCTTTCGTCCGGTGAAGTCCCGCACGCGGACGGCTTGGAGAATATCCTGATAGCTCGCCAAAGTGCACCTCATCGGGATAGGAATGCTCACTTTACGAGACTATCATTCATCGCTGAAGCTGTAATGAGGGGAAAGCGAGAGCGGGACGGACCTTGCGGCCCGTCCTGCCCCTACCGGACGATCTTGCCCAGGATGTCCTGACGCTGCAGGATGATATGTGTCTGGCCGTCGAGCTTGACCTCGGACCCGCCGTACTTCGTGTAGAGGACCTCGTCGCCCGCAGAGAGCACCTTGACGAGCTCCTCGTCCGTGCCCACGGCCACGACGATGCCCTGCTGGGGCTTTTCCTTGGCGGTGTCGGGCAGGATGATGCCCGACGCGGTCTTCTCCTCGAGCTCCACGGGACGCACGAGCACGCGGTCGTCAAGCGGCTGGATGGTCATGATGTTGTCGTCTCCCTTGCCTTGCTAGTTGCGCAGTCCGAGCGCCTGCGCGAGGCGCTGCTGGTCGAAGCCCACGATGACCTTGCCGTTCACGTCGATGACAGGTACACCCGTCTGCCCGGAACGTCGCCTGAGCTCTTGCGCTGCCTGCTCGCTGCGGGCGACGTCGACCTCGCGAAAGGGGATGTGCCGCTCGGTCAAGAAACGCTTCGCGGAGCGGCAGTGGGGGCAGGTCGGGGTCGAGTAGAGTACGACGGCCAAAGCTCTCGCCTCCTCTGCGTAAGTTGACGCCCCGTTGGGCCACGTCACTCAGTATACCCCATGGAGTATGCCTTAGGGAAGATCCTGCGTCGTCGCAGGAAGGCAAGAAAGGGGATGCGCATGCAAAAGCGTCTCTGGCCGCAGGTAGTGCTGTTTGCCATCGCGGCTTTTGTCGTCGTCGCCCTGCCCCGGCTCCTGCTGCCGGCCGTGCCGCAGTCGGGTGCGGAACTCGTGCGCATCGGCATTACCGCCGCGTGGGCCATCGTCGCGGCCGGCATCGTGGGCAGCGTCCGCCAGAGGGGGCTGCAGGAGGTGCGCTCCGGCGCGCCGGAGCGGCGCACGGTGGTCAACTTCGGTTTGCAGATCCTGCTAGGGGTATTGGTGGTCATCGCGTTCGTAGTCGCGGCGGACATCTGGCACGTCTCCCTGACGGGCATCGCCCTCGGTGGCGCGGTCACGGGTGTCGTGATCGGACTCGCGGCCCAGTCCATGCTGGGCAACGTCATCGCGGGCGCCATGCTCTTGAGTCTTCGTCCGGTGCGCGTTGGCGAGTGGGTCAGCCTGCGGTCCTGGATGTCCGGCGGCATCGACGCGACGGGTCGCGTCGAGGAGATCAACTTCTTCTACACGGTGCTTCGCGAGAGCGGCACGCGTCGCGTCATTCCCAACAGTGCCATGGCTGTGTCCACCATCGCATCCGACGAGGCGCAGCGCGGCTTTACGCAGACCTTCGCCCTGCCGCTGAGCCTGCGCCCGGACGAGGCGACGCGGGCTCTGGCACCTTTGCGCAGGTGGGAAGTCGTCGACGTGCAGCAGGAGGTCTACGTGCTGCGCGTCGAGTGGGACGGCGACCGGTCCAGCCGCTCGGACCGCCTTGCGCGGCTGGCCGCGCGGCTCGGCGGCGGCGACGACCCGACGTCTTCGGCTGGCTGACTTCCACTGCAGAACCCTGGGCACGCTTGAGCCGGTGGGCTCACGCGGGCGGCTGTCCGCGGGCGGCAGACGGCGCAGGCGGCGATTTGCACGGCGGCCCGACGGTGGTAGTCTCTAGAGCAGGGAACCTACCCTGGGAGGGTTGCGTCATGTTGCTGCGCTGGATTCTCAAGCTGATCGGCTTCGGCTTCCTGCTGGGAGCTGGCACGCGCTGCGATGTGGACAGCGACGAGGCGAAGGCAAAGGCGAGAAAGTATCGTGAGCGTGCGGTGCGGCGGCTCCATCACCTGGCCGACCGCATCGCCGAGGCAGGCGAGGAGAGCGAGAAGGAACCTGGTGTCTAGGCGGGTAGTCCATGGATAGCCGTCTGGGTCGTACGGCCGCCGTCCTGCGCTTGGCGCTGGGAGCGGCCGTGCGGGCACTTTGGCTTGCACGGGTGCGTAGCCGCTGGCTCGACGCGGAGCAGCGCATCCAGGCCGAGCGGGCCCTCTGGGCGACGGAGGGCCGGCGTCTGCGCGAAGCGGCCACGCGGCAGGGCGGCATGCTGATCAAGATCGGCCAGTTCCTCTCGACGCGCGCCGACGTCCTGCCGGAAGAGTTCACGCGGGAAGTGGGGCAACTGCAGGACGTCGTGCCGCCTGTCGGCTGGCTCCAGGTGGACGAGGTGCTGCGGGGAGCCTACGGCGCGCGCTACGTGCCCGACGTCTTTGCCGAAATCAATCAGACGGCTGCCGCCGCCGCGTCACTGGCGCAGGTGCACCACGGACGCCTGGCAGACGGGCGTGCGGTGGCGCTCAAGATCCTGCGGCCGGGCATCGAACGCGCTGTGCGCATCGACCTAGACGCGGTCCGCATCGCCGTGTCCTGGCTGAATCGCTTGACGAGCTGGGGGAAGCGGTTCGACCTCATGGCCATCTGGCGGGAGCTGCACGAGACCACCGAGCAGGAGCTCGACGTGTTCGGCGAAGCGGAGCGGGGGCGCCGCTTCGCAGAGAACTTCAAAGACGATCCGAAGGTGGGCGCACCGCTCGTGATGGACGAGCTCACGCGGCCGGGCGTCCTTGTCATGGAGCTTGTGCGGGGCATCAAGCCGGATCAGCTGGACGCGCTCGACGCGGCCGGCATCGACCGCCAGCTTCTGGCCAAGCGGCTGATCGAAAGCTACATGAAGCAGTGGCTGGTGGACGGCTTCTTCCACGCCGACCCGCATCCGGGCAACATTTTCGTCAAGCCGGACGGCGCCATCATCTACGTGGACTTCGGCATGATGGGCGAAATGCGGCCAGAGGACCAGACCGCCTTGCGCGAACTGGTGCAAGGCGTGATCACGAACGACCTGGACCGGGCCACCAGGGGACTCGTGGATCTCGGCTTCGTCAGGCCCGGCGCAGACATTGGGAAACTGAGGCGCGCATTCGGCTTTCTGCTCGACCGAATGCTGGGCACGACATTCTTCCGCGCAAGCGGACCGGAAGTGGAGGCGTTTGTCCGAGAGATCCGGGACTTCCTCTATGAGCAGCCGTTCCAGGTCCCGGCGCGCTACACCTTTCTCGGGCGGGCGCTCGGAATTCTTTCGGGTATCGTCGCGCCGCTCGCCCCCGGGCAGAACTTCGTCCGCCTGCTGATCGACGGAGCCCGGCGCTACGCGGGGGCCGCGGCCGGCGCGTCCGGAACCCGGGACGTACTGAAGGGGCTCCTGCGCAGGGTGAGCGAGCCTGCCGCCCAGGCCCTGCGCCTGCTGCAAAAGCTCGATCGGGACGACTACCGCATCCCGATCGACTTCGAGCCGCTGCGGCGCGAGATGCGCGCCGGGCGTGCCGCGTTGCGGGCTCTGACGTGGGTCACCCTGGGCGGGTTCGCCGCCCTGACCGCCGCGCTCGTGGGCGTCGCCATGCCGACCCTGCGGGATGTCCTGATTGTTCTCAGCGTAGTCTTCTTCCTTGGGGCCATCGCGGCGCAGCGCAGAAGCTGACGGGGAGGTTGCCTGGGTTGCCGGTTCGCTCGAGTCGGCGGAGATGGGCGAAAGCCGTGCTGGCCGCCATCCTGATCGCCAGCGTTGCCAGCGTGGCATGGAGCTTCTACATCGGTTGGTCGCTCACGCACCTGCCGCGGGCGAAGATGCCGACGAACCCGCGCTACTGGGGCATGTCCTACCGCACGATCCGCTTCCCGAGCGCGCAGGACCACCTCAGGCTGCACGGCTGGTGGATCCCGGCGCCGCACGCCACCATGACCGTCATTTTCTCGCACGGCTTCGGCTCGAACCGCGCCGACATCGGCGTGCCGGGCCTGCTCATGATGCGCGCCGTGCACCTGTGGGGCGCCAACGTCCTTACCTTCGACTACCGCGCGGAGGGCCGCAGTCCAGGCAAGCTGGTCTCGGTAGGCGAGTTCGAGGTCCGGGACCTCCTGGGCGCAGCGGCCTACACCCGAGACCACCTGGCGCCGGGAAAACCCGTGGCCGTGGTCGGCTACTCGATGGGCGCGGCTGTCGCACTGCTTGCGGGCGAGCGCGACAGCCGGATTGCCGCCGTGGTGGCCGACAGTCCCTTCGCCGCCCTGACGCCGTACCTGGCACAGAACCTCCCCCTCTGGACCGGCCTGCCGGCGGTGCCCTTCAACTGGCTTCTCATCCATGTCGCGTCGCCCTGGCTCGGCATCAATCCGGGCAGCGTCAATCCCCTGGCCGGCGTCGGCAGATTCGGCCGGCGGCCAGTCCTCTTGATCGCCGGCAAGTCCGACAAGACGATTCCGTACCGCAACTCCGTCCAGATCTACACCGCGCTGCGGCGCACCGACCCGGCAGCGAGGCTCTGGCTCGTGCGGGGCGCGCATCACGTTGAAGCGTTCCAGCTCAGGCCCCTTGCGTATCTCGATCGCCTGTACCGCACGCTGCACCAGGTCGACCCGAAACTTAGGCAGGTGCCGAGCTACGGACTGTAACCCGGCTCACGGTCCAAAGAGTGCCGTGCGCCAGCTGGCGGCGAGCGTCCAGAGCCTGAGCCAAAGCGGCGCGGGCCGTGCGCTGAGGGCAACGCGCCGACCGTCCAGAACGGCGAAGCCGACCCGACCTCCGCGGGCCAGATCGGCGGCGTCCACGAGGTACAGCTTCGGCGTGCCGCCCGATGCCAGGGACATTCCGGCCGCCGTGCGCAGAACCTGACGGGCGCCACCGGGCCAGATGACGTCACCTGCCCGTGTGCCGGCCGGCAGGGCATGTCCCTTGGCCCAGGCGAACGCCCAGTCGAGCAGGAGACGCGCGTCGGCAAAGCGCGCCGCGTCGCTCGCCTCGCCCATGACCACGCCGAGCGCCGTGCCCTGTCGCCGCGCGGCGAAGAGCAGCACGTAGCCGGCGGGAACGGTCTGCCCGGTCTTGACGCCGATGGCGCCCGGATAGCTGCCGAGCAGCCGGTTGAGGCTGTGCACCGTGCTGCCTTGCGAGAGGGTGGCGGCAGGGCTTCGGACGATGTCGGCCAAAACCGGCGATCGCAGCGCGGCGAGTCCGAGGCGCAGTTCGTCGCGCGGCGACATGCGGTCAAGAGGCGAGAGCCCGCTCGCATCTTCGAGGGCCGGCAGGGTCAGGCCAAGCCGCCCGGCAAGCGAGCGCATCCGCGCGAGCAGACCCGTGGAGCCGCCGGGAGAAGCCTCTGCGAGCATGTTCGCAGCGTCGTCGGCGCTCGGCAGAAGCATGGCCACGAGCAGGTCCCGCACAGTGAGGATCTCGCCCGCAGCCAGCGGCAGCTCGCCATTGCCGGCGCGCGCACCCGCCTGGGCCGCCGCTGCCTGGGCCTGGCTGACGACGATGCTCCGGGAGAGCGGGATGCCCTCCCGGAGCACCGCGAGCGCGGTGAGGAGCTTGATCGTCGAGGCGGTCGGGCGCGGGGCATCCGTCTTGCGCCCCGCCAGCAGCCGCCCGTCGTACGAGATGGCAAAGGCCGGCGCGTCCACCCTGGGCAGGGGGGAAGACGCCGGCCGGAAGGCTAAGACGTTACCCACGCGCAATGTGGGGGACGGCAGGGCCGCGGCGGTAGCCACGGCGATCGCCAGCAGCGCCACGCCGAGCGGGACCATGATCCGCTTCACGGCGCGTAGACGGTGACCTCGGATACCGGGCCCGGTGTGACGTACTCGTTCCCGGCCGCGAGTGCGCGGGCCACTGCGAAGCCGGCGGCGGTCTGGCCGTTCGGGAAGACTACGGTCAGGCGCTGGCTTGGGCTGGCCGTGGAGCCCTGTGTGACCTGAAAGCCCTTCTGGCGCAGCATCGCGGCGGTGTAAGGTGACCCTTCGACCACGACCTGCACATCCTTCGGCTTGGGGAAGGCAGGCAGGCCGGTCCACGCGCCGGTGCTGCCGTAGGGCTTCAGCGCTCGCGTCACGTCGGCCGCGTCGAGCACGTCATAGTACGCCGAGTCGATCTGGTTCTCCACATTGATGCCAGGCAGCGGCATCGAGGCAAGGTCCATCGAGTCGCCGTTCGAGCCCAGCGTGACGTGCTGGACGCGGCTGTGGGCGAGTGTCAGGCCGAGCGAGAGCAGCTGGCTGTTCGTGAGGTTCGTTGCGACGTCCTTGCGCCAGGTGGCGACGAGCGCCGGCAGGTGGAGGGCGGCCTGGACCGGGTCGTGCAGGAGCTTCTCCTTGAGCGCGAACAGCACCTGTGCCTCGGCGTCCATGCGCTGGAAGTCCGTCGTGCGGTAGCTGTTGAGCGTATTCTGGCGCACGCGGATGAAGGCGAGCACCCAGGGACCGGACAGGCAGTGCACGCCGGGCTGGAAGACCGCCTTGCTGTGCAGCGGATCGTAGATCGGGTACGGGATGTCGATGTTGACGCAGCCCACGGCGTCCACCGCGTCGATGAAGCCATTGAAGTCGGTGGCGATGTAGGCCTTGACCGGCATGCCGGTGAAGTGGCCCACGACCTGCATCGCGAGCTCGGGACCCTGCGCGGGGCCGTTCTGCAGGCCGAGGAAAAGGGTCTCCTTGATCTTGGGCACGGGGTCACGCCACTGCGGCAGGGCGATCAGGAGGTCGCGCGGGATCGAGATCAGCGTCACTTTGTGCTTGAGCGGATCGATGTGCGCCAGCATGAGGATATCCGCCTGGCCGCCCGACGTGCCCAGCGAGAGCGGACCCGTCGCCTTGCGGGCGTTGTTGCCGATCAGCAGGACGTTGTACGGCGCGCTCGTCGACACGGACGCTACGCGGCCCGGACTCGAAGGAGACGAGAACCAGCTCCACAAGTACGCCACGAGGCCGATCACCACTAGTACGATCACCACGAGCCAGATGAACCTCGGTCGCAAGCGTTTTCTCAACCCAGTACCTCCTGGTGCCGAGGCTCGACGGCCTGCGGGTGAATGCTTAGAATGTCTGTTGTTTCCCGGGGGAGCTATCACATGTTCAGGCTGAATCTGCCCGACGTGGGTCCGGATGAGCAGGAACTGGCCTGCAACGCCCTGGCCAATACCCTTGCATGCTCGCTCGACGAGGCCCTCCTCGGGCGCGTCGGGGGATTCTCATGGTCGCATGCCAGCGCCGAGCAGCCGGTCGCACCGCTTGCGTCCGTGCCTTCCAACCGGTATGACCGTGCGGCCCTGCACCTCTGGCACGAGGCTCTGGCGCCGCAGGGACTTCATATTCCCTCGGACGAGGCACAGGGGCTCTTGAACCTGCTCGACGACTGCTTCAAGGTGGCCAGCCGCCTCCATGGCGGCAAGCTTTGGCCCATGATGCAGGCGAGTGTCTGGCGCGCCCTGCGTGACCGCCTGGAGCACGATCTCGCGGCAAGTCCTAATACCTAGTCCGACGGCTCCAGCCATGCCGCGCAGACTGCCCCGTAGCGCTGGCCCCCGATGTGCAGCGGCACGGAGAAGAGCGTCGTGACCATTCCGTCGTCCCGCATATAGGTGCGCGCGAACAGCGCCGACCGTCGTTCGGTCAGCCGGATGCCCGCCCGCTCGAAGTCGGAGCGCGTCGCCGGGTGGCCCAGTCGCTCCGCACCGGCGAGTCCGACCCGCGATGCGGCGATGACGACGGGCTCATCGTAAATCCGCTTCAGCCGGCTGTGCAACCCGTCGTACCCAGGGTCGCCCGTCCAGTCGGCCATATCCGCGCTGTTGTGCGTGAAGCAGTAGGCGTTGAGATCCGCGACAATGAAAAAGAGATAGCGCTGGGACCGGTCCTTGTAGCGATCGAGGATGCGGGTCGTGTCCGCGTCGAGCAGTTCCGAATAACGCGTTTCGTACTTCGGCGGCACAAAGCCGGCGAGCGGCGCGCGGTCTACGTTGAACAGGCGCGCGAGCGAGCGCACGCGCGTGCCGGTGATGGGCCTGTAGTTCATGTCCAGCGCGTCCTCGAGCGTCAGGCGGCCTTGCGCGATCGCATCCGCGAAGAGGCGCTCCACCTCCAGGGCGCACGCCTCCATGTCGCTGCGCACCCCGTCGACGAAAGTGCCCGCCCGGACGCGGCCCAGGGCACCGTAAGCCGCTTCGGCCTCCTGGGCAAGCCGGTCTGCCGTCCTGCCCAGGGCGGATGTGCCCTTCGAGAGTTCCTGCGTCTCGGAGCGCACGGACGTGAGCCGCTCGGAGACGTCCTGCAACGCCGCCGTCTGCTCCTCGGTGCTGGCGGCGATGCGCGAGACCAGCTCGGAGAAGCGGCCGAGCCCTCCCACCACGTCGCGCACCGCCCTGTCGGCCTCCTGCGTATGTGCCGCGACCGACGACGCGCGCTCAGCCGAACGCGCCACGGCGGCCGATGTTTCCTGGAGTTGCCGCCCCACGGCTGCGAGCAGGCTCGCGATCTCCTTGGTCGAGTTCTGCGTGCGGTCGGCGAGGCGGCGCACCTCGTCGGCCACGACGCTGAACCCGCGCCCGTGCTCTCCCGCGCGGGCCGCCTCGATGGCCGCGTTGAGCGACAGCAGGTTGGTCTGCCGCGCCACATCGGCGATCAAACCGCTCATCTGGCCGATCCGCCCGACAGACTGCGTCAGTTGCGCCATCATCTCTTGCGCCGCCCGCACATCCTCCGCGATCTGCCTGCTGTCCTGCGTGGCCTGCGCCAGCAGGGCGACCCCTTCTGCGGACTCGCGCGTCACCGAGCTGCCGATCTCCGCGGCGGCCGAAGCGGACTGGGCGATCTCGAGCGCCGCGGCCCTGGAGTGGGAAGTCATCTCCGCCGACACGTCGGAGTGCGCGAGGACCGCCTGGACGCCGGCATCGACCTGCGCGACGTTCCGGGTCGTGCGCGCCGTCCGGATCGCGACCTTGGCGGTGTGCTCCGTCAGTGCCTGGACTACCGTGCGCACTTCTTCAAGCCAGCGGTTCACCCGTTCGGCCTCGGGGAGGGCGGGGTCCAGCCGCACAGTGAGATCCGGCTGATCTTCGATGAGCTGACCGAGCCGGATCAATGGGTCGGTTGTCGCCAAAGGGCCACCTTCTTCTGGTATGGTCGAAGACGCCAATTCGACAGCAGTCGCGCCGAAGACCTGCACGCGGCAGCCTGGGCGAGGGATTGGCAGGGCAAGAGGCGAACATGGCAGCTGATCTCAAGGGGGTTGCGGCAGAGACGTGCAAGACCTCGTGCGGGAACTGCTCGACTGGTTTTCCTTCGCGGGTCGCGATCTGCCATGGCGTCGCCCGCCGCGCACGCCCTATCGCGTGCTCGTCTCGGAGATGATGCTGCAGCAGACGCGTGCGGATGTCGTAGCGCAGCGCTTCCAGGCGTTCCTCGACCGTTTCCCCGATTTCGCCGCCCTGGCCGCGGCACCGCTCGACGACGTGCTGCGCGCCTGGGAAGGACTCGGCTACTATCGACGGGCGGAAGCGCTCTGGCGCACGGCCGGCATCATAGCCGCCCGCGGCACGCTGCCGCGTGCGCGCGAGGAGCTGCTTGCCCTGCCAGGCATCGGGCCGTACAGCGCCAGCGCCCTGCGCTCCTTCGCGTTCTCCCTGCCGGACCCCGCGCTCGACGCCAACCTCAGACGCGTGGCGCTGCGCCTGGCCGGAGAGCGCCTGCAGCCCGGGACGCGCGAGGCGGACAGCGCCGCGCGCCTCCTCCTCGGCGCTCTCCTGGCCGCGGGTCCGCCGGCTCTGCTCAGCGATGCCCTGATGGATCTCGGCGCGACGGTCTGCACGGTGCGCCGCCCGCAATGCAGCAGCTGCCCCCTGCAGGCGCGTTGCGCCGCGCGAATCAGCGGCGAGCCCGAAGCGTTCGGCCGCCCTCCCGTGCGGCCGGCGCGGCGCCACCTGCAGATCGTCGCGTTGCGCGTCGAGTCGGAGTCGGGGTTGCTCTGGCGCCCGCGGCCGCGCAAGGGGCTGCTCGCGGGGCTTTGGGAGCCGCCGCACGTTCTCGGACCGGTGCGGCCCGACGAGGACGCCGTGGCGTCGGTCCTCAGGGAGTGGGGTGTCGCAGGCGCACGGGATACCGGCGAGCGCTGGCCGATGGCCCATGCGTTCACCCATCAGACCTGGACGGGCGAGGTCCGCCGCCTGGTGGCGAGGGCCGAGCCGCCGTTTCAGCCGGGCCGCTGGCTTGATGCCGAGGCGCTGCAGGCGGTCGCCCTGCCGAGCGCCTTTCGCGCAGTTCTGTCGAAGGTGTGGTGATGGCCTTGCAGGTTGCGGAGTTCAGCCGCTGGGCGCTTGGCTGGGCGGAGGAGCACGGTGGGCTGTGGTCGGTGCAGGAGAATATGGTGCGTCTCGCTGAAGAGGTGGGCGAGATCGCTCGCCACGTCAACGCGCAGGGCGGCCGCAAGTTGCTCGGGCAAGATGCCGAGTCGGCTGCAGGGGAGATCGGCGACGCCCTCTTCGTGCTGGCGCTCATCTCCCACCAGCTCGGCACCAGTCTCGAGTCTGGGGCGCAGGAGGTCCGGCGCAAGCAGGAAGGGCGTGGCCAGCGAAGAGAGGACGGGATCGGACATGAGGGATGACGCACAGTCCTTCGCCCACCTGGAGATCGCCTGGCGACCCGACGAAGCGCTGCGCCAGGAGTCCGTGCTCGGACGCTTCCTGGCCGCGGAAGGCCTGAAGGACGTCGCGGAGCTCGGCGAGCGTGCGGCGCAGGACCCCGCCTGGTTCTGGGACCGCACGGTGAAGTCGCTCGGCATCGCGTTCCAGGCGCCCTACAGCCAGGTGCTTGACCTCTCCCGGGGCCGCGAGTTCCCGCGCTGGTTCCGCGGCGGCAGCTTCAACGTGGCGCACGCCGCGCTCGACGTGCACGCGCAGGGGCCGCTGGCCGGCTCTGTAGCACTGGACTGGGAAGGGGAGGACGGCGCGACCCGCCGTCTGACCTTCCGTGAACTGCAGGGCGAAGTCGACGGGATCGCTCTTGGTCTGACCAGGATCGGCATCCGCCAGGGAGACGCGATCGGCGTCTATCTGCCGATGCTGCCCGAGACGATGATCATTGCCTACGCCGCGGCCAAGGTCGGGGCCATTCTGGTGCCCACGTTCTCGGGCTATGGCGCCGAGGCGGTCGCGACCCGCCTGCGCGACGCGGGTGCGAAGCTTCTCGTAACGGCGGACGGCTTCTGGCGCCGCGGGCGACAGATCCCCATGAAGGAGACGGCGGACGAGGCGGCGCGCCTTGCGCCGAGCGTCGAGCATGTCGCGATGGTGCGCAGGCTGGGGCGCGATGTGCCCTGGCAGGCTGGCCGCGACGTCGAGTGGACGGAGCTCGCGGAGCTGGGCAGAGGCGGTCTGCCCACGCCCCTGCTGGATCCCGAGACCACCGTCATGATCATCTACACGTCCGGTACGACCGGGCGGCCGAAGGGCGCGGTCCACGCCCACTGCGGCTTCCCGATCAAGGCCGCGCAGGACCTCGGCCACGCGTTCGACCTGCGCCCCGGCGACCTGCTGTTCTGGTACACCGACATGGGCTGGATGATGGGCCCTTGGTCGATCTATGGCGCGCCGCTGCTCGGCGCCGGTGTCATGCTCTTCGAGGGCACGCCGGACTATCCCGGCCCGGACCGGCTCTGGCAGATCATCTCGGACCACCGCGTCACGCACTTCGGCATCTCGCCGACTGCGGTCCGCAGCCTGATGCCGCACGGCCAGGAGCCGGTGCGGCGCTGGCCGATGCCGGCGCTTAGGGTCCTCGGATCTTCCGGTGAGCCATGGAATCCCGATCCGTGGCGGTGGTTCTTCGAGACCGTCGGCCAGGGGCGTCTGCCGATCATCAACTACTCGGGCGGTACCGAGATATCGGGCGGCATCGTGGGCTGCTTTCCGACGGAACCGATCAAGCCCTGCTCGTTCCGTGGCCCGATTCCGGGCATCTCGGCCGATGTGGTCGACGACAAGGGTGCCAGTGTGCGCGGCGAGGTGGGAGAACTCGTGTTGCGCTCCGTCTGGCCCGGGATGACGCGCGGCTTCTGGCAGGACGACGCGCGCTATCTCGAGACCTACTTCGCGCGCATCCCCGGGGTCTGGTACCACGGCGACTGGGCCTACGTCGACGAGGACGGCTTCTGGTACATCCTCGGGCGATCCGACGACACGATCAAGGTGGCAGGCAAGCGCGTCGGCCCTGCGGAGGTCGAATCGGCCCTTGTGGGCGACCCGGACGTGAAGGAGGCGGCCGCAGTCGGACTGCCCGACCCGGTCAAGGGAGAGAAGATCGCCTGCTTCTGCGTGCTGCGCGAGGGGGCCGAGCCTGGCCAGGCGCTTGCGGAGAGGCTGAAGTTGCGGGTTGCGGGCGTGCTCGGCAAGTCGCTGCGTCCATCGACGATCGCATTTGTGGCGGAACTGCCGCACACGCGCAACGGCAAGATCCTGCGTCGCCTGGCGCGTGAGGCCTACCTTGGGTTGGAACTGGGCGACCAGAGCGCGCTCGAGAATCCGGCGGCCATCGACGAATTGCGCCGTGCGGGAACGCCCGCTGGCGAGTGAAGGTGAACGTCCATCTGACCCAGAGCCTGGTCAAACCGCCCAGTGGAAACACGGCCTTTCGCTTGACGCGCACATGGGCCACCCGACGGTGTGTAGGCCGTTTGCGGCGATGCACACTGGGCCCGTTGGCAAACGCACTTTTGGGGAGTGGCGAGCAGTGCGCGGAGTTTCGAAGATCGCACGCATCGCGGGGTCGGCTGTCGGTGTCCTGTCTCTGGCGGTTCTCGCGGCGGGATGTGGCCAGCAGGCGGCAAATGGAACTGTCCATGCGGCTGCACCGGTCAAGTACCACTTTTACGAGACGGTCGTGACCGGCGGCATGATCGGCAAGCCGGGGTGGCCCGAGTTTCTGCCGGGTGACTTCACGCTGCCGGCGAACGCCGACGTCACCATGACCATCACAAGTTTCGACGATGGCGCTGCGGCGGTTCCGGCGCAGTACGGCAAGGTGCAGGGCACGACGGGCGGCGCCGCCACGATCGACGGCCAGAGCGTGACGCAGGTGCCGGTCGCGAACGTGGCCCACACCTTCACGATTTCGGCGCTCAAGCTGAACGTGCCGATCCCCGTCGCGGCTTCAGCGCAGAATCCGACCGTCGTGACGTTCTCGTTCCACACGCCGAAGGGCGGCAGCGACACTTGGCAGTGCTACGCGCCCTGCGGCAGCGGCAGTGCAGGTTGGCAGGGGCCGATGGCCACCGACGGCTACATGACCGGCAAGGTGACCTTCGCAAACAACTGACGCAGTTCGAGGCGGTCCGGTTGGCGCGCGCCTACCGGACCGCTTGGCATTTCAGTGCAACGCCGGCCCCGTTGCAGCGTGACAAACGGGCGTACGCCGTAGGGGCATATGACCCTACGAACGGCAGCATGGGGAAGGCTGCACACGCCGGACAGACTACCGATAGTCGGTGCGTTTGCCCGTCTGTGAAAATGGCGGCACCTGCGACAATGAGGCCGTCCGAAAGTCTTCCGAGGGGAGCAGATTTTTATATGATGCACTTGAAGGGTGGTCGTCTCGCTGGAGCGGCTGCGGTCGTCGGCGTGGCCGGTCTTCTGATCGCCGGTTGCGGACAGCAGCAGGCCGCCGGCAACGCCTCGGCCGCCGGGAACTCGAAGCCCAAGTCCACGACAACGACCCCGGCGCCGCAGAAGGTGTCCTACAACTGGACCGTCGTCAACGGCGGCAATGCGCTTCACCCGGACTGGCCGTTCTTCTCGACGGATGGCAAGAACCCGTTCCCGGCAACCCTTAAGCTGCCGGCCAACGCCACGATCACCGTGACGATCAAGAACTACGACGACGGCGGCGGAGACGTCCCGGCCGCGTACGCCAAGGTGACCGGCACCGTGGGCAACGTCGAGACGGTCAACGGCACGCAGGAGAGCTCGTTCAAGGCGAGCGGCGTGATCGCCCACACGTTCACGGTTTCCGGCCTCAACCTCAACATCCCGCTTCCCGCGGCGACCGACCAGGGCAGCACCGTGGTGCCGTCGGTGACGGTGGCGACGTTCAAGACGCCCGCCAAGGGTGGCAGCTACACCTGGCAGTGCTACCAGCCCTGCGGCACCGGCTCGGCCGGCTGGGGCGGAACGATGGCGACTGCAGGCTGGATGACGGGAAACATCTCCGTCAACTAGGGACTCGCGCGCAGGCGGGGCGGCTTTTGCCGCCCCGTTTCATGTTGCTTTGCGCGGGCTCAGGCGCCGAGGCGCAGGCGGCGCAGAGCCGAGCGCAGCACTGCGCCACCGCTCAGAGCGGTAAGCAGGCCGAGGAACGAGAAGGTGACCGGGATGCCGAACGCCTGCGCCAGCACCCCGGCCAGGGCCCCGCCCGCAGGCAAGGGCAGGTTCACGATCAGGGACTGCATCGCGCTCACGCGGCCGTAGACAACGCTCGCGATCTGGCGCTGGGACAACGTGGCCATGACAATCGAGACGGGAGCGACGGCACCGTCCAGCAGGCCGACGGCCACGATCGCGGCGAGGACGCCGTGGACGAAGCCCAGGAACACCATGCCTATCGCGGAGAGGCCGAGCGTGGCCATCAGCAGGTGGTCGATCCTCAGGCGCTCTGCGAGGTATGGCCCGACGACGCCCAGCGCCACGGGCACGAGACCTGCCGCCATGCCGACCAGGCCCACCTCGGCCGCGACCCAGTGCAGGCTGTGCCTGAAGAAGAAGATCTCGAGGGCGTAGACGCCTCCCCACGTGAAGTTCCACGAGGCGAAAACGAGCGTGACGTGCAGCACGCTTGGGGCTTTGCGCAACGCCGACCAGGCCGGGCCGAGGACGGCGGCGCCGTGTTCCGGGCCGTGCATTGGGGTCGTGCGGGGCAGAAAGAGGGCTGGCAGCAGGACGAAGATGTAGGCGACGGCATTGATGGCCAGCGCGGCGGCGATGCCGAAGCGGCTGATCGTGGGTCCCGCCAGGCCGGGCGAGACGTACCACGCCACCGTGAACACGATGGCCGAGAGGGCATTCACCGATACGCGGGCACGCTCCGGCGTCGTGCGCCGGACGAGGACGTTCTGCGCGTTGTAGGCGACCATGCCGAGGCCCGTGGCGAGCATCGCAGCGATATCGATCAGCCAGATGTCAAGTCGGCCGGCAAGATAGAGGAAGAGCGTGCCGAGCGTCACGGCGATCTGCAGCAGGCTCGCGGCTGCAATGATCTTGCGCGCGTCGCTGCGGTCCACGAGGGCGCCGAGCCAGGGCAGCAGCAAACCCGGCAGGAATTGCACCGCGGCCAGCGTGCCGAGCGCCTCTGCCGAACCGTTCAGGTTGTAGACGAGCCAGGGCAGGACCAGGCGGAAGAAGCCTTGGCCGACGTCCGAGACGAAGGTGCCGTAAAGGAAGACCACAACAGCCTGCGGACAGAGTTGCAAAGCACGCCAGCCGCCGACCGGACGATCGCCGCCGCCCGGGTCGGATCGATCACGCATAAGTCCCTTCCCACCACAGCGAAGGCAGTCTCCCGGTCAGAGACTGCCTTCGCTGCGTGCTCTCAAAGACCTGTCGGCGGCGTCCTGCCTTGCAGGTGCGGCTCCAAGGCAAAGGCGGCCAACTGGCCCACGCCGTAGCCGAGCGTGATCGTGCCCGGCAGCAGCCATGGCCCGATGCCCAGGGTGAGGAACGCGAGCACGACGGCCAAGCCGATGCCTGCCGTCCACAGCCCGCGGCGCAGCCAGCGCAGGCGCTCCGCGGGCGAGGGCGACGGCACGGGCGGCTCGAACTGCATAAGACCGAGGCGGACGAGACCGACAAAGAGCGGCACCAGACCAACGATGAGCCAGGGCCCGAAGCCGATCGGCAGGAGTCCGAGCGTGATGCCAAGTCCGATGCCGGTCGTCACGAGCGCCGTCGAAAGGGGGTGCGGCAGTGCTGCGGGCGGGTAGTTGTAGTGCGGATCCGACGGCGCATCGTTCGCCGCGGTGCCGGCCACGGAGGGCTGAACCGGGCGCATCGCCGTCAGGTAGGCCATGCGCTCCTTGTGGCGGAAATAGAGCACCGCGATGATGATCGCCGCGATGGCGACGAACAGGACGAGAGGGATCAGCACGCCGATGAACGCGAGGCCGGCGAGATTCCCTGGTACAAGGTTCACGGGCTCCTCACCCTTCCTACTGTGGTGTGATGCTGACCGGGCCAGTGCCGTCGTCGACGCTGAGCGTACCCCGCGGCCCGTGACCGATCGTTCCGCGGAAGACGCCGTTGGTGCCGCCCGGCAGACCCGGGTAGCCGGAACTCAGCGGGCCGAGGTGCGCCGCCGCGTGGACGGCGAGCTGGCCGCTCGGCGCAAGACGCAGCGTGAGAGGTCCGGTGCCTACGGAGAAGGAAGAGGCGAGCCCCGGGTCCCCGCTGAAGTTCAGGGGGCCAGTGCCGACCTGCAGGCGCAAGACCCCCTGGACCGCTGCTGCCTGTACGTCGAGCGGTCCGGTATCGACGTCTGCCGTCAGCTTGCCGCTGAAGTCCTGGATCGACAGTGCCCCGGTCGTGACATGCGCGGCGAGTGAACGGTAGCTGCCGTAGACCTTGGCCGCGCCGGTCGCCACGCTGACGCTGGCGGCCAGGCCCGGTGGCAGGGTGACGCGCAGGCCCTCCTGCGCGGAGTCGAGTTCCAACTGCCGCGGCAGCGCCGGCGTGAACGTCAGGACGAGAACCGCGCCCGACGCCCGCGAACGCACGGCGCCCTGGCGGGGGCCTGTGACGGTCCAGTTCCACGACACGCTGCCCGTCGGACCGGTTGCAAGCTGCACCGCACCGATCGAGGGCACGTCCACGACGACCTTGCGGATGCCTGGCGCCGGGGCGCTGCCGGACCCGCTGTAGAGCTTGCCTCCAGGTGCCGCGACGGTCAGTTGCGTCCATCTGGAGATGGCGGCGAAGGGCATTCTGAAGCCCACTGCGGGGCGCAGGGACAGGAAGAGCACCACCAGGACCGCGAGTGCCATGACGAAAGCTGCGATGCCGACCGCACGGCGCACGACGCTTCACTTCCCTTTGCCCTCTAGACCGCCCGGCACCGCTTGGGGTTTCATGGGGGCGCAAGCAATCCGGCCGTGGCAGGTGAAACCTTGGGTAGGCGATGACGGTCATGTTGGCAGAGACGGAGGTGTGGCCGTGGACGCGCGGCAGGCCTCGCTGGTCGCGCGGGCACGCCAGGGCGATACTGCGGCATTCGAGGCTCTCGTTCAGCCTCTCTGGCCGCAGGCCTACCGGTTGGCGCTGCACTTCCTGCAGGACCCCGGCCTGTCCGAGGATGTCGCGCAGGAGGCCTTGACGCGGGCTTGGTTGCGCATGTCGCAGCTGCGGGACGACGCGGCCTTCACCGGTTGGCTCTTGCGGATTGTCGCCAACCTTGCCCGCAATGCGCTCGGCAGGGCCAGGGAGACGCCACTCGCGGAAGTGCCCGAGGACAGGTCGAAGGCGGCGGACGATCCGCTCAGCGGCATCGCCCAGCGGGAACAGCGGCAAAGGCTGCTCGCGGCACTCGCCGCGTTGCGGCCGTCTGAGCGCCTGGCGGTCGAGCTCGTCCTGCGGGACGAACTCTCCTATCGTGAAGCCGCTCGGATCCTCGCCGTACCTACCGGAAGCGTCAAGACGCTCGTGCACAGGGCGCGCGCGAAGTTGCAGGCGGCACTCGACGAAGACCGGCCCAACGTGGAAGGAGGTGGCCTCCATGTCTACGGGGATGTCCGATAGGGAGCTTGGTGTCCTCCTGCGCACTCTGCCGGCGGTTCCCGTTCCAGCCATGCCGCGTCTCACGCTGCCACCGCGGCCGGTCGCGGTGCCCTCCGTTCCGGCTTGGCTGCTCTGGTTCGTCGGCGCCATAGGCCTTGGCGTTCTCCTGGCCGGTGGCATGGTTTCCTGGTGGCTGCTGCACGGCGGCATCGGCGTCCTGATCGGCGACCTGGCGGCGGTTTCCGTGCAAAGGCTGCCGCAGGTGGCGCAGGGCCTTGGCTTCCTCGATGCAGGACTCGCGGGGATGCTTATCGCGCTCGTGCTGTCCATGAACTGGAGCTTGCCGGTCCGGGCGCAGCGCTAGCGTCGGAGCGGAAGGAAATCTGCGGACAAGCGCGAATCGTCAGGGCCGAACATCTCGAGTAGAGGGAGAGCGTCATGGCGAAGAAGAAGTTCGAGCGAACGAAGCCGCACGTGAACGTGGGGACGATCGGGCACATCGACCACGGCAAGACGACGCTGACGGCTGCGATCACGAAGGTTCTGGCGGCGGCGGGCG
>JAJZVM010000051.1 GCA_021845645.1 Bacillota bacterium
GCGAGACGGACTTCCTCTGCTACCCCCGCCTGCACGACATCCACGCGGAGATCAGGGAGGCCATGCCGCTCGGCGAGCGGCGCGGGCGTTCCTTCCTCGACGAGCAGAGCCATTACCTCGGGCCGCGACCGTACCAGCCGACAGACCCCCTGCGCCGCATCGACTGGCGCCAGAGCGCCCGCCGCGGAGACCTCTTCGTCCGCACCTACGAGACGGTCGCGACGGCGCAGACCGCCATCTTCCTCGACCCCACCACCGCGCGCAACCCCTGGGACGGGATCGACACGGAGGTGCTCGAGCGCACCGTCGAGCTCACCGCGAGCCTCGCGAACCACCTGATCGACCGCGGCCAGGCCGTCGGGCTCTATGTCACCGGGGTCTTCAGCGAGGCGGCCGGCAAGCGCCCCTTCTCCGTGCGCGAGCGCCCGCGCAGCGGCCCGCAGCAGCTGGGGCGCATCCTCGCGGCCCTGGCGCAGCTCAGGCCACCGGGACTCTTCCGCAACCTTCCCCTCATCCTGCTCGAGGAGCTGCCGACGCTCGACTACCAGGTGCAGATCATCGCGATCGCGCCGTATCTCACGAAGGACCTGCAGTTCGCGCTGATGCGCGCGGGCCGCGACCATCGCACCTTCTTCCTGCAGACCGGCCCCGCCCAGCAAGGCGACCCGACCATTCCGCCCCGGGTGCGGCCGCTCTCGGTCGCGCTATGAACACCTACCTGAGCCGCGTGCCGCGGCTGAGCCTGCATCTCATGGCCTTCGGCTGGTCCAGCGCCGTGCTCTACACCCTGGCGGCCTGGCCCGCCGTGAACGTGCCCTTCTGGCTTTTCGCCCTCGCCTACCTGCTGCCGGCCCTCGCCCGCCCGCGCGGCAGCGGCCTGAGCATCGCGGCCGCTGTGGTCGTCGCCGCCTTCTCAGTCCTCGTCGTGCCGACCGGGAACCTCTTCTTCGCGGTCGTCTTCCTGCTGCTGCAGAGCACAAGGGCCTTGACGCTCTCGCAGCATGCCACGGTGACCTTCCTGCGCGTCGAGCAGAAGCGCGGCATGACCATCCTGCTGCTCGTCGTCCTGGCGCGCGCGCTGGTTGGTCGGCCAAGCCCCTGGCTGATCGGTCTCAGCGTCGTGCTGTACCTCGTCGGCGCGCTTGCGGGCCTGCCGCTCGCCCACAGCCGTGAAGCCGGAGACACCCGCCCGGGCAGCGCACAGCCGGGGCTCAGGATATCGGTCGCCATCGCCGCTGTCGCGGCCGTGATCGCCGCCATCATCGGCGGCGTGCGCTTCGCGGCGCAGCACCACGTCTTCGACTTCCTGCAGCCGATCCTGGTCGCCATCTTCAAGCCGATCGCCTACGTCATCGGCTATGTCGTGCAGTTCTTCGTCGGCCTCATTCTCGGCCATCACCCGAGGCTCCCGAAGCAGAACAAGAGTAAGATCCATTCCACCCAGCCGCGCTTCCCGCACCGCACCTACTCGACCGTCTTCATGCACCGTTTCGACATCGTTCTGATCGCGCTGGGCGTCCTCCTGCTGGTGGCACTCGTCTACCTCCTCTACCGGCGTCTGAAGGTGCGAGAGATCGCCGAGAGCCCTGATGCCAACCTGCCCGGGCAGGAAGAGGACGTCGTCCGGTCGGGCGTGCAGAGGCGGCGACATGCGCCGGACTACGGCGAAGGGGCGCGCCGGATGGTGCGGCGGACGGTCGGGCTGCACGTACGCGCCCATGACCTGCCCCCCGGTACCACCGCGAGAAGCTACGCCAGGAGCCAGGGCTGGGACGAGGAGTGGGTCGCCACCTACGAACACGCGCGGTACGGCTTCGTGGAGCCGTTCCCGGAGCAGAAGGCACGGGAGTTCGTCGCCGCGTTCATCCGCCGATTCGGCAGAAGGGGGCGCCGCGGGCCATCGGGGGAGTAAGGCGTGGGACGCTGCCAAGGACCGCCGTGCTGCGATGCGGCCTTCCCGCATGGCTGGCCAGTTCAACGTGAGCGCCAAGTCGATTGGAGGTGGTCCCATGGCATCCGAGCGCGTGCGGCTGGACGCCGACGGACGCATCGCGATTCCACCGACGTACCTTGCGGCTCTATCGCTCAAGGCCGGAGACGATCTCGTAGCGGTGCTTGAGGAAGGGCTTGAACAGTTTACTTGAAAACTGTGCTAACCTCCCTTAAACGGTTCAGTATGGAGAGGTTGGTTGGAATCGGTGAGGCAGCCAAGGCATTAGGTGTCTCCATCACGACGCTCAGACGATGGGAAGCGCAGGGTAAGTTGATTCCCGAACATACGGCCGGGAAGCATCGCCGCTATGACCTGGCCAAGATCAAACCGGAGACGTACCATAGCGCACCGGATGAGCGCCGAACGATGGCCTACGCCCGTGTATCCAGCCAGGACCAGAAGGACGATCTGGAGCGGCAGAAGCAGGTCTTGGAGTTGTATTGCGCCCGCCAGGGCTGGACGTTCGAGATCGTGTCGGATCTGGGGTCCGGCATGAACTACCAGAAGAAGGGCCTCAGACGTCTGCTCGGTGAAATTCTTGAAGGGCATGTCACCCGACTCGTGATCACACACAAGGACAGGCTCTTGCGATTCGGCGCCGAACTGGTCTTCGCCATCTGCGAGGCCAAGGAGGTCGAGGTTGTCATCCTCAACCAGGGTGAGGACACGACATTTGAGGAGGATCTGGCCAAGGACGTGCTGGAGATTATCACCGTCTTCTGGCCCGGCTGTATGGCAGCCGCTCTCGCAAGAACCAGAAGCTGCTCGACGGCGTGAAGAGGGCGGTCGAGGAGGTGCAGGGATGCTGATGGCCCACCGCATCGCGCTTGATCCCAATCGAAAGCAGGCGACGTACTTCGCCAGGGCGGCTGGTACGGCCCGCTTCGCATACAACTGGGCGCTCGCCGAGTGGAACCGTCAGTATGCCGCGCACCGTGAGGACCCCTCTCTTCCCGCGCCGTCGGAGGCCGCCTTGCGCCGTCAGCTCAACGCGATCAAGCGCGAAGAGTACCCCTGGATGCTGGATGTCACGAAGAACGCGCCGCAGATGGCGATCATGCAACTCGGGCAGGCGTTTCGGAGCTTCTTCGCCGGGCGCTCAAAGCACCCAACGTTCCGCAAGAAGGGCATCCACGACCGGTTCACGCTCACGAACGACCAGTTCCAGGTGGCGGGGCGCCGCATCCGCATCCCGCATCTTGGCTGGGTACGCATGCGTGAAGAGCTGCGCTTCTCCGGAAAGATCATGTCGGCGACCGTGTCCCGCACGGCGGATCGCTGGTTCGTCTCGATCGCGGTCGAGACGACGGATGCACCAAGGCGCCCAGCGGAACACGAAGGAGTCGTAGGCATCGACCTCGGCGTGCTCGCCTTGGCTACGCTCTCGACGGGTGAGCGCATTCCCGGACCCAAAGCACACAGGCACCAGCTCGGTCGGCTGCGCCGCCTGAGCCGGAGTCTCAGTCGCAAGCGGAAGGGCTCGAAGAACCGCGCCAAAGCGAAAAACAAGCTGGCACGGCTTCACGCCCGGATCGCGAACATCCGGCAGGACTCCCTGCACCAGCTCACTTCGGCCCTGACGCGCCGCTTCGACGCCATCGGCATCGAAGACCTGAACGTGCGAGGCATGGTGCGCAACCATCACCTCTCCCGCTCCATCGCCGACATGGGCTTTCACGAGTTCCGCAGGAAACTCGCGTACAAGGCCGAGAGGCGCGGTGCGGCGGTCGTAGTGGCGGGCCGCTTCTTCCCGAGCAGCAAGCTCTGTTCGGCCTGCGGCGTAGTGCAGGAAGAGATGCCTTTGTCGGTGCGCTCCTGGACCTGCCCGGCCTGTCACGCCACGCATGACCGCGATCTCAACGCGGCGACCAATTTGGCCCGATACGCCGTGAGTTCCACGGTGTCTGCCTGTGGAGGGGAAGGCTCTGGCAGTGGCTATCTGCTCACTGTGAAACCGGCCCCGGCGAAGCAGGAAGTTGGCGCCAAAGCTACTCTTGGGTAGTTTTGGATAGGTCTAACGGAACGGTCCTTGTGCCTCTTGAAGAGGGAAGAGGCGGTTCGGCGCGCGCAGGGTCTGGTGGAGCGATCTGTGCCTAAGGACGTCGATCTCGCTGCGGCTCTCCTGCGGCAGCGCAGGCAGGAATTTTAGTCGCGGGAACAACGGTCCCGGATGACTCTTCACAACGAGGTGATCGCCGTGACAGCGAACGAAGGGACCCTGGACCGCACCCTGCGCATCGCCCTCGCCATCTTGCTGGGCGTTTTGGCCCTCGGTCAGCGCGGCGCCGCGCACTGGATCCTCGCGGTCCTTGCGGGGCTCGCGTTCGTCACGGGTGTCACCGGTGTCTGCGGCCTTTAAAAGCTGCTGGGCGCCAGTACCTGCCCGGAGCACAACACCCGACCAAGCCGCCGGAAGTAGTCGAGGCTGGGCCCCTGGCCATCCCCGACGTTCTCGGCCCTAGCGACGGCAAATGGACGCCAGACATGGGAACGCCACTTCGGCAGGAGGAGGCGCGGCGGGCCATCGGGCGCGTAGTACCCGCCGCGTTCGAACCGTTCGGTGGGTTCGGATGAAGCGCCGCCCGCGGCGGTGTCGACTGCCCCGCGTAGCCACAGGTCCCCAGGGGAAAGGAGCGACAGCCCGTGCCGGACCTTCAGCTCACGCACCACAGGCAGTGTGGCGCTTTGACGGCGCTTGCCCGCGACCTCGCGCTGGTCCTGCCGCACGCGACGGTGCGCAAGGTGGCCAAGGGGGCGCAGCTCTATCGCCCGGGCGACCCGACCGACCACTTCTACCTTCTGCTCGAAGGCAAGGTGCGCACGAGCATCGTCGGAGGTGACGGGCAGGGGTTCATTCTGCAGGATGTCGGGCCCGGCGAATCCTTCGGCGAGCTATGCTTCTGCGAGGTTCGCGCCCGCCAGGAGCAGGCGGTGGCCTTGGAGACGTCGCGCGTAGCGCGGATCGGCCTCGCAGAGCTAGCCCGGTTCGCGGATGGCGGGGGACTCTGGCAGATCGTCGAGATGTTCACCCATCGCCTAGCCGAACTGGAGCGTCAGTTGCACGAGGTTGCAACGGCGTCCGTCCGTGATCGGGTCTGGAACTTCCTGCAGCGCGAGGCGACATCCGCTGTGGATGCGGAAGGCTTTGCCCCGCTTGGGGGCGTCTATACGCATCAGGAGATCGCCGCGCGCGTCTTCACGACGCGTGAGCAGGTCAGCGCGCACCTTACCGCGCTGCGCCATGAGGGCCTGGTGCGCTACCGCCGCGGCCAGCCGATCGAGGTGCGACTGCGCAGCAAAGGCAAGGCGCTGTGATCGCCGCCACCATCCAACCGTCACGGCGCCGCCCATGCGAGACCGGCCAGGTAAGCCGCGGCCATGGCGAATGCGTGCGGGGGCAGGCGTTCCGCGCGCCGCGATGTATTAAATCATACAGACAGTGGGTACGGCGAGGTCCCATACTGCGAACGACAGGAGGTGCCCGCCGTGGCCGTCAACGAAGGTACCCTGGACCGCATCGTGCGCGTCGTGCTCGCGGTTGTGCTCGCAGTTTTGGCCCTCGGTCAGCATGGCGCCGCGCAGTGGATCCTCTGGATCCTCGCGGCAATCGCGCTCATCACCGGCGTCACGGGCTTCTGTGGGCTCTACCGGCTCTTCGGCATCCGCACCTGCCCTGTGCGCAAGAACTGACCGAGTCGTCCGGCGGGATTGCCGTCCGCCAAAGGTCCGATCGACTTTCCCGGACCGGACGACGCCGAAGGGGCGACCCCACGTGGGTCGCCCCTTCGACACGCCTCAGCTGTCCTATCCCAGGCTCTCCGCCGCCTTGGTCACCGCCGCGGCGTGCCCGTCCACTTTGACGTCGTACCACACCTCACGCAGCGTGCCCTGGGCGTCCACGAGGTAGGTCGTGCGCTTCGCGTGACCGGTGTCGCCCAGGATGCCGAGTTCCTTTGCGGCCTCGCCGCCCTCGTCGGACAGGATCGGGAAGCGCACCCCGAGTTCCTTCTGGAAGCGCTGGTTCACGTCCGCGGGATCGGTGCTGCAGCCGAACACCTGGAAGCCTCTTGAGCCCAGCTCGTCGAGCGACCGCTCGAAGTCCTGCGCCTCGATCGTTCAGCCGCCCGTGAAGGCCTTCGGAAAGAAGTAGAGCACGAACGCCCTCTTGCCGCGCTCAGCGTTGACGGGGCCGAGGCCCGGAAGTTCCGGGAAGCGGTCTCCCGCCTCGAGTCTGGACATGGAACCCTCCCCCTTCTCCGCGGAGGGCCGCCGCTGGGCAGACACCCCGGACCGGCCCGACCTGCGGATAGGATCTCATTCCAGGTCGTCCGGGATGCTCCTGCAAGGGCACTCAGGCCTGCACCCGGGCCGCCAGCTGGCGCAGGGCCACCGTGGTCGGGGCGAGCGGATGGGCCTCGATGAGAAGCTTGCCCTCCGCCGCCAAGGCGTGCACGCGAGGGTCCTCCTGCAGGACGCCCCAGAGGGGGATCTCCTTGCCGGTCTCTTCGCGGACGCTGCGCGCGAAGCCGAGCAGGCGATCGGAGGCGTCGCGGTAGCTGTGCACCCGGTTGACCACGAGGGCCCCCGAGCGCAGCCGTCCGGACTCGCCGAAGGCCTGCAGAAGGCTCAAGGTATCCGCCATGCTCGCCGGCTCGTCGATGGTGACGAAGAGGACGCGGTCGACGCCCTGCCAGAGCGCCGTGACGTCCTGCCCGACGCCGGCGCGGGAGTCCAGGACGACAAAGTCGTAGGCGGGTCTCAGTTCCTGCACGACGGTCAGGAGATGGCCGAGCTTCCAGACGGAGGGGTCGCCCCACTTGGCGCCCATGGCCCCCGGCAGCACGGCGAGGTTCGGGCGCACCGCCTGCTGCAGGGCCGCCTCGCTCGATACCTTGCGGTCCAGCACGTGACCCAGGTGCGGCTCGCGCGGCAGGCCAAGGTTCACCGCGATGTCCGCGGTGCCGAGATCCGCGTCCACAAGCGCCACGCGGGCACCCTGCTGGGCCAGCAGCAGCCCGAGGCCGAGCGACACGAACGTCTTGCCGGAGCCGCCCTTGCCGCCGGTGACCAGGATGGCGCGCCCTTCCTTGGGCGTGTAGAGCACATCCTGGATCAGGGGCTCCGCGAGCTCCACCGCGAAGCTCGGCACGGGGCGCAGGGTACGGGCACGCACCGTGGCCGTGACGGCTCTCAGGCCATCCTTGCGCAAGAGCTCCACCTCGGTGCCCGGCGGCACCCAAGGCAGGCCTCCGTCGCCGCGCGGCACCTGGACGAGAAGCGACCGCCCGCCGCCCGCCGTCACCGGGCAGGCGGTGTAGGCCGGGTCCCGGTCCTTGATGCGCATGCGGACCTGCAAATGGCTGAGGGGTTCGTAAGGCAACCGGGCACGTCCCTTCCAAGGCTGCTAGCGGTACGGTTCGGAGGTCCCCGGGCGGATTCCTTGCGTCAGGCGCGGGCGAAGAAGAACGGCCGCACCTGCCGCAGGCCCACTTCCTGCGGCCGCAGGATGGCCTCCGTGGCGCCGACCATCAGGAGCCCGTGCGGCGCGAGTGAGCGGCTGAATCCCTGGAGCACCTGCGTCTTGGCTTCCTCCGTGAAGTAGATCGCGACGTTGCGGAAGAGGATGAGGTCCTGCTGTTCCGGGTAGGGGTCGCGCAGGAGGTCATGGTGGCGGAAGGCGATGAAGCGCCTCAGGTCCTCCCGCACCCGGAACTGGCCGCTTTCCTGGACGAAGTAGCGCTGCAGACGCCCAGGGTCCACGCGCTTGAGCTCCTCCTCGCGGTAGACGCCCGCCTTGGCGCGCTCGAGACTCTTGTCATCGATGTCGGTCGCCAGGATGTGCGCCCCGCCAAGTCCCCGCTCCTCGAGGAGCAGCATCGCGAGGGAGTACGCCTCGGCGCCGATCGAGCAGCCAGCGCTCCAGACCTTGAGCGCCTCCGCCTGCGGCAGGGTGGCGACAAGTTCGCGCAGGCGCGTGAAGAAGTCGGGGTCGCGGAAGAACTCGGAGACGTGGATCGTGAGATACGAGAGAAGTTCGCCGCCGAGCGGCTGCTCCTCGCGTAGCGCCCGCGCGAGAGCGTCGAGGTTGCCGTAGCCGTGCTGCTGCGCGTAGGCCCTAAGCCTGCGCTCCATCTGCTCGCGCTTGTATTGGCTGAGATCGAGCCCGAGCCGCTGGCGAACCGCCTGCTGCAGCACGAGGTAGTCGTCAGTGGCCACGCGAAACCTCCTCCGTGAAGCGGACGATCTCGTCCGCGACGTTGCCGAGGTCGGCGATGCTGTCCGCGACGCCCGCCTCGACGACCGACTTCGGCATCCCGTAGATGAGCGCGGTGCGTTCGGACTCCGCGATCACGCGGCCGCCCGCATCGTGCACCCGGCGCGCGCCGTCGGTGCCGTCGCGGCCCATGCCCGTGAGAATGGCCGCCACGACCGCTCCGGGATAGCTCGCGGCCGCGGTGCGCAGCGTGACGTCGACGGCTGGGCGGACGCCATGCTCGCTTGGGGTGTCCTGCAAGCGCAGGACCCGACCCGCCACCACCATGTGATGACCCGCAGGGGCTACCCGGACGACGCCCTCGCGCAGTTCCTCGCCGTCCTCGGCTTCCCGCACGGGCAGGGGGCCCTGCTCGTCCAGGCGTTCCGCCAGGGACTTCGTGAAGCCGGGCGGCATGTGCTGCACGACCAGCACCGTCGGGCGAAAGCCCCCGGGCAGGCGCGGGACGACGTTGAAGAGCGCCCTCGGGCCACCCGTGGACGAGCCGATGACAACGAGAGGGCTTTGGCCGGCACGCCATGGCGCCGCCGGAGCGGGTGTGACCTTGCTGGGCGCCGGCGGGGCCGCCGGCTGGCCATGCGGCAGGAGCGCCTGGCGCCCACGCTCGCCGAGCTGCAGCAGCTTCTCCGCGACGACGCGCGCCAGAGCCTGGGCCTCGTCCTGGTTCGTCGCCTTCGCGACGAAGTCCAGGGCGCCGGCGTTCAAAGCCTCCATCGTCACGCGGCTGCCCTCGCGCGTCAGGCTCGAGACCATGAGGATCGGCGTCGGCGTCTCCCGCATGATCCGCCTCACCGCTTCGATGCCGCCCATCCCGGGCATTTCGACGTCCATGGTGATGACATCGGGCTTCACCAGGGCCACCGTGCGCAGGGCTTCCTCGCCGCTGCCCGCACGGCCGACGATCTCGATGCCCGGTACGCCCTCCACGGCGCGCGCGATGAACTGGCGGGCGACGGCGGAGTCGTCGCAGATGAGGACGCGCACGGTACCCTGAAGCATGTCGAAGAACCTCCTGCAGAGCGGGACGAGTCGGAAAGGGTCAGATCCTGGTGTGGGGTGCGGCCAGCACCCTGACGTCGAGTCGCCGCTCGGCGGCGTCGAACACGACCGTCCGGCCGCGGCTGCCGCCGACATCCTCCTGCTCGATCGGGATGCGGGCGCGACCAAGTTCCTCGCGGACGGCCTGGATGTTCTGGTCGCCGATCGCACTGGTGAAACCAAGCACCGCGGCTCCTCCGACGATCGCCGCGCGCAACTGGGACTTCGGCACCCCGGCTTTCGCCATCTCGGCGACCAGGAGCGGTATGGCCTGGTCGGCGTAGCGGCCAGGCTCGTTCCCGTCATCCCGGTAGGACTCCGGGCTCTTCGGCAGGACGACATGCGCCGCCGCCACGGTCTCACAGGTCGGGCAGTAGAGGAAGACCGCGACGCACGAGCCGAGGCCGAAGACGGAGAGCTGCTCTGCCCCCTTGCGGCTCAGGCGCACCTCCCCAAGGCCCACCGACAGCGGGTGGGTCATGGCGCCAACCCCAGGCGCATGAGAATGAGCGTCGCGCCGATGCGGCGGTCGGCGGCGTGCATCCGGATGCCCAGGCTGAGGACGCTGGTCCCCTTGGGCGAGTTGGCGAGCACGGAGCTGATCACGGCCCCGGCCATGTCCACCGTCGAGACCGGCGTCGTGGGCGTCAGGCGGCCACTCTCCCGGTCGGCAAGGTCCGAGAGGAAACGCCCGGCGATCACGTTGCCGACCTCCCGGCAGGCGTCGAGGATGGCCTCGGCGCCGGCGCCCTCGCCGAGCATCAGGTCTCCCAGGGCCCGGGCGTCGGGCAGTGGAAAGAGCAGCAGGATCTGCGCGCCGCGCCCGTTCTCGTCCGTAAGGTAAACCGCCACCGAGGGGTCGTCCGGTGGGCCGGCCAGGTTCGGCAGCTCGCGCAGACTGAGTTCGTGCCGGCCGAGCTCGCTCAGTTCCACCGGCACGCCAAGAAGGTCGGCGAGCACCGGGCCGAGCGCGTGCGGATCGGCGCCCTGCCTCATGAGGCGTCCTTGCCCTGCAGGAAGAAGCGCACGTCCGTCACGAGTGCCAGCTGGCCGTCACCCAGGATGGTCGCGCCGGTGAGTCCGGGCACGGCTCCAAGGAAGTCGCCGAACGACTTCAGCACGATCTCCTGCTCGCCCAGGAGCGCCTCCACCCTGAGCGCCACCTGCTGCCGCCCGCTGCCCACCACGACGGCGAAACTCTCCCCCACGCGATCGGTGTCGCCGTAGAGCTTGGCAAGCCCCTGCAAGGGAATCAGCTGTCCGCGATCGGCCAGCAGAGACCGGCCATAGGTCTGCTGAACGTTCGTGTCCGTGAGCTTGACGATCTGGCGCACGGCGCTCAGCGGTAGAGCGTAGATCTCTTCGCCCGTCCGCACCAGAAGTGCCCGCATGATCGCGAGCGTCAGCGGGATGCGCAGCCTGAAGGTGGTACCCTCGCCACGCTGGCTGACGATCTCAATGAGGCCGGAGAGGCGCTCGAGCGAGCTGCGCACGGCGTCCAGCCCGACGCCGCGCCCGGAGATCTCGGTCACCTCTTTCGCCGTGGAGAAGCCTGGGGCGAAGATGAGTTCCTGGGCTTCGCGCTCGGTCAGCTGCTCGGCCTGCTCCGGCGTGATCACGCCGCGCTGGAGCGCGACCTCCTTGACCCGCTGCACGTCGATGCCGCCGCCGTCGTCCGTGAGCTCGATGACGATGTAGCCTTCCTCGGTGCCGGCGTGCAGGCGCACCCGGCCGGTCTCCGGCTTGCCAGATGCCCTGCGCGCCTCCGCGGACTCGATGCCGTGGTCGACGGCGTTGCGCAGGAGGTGCGTCAGGGGGTCGCCGAGCTCGTCCATCACCATGCGGTCGAGTTCGGTGTCGAGACCGGTCATCTCGAACTGGACCTTCTTGCCGGCCTTCTGGCCAAGGTCCCGGACAAGGCGGGGATAGCGCCTGAAGAGGTGCTCGATCGGCAGCATCCTGGCCTTCATGATGCTCTCCTGCAGATCGAGGGTGACCCGGCCGAGGTGGACGGACGTGCGGGAGAGCTCGTTCCTGATCTCTTCCTGGTCCTGGTCCTTGCCCTCGCGCCCGCGCCCCCCCTCGAGGTGGCTGATCAGGTCGGCGACGCGGGTGCGGTCCAGCACCAGTTCGCCGACGAGATTCATCAGGTGGTCGAGGAGGTCGACGCGCACGCGCACCGTCTGCGCTCCAGCCTGCTCGAGGCTGTCGCCGCCACCGCCGTTCGCGCCATTGCCGCTGGTGTTCGGCGCCGCCTGCTGCGGCCTTTCCTCTTCGGCGCGCGCGAGCGCGATATCGTCGACGCCCTCGAGTGCCTCGGCGATCTGCTCCGTGGCGGAGGCTGCCCCTGCGGCTTCCAGGATGAAGACAAGGTCGGCCGTGTAGCCCTGGAACTGGGCCAGCGCTTCCTGGGCGGGCTGGCTTGTTTCGATGCGCCCGACCCGCGAGAGGGCCTGGTAGGCCTGGAAGACGCGCACCGCCGGCATCGGGCAGTCCGGGCTGACATCGAGGCGGACCCGGTAGCGCGGTCCCCCCGCTGCGCTCGCACTGGCAGGAGCGGTGAGTTCGCCCTCCACCGCAGGCCCGGCCGCCGCAGTCTCGCCCGCCGCCGCGGCAACCTCCGCCTCGGCGGGAACCGTCGGGGCCGCGGGCGATTCGCCGCGCGCGAACATGGCCAGGAGATCACGCATCGTGTCGATGCCGCTCAGGACCGCCTGGATCATGGCTGGCGTCAGGGCGACGCGGCCCGAGCGCAGGTCGTCGAAGCGCGCCTCGAGATGGTGCATGTGGTCGGCCAGACCCTGCTCGCCCATCAGGCCAGCATTGCCCTTCAAGGTGTGCGCGGCGCGGAACATCGCCTGCAACGTCTCGTCGGCGATGCCGCCCTGTTCCATCGCGAGCGCCCCGGACTCGAGCACCTGCACGAGTTCGTCGGCCTCCGCGAGAAAAAGCTGGCGATCGTCTTCGGTCAGGGACCAGCCAAGATCATTCGCCATGGTCCGCCCCCCGCTTCCCCGCCTCGCCCGACATGGCGTTGTAGCCGCCACCCGGACCGACGGCCGCGTGGTTCGCGGCGTCGATGGCGATGTCGGACTCCTCGAACGCCTTTTGAAGGTCCAGCAGCACGACGAGGAACTCCGGCAACTTGGCGATGCCCACGACATACCGCGCCTGCGGTCCCGAGATCGCGGCGGGCGGCGGCTCGATCGCCTCGACGGGGATGCGCACCACCTGCGACACCCCGTCCACGGCGATTCCGGCCGTCTCGCTGTGCAGCTGCATGATGACGATGTGGGTCGAGCGTGCGGAGTCCCCGCCGAGGCGGAAGCGGCGCCTCAGGTCCATGACGGGCAAGACCTTGCCCCGAAGGTTGATGACGCCCTGGACGAAATCCTGGGCCGACGGCACCTGGCTTACCTCAGGGCGCGTAATGACCTCGAGGACATTCTCCACTTCCACGCCATACCGAACGCCTTCGATCTCGAAGAGCACGAACTGCAGATCCCCGTCGCTCATAGGCTCATCCCCCGGCGCCCGATCCCCAAGTTCTGGGCGAACAAATTATACCGGAAGCAATAATAGAAAAGTCTGAACGGCCTAGCCCACGACTTGGCGGGTGACGGCCTCAAGCACCTTCTCCGGCCTGAACGGTTTGACGATGAAGTCCTTGGCGCCGGCCTTGATCGCTTCCAGCACGATGGACTGCTGGCCGAGCGCCGAGCACATGATCACGCGGGCCGTCGGATTTCCCTGACGGATGCGTTTCAAGGCTTCGAGGCCGTCCATCTCCGGCATCGTGACGTCCATCAGAACGAGCGCCGGACGCTCGCGCTCGAAGGTCTCCACGGCCTCCTTGCCGTTCGCGGCTTCCACGACGGCATGTCCCGCTCCCTCGAGCAGGCCTCGGAGCCTGCTGCGCATGAACATGGCGTCGTCCACCACCAGGATCTTGGCCACTGCGTCTTCCCCCCGACGATTCAGCTAAGCGATCACGCGGAGTATGGTTGTCGCCTGCATGTCGCGCTGGCTGAGATCCAGCTCCGCGAACTCCTCTAGGCGGTTGCCTTCCTTGTCCATGAACACCCGGACGAGTGGTCTCGCCTTGAGGCCCGTGGGCACCCGCAGCACCACGGCGCGCTCGCCGGTCGAGAGTTCCACCTCGGTCCCGACCGGGAACGGCGGCACCATGTGGTGGAACGCGACCACCGTGTCGTAGTCGAAGAGGCTGCCGGCGGCTCCGTCCACCTCCGCCAGGGCCTCCTCCGGCGAGAGCACGGCCCTATCCGGACGCGGCAGCAGCATCGCCGCAAAGACGTCGCAGACCGCGAGGATGCGCGCCGTCGGGTGGATCTCGTCGCCGCGCATGCGGTTTGGATAGCCGCTGCCATCCATCCGCTCGTGGTGCTGGGCGATCGCCGCCCGCGTCACCGCGGTCCAGCCCTCCCGTGCTTCCACGTAGCGCAGGCCTGAGGCCACGTGGGCGTGCAGGGCATCGATGTCGTCCTGAGAGAGGGCACCCTGGCGCCATCGCACGTCCTGCGGCACGAGCAGCATGCCGAGATCGCAGGCCAGTCCCGCGGCTGCGAGATCGCCCGCGTAGCGGGGCAAGCGCATGGCCTGCGCGAGCCGCACCGCCAGGCTGGCGCGGTTGAGAGCGTGGATCTCGTCGCGTTGGGACTGGTTCTGCGGATGCAGCACGGCGGCCACGTCGAGCGGCGTGTCGAAGGAATCCTGGATCACCGCCTGCGCCAGGTGCAGGAAGGGCACATAGGGCAGGGGATCCTTGGGGCGCATCTGCAGGCGCTCGCTGGCTTCGTGGAACACCGCGGCCGCGAGACGCAGCGTCGGTGGCGAGACGAGCGAGGAGTACTGGAGGTCCTGGAAGGCGGGGTCTTCGACGAAAACGATGTGGACGCCCGCTTCCTGCAGGCGCCGTGCAAGGTCCGCGTCGATGACGGTGCCGCGCGGCGCCAGCGGCCGTCCCGTCGCGTCGGTGGGGGGATCCGCGAGGGTGAACCCTACGGCGCCCACCCCTAGGCGCATGCGCCTCATGGGTTTGTCCTCCTCAGCCCTGCTGCAGGGACACCGCGAGATGCATCAGGGCGTCGCCATAGCGCATGGGGACGACGATCCGCTTCTTGGCCGCGGTGGAAATGACGGCACCCCGTCCGCGGATGACCACGGGCGGGGTGATGGTGCAGGTGTAGCCTGCGCTTTCGAGAAAGCGCAGGGCGGATCCGGAAATCATGTTCACGACTTCGCCGAGCGCCGACTCCCCCAGGGCGTCCGAAACAGGCGTCGGCTGCCCCACCATGCGCTCCACGATGACCGACGCCACGGACTCCGGCATGCCGAGCAGCACGGAGCCCGACAGGACGCCCGAGACGCCGAGCATGCACGTGACGTCCTGCGTCGTGTAGGGGATCTCCTCGACGAGCAGCTGGCCGAGCTCCGCGGGGCTGAATGAGACCGTCTCCCCAAGCACGTGGTTTGCGGCGCGGATGAATGGGTTGATCCACTCGACGTTCAAGATGCCTTGGCTCCTTCCTCGGGCTGCAAGAGTTCCGTGATGCGCAGGCCGTAGCGGCCGTTCGTCTCGACGACGACGCCCTCGGCGAAGGGCACGCCGTTGATGCGCAGGACGAGGGGGGTGTCGACGCGGCCGTCCAGCACGATCAGCGAGGAGCGCCCGAGCTGCAAGAGCTCCCCCAGCTCCAGGACCGTGCTACCAAGCTCCACGGAGAGCGACACGTGCACCCCGAGCAGGAGGCCAAATCCCGGTGGCAGGTCATAGGCTGCATGCGCAGGGACCCCGGCTCTGGCTTTCGCCGGAGGGCCCGCCTGCGCTGCGACCGTAGCCGTCGCGTCCGCCGGTGCCTGCGGTTGTGCCGTCTCCTCCTGAAGCGAGCGAAGCAGAGCATCGATCTCCGCCTGGCTCAGCATGGGATCTTCGGCCATATCGTCGTCACCTCCGATCCTTCGTCCATCACCGCAAATGCAGCATGAATGGGGAACTCTGCGTCGAATAGGTCCTAATGTACCATTCTCGCTTGTAACCACTTTAGCCCATCTGCTACCGTGGGCGCGAGAACTGCGCTCCTGATTCTCTACCCAAAGACTTTATCCTGCGAAGTCACATCGCGTCTCAGCAAGCCGTCCCGCGGGAGGCCCATCGCTTGGAAGAACTACCCCAGTTCCCGATCGGCGCCGAAGTGTCGCTCGAGCGTGCCACACCCGACGGCCCCGTGGTGCTGCCGGCAAAGCTCGCGGAACAGGACGGGCGTTCGCTGACGTTTGCCCCCGTGGGCAGACGTTGGCGCGGCGTGCCGTTCGCTGCGGGCAGCCACATCATCGCCCGCATCGACACCGAGACGGCCACTCTGGTGGCGGAGCTGGACGTCTTGTCCGTCTCGCCCGACGGAAGGGTGACCGCGAGGCAGCCTCTGATGATCCAGCGGTTCGCCAAGCGGCGCTTCCACCGCACGCCGGTGGACCTCCCTCTGATCATCGGCGAGACCGCCTGCCGCGCGATCGACCTCTCCGGCTGCGGACTTCTGGCGCACTGCCCGAAGGACTCGGGCATCATGAAGCAGGACATCGTGTCGGCAACGCTCTTCCTCGAAAGCGGTGCCCCCATCCCCCTCACCATGTACGTCGTGCGCGCAGGCGAGGCGCCAAAGGAAGGCAGGCTGATCGGCTGCGACTTCATGGAGATCAAGGAGATCGACCAGGATCGCGTCATCGCCTACGTGCTGCGTCAGGAGCGCAAGCGTCTTCAGGCCATGCGCAAGCTTTAGCGGGGAAAATCGGAAGTAAAGGCGAGATTTCGGGCGGTTTGGGGCCGCTATCGTACGACGGACGCCTTCCACGCGAGTCTGAGGGCCTTATTGGCGAGATTTCGGCTCTCCATATCCCCCGGACATGTCCGATAGGAGAGGTAGAACCTCTCGAGGGTTCCCCTCCAGAATCTCCTCGACGGGGGAGAAGATTTTTCAGGGAAGGGAAGGGAAATCCGCGTCGGAGGGCGCGGGAAGGACATGTTCGTAAACACGAACGTCGCCGCCATGAATGCGTGGCTGAACCTCAGCAACACGCAGAACGACATGACCAATGTCCTCGGGCAGTTGTCTTCAGGTCTGAAGATCAACTCGGCAGCGGACAACCCGGCGGGGCTCGCGATCGCGCAGCAGATGCAGAGCGAGATCAGCGGCATGAACCAGGCCTACCAGAACTCGCAGACCGGCATCAACCTGTTCCAGACCGCGGACAGCGCCCTGGGCCAGATCCAGAGCATTCTGCAGTCGATGCGGTCCCTGGCCTCCCAGGCCGCGACCGGCACGAACAACTCCACCGACCTGAACGCCCTGCAGGCCGAGATGAACCAGTACACCCAGCAGATCACGCAGATCACCAACGACACGAACTTCAACACGTTGAACCTCCTGGGTGGCGGTTTCGCCAACCAGTCCATCCAGGTCGGTCCGGACCAGGGACAGGACCTCTCGGTCTCGATCGCGGGCGCCGACGCCTACTCGCTTGGCGTAACAGGCCTCACATCCACCATCACGACCGCCGGCAACACGATCATGCAGAACGGTCTCGCGGGTGGGGTCAGTGTCAACGCCGCCGGCGTTGGCACGGGCAGCTGGTCCGTGCAGGCTGTGGTGACGCCGTGGAAGGTCTCCTCGGTCGGGGGTACCAACGCCACGGACTTCAGCTCCCTCAGCGGCAGCGGCTACACGGCCACGACCAGCGACACCCTGACCATCAACGAAACCGGCACCAACACCCTGACCGTGACAGACGCGAACACTGGCGTGACGAGCGGTACGATTACCGGCAACGCGTCGAACCAGTACTCCATCACAGCCAACGGCAGCACCTTCACGCTGACCCTTGCTGGAGCGGCCACCTCCGGCCACTCGTTCACCCTGGGCCTGTCGCCCACGTCCACGGCGTTCACCGCCACCTCGCCGACCTCGTCGACCTACTCCGCCACGGTGGACGGCGAGATCGCCAGCGGGCAGCAGGTGAGCATCAGCGCCGGTTCCGGCGCCCTGACCTTCGCGGCCGCAAGCCAGGTCAACACCGACACGAGCGGCAGCTACACCTCTAGCTACTCCGGCGGCACCATCACCTCACCCAGCAACGTCACCGAGACCGCCACCGCCTTCACCGTCGGCCAGAGCGGTGCGGCGGCCACGTCCTACACGAACGGTACCGGCAACGCGACTGCCTCAACCGGCATCGACATCACGAGCCAGGCCGACGCCCAAGCCGCCCTCACCGTTCTCGGCAACGCCATCAACACCATCTCGAACCAGCGCGCGAACATCGGCGCCTACCAGAACCGCCTCCAGTTCGCCGCCTCCGACCTGCAGGTGTCGTCGCAGAACCTGACCTCCGCCCGCGCGCAGATCATGGACGCCGACATTGCGCAGGGCATGTCGCAGCTCACGCGCGATCAGATCCTGCAGCAGGCCGGTGTCGGAATGCTGGCCCAGGCGAACTCCATGCCCCAGGCGCTCCTCAAGCTGATCCCCTAACAACTGATCGGACCCTCCGCACTGGGCGCAGAGCCCTACGCCCTGCGCCCAGTGCCATACCCTTCCTGAAGGTGGTCATATGACGAGCGGCATCGACGCGTATCGCCGAATCCAGCGCGAAGCCACACCCGACGAGGCCTCCATGGGGACCCTGCTTCGGGTGCTCGTGGACTCCATTCTGGTCGGCCGGCGCGCCCTGATGCAAAGTGACTTTGCCACATCCAACAAGCACCTGATTGCCGCTCAACAGGTCCTTATGCAGCTGCGCAGCGCCACGCGCGACCTGGCAGGAGAACTCGGGCAGAACCTGAATGATCTTTACGCATGGGCTGAAATGACATTGGGCAAGGCCAATACATCACATGACGCCGCTCTCATCGACAGTGTCGTCTCCGTTTTGAGCAATGTCCGCGATGGATTCGAAGGCGTCTCGGAAGGCGGGTGATGTCGGTGAGCAGCGGAGCGTCTCCGCTGGGGAGTCTCCTTAATAACCCGCAATTGCTACAGGCCCTCTACCCAGGACTGAATCTGACCGGGCTGTCGCAACTGCAACAGGAAGAGGAGACGGCGCTTGAACAGCCCCTGCAGACCATGTCCACGGAGATATCTAACTTCACGCAAACCTCGCAAGCCTGGTCCTCCATCCAGTCTGATGTCAACGCCCTTGCAAGCGACGCGACTACGCTGTCCCAGGCCTCCACGTGGGCCGCTCCCACCGCCTCCGTTTTCCCGACAGGGGTCGTCGCAGCGACAGCATCCTCCAGCGCAACGGCCGGGACCTACAACGTCGACGTGACCACCGCCGGCGCCTATGACCAGTGGCTCGGCTCATCGCAGACGTCGGCCACGAACACCCTGGGCCTCCAGGGCAGCTTCTCCATCAATGGCACCTCGATCAGCGTCTCGTCGTCAGACAGTCTGACCTCCATCGCCGCCAAGATCAACGCGGCCGACGCCGGCGCCACCGCGACCGTCATGAGCGGCACCTACAATGGCGTCACCTCCTATTACCTCGCCGTGGACTCCACCCAATACGGGGCGCTCAACATCAGCGACCCGAACGGCGTCTTCGAGGGTACCGGCTCCTCTGGCCTCGGCATGGCGGAGAAGGTCACCGGCTCCCCGTGGATCTACACGGTGAACAACGTGACGACATCAAGCACCACCGGCACGGACTCCACGACCGTACCCGGTCTCACCCTCAACCTGCAGGGGGCAGGCTCGACCACGATCACCGTCACCACCTCGACGAGCCAAGCCCAGTCGGCCATCAACCAGTTCGTCGGCGACTACAATGCCCTCCAGGCCGAAATCAACAAGGACACGGGAAAGGGAGCGATCCTGCAAGGCGATCCGACGGCGGAAGGCATCATGCAGCAGATCAACTCCGTCCTGCTCTCGAGCAACTCCTCCGCACCAGTCGGCTACCAGAGCGTCTCGGACGCCGGTATCACCCTGAACCTCCAATCCGACAACACCACGAAGCTGGCGTTCTCGTCGAGCACGTTCGGGACCGCCGCCACCGCTAACGCCCAGGCACTGCAGGCCATCTTCACTGGCAGCGGCGGCGTGGCCACGCAGCTCGGAACCATCCTCAACAACTACGGCGACACCAGCACAGGCATCATCGCCGGCATCCAGACCGACATCCAGAGCCAGATCTCGGACCTCACCAACGAGCAGACGCAGGAGCAGAGCCTGATCACCATCCAGCAGAACGCTCTCCAGGATCAGTTCAACCAGGAGATGCAGGCGCTGATGGCCGTGACCACGCAGAAGAATCAGCTTTCCGGGCTTTTGACGTCCATGCTCAATGGCGGCAGCAGCGGTTCTTCGGGTTCCGGCTCCAGTTCGAGCGGAGGTTAGCCCATGTCCACGCCCTCAGTCCGCAGCGCCCGCCCGGAAGACGCCGAGCGCATCGTCGCGCTCGTGAACAAGGTGGCGGATGAAGACCGCTCCCTCGGCGTCGACCGCTTCCCCCTGACAGCCGACGCGCAGGCGCAGTTCGCGGCATCCGCCGACCCGCTCATCCACCTGATGCTCGTGGCGTTCGACGGAGACGATTTGGTCGGGTACCTCTACGCCTCGCGCGGCACCAGCGAATCGCTTGTCCATGTGTCCTCGATGGCGATCGTGGTGGACAAGGCCGCACGCCGTCAGGGCGTCGGCCAGGCCTTGATCACGGCGATGCGCAACTGGGCGCAGGTGGTGGGGGTGCGCAAGCTTACTCTGAGTGTTCTGGCGACGAACGTCTATGGCCTTGCCCTGTTCGAGCGGAGCGGCTATGAGGTGGAGGCGGTGCGCAGGGGGCAGTACTGCATCGACGGGCAGGATGTCGACGAGTTGCTCATGGCCTGCTGGATCGGCGCCGGTGGCTCAGCCGATGCCTAGCCAGGACGTCGGCGAGCTCGCCGCTCTGGTCGCGCAGGAGAAGGCGGCGCTCGAACACAACGACTGGCCGGCCTTCACGAACGCGCGTCGGGAGGCGGATGTCCTCCTCGGTCGCCTAAGCCCCCAGCAGGACGACTTGCCCGCCCTCAGGACCGTGCTGGAGGACCTCGAGCGCGTGTCGGCCGAGCTTGCGACGAAGCACCGGATCACCGGCGCGCTTCTGCGTCACTTCGGCAAACGGCACGAGGCGGCGGGCCGTTTGCTCAACGGCAAGTTGTGATCGCAGCACGAGGAAGCCGCACCGGAGTGGTGCGGCTTCCTCGTTTAACGGACCTTCTTGTCAGCTCAGGTAGCTGGCGAGCGTGGGCAGCTTCATGTTGGCTCCCGCCGCCACCGCCGCCTGGTACGCTGTCTGCTGGGCCGTGAGCTGCGTCAGGACCTTGGCCATGTCGACGTTTTCCACGTTGCCCTGCTCGATCTGGAGGGTCGAGCTCATCGTGGTAAGCTGCGAAACGGCCGCCTGGACCTGCTCCATGTTGGCACCAAGCTGGGCCCGCAGGCTTGAGATGTTATCGCCTTGCGCCGCCAGAGCGCCGAGGTCCGCCTCGACCGCGGCCGTGTTGCCGGCTGCGAGATCGGACTGCAGGGCCGACAGCACGTTCAAGAGGGTGGCCTGGGCCGTATGGTTGGTGCTCCAATCGCTTGGGGTGTTCGAGGGCGCTGTGTTGAACGCCTGGTTGCCATCGACCGTGGTCTGCACCTTAACGCCCTGCCCGATCTCGATGGACTGCGGCGCGGACGTGGCCGTGGCGTTGTAGGCGCCGCTCACGACGGGGGGCTGCTGCGCTACGCCACCGAACACGTACTCCCCAGCATACTGGGTGTTCGCGAGACTCTCCGTCTGCTGCACAAGAGAGGCGGCCTTTTGGGAAAGGTCCGTGAGATCCTGGGCAGTCATGGTTCCGGATGTGCCCTGTTGGGCCAGGGACTGCGCCGTCGAGATCACGCTCTCGATCTGGGCCATCGCTTGATCAGTCGTTTGCATCTTGCTTTGCACCGCCTGGGCATTGCCCTGCCAGGAGGTCACCTGCTGCTGCGCCGATGTCAGCTGGAGCACGACCGCCGTGCCTGCGGGGTTGTCCGACGGTTGCGAGATGGAGACGCCGGAACTCGCCTCTTCCTGCGTGCGGATGTATGCCGCCTGGGCCTGGTCGATGCTCTGCGTAAGGTTTTGATACATCATCTGATCCGTGATGCGCACCGGGTCTCCCTCCCCATTCAATCGTCAGGACGTCCTAGCTATGGCTGAATCGCGCTCAAGAGGGACTGCAGGGAACTGTCCATGGCCTCCGCGACCTTCGCGGCGGCCGTGTACATGCTCTGGGCCTGAATGAGGTTGGTCATCTGCTCGTTGATGGAGACGCCGGCCGTCTGCTCGCGCTGGGACGTGATCTGGCTCAGCAGCGAATCCGACGTGCTCTGGAGGTTTTGCGACAAGTCCACGGACGCGCCCATGTCCGAAACGAAGGACGCATAGGTCTGCACCGGGCCGTTTTGGCTCTGTCCCAAATCCGCCATGGCTATTGCGTTCGAGTTGTCGCCGAGGGCCGGGACGTTGCCATTCAGCGTGTTCGTCGTCGTGATCTGGTTGATGTCGCTCTGGATGGCCGGATTCACTTCGACCGTCGGGATGTCCGACGTGGTTAAGGTCGGCGACGTGGAAGACGGGTTCTGCGAGGACACGAAGAACGGCACGCCGCCCGACCAGGAGGACGGTGTGGTGCTACCGCTCGCATAGACGGGGTAGACTCCCTGCGTCTGCACCTTGTTGATGCCGTTCACGAGGTTCAGGGCCGCCGCGTTGAACTCACTCATCAGGCTCGTCCCGGACGATGGCGTTGGGTTGAGGTCCTGGTTCACAAGCTGGTACGCTGCCCCGATCGAGCCGCCGGTCGGCGCCACGGCCGACGACGTACCCGTCACGGCGTCCGTGGCGCTCAGCGTAAACTGGGGCCCCGAACTCGCCGGCGTCAGGGTGGCCGAGCCATACTGGCCGCCATCGACGAGGGTTACGGCGCCTCCGCCGCTCGCCGGGGTCGTCACGGTCACCTGCGACGTGACGTAGGAACCTACCGTAGTCGTCTGTGTCGACACGTTGATGTTGATCAGCTTCGAGAGGCTGTCGAGAAGGTTGTCGCGCTGGTCCAGAAGGTCGTTCGGCTGCTGGCCGATGGCCTGCGCCTGCGCGATGGTGGTGTTGAGGTTCGCGAGCTGCTGCAGATCCGAGTTCACGGTCTGCACATCCAGCGTCGCCTGGTTCTGCGCCTGCTGGCCGACGTTCTGCATCCCCTGGTAGATCTGCTGGATCTGAGCCGCGATCGCCTCGCCGTCCTGCTGCACCACCGTGCGGGCGGCTGAACTCTGGGGGTTCTGGGAGAGCGTCTGGTAGTCCGAGAAGAAGCGGTTCATGGTCGAAGTGAGCCCATTCGAGCCGGGCTCGTTCAGCACACTCTGCAAGGCCTGCAGGTAGTTCGAACGCGCCGAGTAATTGCTCTCGTCGCTCTGCGTCGTGCGGAAAAGTCCATCCAAATAGCTCGCCCGCACCCGGTTCACCGACTGTACTTCGACGCCGGTTCCGAGCTGCGGGGTGTAAAGGCCCCCCATGTCGGGTTGGGCATACGGCGGCGTCGCCACGAGGCTCGCCACCTGCTGGGAGTAGCCAGGCGTCGCGTCGTTGGCGATGTTCTGCCCGGCCACATCCATGAGCACCTGCGCCGCCGAGAGTGCGGTGTTCGCGATGTCGAGGCCGAAAAACGCCGATGGCAACCCCGGTTCCCCCTTTCAGGACCCTGGCGGTCAGGCGAGCCGATTGACCGCGCTGCCCTCGCCAAGAATCGCCTTCATCGTCACCTGGATGAGCGCGAGCTGCTCCCGGAGCAGGACCCCGTTCTGGGTGTTGCGCCACAGGGCGTCCGCCGCCACCCGCTCGAGCTTTTGCACCTGGTCGTCCGGCGCGGTCTCCGGCAAGCGCAGGGCGCCGACGCGTCGCAGAAGTTCCTCCTGCTGTGGCACGAGCGCCGAAAGCCTGTCCGTGTCCGCGCCGACCACGGCCGCCTTGATCTCGTCGAGCAGCACCGAAAGTTCCTCGTAGAGGCCGATCGCGACGCTGAGATCCTCTTCGCCCGTCAACGCACGACTCCCTGGCTGACCAAAGCGGACGCGATCTTGTCCGGCTGCACCGTGATGCCCTTTTGCACCTCGGCCTTCAGCTTCTCGACCCGCGCCGCCTGGTCGGGCGCGGCCGCGAAGCGGGCGGCCTGCGAGATCTCCACCTGGTCGGGCGGCGTCGGCGGCTGCACGTTCTGGCGCTGCAGCTCGGCCTCCCGCGCCGCCTGTCCCTGCCGGACCTGCGGTACCTCGGGAATGCCTGACACCTCGTCCACCTTCACCTTGCCCACCTCCTCGTTCGCCTGAATCCCTCTATCTTCCTTATCGCGCGTTCGCGCGCCTCAGGAACTGTCATTCTGGCCGCTGTAAGGCGATCTGGTCTATCTAGGTGCGGCCTGCGCCCTGTAGCTGCGCCGCAGGTCTCGCTATCTCCTTCTTGTGTCCTCGCGCAGCCAATTGCGCACCAGGTTGGCAGCTTCCTCCGGATCGCGCTGCACCAGGTCCTTGACCCGGTCCATCACCATGCGGGTGGGATCGGGCGCCACGGGTGGCAGCGGCTCGGGCGCGGGCTGCAGCGGCTGGCGCTGTACACGCGGTGCGGGGCCCCTGCCCCGGCCGCGCCTGCGCAGCAGCAGGAAGGCGAGCACGATGAGCAGGAGGACCGCGCCACCGGCCGCCCCCAGCATCGTCGGCGACGCGGGCAGCGTCGACGTCGTGGGGAACACCGGCACCTTGGCCTTCTGGAACGGAGCCGAGAAGATCGTCACGTCGCTCTGGGTCAGCTGGGCGGTCGTGTACCCGACCGCCGTGCCGATGAGCTTCTGCAGGGCCTTCTGGTTCTGCGCCGTCAGGTGGTAGGCGGTAGAGTTGAGCATCACGGACACTGTCAGGCCCTTGAGCGTGAAGGGCTGCGACGTGATGGTCTGGTTGATGTGCGAGACCTGGTAATTGATCGTCGAGTCGGTGTAGTTGAGGCTGTTCTGCCCCGAGGTCGAGCCGGCGGGATAGGTCGGCGTCGAGGTGGAACCCGATACCGTCGGGGGGGTGCCTGTGCCGGTGAAGGTCTCCTTGATCGTGTGGTTCGAAACCGGCACGCCCTGCCCCGAGCTCAGCGGCTGCACGACGCTGGACTGCGTCTGCGTCTGCGTCGTGTCGAGCGTGGCGCTCGTCTGCACCACGACGTTGCCCGCCCCTACGATCGGCTGCAGGAGCGCTGTGAGCTGCCCGTTCAAATTCTGCTCGAACTGGCGCTGCAGCGCCATCTCGCCGCTCGCGCTACCACTGCTGCCCGCGGTCGAGGGATCCGCGCCGCTCGCCGCGGTCAGGGGGTCTCCGTTCTGGTCGACCACCGAGACGTGACTGATCGAGAGCCCCTGCACGGAGTGGGCCACGAGTTCCTCGATGCCGAGCACCTGGCTCGGCGAGAGCGTGATGCCCGGCTCCAGGTCGACGAAAACGGCCGCCGTCGCCTGGGACTGCGGCTGGTCGACGAAGACGGACTGCTGCGCCGGTTGCAGGAGGACGTTGGCCTTGGCGATGCCCGAGATGGACTCCACCGTCTGCGCGAGGTCGTTCTGCAAGGCGTTCAGGGTCGCGAGGCTCAGCTGCTGGTCGGTCATGCCGAGGCCGGAACTCGAGAGGACGCCATTATAGCCCTCGAAGCCCTGGGCCGGGAGCCCCTGCGTCGCGAGATCCACCCTGGCCTGGTCCGCCTCGGACGCGGGGACGTAGACGCTCGTGCCCTCGAGCTGGTACGGGATCTTGAGCGAGGTGAGCGCCTGCGTCACCTGGCCGGCGTCGGCCGGGGCCAGGTTCGAGAAAACGAGCGTGTAAGGGTTTCGCGTGGTGAAGTAGCCAACGCCGGCCAAAACGACGATGGCGATCGTGGCCCATGTGACGTAACGCCGCCGGACTTCCGGTTCCTTCTGCTGCCAGAAGTCGCGGGCGGTGCCGAAGATTCTGCCGAGATCCGGTGCCCCCGCGGTCGCGGCCCCGGGTTCAGGCGTTCTGGCCAAGCTGCAAGGCCCTCTGTTCCACAGACTTCTCCACCGCGAACGCCGAGGCGTTCGCGTCGTAGGCGCGGCTCGCCAGGATGAGCTGGGTCATCTGCGAGACGAGGTCGACGTTCGTCGCCTGTCCCGCCGTGGCGGCCGCGGCACCGCTGCCTGCCGTCCCCTGCCCCACCTGGACGATCGCGGCCACCTCGACGCCCTGGGGCTGCAGTACCTGGCCGAGCGTAGCGGCGAAGGTCGGACCTGCCTGCAGCACGACGGCTTCCTCTTGATACGGCGCCCCGGAAGGCGTCGTCGTGGAATACATGTTGGCGATATTGCTGGCGATCACGTCCATCATCTCGCGGTAGGCGGTGAGACCGGACGTCGAGACATCCATCGATGTAAGTGGACCCATGGTTCTGCCTACCTCCCCGTCCCAGGCGCCGGCGTGCCCCGCTGGCGCATGAGTCGCATGATCAGTTCTACTTCGCCTTGTGGGCGGTTTGTCCTCTTAGCCACCTCGGCGGCGCTTTCTCCCGCGTTCTGCAGCTGCCAGATG
>JAJZVM010000052.1 GCA_021845645.1 Bacillota bacterium
AGGCGGCGACGATGCTCGGAATTCCGGAAGGCACGGTGCGCAGCCGGCTCTTTCGGGCGCGCGCCATGCTCCGCCAGTTGCTCGAGGAGGCATGTGAAGGATGAAGAGAACGATCGAAGAGACGCTGCGGGACCTGCCGCGTGCCTTGGAGCGAGCCGGCATCGAGCCGGACCGCGCGGCGCTCGCCGCACGCCTGGGCTCGGCGCCCCGCGGTGGCGGCCGCCGCTGGCTTCTGGCGAGCGTCGCGACGGTTGCCGCGCTATTCCTGGTCGCCGCGCTCGTACACCTGCAGCTGCACGGGCGTGGGCCGCACCCGGCGAGCCATGTCGCGCGCCATACGGAATGGCGGCGTACGTATGGCATGGCGCGCAGCGAACTCGGCCGCCAGCTTGCGAGCGCTCCGCTACTCGTGTACCTGCCAAAGCTCGAGGGCCAGATTGCCCCGCAAGGGACGATCGACGCGAACTTCAGCATCACGCAGCATGGGTATCGCGTCTCGCTCGGCTACGGACCGAAGCGGCCGATTCCGTTCAATGCTCCGCAGGCCCGGTTCGGAAACGCGGAACTGCTCATGAACGTGATCGGCGCCGCACCCGGCGGGAACCTCGGCCTCTCGCAGTGGATCCCGCTACCAAAGGTCGAGACGATGAAGAACGCCGCGCAGGGAACAGTGGACCTCGGCCACGGCATCGTTGCCACGACCTTCGTCATCGGCGCGGGGCAGGGGGCGATGGAGGCCGTCACATGGCGCGAGGGCGGCTGGACATTCTGGGTGGGGCCGTGGGCGCCGGCCGAATGGGGCAACCCTACGACGCTCGCGGTGCGTGAGGCGGCGAGCTACCTAGACGGGCAGCTGCCCGGCCAGAACGGGGTCGCCGTCTACGCGGCTGGCCAGGATGCGCCGTCCGAGGCGGTGTTCGCGATCGGGCAAGACCGCTACGCCGTGCAGGCCCTCGGTTACAATGCGGTCCGCTACGCCCGTACAATGGCGCCTGCGCGCTAGGATCCCTTTATGGGTACCACGAAGACGAGCGTCCCGACGCAAAAGTGCGGCGCTTCGGTTCACCCAACGGGCAGGGCGCGTGACGCCGGGCGTAGGTGAACGAGGACGTCGCATGCTGCGCAGTGGCGGTCTGCACGTTGGCGACGTGGGTCGGGTTCTGGCGCATTGTGCCAGGCGGGCGTCAATAGAGTGTATTGCGCTTGGGAGTTGCAATACATAGGCGGCGCCGCTCCGGACACGCCCGGGGCGGCGCTTGCGGCTATCAGGCCGTGAGGCAGCTGCGCTCCAGCGCCGCCACGGCCTCCAGGGCGGCGTCGCTGAGCGCCGGTCCCATGCCGCCGGCCCGGGCCGCCGCGCTGTAGAGCCGCATGAACCTGAAGGGATCGCCGACCGCTCCGACGCAGGCCAAGCGGCCGAGGCGGCCCTCGATCAGCCGCGCCATGAAGCTGCCTGTCGGATGACCGGCGAGCGGGATCGCCGCGCGCAGGCGCCTGCCGATGGCTTTGCGCTCGCCAGGCGTGTCGCGCCAGGCCGTGAGCAGGGCGTCGAGCTGGCGGATACGGGCGGGCGCCGCGGCGAAGTGCTCAAGGTAGCGTCGGGCGTATTCGGACATCCTGCCAGGCCCTGCGGGCACGCGACGGGGCCAGTCGCGCTTGTCGATCTGGTCCGCGATGCCCTCGGTCTCGAGCTGGTCGAGGACCCAGAGCATGTCCGCCTCGTCCGGGTCGGGCGGCGTTCGCGGAGCCTTGAGCCCCTCGCGGAAGACATGGTGATACTCGTGCGCCAGCATCGGCACGGGCGTGGGCAGCTGGCAGGCGAATGCCGCGTCCAGCACGACGCTCGAGAAGCCGCGCGCGTCGGGAGCGAAGATGACGAAGGCGACGGTGGGGAAGTCCGGCGAGAACCCCGGCGGCAGCCAGGCCAGCGCGGCCTCGCGCGCCTGATCGGCCAAGGGGGCCGAGGCGATGGCCGCCATCCCCCTTGCGATGTGGTCGCGGGTCTCGGCCGCGTGCAGGTAGTGCCGGATGAGGCCCGCGTAGGAGCCGCCCCGCAGCACCTGGGCCAGGTTGCCGCCCAGGGATGGCTTGAACGCCACGCGGAAGTGGTCGGGGAAGAAGTCGGGCGCGAACTCCCGGTCGAGGAGTTCCCTGTATCCGGGTGCGGCGAGAAGGCCCTGCCAGGCCGCCTGCGAAGGCTCGACATCCTGCATGAGCAGGTCGGCCACCTGCCAGAAGAGGCGGTAGCCCTCGTAGACGAAGCCGGGATTGGCCGGGGCGGCGTTGGCCATGGCTTCAGCTCCGTGCCGCATTGTCCACACCATTATGAAACGGACATGCCCACCTGTACATCGCCTCCCGCGCAAGGGAACCTGGAGCCGGTCTGCAGTCCAGCCCCGCAGCATTGCCGTTCACCGGCCGCGTGCGACCGTTCGCCGCACGCCGCGCGACCCGCGCCGACCACGATGGTAGGCTGTTCGCAACCGGGCCGACCTGGCCCTGAGCAGGGGGGAGTGGCGATGGCCCCGGCGCTTGAGATCCTAGACCGTCCGCAGTGGGCACATGTGCTCGATGCAAACGCTCTCGCCTTCCTCGCGGAACTGGAGGAGCGGTTCGGCGAGCGGCGGCGGGACTTGCTCGCGCAGCGCGCAGTCGTGCAGGAGCGGCTCAACGGCGGCTGGCTGCCGGACTTCCCTGCCGAGACCGGCGCGATCCGGACGGGGGAGTGGCGGGTGGGCGACGCCCCGGCGGATATGCAGGACAGGCGCGTCGAGATTACCGGACCTGTCGACCGCAAGATGGTCATCAACGCGCTCAACTCGGGCGCGCAGGTGTTCATGGCGGACTTCGAGGACGCGAACGCACCGACGTTCGCCAACGTCATCGAGGGCCAGCAGAACCTGAGCGACGCCATCGAGGGCAGCATCAGCCTCGAGTCGGGGGGCAAGGTGTACCGGCTGGGCCAGCAGGTGGCGACGCTCGTCGTGCGGCCGCGCGGCTGGCATCTGCCCGAGAAGCACCTCGTCCTGGAAGGGCGGCCTCTGTCGGGCAGCCTGGTAGACTTCGGGCTCTACGTGCTGCGCAACCACGAGGCCCTGGCACGCCAGGGCAGCGGCCCGTACTTCTACCTGCCCAAGCTCGAGAGCTACCACGAGGCGAAGCTCTGGAACGACGTCTTCGACTTCGCGGAGCGCGAGCTGGGATTGGGCCACGGCACGATCAAGGCGACGGTGCTGATCGAGAACATCCTCGCGGCGTTCCAGATGGAGGAGATCCTCTACGTCCTCAGAGACCATGCCCTGGGCCTCAACGCGGGCCGCTGGGACTACATCTTCAGCGTCATCAGGAAGTTCCGGGACGATCCCGGGCGCGTCCTGCCGGACCGTTCGCAGGTGACGATGCAGGTTCCCTTCATGCGCGCCTACACCGACCTCCTCGTCAAGACCTGCCACCGGCGCGGGGCGCACGCGATCGGCGGCATGGCGGCCTACATCCCGTCGCGGCGCGACCCCGAAGTGAACCGCGTCGCCCTCGCACAGGTCCGCCAGGACAAGGAGCGCGAGTCCAGCGACGGCTTCGACGGCACCTGGGTCGCACATCCGGACCTCGTCCCGGTCGCGCGGGAGGTGTTCGACCGCGTCCTCGGCACGCGACCGCACCAGAAGGAGCGCGGGCGCGACGAGGTTTCGGTCGGAGCCGCCGACCTGCTCGCGATGCAGGTGCCCGGCGGTGTGATCACCGAGGAGGGCGTCAGGCTCAACATCTCCGTCGCCATCCAGTACCTCTCGTCCTGGCTTGCGGGCAACGGCGCCGTGGCGATCTTCAACCTGATGGAGGACGCGGCGACGGCGGAGATCGCGCGGGCCCAGATCTGGCAGTGGCTGCGGCACAAGGCCGGCATGGCGGACGGCAGAACGGTCGACAGGGAACTGGTGCTGCGCATCGGCGACGAGGTGGTCACGGGGCTGCGCGGCCAGGGGAACGGCGGACGCGTCGACAAGGCGCGCCAGATCTTCGAGGATGTCGCGCTCGCGCCCGAGTTCAGGGAGTTCCTCACATTGCCGGCCTACCTGCAGCTCGACTGACCCACCCGCCCCGCGTCCCGCCGCCGGGCGGGCGATCGGGACTGCACCGCACCGAACGCACCGCCAAGAGAATGCGAAGGAGGCCCGACGATGAAGGACAAGGGAACGGCACAGGTCTTCCATCGCCCCCTGCCGCTCGACCGCTTTGCAGGGGTCACGCGCCCGTACACCGAGGAGGACGTGCTGCGGCTGCGCGGCTCGCTGCGCCTCGAGCACACCTTGGCGCAGCTCGGGGCCGAGCGGCTCTGGCAGCTGTTGCGCGAGCGGCGCCACGTCCAGGCCCTTGGGGCCCTGACGGGCAACCAGGCGGTGCAGCAGGTCAAGGCGGGTCTCGAAGCGATCTACGTCAGCGGTTGGCAGGTCGCGGCGGACGCGAACGCCGCCGGCGAGACCTACCCCGATCAGTCGCTCTACCCCGTGAACAGCGTTCCGTCGCTCGTGCGCCGCCTGAACCGCGCTCTCCAGCGCGCCGATCAGATCGACGCCGTCGAGGGACGGTCCGGCACCCACTGGTTCGCGCCGATCCTGGCCGACGCGGAGGCTGGCTTCGGTGGCCTGCTGAACGTCTACGAACTCGTCAGGAACCTGATCGAGGCGGGCGCTGCGGCAATCCATCTCGAAGACCAGCTGTCGTCCGAGAAGAAGTGCGGCCATATGGGCGGCAAGGTGCTCGTGCCCACGGCGACGGCGGTGCGCAATCTCGTTTCGGCGCGGCTGGCCGCCGATGTCGCGGGCGTTCCGACGATCATCGTCGCGCGCACCGACGCCCTCGGTGCGACGCTCATAACCTCGGATCTCGACCCCGCGGACCAGCCCTTCCTGACGGGCGAGCGGACGCAGGAGGGCTTCCACGTCAGCTCCGGCGGACTCGACGCGGCGATCGCGCGCGGCGTCGCCTTCGCGCCCTACGCCGACATGATCTGGTGCGAGACCTCGGAGCCCGACGTCGACGAGGCGCGGGCGTTCGCGGCGGGCATCCACCGCGTTCATCCCGGCAAGCTGCTCGCCTACAACTGCTCGCCGTCCTTCAACTGGCGGCGCAAGCTCACGGAGCAGCAACTCGAGCGCTTCCAGGACGAACTCGCGGACATGGGCTACAAGTTCCAGTTCATTACGCTGGCTGGCTTCCACGCCTTGAACTACAGCATGTTCGACCTCGCCCAGGGCTACCGCAGGCACGGCATGCTCGCCTACTCGCAACTGCAGGAGGCGGAGTTCAAGGCGGAGGCGCAGGGTTACACCGCCGTCAGGCACCAGCGCGAGGTGGGCGCGGGCTACTTCGACGAGGTCAACCTGATCGTCAACGGCGGCCGGTCCGCTACGACGGCCCTGCGCGGCTCCACGGAGGAGGCGCAGTTCGCGGACTGATCCCTGCACGCGAAGAGGAGGGGATTGCATGGCTCGCTGCCCGACATGCAGGCACGACACGGGCGATCCGGCGATCAAGGCATTCCAGTGCGCGGTCTGCCACCGCGTCTGGTGCGACGCCTGCCGGAGTGACCACACATGCAGGCACGGCGCCGAGGCGCAGGTGCACGCCTTCGTCCTGAGCGACGACGCCTACCTCTAAGATGCAAGCTGCAGCAGGCTGGGAGCCCGCGAGGCGCGGGCTCCCAGCCTGCTGCGCGCGACCCGGATCAGGTCGCGTTTGCGCTCAACCGCACGAAGATGCGCGGCCAGGACTGCACCTCGCTCGATGTCTCGTCCATGCCGACGTAGATCTGGTTCTCGACCGTGGAGAAGCCGGCGTGGCGGCCGTCGGGCGTCAGCACGACGCTGTTCATGTTGCTGAAGTAGGCGTCGGGAATCAGGTCGAGATCGGCAAAGGCATCGCGGCCGGCCTCCTCGGGGGAGAGCCCCTGCGCGAGGCCCAGCACCACGGTGCGGGCTGTCGCGCCGCGGATCGCGAGTTCACCGCGCCCGGTGCAGGCCGCGGCGCCGTAGCGGCCGTCGCAATAGTTGCCGGCGCCGATCACGGCCGAGTCGCCGACGCGCCCCGGGTACTTCCAGGCGAAGCCGCTCGTGCTGACGCCGGCGCAGATCTCGCCGCGGCTGTCGAGCGCCAGGACGTTGACGGTTCCGGCGTCCTTGCCGGAAGCGCGCTCGGGCTGCATCGCGAGCCGATGCACCATGGCCCGCGCCGCCGCGCCGGCATACGGCGTGTTCTCCTCGCCGCGCAGGCCCCGCAGGTAGATCTCCCTTGCCTCGGCCGTCAGGAGTTCGGCCGTCTCGAAGCCGCATTCGGCGGCGAAGCGCTCGGCGCCCTCGCCCACCAGCAGGACATGCGGCAGATCCTGCATGACCCGCCTTGCGAGCGAGATCGGGTGTTCGATGCCTTTGACGCCGGCGACGGCCCCTGCGGAGCGCGTCGCGCCGTCCATGATGCTCGCGTCGAGCTCCACGACGCCCAGCACGTTCGGCAGCCCGCCCAGGCCCACCGTGTGATCGTCCGGATTGCTCTCGACCGCGCGGATCGCGGCTTCGACCGCGTCGAGCGCCGTGCCGCCCCGCCTCAGGATCGCCATGCCGAGCGGCAGGCCCACGCGGGCGTTCGAACTGCCAATGATGAGCAAACGGAACATCTCCTTCCCCGGCGCAGTTGGCGACCGCGGGCCGCGTTCCCTGCCGGCCCTGCGCGATCTCGCCAAACTCCGTGCGGACATGGCACAATACGAGGCGGGCGTGCCGGCTTGCCGGCGCACGCAGCAGCGAACCCGGCAAAGCGAAGGGGAGTGGGCTCCTTGCCCTTGGACGTGGAGCGCCTGACCGACTGGATCCGTGCCCAGGTGGCGGACGCGGGCCGCGTCGCAGCGGTGGTGGGCCTCTCAGGCGGCATCGATTCCGCGACGGTCGCGGCACTCGCAAAACGCGCCCTCGGCGACGAGGCGTACGGCGTGATCATGCCGTGCGACAGCGATCCCGCCGACGCGGAGGACGCGCGGCACGTGGCGGAGACGCTTGGCATGAGCTACCGCAGCGTGGACCTCGGCCCGGTGCTGCAGGTGCTGCGCGAACAGCTGGCCCTGCCGCCGAACCTGCCCCGCCTCGCGGTGGCGAATCTCAAACCACGCCTGCGCATGATCACCCTCTACGCCGAGGCGGCGGCGAAGAACGCCCTCGTGCTCGGCACCGGCAACCGCTCAGAGCTTGAGATCGGCTACTTCACGAAGTATGGCGACGGCGGCGTGGATCTCCTGCCGATCGGCGGCTATTTGAAGCACGAGGTGCGCGCGCTCGCCAGGGAACTCGGCGTGCCGGCGCGCATCATCGACCGGCAACCCTCGGCGGGCCTGTGGGAGGGGCAGACCGACGAGAGCGAGATGGGCATGACCTATCAGGAACTCGACACGTATCTTGCGACGGGCGACGGCAGCCCGGTGATCGCGGGACTGGTCGAGACGATGCGCAAGGCGTCCCAGCACAAGCGCAGCCTGCCGCCCATCTTCCCGCGCTGAGGGTGCCGGCGGTGGTCGGGGATTCTGGTGCATGAGGAGGGATGGCCCCCGGGGCCGCAGCGTTGTCAGGACACTCGAAGTGGGCAAACATCAAGCGCCGCAAGGCCGTCGTCGACGCGCAGAAGGGCAAGGTGTTCTCGCGGCTGGCGCGTGAGATCACGGTAGCCGCCCGCCATGGCGGGCCGAACCCGGACGCCAACTTCCGCCTCGCGACTGCGATCGAGCGCGCCAGGGCGGAGAACCTGCCGTCGGGCAACATCGAGCGCGCGATCGCGCGCGGCGCCGGCGGGGGCGACGAGGCGGACTACGAGGAACTGCAGTACGAAGGCTACGGGGCGGGCGGCATCGCCATCCTGGCTCTCATCATGACCAACAACCGCAACCGCACCGCGGCCGAACTGCGCCACCTGTTCTCGAAGCACGGCGGCGCCCTCGGCGAGACGGGCTGCGTAGCGTGGATGTTCAAGCGCCGCGCGCGCGTCGCGGTGACGGCCAGGGACGAGGAGGAGCTGCTGCTCACGGCGGCGGACATCGGCGCGGACGACGTCGAGGCGGAGGAGGACGGCAGCTTCTCGGTCTACGGCAAGCCGGAGGACCTGCAGAGCCTGCGCCAGGGCCTCATCGAGCGCGGCGTCGAGGTGATCTCGGCCGAGTTCACCTACGATCCCTCGATGCGGACGGAAGTCGGCGGGGCGGAACAGGAGAAGGTCCTGGCGCTGCTCGAGGCGCTCGACGACCACGATGACATCCAGGACGTGTTCACCAATGCCGATTTCTCGGAGTAGCGGTTGAATTTTCCTCCCGTGGGCAGACTAGGCCACGGGAGGTCGGCGAGATAACACGAGACTCAGAGGCGTCTTCTGACGGGACTGCTCGTCGCCGTCGTCGTGCTCGGCGGTGCGGCCGTCGCCTCGCGCATCATGAGCCAGAACGGCTCGCGCGCGACGCTCGGCGGCACGGGCAAGCCTCTCGGCGCGCGGGGGCGCGTCGTGTTCCGCCTGAGCGAGGCGGGCGGCAGGGTGGACAGCACGTCGTTCAGCGCGCAGGCGCTCGGCGTTGCGCGCCTGACGCCGGCGCAGCTGCAGGGACAGCTGCCCGGCTGGACCTTGGCGAGCCAGGCGTCAGGGGTCACCTTCGCACCGGCCAAGAGCGGCTCCCCGCTCTACGTGGGGCTCGATCACGGCCAAGTGGCCATCTTCTTCGGACCGCCGCGCTACGGCTGGATCGATCAGCTGACGGGCATCAAGGCGTCCGCGCTGGGCAGCCAGGACAGCCAGCGCCTGCAGCGGGGCGTGGGTGTGCGCAGCGTCGATGCGGCGTGGCAGATGCTCGAGGGCCTGGGCGGCTAGGAGGAGCGGCCCGCCCTCCGGGCGAAGTGAGCCGGGGGAGGGCGGGCATTGGTAGTGCTGGGTATCGACCCCGGTATCGAGACTTGCGGCTACGGAGTGATCCGTGGCCTTGGTCAGCGTGCGGAGGCCCTCGCGTTCGGCGTCGTCGTCACGCAGCGTGACGAACCGACAGCGGAGCGCCTGAAACGCATCCACGAGGCGCTCACGGATATCATGCGGCAGTTCGAACCCGACCGCGTGGCCGTCGAGCGCCTGTATTTCAACCGCAACGTCGGCTCGGCCATCGCGGTGGGGCAGGCGCGCGGCGTCGGCCTCCTGGCGGCGGCCCAGTGCGGTCTGCCGGTGCGCGAGTACACGCCGCCCGAGGTCAAGCAGGCGGTGTCGGGCTATGGCGGCGCGGAGAAGCAGCAGGTCATGCGCATGGTGCGCACGATTCTCTCGCTCGGTCCCGAGCCGATGCGCGACGACGCGGCCGACGCCCTCGCCATCGCGCTGTGCGGGCTGTTCCGCGCCGCCTGGGAGGAGAAGGCGCAGTGATCGCCGGTCTGCGCGGCGCGATCCTGCGCAGCGACGAGGAGTCGCTCGTGCTCGATGTGCACGGCGTCGCCTACCAGGTGCGCTGCACGCCGCAGACGCGGCAGAAGCTGCAATCCCAGGCACAGGGTGGACAGGTCGAGGTCGTGACGCGCATGATCGTACGCGAGGACGAGGTCGCCCTCTACGGCTTCGCCTCCGCCGAGGAGGAGAAGCTCTTCGGCTGGCTCCTCACGGTCACCGGCGTCGGGCCGAAGGTGGCCCTCGCCCTGCTCGGCCGCTTCCCGGCGCAGGAGCTCGCGCTCGCCATCGCGAGCGGCGACACGGGGCGCCTGAGCCAGGCGGCAGGCGTCGGCAAGAAGCTCGCCGGGCGGATCGCTCTGGAGCTGCGCGATCGCCTGCAGCCACAGGCGGCGGCAGGCGAGGATTCCCTCGGCCAGCAGGGCGACGAGGCGATGCTGGCCCTGCTCGCGCTTGGCTTGCCCGAACGCTCCGCGCAGACGATGCTCGAAGGCACCGAAGGCACGGTGGAGGAGCGGGTGCGCCTGGCGCTGCAGAAGATCGGCGGACGCCAGAAGTAAGGGGGGGCCGGCGTGGAGGACCGCATCGTCACGGGGCTGGTGCGCGACGACGACGAGGTGCGCGCCGACATGGGCCTGCGGCCCCAGACACTGGCGGAGTGCATCGGCCAGGACCGCGTCCGCGAGCAGCTGCGCATTTTCATCGAGGCGGCGCGCGGTCGGGGCGAGAGCCTCGACCACGTGCTGCTGTCAGGTCCGCCGGGGCTCGGCAAGACGACGCTCGCGCACGTCATCGCCCACGAGATGGGCAGCCAGATCCGGATCACGAGCGGTCCCGCCATCGAGCGGCCGGGCGATCTCGCGGCCATCCTGACCTCGCTCGACCAGGGCGACGTCCTGTTCATCGACGAGGTGCACCGCCTCTCCCGCCAGGTGGAGGAGATCCTCTACCCCGCCATGGAGGATGGCGCCCTCGACATCATCATCGGCAAGGGTCCCGGTGCGCGCAGCCTGCGCATCGACCTGCCCCGCTTCACGCTGATCGGCGCCACGACGCGCAGCGGGCTCGTCTCGACCCCGATGCGGGACCGGTTCGGCGTGCAGTGCCATCTCGAGTTCTACTCCGTCGACGAACTCTCGGACGTGGTGCGGCGCGCGAGCCGCATCCTCGGCGTCACGGTCGAGCCCGGCGGCGTCCGGGAGATCGCCCTGCGCGCCCGTGGCACGCCGCGCATCGCGAACCGTCTCCTGCGCCGCCTGCGGGACTTCGCGCAGGTGCGCGGCCAGGGCGTTGTGACGGAGCCCGTCGCCAAGGCGGGCATGGACCTCCTGGAGGTCGACGAGCGCGGCCTCGACCGGCTGGACCGCGGCCTTCTGCGCCTCTTGGCGGAGAGCTACGCGGGTGGGCCGGCAGGCGTAGAGACGTTGGCGGCGGCCCTTGGGCAGGAGACGGACACGCTCGAGGATGTCGTGGAGCCCTACCTCATCCAGATCGGCCTGCTCGAGCGCACGCCGCGCGGCCGCCAACTCACGGCCGCCGGGCGGCGCATGCTCGGCCTCGCGCCGTCGCAGCAGAAGGGGCTCTTCTGACCATGGCCCAAATCGGCAGGATCCTCATGGTTCTCGGCGGACTGCTTTTCCTCTTCGGGCTCCTGGTGCTGCTGATCGGCCGCATCGGTCCCTTCGGCCGCATGCCGGGCGATTTCTACCTGCAGAAGGGAAACTTCGCCCTGTATCTGCCGCTGGGCACGAGCCTGCTGCTGAGCCTGGCGCTCTCGCTCGTCGGCTACCTGTTCTTCCGGCGCTGAAGTCGACCCTCCCAATTCGCTCGGGACGCTCGAAAGAATCTACCGAGGCGAGCGAGGTGTAAGCGTGAGTTTCCTGCCCGGCCCGCGACTGGGCGCCGCAGACGTGCGGCGGGCCCAGGCGGATCCCGCGGAGCGCGAGCGGCTGATCGAGCGCTTCACGCCGTTCATCCTCAAGGTGACGACGCGTGCGGTGGGGCACTACGTGCGCATGGGGCAGGACGACGAGGTGTCGGTCGCGCTGATCGCCTTCAACGAGGCGATCGACCGGTTCGACGCGGGCCGGGGCGGCAGTTTTCTCGCCCTGGCGGAGACGGTGATCCGCCGTCGCCTCGTGGATCACTACCGGCGCGAGCACGCGCACGCCGAGATTCCCATGAGTGCCTTCGCCGGTGACGACCCGGAGCGCGACGCTCCGTTTCCCGGCGAGGAGCAGGCGGCCATGGAGACCCATTTCCAGGACGTCGCGCGCGAGGAGAGGCGGGAGGAGATCGAGCGCTACCGTCGGGAGCTCGGCGCCGTGGGTATCGACTTCAGGCAGATGCTGTCGCACGCGCCGCGCCACCGCGACGCGCGGCAGGCGGCGATGGATGTGGCCAGACTCGTCGCCGGGACGCCGGAGTACGCGAGCTTCCTGCGCGAGCGCGGCACCCTGCCGCTCGGCCGCATCGACGCCGAGGTGGCCCTTTCTCGCAAGACTTTGGAGCGACATCGCCGCTACATCGTGGCCGTGGCGCTCGCCTTGATGGGTGACTACCCGTACCTGCAGACCTATCTGCGCAGCGGAGGTGAGGCATGATGCGTGCGCTCGTGCTCGAGCGGCGCGGTCGGCACGCGATCGTGCTGTTGCCGGGCGGCGAGGTCCGGCGCGTGTCCGCCAAGGGGGCTGCCGCCGGCGACGAGATCCTCCTGCCGCAGGCGTCGGCGCCCTTCGTGCCGGTGCGACGCTACGCCTACGGCGCCGGCGCGCTCGCGCTGGCGCTCGCCGTGCTGCCGGCCCTGCTGCCTATGGCGCAGGCCAAGGTGGCGGCCTACGTCACCGTGGACATCAACCCAAGCGTCGAGCTTGGGTTGTCGCCTGCAGGCACCGTCCTGACGAGCCGCCCCTTGGACAGCGACGGCCGTGCGGTGCTCGCGGCGACCAAGCTGCGCGGCGAATCCCTGAACGCCGCGCTCGGCGACCTGTTGCGCACGGCCGTCACGCACGGCTTCCTGCCAGCCGGGACGCCGGCCGCGGTGATCGTCGCGGGCTATGGCGCCGGCAGCGGGAATCTGCCGATCGCCTTCCAGGGGCAGCTCAGGTCTGCCCGCAGCGCGGTGGCGGTGTTTCTGCAAAAGCATGGCATCCGTGGCGTCGTCTCGGCGATGATCGTGCCGCAGGTGCTGGTGCAGGCCGCAAGGCGCGCGCACATCTCCGCAGGCGTCTACGCCGTCTGGTCGGCGCTGCATCGGGCCGGCTCGAGCGTCGCGGTGAACCAGATGCGCGGGCGCCACCTGGCGGCCGCGATGGCGAAGGTGGCAGGCACTCCGCCCGGCAAGGCGGTGCTGCCGCTCCTGACCGGCAAGGCGGCCACGCACGCGAAGAGCGGTGCCGCGGCCGGACGCGGCCATGGCGACAGCCACGGGCTGGGCCGCAGCCTGTCCGGACCGCCCGGCGGCCCAGCCAAGGGCGGTGCGCACGCGTCGGTGCACGGCAAGGGTTCCGGGGTGCAGGTACAGGTCGTGACGCCGGGCGGAACGGTCCAGTTGCCTGTGGGCGGCGACAACCAGGAGGGCGGCGACGGGACGGCGCCGGCCACCACGCCTCTCGTTCTGTCGCCGGGCGAGGGCCATGGGCACGGGCACGGCAAGGGAAAGTCGGGCCAGGGCGAAGGGCGCGGCAGTCAGGGACAGGGTCTCGGCTCAGGAACCGGGCTCGTGGGCCCGGGAACGTCCGCGACGTCGCCGGGGGCGGGCTCAGGCAAGCCTGGCAAGGGCCTGGGGCGCGGACATGGACAAGGGAACGGCGACCGCGCAGGCGCCGGCGGTGACGGCCGCACCGGCGCGGCAACGGGCGCCAAGGACAGCGGGTCCGGCAGCCAGGGAGGCGACTCCGGCAGCCAGGGCAGCCAAGGCGACGGCGGCGGCGATTGAACGCGATGCAGGTGGCCCCGTCGCGACTGTCGAATGGGCAAGCGTGGCATGCTTGGTCTGAGGAGGCAGTGCGTTGACGAGCCTCAATTCCCCGGTGATCACGATCCTTTGGTTTGTTGTGCTGATTGCGATCTTCTGGTTCCTTCTGCTGCGGCCCCAGCGTCAGGAACAGAAGAAGCGGGACGCGATGATCAAGAGCCTGCACCGCGGCGACCGCGTGGTGACGATGGGCGGCATGCACGGCACCATCGTCGACCTGAACGACGAGACCGCCATCCTGCGCATCGCGGACAAGGTGGACATCACCGTCTCGCGCACCTCCGTGGGCTCGGTGCTGGCCAGTCGCGACAAGCAGGTGGCCGGTCCCAGGGCCCGCCAGGACAAGGACGCCAAGGAGTCTGCTGCGGGTGTCGACGACCCTTCGGGGGTTGAGGACGCCCAGAGCGACGAGACGCAGCGGTAGCCGTCCTGATCAGGATTCGCTATCTGCTGTTTCGCCCGGGGAGTCAGCACGCTATACTCGCATTGGTGCGTGCTGCCCTCGGGCGTTGCCATGTCGCCCGCCTGGGCGGAGAGAGCGGCTCGCCCGCGTGGTTTCATTCTGCGCTGCGCCGAACCTCTGCTGGCATGAAGCCCAGGTCCGTGCGAAACTGGTAGCATCCGGACCGCACCGGGCTGCGCCAGGCCGGACGCAGGGGCCTCAAAGTCCGGCGGGCCCGCGTGTCACGGCTCCACCGGCCGGGAAAAAGGGGCGTTGTCCTTGGGCGCTGAGAGAAGGCATGACCGCTCCACCTGGCAGCAGGAAACCCTGACGCCATGGCTGCGGCGCTCACCCGAGCGCGAGGCGGAGTTCACGACGCTTTCCGGCATCGACCTGCCCGTGCTCGCCGACCAGAGCGACGTGGACAGTGCAGCGCTCGGCTATCCTGGCGAGTACCCCTATACGCGCGGGATCTTCCCGACGATGTACCGCGGGCGGCTCTGGACGATGCGGCAGTACGCCGGGTTCGGCTCCGCCGAGGAGACGAACGGGCGCTTCCGCTTCCTGCTCGCGCAGGGTCAGACAGGCCTATCGGTGGCGTTCGACCTGCCGACGCAGATGGGTTACGACTCGGACCACCCGATGGCCCGCGGCGAAGTGGGCAAGGTCGGCGTGGCGATCGACTCGGTGGAGGACATGCGGCGCCTGTTCGCAGGCATCCCGCTCGGCGAAGTGACGACGTCGATGACGATCAACGCCCCGGCCGCGATCCTGCTCCTGATGTACGAGGCGGTGGGCCTCGGCCAGGGCGTTTCCGGCGACAGGCTGGGCGGCACCATCCAGAACGACGTGCTCAAGGAGTACACGGCGCGCGGCACCTATATCCTGCCGCCAGCGGCCTCCCTGCGACTTGTCACCGACACGTTCCGCTACTGCAGCGAGCACCTGCCGCGCTTCCACACCATTTCCATCTCCGGCTACCACATTCGCGAGGCCGGCTCGACGGCGCCGCAGGAGGTGGCCTTCACGCTTGCGAACGCCCTCGCCTACGTCGAGGCGGCGCAGGCGGCAGGGCTGGCCATCGACTCCTTCGCGCCGCGGCTCTCCTTCTTCTTCAATGCGCAGAGCGACCTCTTCGAGGAGGCCGCGAAGTTCCGCGCGGCGCGGCGCCTCTGGGCGAGGCTGATGGCCGCGCGCGGCGCCAAGGATCCGCGGTCGCTGCAACTCAGGTTCCATGCGCAGACGGCGGGGTCCGCCCTGACGGCGCAGCAGCCCGAGGTGAACCTGTCGCGGGTGACCTTGCAGGCGCTCGCGGCCGTGCTGGGCGGCGCCCAGTCCCTGCACACCAACGCCTACGACGAGGCGCTGGCGCTGCCGACGGAACATTCGGCCCTGCTCGCCCTGCGCAGCCAGCAGGTGATCGCCTGCGAGACCGGCGTCGCGGACGTGGTGGATCCGCTCGGCGGCAGCTACCACGTCGAGCGCCTGACGGACCTGATCGAGCAGGAGGCGCAGGCGCTGATCGACGAGATCGAGGCGATGGGCGGCGCGGTGGCCGCCATCGAAGGGGGCTTCATCCAGCGCAAGATCCAGGACGCGGCCTACCGCTACCAGCAGCAGGTCGAGCGGGGCGAGCGCAAGGTCGTCGGGGTGAACGCGTTCCAGGTCGAGGAGCGGGAACGCCCTTCCCTGCTGCGCGTGGGCGGCGACGTCGAGGCGCGGCAGCTCGAGCGGCTGCAAGAACTGCAGGCGGTGCGCGACGATGCTCCCGTCGCCCGCTCCCTCGACAGGCTCGAGGCCATGGCGCGGGGGCAGGGCAACCTGCTCGAAGCCCTGCGCGACGCTGTGGCTGCCCGGGCCACCCTGGGCGAGATGGTGGATCGGCTCGTCGCGGTCTACGGCCGTTACCGGCCCAAGCAGACCATATAGGGGAAGGGGGCTCCCGCGTGACGGCACAGGTGGATGGTCTGGCGCACATCGGTGTCGCTGTCAGCGACCTCGCGCAGGCCGAGGCGGCCCTGCTCGCCCTTGGCGGCACGCTCGGCGGGCGCGAGATCGTCGCCGGCGAGGGTGTCGAGGTGTCGTTCGTCGTGTTCGGCAAGCTGAGGATCGAGCTCCTGAGGCCACTCGACCCAGACGGCGAGGGCGGTGTCGCCGGCTTCCTGCGCAAGCGGGGACCAGGCGTGCATCACGTGGCCCTCGCGACAGGCGACATGGGCGGGCTCCTGGAGCGGCTCGGCGCCCTGAGGATCGCCCCGGTCGGCGGCGGGGCCCGCCCCGGCGCCGAGGGCAGCACGGTGGCCTTCCTGCACCCGCGCGACACCGGTGGCCTCCTGATCGAGCTTTGCGAGGTGAAGGCATGAGCGACTGGCGGGAAGTCGAGGAGCGCCGGCAGGAACTGATGGCCGGCGGCGGCTCCGGCCGCATCGATCGCCAGCACCAGTCGGGCAAGTGGACGGCGCGCGAGCGGCTCGACGCGCTCTTCGACCCGGGCTCCTTCGTCGAGCTCGACCTCTTTGTCACCCACCGCTCGACCCTCTTCGGCATGGCGGACGCCAAGGCGCCCGGCGACGGCGTCGTCACGGGTTACGGCGCCGTGGGCGGACGGCTGGTCTACGCCTTCGCGCAGGACTTCACCGTGCTCGGCGGTTCGCTCGGCGAGATGCACGCGGGGAAGATCCACAAGGTGCAGGACCTCGCTCTCAAGAGCGGCGCGCCGATCGTCGGCATCATCGATTCGGGCGGCGCGCGCATCCAGGAGGGCATCGACTCCCTGAACGGCTATGGCGGCATCTTCCGCCGCAACACCCTGGCTTCCGGTGTCATCCCGCAGATCTCCGTGATCGTCGGACCGGCGGCAGGCGGGGCCGTCTACTCGCCGGCCCTGACCGATTTCGTGCTCATGGCCGAGGGCATCGGCCAGATGTACATCACCGGGCCGCAGGTGATCGAGTCGGTTACGGGCGAGAAGGTGACGCACGAGGAGCTGGGCGGCGCGCGCACCCATGCGCGCAGGAGCGGCAACGCGCACCTCACCTACAAGACGGAGGAGGAGCTCTACGCGGGGCTGAAGCACCTGCTCGCGTTCCTGCCGTCCAACAACGCCGCGGAGCCGCCGCGCAGCGAGCCCAGACCCGCGCCGGAGGGCGCGGCGGAGCGCCTGCGCCGCAGCGTGCCGCAGGACCCGAACAAGCCGTACGACGTGCGCGACGTGATCCGGGACATGTGCGACGGCGGGGACTTCCTCGAGATCATGCCGGAGTTCGCCAAGAACATGGTCACAGGCTTCGGCCGCGTCGAGGGGCGGGCGGTCGCGATCCTCGGCAACCAGCCGCGGGTGCTCGCGGGCTGTCTCGACATCGACGCATCCGACAAGCTCGCGCGCTTCGTGCGCTTCGCCGACTCCTTCTCGATACCGCTCGTCACGTTCGTCGACACGCCGGGCTACCTGCCTGGCACGAAGCAGGAGTACGGCGGCATCATCCGCCATGGGGCGAAGGTGCTTTACGCCTACTCCGAGGCCAGCGTGGCCAAGATCTCCGTGGTGCTGCGCAAGGCCTACGGCGGCGCCTATCTCGCCATGTGCTCGCGTTCCCTGGGAGCCGACACCGTACTCGCCTTTCCCACCGCCGAGGTGGCGGTGATGGGGCCCGATGGCGCGGCCAACATCATCTTCCGACGCGAGATCGAGTCGGCCGCGGATCCCGCACAGGAGCGGCAGCGGCTCGTCGAGACCTATCGCGCCGAGTTCGCGAGCCCATTTGTGGCCGCGGCCCACGGCTACGTGGACCAGGTGATCGATCCGGCCGACCTGCGTGGCGCGGTCGCGCACGCGCTGTGGGCACTCAAGGAGAAGCGCGAGGACCGGCACGCCAAGAAGCACGGGAACATGCCCCTATGACGCCGCGCAAAGTGCCCGAGCAGGTGGTCGCGGCCATCACGGCCGCGGTCGCGGTCATGCTGGAGACGCCTCCGGAGCGCATCCGCGTCCGCCTCAGGAGCCCGGCGCCGACGGACGACGACCGCGGGGCCTGGGGGATCGCGGCGCGCCTCGAGCAGATGCGGCGCCATCGGCCGTAGGCGACCCTAGACGAGCTTAGCGAAGGAGGCGGAGCCCAGGATCCTGCCGCAGCGGCGGCAGGGCCGGGCAGGCAGATGCGACGCTTTCACGTTGTGGTGAACGGGCTTTCCTACGAGGTCGAGGTGGAGGAGATCGGCGGGGAGAAGGATGTCTCAGCCCAGAAGGCGGCGGCGCCTGCGCCTCCGAGGGCCCCTGCTGCGCCAACGGCGCCACCTGCGCCGCCTGCGCCAGCGCAGGCGGCGGGGGGGCAGAAGGCGCCCGCGCGCCACGCCGCGCCCGCGCGCAGCGCTGCGCAGCCGCCTGTGGCGGGTGCGACACCGGTCACGGCGCCCTTGCCGGGAGCCGTGCTCGACGTCAAGGTGTCTGTCGGCGACCAGGTCAAGGAAGGCGATGTCCTCGCCATCCTCGAGGCCATGAAGATGGAGAACGAGATCCTCGCGCCCTGCTCCGGCCAGGTTGCGGCGGTGCGTGTGGCTGCGGGCGCCGCGGTGGACGGCGGCGAAGTGCTGATCGAGATCTCCTGAGCGTCCGACGCCGCGAGCATGGACCATGCAAATTTGACATGTCGCGGTTCGACAGGATTCTTTCCCCAATAGGTATAAAGTCTCTCCAACGGGGATTGTCAAACTCGAGGGCGTCGAGCCCGTCTGGGAGAAGATAGGGTCTTGCACAGACGATCGGTTGGCGACGACAGCACCTCGGCTGGTGCAGATGGCGCAACTCGCCCCGCGTGGCGGTACGGCGTCAGCTTGTCGGCCCAGGGCAACCTGACTGGATTTCCCCGCCGGAGTCGACGCCTGGGGACGCTCGGCGGCCGGTCGCGCGCCGGGACGGTCGTGCATGGACGCTGGCTCGAGGCGGCTGATTTCACGCTTGACCCGACAGGGCGCATCACCACATGGAGTCCGATCGCGCAGAAGCATTACGGCTACGGCGAGGACGAGGTGCTCGGCCGGCACCTCGATGTGCTCTGCGGCGGCCCGCAGTGGGGAACTGCGGACCGGGTGCTCGCCGACGCGCTCGAGCAGGGCTTCGTCGACGGGATCATGGAACGGCGCCATCGCGATGGCAGGCTTCTGCCCATGCAGGTGCGGCTGGTGCCGTTCGCGGAACTGCGTGGCGCGGTCAGGGGATGCGCCGAGTTCGACCTGCCGCTCGGGCAAACCGATCCCATGCTCGGCCACGCGGAGGCGGAGCGCCTGATCAAGATGGCCGCCCATGAGTTGCGCGCGCCGCTCAGCGTCGTGCTTGGCGCCCTTGCCCTGCTCGACCTCGAGTGGCAAGGCGGCGTGTCGGAATCGACCCCGGAAATGCTCGGACTCGCCCGCGACGAATTGCGCCAGATGGACGAGCTGCTGCGCGGCATGCTGGAATCGTGGCGCATGCACGCCCCGGAGATCACCCTGCAGCCGGGGCCATGCGACCTGAGGCAGATCGTCGACGCCGGGCTGCGCCCCCTCGTGCTGCTGCGCGGACGGGTGCGCGTCACCGCGCCGGACGGGCCCCTGCCCGTCTATGCCGACCAGACGCGGTTGCGCCAGGTGCTGCGCAATCTTTTGACCAACGCGATCAAGTATTCGCCGGCCGGAACGCCGATCGAGCTTGTGGTGGAGGAAGCGGGTCCGGTCTATCGGGTCAGCGTGATCGACGAGGGCGCCGGCATCGACCCGGCAGACGCCGAGCGGATCTTCGAGCGCCACTTCCGCGGGCGGCAGCAGCCCTTGGCCGACCCGGGAGGCATGGGCATCGGCCTCTACGTCTGCCGCAGCGTGATCGAGGGCCACGGCGGCCGCATCTGGGCCGAGCCCCGCATCCCCCTGGGCACCCGCGTCGCCTTCGAATTGCCGCGCCGCCTTGGGATGGCGGCAACATGAGGATCCTGGTCGTCGACGACGCGCCGGGGATCGGCCTCGTGCTCGGACGCTACTTCGAACGGGCTGGCCACCAGTGCGAGCATTTGACCGACGCTTTTGCGGCGCTCGAGAGCCTTGCGCACGGACCGCGCCCCGACGTCATCCTGATCGATCTCATCATGCCCCGCATGGGTGGACGCGACCTCGTCCTGCGGCTGCAGGAGCGGCCTGAGACGAAGGGGATCGCCGTCGTGCTCGCATCGGGCTACGAGGCAGGACAGGCCGACCTGCCGCCGGCAGGCAGCTTTCGCGCCGTGGTGGGCAAGCCGTTCGATCTCCCCGAACTGCTGCGGGAGCTGGAGCTGGCGGCTGCCTGCGTGACGCACCTGTCCTGATGGCCAACACTGCGGCAGCCTGTCCGGAGAATTGGTACAATCAAGCTTGATCAGCCCTGAAGGTCTTCAGCGCGGGCTGCCTGACTAGGGCTGCCGTCGACTCGGGCGAAGGGCGGGCGAGCATGACCGAACGGCACCATAAGGCCGGCCACCGACGCAGGATGCCCTCGCGGGGCAGCATGGTCAGCGCAACCATCGGCATCGTCACTGTTCTCGCGCTGGTGGCCGTCTATTTTTACTACCTCCATACGGGGCGCGTCCATCAGGTGATGCGCGCCGTCCACGACCTCGGACCGCTCGGGGTGCTGCTGGGCATCGCCCTGATGGCCCTCGCGTCCGTGCTGCCGGTGCCGTCGGAGTTCGTGAGCCTCTTCCTGCTGCGCTTCTACGGCGTGTTCTGGGGCACGTTCTTCTCTTGGACAGGCGGCATCGTCGGCGCGGTTCTCGCCCTCTACGTCTCGCGACTCCTGGCGCGTCCGTTCGCCGAACGGTTCGGGCGTCGCTACGTCGACCAGTTGCAGCCGTGGCTCACGAGCCACGGCTGGTTCGGCCTGCTCGTCGCGCGTTTCATTCCGCTCGTGCCGTACCATGTGGTCAACTACGTGGCGGGCATCCTGCGCGTGCGCATCTGGCCCTTCGTCTGGACGACGGCCGTCGGCACCCTGCCGTTCCAGGTCGCGCTGGGCGGCGTCTACTACGGTGTGAGCTATGGCGCTCTGCCGGTGGCCATCGGCGGCTTCGCCTTCTTCCTCATCCTCGTCTACCTGGGCTGGCGCTACCGCGGACGCCTGATGCCGAACCCCTCGCGGGAGTGATCCGCGGTGTGGTTGGTGGTGTGCGAAGGAGGCAAGGCGGGATAGCCAAGGCGCATGGAGGCGGGAAAACTGGGAGTGGCCCAGGACTGGCCCTCAGGCTAGGCGATGCCTACCTTGTACACCTTTATAAGGTTGTGTGCCGCACACGCGAAGAGCCAGCTCGCCCTGGCCTTTGGAAGTTCGCGGAACGAGAGCTGTCTTAGGTTTCCGACCGTGCCGCGCGTTCGACAAAACGCCTCGAAGCCGATGCGCACGAGACGGTCCTTGTGTGCAATGAGGTCTCGTCGATTTCGCCATTCTCGACAGGCTCCATCTGTTCGACACAGTGCCTGCGTTCATAGTTCAGGCCACTGCCTACGTGCTTCAGTCTGAGCTCGGCATATAGTCCGGAGGCAATACAGTACTGCCCCACCGCCTGCCGCTGGCGTTCGAGATCGCCTTTCTGCCCGGCGCGGGCCACGCAGAAGCAACTGGCCATCAGGCGCCTCTTCGGCGGCAGGCCACGCACTTGCAGGCAGTCCTCGCAGGTAGAGTAGCGTCGGTTGGTCGGCGTGCGATGGGCCTTGAGAATTCCCACCACCGCAGGGTGCCAGTGGTGCGCCTGATCAACGCACCGAACTCCTTAGGAGAGAACGTGTCCTTCATGATCATTATGGTACGCCGGCCTATGAAATGCGGTATTGGGCATGTGCTCTATGCGCATAATTACTTTCGCCCTGCCCGCAAGTACCTGCCCCCTCAGCCAGCTGTGCCTCACCCCACTCCTCGGCCGCGCTTTGTCGACGGGTATGGCAGGCAGTTCGCAGCGCTTGGAAAGGTGACAGGAAACCTGAGTGCGGCATGCGTAGCGACGGCTACGTTATGCCAGTGGACGGCGATAGTTCTCTTGCCAGATCCGGCTTGACCCGTATGGCCATAGTACTAAGCATGTGGATGTGAAAAGCTAAGCCCCAAGGTCCCAGTAACATATACCAAGTGGGAGTCATTTTGGACTGTTTGGAAGGACAGGAGATGAGTCAGATGGCCGATGATTCCGCGATTCGCATCGACGCACGCGGCAGCTTCTGCCCGGGTCCCATGATGGAGTTGATTCGGGCGATCAAGGGAGCGAGCGTTGGTCAGGTGGTCGTTGTGCTCTCGAACGATTCGGGTTCCAAGAGAGACATACCGCTGTGGTCTCAGAAGGCAGGACACGAGTTCTTGGGCGTGGAGGAGCACGGCGACTATGACGAGATCTCCGTGCGCAAGTCACACTAAGCCAGAGGAGCGCAAGTGGAAATGCGAAAGCGCCTCCTGATCATCGGTGCTGGTACCGGCGGCCTCATGGTGGCGAACTTCGTGGGCCGCGATCTGCATGGCGAGATCGAGCGCGGCGAGATCAGCGTCACCTTGATGGGCGAGCAAGAAGTCTACACGTACCAGCCAGGCTTTCTCTATGTCGTTTTCGACCTGATGCGTCCGGCCCAGCTGATTCGTCCAGTTAGGGAACTGCTGGCGCCCGGCATTGCGTTCGTGCACGATCGCGCACTGCGCATTGATGCGCAGGCGCACAAGGTGCTGCGGGCACAGGGCGATCCGCTCGAGTACGACATTTTGGTGATTGCCACTGGCTCGAATCTGAACCTGCAGGAGGTACCCGGGCTCGCTGAAGGCGGCCACTGGTTCTATACGCTCGATGGGGCTCTTCGCCTGCGGGATGCGTTGCGCAACTGGCAGGGCGGGAAGCTGGTCCTGACCGTAGGCGTGCCGCACAAGTGCCCGGTAGCGCCACTCGAGTTCACGATGATGTTCGACGAATGGGCACGTTTGCGTGGCGTGCGCGACAAGACGGAGATCGTCTACAGCTATCCGCTCGGCCGTGCGCACTCGATTCAGTCGGTGGCGGATTGGGCGGGTCCCGAACTTGAGGCGCGCGGTGTCCGTGTCGAGACATTCTTCAACCTGGAGTCGGTCGACCCCGCCAAGCATGTTGCCTCTTCGCTCGAGGGTACGGACCTGCCATATGACCTTCTCGTCGCTATCCCGCCACATCAGGGCGATGAACTCGGCTCGACTTCACACCTGACCGAGGCCGGGAACTGGTACCCCACTGATCGCCATGCCCTAAGTCTGCAAGGCCATGAGGACATCTTCGTGCTGGGCGATGCGACCAACCTGCCTGTGTCGAAGGCGGGATCGGTGGCGCATTTTGAAGCGGAGGTACTCGCCGACAACCTTGTTGGCCTGCTCACCGAGGGCTCGCCGCCGCTCCACCATTACAATGGGCGGGCATTCTGTTTCATCGAGACGGGTCTCGACCGAGCAACTTTCATCTCCTTCGACTACGAACACCCGCCGACCGTGCCCGGGGCCACGAATGCGGTGCACTGGTTCAAGCAGACTTACAATCGCATCCATTGGGCCAATCTCAAGGCGGTCATGTAAGGGGGTGCAGTCCGTGGCGATGCAGGAACCGGCTCTTCCGGACACCTTTCGGGAAGAAGCCAACAGTCTCGCTTCAGCGGCCCTGGCGTCGATCACCCCCCGCATGGTCAACCGGCTTGGCGGCGTGGCTGAATCTACGATCGCGGCCCTCGACCTTCTGACGAGTCCGGAGATCGTGAACCTGCTCAATACCCTGCAGAAGGCGTCGCCGGTACTCACACCGCTGCTCGGTCAGATTGCGGAGATCGGTTCCGGAGCAGGCATGGACGGACTCGCCGATCGCATCCTTCGCGCGGTGCAATCGGGTGCGGCGGAGGTAGGTGAGCCGCCGAGGCCGATCAGTCTCCGAGAGATGATTCGCCTTCTGCGGCGAGACCCGGCAATGGCAATCGCTCTTCGCTTCTTTCTCGGCTTCGTGCGGAGCATGTGGAGCCCAACCAAGGGTCAGTAGGTTAGCGGGAAGAAGGGATTGGTCGTGTCCAAGGAACGGGTTTCCATGATCGTGTTCTCCGGCGAGATGGACAAGCTGCTGCCAGTGGGTATCCTGGCGTCGGGCGCGGTGGCGATGGGCCACGAGGTGCGCATCTTCCTCACATTCTGGGGCCTAATGGCTTTCAAGAAGGACGCGTTCTTCCAGATGCCTGTCAGCCCGGCGTTCGCGGGGATGGTAGGGGACCTCGCCGGCATGCTGAAGGAAAGACATATTCCCAGTGTGATTGAACAGCTGCGGATTGCGAAGGAACTCGGCGACGTCGAGATCGTTGCCTGTGGGATGACCATGGACCTCTTCGGGCTGAAGCTTGATGATCTGGAGGATATCGTTGACAAGGTGGCTGGGGTGGGGGAGTTCATCGAGACGGCGAAGGAAGGGCACACCACGCTGTTCATCTGATGATGTCCGACGCAGGTGAGGGGCTGACGAGCGGCGAGGCAGGTGGCAGACACCTCCTCGCCTATTCGTTCTTTGGTTGTGGCGAGAATTCCAGGTCGGGTCCGAAATCTAGTGGAATATGCGGGTGGCGCCCTCCTCCCCGGGTCTGTCAGACTCGGGGTGTAGACAGAAAGGAGATGCGCCACTTGGGTTCAGGGTACCAGAAGAAGCAGGGGTTCGAGGAGTGGGTCTTGCCGCGGGAGTTCAGCCTCGAGGTCGCAGAGCTGACGGGGGCATTACGAGAAGGGCTGACGGCGGTGGGCCTGAAGGCGGCGATGGTGATCGCGCAGCAGATGCTCGCAGCAGAGGTTGACGCCATCGCGGGAGCCAAGGGCAAGCACCAGGTAGAGCGTCGGGTCACGCGTCACGGGCACCAGGGCGGGCAGGTCGTGCTGGCTGGCCGCAAGGTGAAGCTGCAGCGGCCCCAGGTGCGGACGCAGGACGGCAAGGAAGTGGAGCCGCGCAACTATCGCGTGCTGCAGTAGGGCGAGATGTTGGATAAGGCAGCGTCCGAGCGGATGCTCAACGGGTGACCAGCCGGCACTACAGGGGGGTAGACGGCGGGCTGCCAGAAGACCTTGAGGCCTATGGCGCCTCAAGAGCGCGGTGAGCGCGCGGTTCGCCCGCGCCACCGGGGAGCTGTTGCAGCAGTTCCTACACCGGCCGATCGACGCGCGGCTGCTCGTAGTGTACGTTGACGCCATCTTCCTGGGATCGCACGCCATCCTCGTGGCGCTCGGGGTGGACGGGGCAGGTCGCAAGCAGGTCTTGGGCATGCACGAGGGCTCCACCGAGAACGCCGCCGTGACGGTGGCGCTGCTGGAGGACCTGATGGCACGCGGCCCGCACGCGCGCCAAGGGCTGCTGTTCGTCGTGGACGGCTCGAAGGCGATCGCGGCCTCGGTGGCGCAGGTCTTGGCTGAGCGTGCCCTGGTGCAGCGGTGCCAAGCTCATTATGCCGATGGGCGGTGTATGCGCTTAGCTCGCATCGGGTAAGAGACAGGAGAGTTGGTCGCCACGACAGTACAACTCCATGAAGTGACCAGGTCCATTGAGAAATCTCTCCTTGCGTTAGAGGTCTCTGAAGACCAGAAGGCCTTCATTGCCCCCATCGAGCAATCGGCCAAACTCGCTGCATCGGTCGACCACTTTCAAATCGCCATCCTGGCCGATGAGGTGGTCGTCGGGTACGCGCTATACTTCACGACCTTGGACAGGGCCGGCAAGATTCCCCAGCAACTGAAGGATTCCGCCAGCCGGTACACGGAGATTGTACGATTTCTGGTCGATCGGCACTTTCAGCGGCGCGGCATCGGCACTGTGGCCCTGGGCATGCTTGTAGACCACATCCGCGCCACGCATGGCGCGACGAAGATCTGGATGTCGTATCGCAAGCGAAACACGGCTTCCGGAAAACTATTTCGAAAGGTCGGCTTCCGCGACACTGACGTTCAGGAGGAACAGGAATTCGTCCTAGTGCTCGAAACAGGACCGAAGCCTTGATTTGCCGCCTCAGAACCCCGCCGCGCCTGCCGATGTTGCCTCAGGCGGGTATCCAGCTCGTGTGGGCTGGGTGATCCGCAAATCGGGCGTCCCCAC
>JAJZVM010000053.1 GCA_021845645.1 Bacillota bacterium
CCCACCGTGGACGAACCGCCCGCTCGGGTTCACCAGGTAGCGCGTGCGAGCGCCGCGCAGCTCGGGCGGCACGACAGGGTCGATGACATGCTCGCGGATCTCCGACTCGAGCCTGGCGTTCGAGACGTCGTCCGCATGCTGGGTCGACACGACGACCGTGTCCACGTAGACGGGGCGGTCGTCCTCGTAGCGGATCGTCACCTGTGTCTTGCCGTCCGGGCGCAGGAAATCCAGCGCGCCGCTCTTGCGCACCTCCGCGAGCCGCCGCGACAAGGCGTGTGCCAGGCTGATGGGCAGCGGCATCAGCTCGGGAGTCTCGTCGCAGGCGTAGCCGAACATCATCCCCTGATCGCCGGCGCCCTGGTCCTGAGCCGCGGTGCCGTCGCGGGTCTCGAGTGCCTTGTCCACGCCCTGAGCGATGTCGGGAGACTGCTCGTCGATGGAAGTGAGCACGGCGCATGTGTCCGCGTCAAAACCGAACTTCGCACGGGTGTAGCCAATGTCGCGCATAGTCTGGCGGATGATGCTCGGCAGATCAGCATAGCAGGATGTCGTGATCTCGCCCGCCACGAGCACGAGGCCGGTCGTGACGAGTGTCTCCGCCGCGACCCGGGCATCCGGGTCGTTGGCAAGGATGGTGTCGAGAATCGCATCGGAGATCTGGTCGGCCACTTTGTCGGGGTGTCCCTCGGTGACGGACTCCGACGTGAACAGGCTGTGCAAAAGGATCCTCCTCCCTGATCGGCACCGGCACAAACATAGCCGGACCACGAGAGTCCGGCTGCGTTCTCTCATCCCTCAGCTGCGCTGCAGGGTTTGGCACCGTGGCAATCGCCCGGTTGCCGGGTTTCATCGGGCCAGCCCCTCCACCACTCGCGATGAGCATGTTCAATTTTTTGGCGAGCATCATCCTAGCACAGGGCCGCAGATCGCGTCAATGCAGGCCCGAGCGACGGTCAGACCGCTCCTTGGCCTCCCTGCCGTTCGCCTTCGAAGTCGCTGCGCTTGACGAGGGCGAACGCGACCGTAGCCTGAGCCACGACCCGGTCGGCGCAGAGTATGCGACCCTCGGCCTTCGCGAAGCCCCTGCGGTAAGCGACGATCTTGGCTTCGATGCGCAATTGGTCCCCCGGTCGAGCCGGCCGGTGGAACTTGGCTCCATCGACACCGGCGAGGACGCCGACGCGGTCGCCGATCTCCTCGCCGAAACACAGTCCGGCGGTCTGCGCCATGCACTCGAGCTGCAAGACGCCGGGGAAGATTGGCATGCCGGGGAAGTGCCCCTGGAACACGGGTTCGTTGTGGGACAGGTTCTTGATCGCCACGGCGCTTTCCCGCGGTACAATCTCAAGAATCCTGTCCACCATGAGGAATGGATAGCGGTGCGGCAAGAGCGCCAGGACGTCCATCGTCGGCCTCCTACAGCCTCGGGACGCGTGCCCCTGCGGCTGGGATTCGGAGTCAGATCACGCGCTTGAACACTACGATGTGCCGCCCCACCAGTTCCATCTCGAGAGCGCGCGCGGTGCCGAGTGCAACCGATGACATCGGATCCTCCGCGCGCTGTGCAGGCAGCCCCGTTTCGCGGGAGATCAGCTCCGGCATGCCGTGCAGGAGGGATCCTCCCCCCGTAAGCCAGATACCGCGGTCCAGGATGTCAGCGAGCAGCTCCGGCGCCGTTTCCTCGAGCACCCGACGGACCGAGTCGACGATCTGGTGCGCTGGCTCCATCAGGATCGGCCGCACGTCCGCGGGCGTGAGGGTAATCGTGCGGGGCATCCCCGTGAGCAGGTCGCGCCCGCGGATGTCGATCGCGCCGACCCGCCCGTCGGGGTGAACCGAGCCCACCTCGATCTTGACCTCCTCGGCCGTGCGCTCGCCGATCGCAAGGCTGTAGGCGGACTTGAGCTCGTGCGAGATCGCCGCGTCCATGGTGTCGCCACCGACGCGCACCGAATCGCTTGCGGCTATGCCACCGAGCGTCAGCACGGCAACATCGGTCGTGCCACCGCCGATGTCCACCACCATGTGGCCACTCGCCTTAGTAATATCCAAGCCGACGCCGAGCGCCGCGGCCAGTGGCTCCTCGATGAGCTCCACCTTGCCCGCCCCGGCGCTCTGCGCCGCCTCGCGCACCGCCCGCCGTTCGGCGCCCGTGGCGCCAGTCGGTATGCACACCATGACGCGCGGCCGCGTCATGCTCCGCCCAGGTGTCACGCGCGCAATGAAATGGCGCAGCATGGCTTCGGTGATGTCGTAGTCGGCGATCACGCCGTCCCGAAGCGGCCGCGACGCCACGATGGATCCAGGTGTCCTGCCCAGCATCTGGCGAGCCTTGTCGCCGATGGCAACGAGCCGGCCCGAGTCCCGTTCCACTGCCACCACAGACGGTTCCCGCAACACGATCCCTTTGCCGCGAACCGCCACGAGGACGTTGGCCGTCCCCAGATCGACCGCGATTTCCATGCAGGCGTCCTCCAACCATGCCGTCCGACATCATGGGCAATTCTCGCGGCAAGGTCGAAGGTCCTGCATTATTAATCCAACAAGGCCGTGAATCTAGAGAGACCGTTCGAGGAACTTGCGCCGCGTCGCCTCGCCGCCACGAATATGGCGTTCGGCTTTGTTGTGCTCGAGCACGAGTTTGACTTCGCGAGCGAGCTGCGGGTTGATGCGCGGTAGCCGTTCGGTCACATCTTTGTGCACTGTGCTCTTGGAGACTCCGAAGCGGTGGGCGGTATCCCGTACCGTGTCCTTCGTCGCCAGAATGTAATCCGCGACCTCCATCGCGCGCTCAATGGTCAGACGCACGGGTGTTTGCGTCACCGGCGCCGCAGGCGCGGATCTCCGCCGCGTCGGGCCCGAACCAGACGCTTAGGCCGAGGTAGCGCAGGATGTCGCGGCGGCCACGGGCATCGGCCCGCTTAAGGTAGGCGAGCGCCGCCTCGGCGTCCTGTTTCCCGCCGCCGCGTTGAGGCTCGAGGTCAAGCGCCTTGAGGCGGCCGTCCACCTGACTGAGGGCAAGGGTGAGATCCTCGGCGGACAGACGGCCTGCGCCGCCCGCCTGAACAAGTCGCCGACGCCGCGACTCAAGCCGCCGACGATCCCTGGCGCGCGCGCGTTCGGCCCATGCCTCCACCTCGGGAGTCTCATGCCTGGCAGCGCTCTCGAGCTCCGACACCACGAGTGCCCAGATTGCGGCCTCCGTCTCCGCCGCGGGGTAGTACGGCGAGCTGCAGGGCGGTTTCGCCCGTTTGCCCGCACATGCATAGTAGGGGCGGCTGCCGCCGCTTCCTGTCACGGCGCGGCCGCATATCGCGCAGCGGGCCACTCCACTCAGCACGTAGACCCTGCCGTGGCCCGCAGGTCTTCTGCGGCGCGCCGCAAGCGCCCTTGCGGCCAGGTCGAACGCCTCCCGCGCCACAAGGGGCGGCATGGAGATGCTGCCCTGGCCCTTGAGCATGCTCATCCGGCCGAGATAGGTAGGGTTGCGCAAGATGCCGTAGACCGCGGACTGGGAGAACTCCCCTCCCCCTTTGGCATGAAGTCCCGCGGAGTTGAGCGCGTCCGCGATGGCCTGCGTTGACATCTGCGGCGCCATCGCGAACACGGCTCGCACGATGGCCGCCTCCGCCACATCCACGACGAATCCCTTTCGCTTGCGGTCGTAGGCGTAGCCGAGGATCTGCGTGCCTGTGACCGCCTTGCCCTCGCGCAGGCGCTGCTGCTTGCCCTGGCGCGTGCGCTCGCGGATCTTGTGCGCCTCGAACTCCGCGATAGCGCCGCGTATGGCGTAGAGCAGACGACCATCAGGGGTTGGCCGGCGTTCGAATTGGACGAAGTGCAACTCGACGCCAATGCTTTCTAGCTGGTCCGTCAGGATCAGCTGATGGCTCAAATTGCGTGCCAGGCGATCCGGGTCAAGGCAGACGACGGCTTGGATCTCGTTCGCCTTGGCGGCCGCCAGAAGCGACTGCAAACCCGGTCGGGTGATGTCCGCGCCCGAGATGCCCGCGTCGACAAAAGAGCGCATTTCCGTCGCGCCGAGCTGCTCGGCCAAGGCCTGGCAGCGCTGGATCTGTCCTTCCAGAGAGGTGCCGTGCTGGGCCTGCTCCTCCGTCGAGACGCGCGCGTAAAGCGCGACGCAGAGACTCACCTGAGCTTGCCCTGCCGGCGCAGTTGCTCGAGCAGGACCTGCCATGCCTTCAGCCATTCGTGCTGGGACACATCCACCCGGATCTCCACGGCGCTTCCCCCTGTCCCGCGAACCGGGACAATCTATGTGGACATGTCCTCCTCCTTGCAGGATGGGCGCGGTACGATCGGACCCGCCTTGACGGGCCCATTCGGCACTATCGAGCCGAGTAGGCGCTTGCGCATCATGAATTCAGGCCGCGGACCATCCCCACGATTTGAGGATGGCGTGAACCGGGAGGCGTCCCGGTGGCTCTGCCGATCGTCTGCACCGTCGTTGTCTGATATCTCCTGTCCGACGACGGCACGCAGGCCCGGACACTCGGCCGTGACACCGGTTGACGCACCGCGCACCTCGGGCGTACAAGACCGCGGCATCACCGCTTCGAGGGTATCGGACTCAAGCGTGGCTTGTGCGTACGCACCGGTCAGCCAAAGCTCCCCCTGGCGAACGGCATACGGCGCGTTTAGCCGCCTCGATGGTACCGATTGCGCGGTCGCCGGCCACTTGCCGGCGCTCCCCCGAAAAGGGGCGCGGGCGTTGCCCGCTATCCAGCCGGCACCGGGAACAGAGTTCCTGGTGCCGGCTTCGTCGTTCGGCAGCTGCTTCTTTCCCCGTGCGCAAGCGTCTGGACGGTCGTGGTCCCCTGCCAGGCAAAACACCGCTGCACGGGCGGAACCGCGAGACCAAGCACCGGCGCCCGCAACGGGCGCCGGTGCTTGCCTTGCAGATAACCGGGCGGCGTCAAGCGCCCGCTTCCAGATGTGGTCCTTCACCGCATCCGGCCCCTTCCTCGGCATCATTCGCGCAATACTTATGCGCTCAACTGTGCCGCGATGCGCCTGCCGTCGCGGCAGGTAACAGACTGGCGGGATCGATGGGCTGTCCCGCGCGCCTGATCGAAAAGCCGAGTTTTACGCCGCCGGCACCTGCCTGGGGCATCGTGCCGATCATCGTTCCCTGCCCGACTGTGCTTCCCACCGCGAGGGACGTCGCAGCGAGACCCGTGTAGGTTGTGACGACGCTCTGGGGTGACGTCACGACGATCGTGAAGCCGCCGGATGCCTCGCGTTCCACCGCGGCGACGGCGCCTGGCAGCGCGGCGCGCACCGCCGCGCCAGGAGTCGCGGCGATCTCGAGACCCGTGTGGTAGAACCAGTAGCGACCGGTAGGATCAAAGACCCAGCCATAGCCCATCGCCACGCGTCCCTGAAGCGGCCAAACGGCGGTTGCCGGCAGTGTGGGCGTGGCGGGGATGGTGGGTGCGTGGGCTGGCGATACCGTGCCCGAGCCGGTGACGCCAGACTTGGCAGGGGCGGTTGGCCCGCTCGCGGAACCCGTTCCGTCGGGCGTGGGCTGCACCGCCATGGCCTGAGCCTCGGCGGCCCCCCGCTCAGCCGCCAGCATGCGCGTGCGCCCGAAGTCGCCGGAAAGCCGAACAGGTGTCTCGGGTGCCGCATTGCCGTTCGATAGGATGGTTACGGCGGCGATGAGCACGACGAGCGCCCCCGCGCTCCAAAGCATTGGCTCTTGCCGCAGGGAGTCGCGAGCCCTGCGCGGAGCCAGGTAAACCCAGCGTCGGAAACCTGCTAGCCGACGATGCAAGTCCAAGGTCTGCGCCCGAAAAAGTGGGCGACACACCTCCCTTCGCCGCTATTCTTTGCCGTGGCCGCCAGACACAAACGCGGAAGGCCACCACGCCCCGATCTGCTATAGTGGCTTCGTCAAACAAAGGGCTGGCTTGAGGAGGAAGGCAAGGATGGCTTTGCTGCAGGAGCGCCGGGGATCGGTGGCGATCTTGACGTTCAACAGGCCCGAGTCGCTGAACGCTCTCAATCAGGAAGCTTTGCGGGAGTTCGAGCAGGCCGTCGATGCGATCGAGCACGACGACGAAGTCGGTGCCATGGTGCTAACCGGGGCCGGTGATCGCGCCTTCGTGGCCGGGGCGGACATCAGTCAGTTCACCCATCTCGACCTGTGGACGTCCGGCGCCTTCGCGGAGCGCACCCTTGCGCTCTTCCGCCGCATCGAAGTCTCGCCCAAGCCTTCGATTGTCGCCGTGAACGGCTTCTGCCTCGGCGGCGGCGTCGAGCTTTCGCTCAGCTGCGACATCCGGCTCGCGTCGGAGAACGCCAAGTTCGGTCAGCCGGAGATCAACCTCGGCATCATCCCTGGTTGGGGCGGCACGCAGCGCCTGCAACGCGTGGTTGGCCCGGGCTGGGCCAGGCAGATGATCCTGAGCGGCGAGATGGTCGATGCCCAGACGGCCTTGCGCATCGGCCTCGTCAACGAGGTGCTGCCCCGCGAGCTATTGCTGGATCGGGCCGTGGCGCTCGCGGAGCGCATTGGCGGACGGGCGCGCAAGGCCGTGGCGCTGGCGAAGCAAGCCATCCTGCGCGGCCAGGGTATGCCTTTGGAGGACGGCCTCAAGTACGAGACGGCCATGTGGCAGCTCGCCTTCGAAACCGAGGACTGCAAGGAGGGCGTCGCGGCCTTCCTTGAGAAGCGCGAGGCGAAGTTCAAGGGGCGCTGAGTCGGTAGGATCAGGCGCGCGGCTCTCGTGCCGCGCGCCTTTCGCTTTTTCCGCGCGCCCCGCAATCTCTTGTCGACCCCTTCCTTTTCCCGAGGGTCTGCGGGGAACGTCCCACCCGAGAATCCGGTTGACACCGGCAGGCTTCACACTATAGTGGTATATGACACATGACTCATGCGTCAGTTTCCTGAATCGAGAGGAGGGTCCAGTTTGCGCGCTTCGCGTCTCCTCAAGCCTACCGTCCCGGTCGTCATGGCGGGCCTGCTGACCAGCACGTTCGGATCCGCGCTGGCCGTGCCGGCGCAAGCCGCGGCACCCATCAACATCGGCGTCGTGACCTCGATCTCGGGACCCCTGGCCGACTACGGCCAGCAGGAACTGCGCGGGCTCAAGCTGGGCATCGCCTACGCTACACACGGCACATGGAAGGTTGACGGCCGCAAGATCAACCTGATCGTGCGAGACGACACCGGCAATCCCGCTACCGCAGCCCAGGCGATGCGCGGACTCATCCTGCAAAACCACGTCGCGATGGTCCAGGGCCCGGCCGACAGCGCCGTGGCTATCCCCATGGAGCAGCTGGCCGGCCAGTACAAGGTGCCGCTCGTGATCGACCCCGCGGCGGACGACGACCTGACCACGACCTACCTGAACCCGTACGTCTTCCGCACCGCCGTCAACACCTACATGTACGCCAAGTCGTACGCGGAGTACCTGAACACGCACGGTGGCGCCCATGGTGTGACGTTCTACCAGTTCGCCCCCAACTACGTCTTCGGCACATCCAGCGTCAAGGACTGGAAGGCCGCGCTGTCATCGGCCGGCGCCACCAACAAGGGCGTAACCTACGCCCCCATCACCACGACCGACTTCACGAGCTACATCGACCACATCCTCAGCATGAAGCCCTTGCCGAAGGTGCTCGTCGTTACCTGGGCGGGTGTCGGGGCCTTGACGCTGTTCCAGCAGATGGCCCAGGCCGGGCTGTACGGCAAGATGAACGTTATCGGCGCCATTGGCGGCTACAACGGACTCAAGGCGCTCGGCAAGACAGACGACGGCTACATCGGTGTGACCGACTACTACTACACGATCCCGCACAACGCGGCCAACACCTACCTCACGCGGCAGTACGAGCAACTGTACAACAACCCTCCCGATCTGTTCGCGGGCACGTCGTTCGCAGCGGGCCAGGCGATCGTGCAGGCACTCGCCAAGGCCAAGGGCACCAACGCCCAGGCCCTGACGCGCGCGCTCTCGGGCATGACGATCCTCGGTCCGAAGGGACCCATCTACATCCGGCCCAAGGACCACCAGGCCATCCAGCCGATGTACGTCGTCAAGCTGGTCTGGAACGCGGGCGTGGGTTACTCGGTCCCGACTGCGATCATGACCGTCTCGGCGCAGGAGAGCGCTCCGCCGCTGCCCAAGCGATGAGCGCGCAGCCGGTGCTGGAGGCAAGGGGCCTGTCACGCCACTTCCATGGTGTGATCGCCGTCGACGCGGTGGACCTGCGACTCGAGCAGGGCACCGTCCACGGCCTGATCGGCCCGAACGGCGCCGGCAAGACAACCCTGTTCAACCTTCTGACAGGACTCGTCCGCCCCACCCGCGGACGCGTCCTGCTGGAAGGGCGCGACATCACCGCCTGGAGCCCCGACAGACGTGCCAGATCGGGGCTCGGCCGCGTCTTCCAGCGCACACAGCTCTTCGCGACGCTGCCTGTGCGCGAGCACCTGAGGCTTGTGGATCCGCGCACTGGCGGGCAGGCCTGGATCGAGCCGTTCGGCCTCGGCCCATGGCTGGACCGCCTGCCCGCGACCCTGCCGCACGGTGTCGCCCGCAAGGTGGAACTGGCGAGTGCCCTCGCTGCCTCCGGGCAGGTCCTGCTCCTCGACGAGCCGGCCGCGGGTCTGACAGAAGAGGAGCGTCAGGACCTGGGCAGGCTGCTCAGGCTGGCCCTGACGCAGGGACGAACGCTTCTCGTCGTAGAACATGACCTTGAGTGGGTCGTGGACCTGGCCGACAGGCTGACCGTTCTCGACTTCGGCAAGGTGATCGCACAGGGGCCGCCGCGCGAGGTGGCGGCCTCTCCCGCAGTTCGTCTTGCCTACCTTGGCGAGGAGGAGGCCGAACAGGCGTGACACTCCAGCTCTCAGCCCTGCAGGCCAGCCTCCAGGGAGCGCCTGTGCTGCACGCGGTGGATCTCGATGTGAAGCCCGGCCAGGTGCTCGCCCTTCTGGGACGCAACGGCGCGGGCAAGACGACTACCTTGCGGACGATCATGGGTCTTACGCAGCAGACGGGTGGCCACGTGCGCCTCGACGGACGCGACCTTGGCGGGGCGCCAACCTGGCAGAGGGCGCGCATCGGCATCTACTTCGTACCGGAGGACGGCGGCGTGTTCCAGGAGTTGAGCGTCCTCGAGAACCTCCGCCTCGCCGGTCGTGGCCAACCCGAACAGGTGCTCGGGGCGTTCCCGGAGCTGAAAGCCCTTTGGCACAGGCGCGCCGCCCTGCTGTCGGGTGGTGAGCGGAAGATCCTGGCCTTGGCCCGCGCCGCACTGTCCGGCAGCCGCTGGCTTCTGATCGACGAACCGTCGCTCGGCCTCGCCCCCGCTGTCCTCCGCCGGCTTGGCCAGGCGATCGCGGCCCTGCGCGCCGAGGCGGGGGTGCTGCTCGTGGAGCAGAACCTGCGTTTCGCTCAGAGTGTCGCGGACGACTACGTGCTGATGCAGCGCGGCAGCACCGTGGACCAGGGACCGATCGAGGCCCTGCGCGAGAGCCCGTTCTTCGCGCAGGCCATGAGTTTCGGCAGCGGGGAGGGAGACAGCGCATGATCGCAAACGTCGTGCTCGCCGGCATCTCCCTCGCAGCCTTCTACTTCGTGCTATCTGCCGGCCTCTCGCTCGTGTTCGGCATCATGGGCGTGCTCAACTTCGCGAGCGCCGGCTATTTTCTCGTCGGGCTCTACGCCGCGTGGTACATGCTCGGGCACGGCAGCGGCTTCCTCGTGGCGGCCCTTGCAGCCGGCCTGATCTCCGGGGTCACCGCGCTGATCGTCGAGTTCGTCATGCTGCGCCCGCTCTACCGCAATCCCGGTGGGCAGCTGCTCACCACCCTCGGCGTCATGCTGATCCTCACAGAAGCCGTGAACTGGGTGTTCGGCCCGCAGATCCAGCAGGAGCCCATGCAGGGCCTCCTGGCGTCCACGTTGCCCGTAGGGGGACTCCCGTTTCCCGTCTACCGCCTGCTCTTGATCGCGTCGGGCCTCGTGATCTACCTGCTACTCGTCGCCCTCCTGCGCGGCACTTCGCTCGGACTCAAGGTGCGGGCAGGCGTGGAGAGCCAGACGCTCGCGGAGCTTTCCGGCATCCGCGTCCTGCCCCTGAGGAGCCTGGTGTATGCCCTCGGCGGCATCCTGGCCGGTTTCGCCGGGGCCCTCTACGGACCGTTCGGCGGCGTCTATCCCGGCGCAGGCACGGACACGCTGCTGCTCACCTTCATCGTCGTTGTCATCGGCGGACTCGGGTCCGTGGGAGGCACACTCGTCGCGAGCCTGATCATCGGTCTGGCGGAGGCGCTCGTAGGCTTCTACGCACCCAATCTCGCGCTCACAGTCAACGTCCTCGCCATGATCATCGTGCTGATCCTGAGACCGCAGGGCCTGCTCGGCCGTGCGCCGGGAAGGCGGGATACCCATGCCGCGTAACCGCCTTTGGCTGCCGCCGCTGGCGCTGCTTGCCATCCTCTATGTCGTCTGGCCGTGGCTCGGCGGCAGCCCCTTCCTTGTCAACCTCATCACAGGCGGAGTGATCTGGGGGATCTTCGCCGTCTCGTACGACCTCGTCCTCGGCTGGACCGGAGAGATCTCGTTCGGCCACGCGCTCTGGTTCGGCGCGGGCATCTACGGCGTCGCGCTGCTTGTCCAGGCGACCCACATCGACACGATGCTGGCCATCCTGATCGTGGCCGCGATCACCGCGCCGCTCTCGTTTCTGGTGCACATCATCAGCCTGCGCCTGCGCGGCGCCTACTTCGCGATGATCACGTTCGCCATCGCCGAGTTCGCCTATCTGCTCGTACAGAACGCCACCGCCCTGACGGGCGGCACGAACGGTCTCACCGGCATCATGCTGAGTCCGTACTTCCTGGATCCAAACTTCCTCTACGCCATCCCGGCCGCTCTTCTGCTGATCTTCGTCCTGGGGCTGCGGGCCATCGGCCGAAGCCGCTCGGGCCGTATCGTGCACGCGGTTCGCGACAACCCGACGCGCGCCGCCCTCTTCGGCCACAACGAAGTGCTGGTCAAGGGCATCACACTCTCCGCGTCATCCGCGCTCGCGGCCATAGCGGGTGGCCTCTACCTCGCCTACCAGGGCATGGCCTTCCCCGACGCGATGAGTTCCAACACTGGCTTCATGGTGCTGCTGATGGTGGTGATCGGCGGCGCCGACTCGATCTGGGGACCCGCTGTAGCAGGGATCGGGCTCTACCTGCTCGAGAACTCGCTTACGTCCACAACGGCCCATTGGAGCCTGTGGCTCGGGGTCGTATACGTCCTCGTCGTCCGGTTCCTGCCCAACGGTCTCGGCGGACTCGGCCCGCGGCGCCTCTGGGCGCCGCGCGGTCAGACCGCCATACTGCATGAAGGAGCCGGTCAAAGCCGGACAAAAGTGAGGGAGTCCAACCTTGAGTAAGGAAATGCGCGCCCGTCCCATGCCACTGACCGATCGCGGCCGCGAGACGCGGCAGCGCCTCCTGGACGCCGCGGAGTCCATTTTCGGCAGTATGGGCTTCCATGAGGCGTCCGTGACGCAGATCGTCGCGGCGGCCGGAGTCGGCCAGGGCACATTTTACCTGTATTTCGGCCAGAAGAAGGACATCTTCGTTGCCCTCGTCGACCACCTCGCCCACTCCCTGCGCCGCAGCCTCAACCGCGCTATCGCGGACAAGGGGACGCGCGAGGACGTGGAGTGGGCCGGCTTCAGGGCCTTCTTCGCCTTCGTCGCGCAGCACCCGATGCTCTACCGCATCGTGCGTCAGGCCGAGTTCGTCGACGAGGAGGCGTTCAGGGCCTACTACCGGACGTTAGCCCGCGGCTACCGGCGCGGCCTCGAGAAGGCCATGGCGGATGGCGAGTTCCGGGATCTGGACGCGGAGGCCTTGAGCTATGCCCTGATGGGCATAGCGGACTTCGTCGGCATGCGCTATGTGCTGTGGCAGGACCCCGGCACGGTGCCGGATGAGGTGGTGGAAGCCCTGATGCGCTTCATCCTCGGCGGACTGCGCACCGCAGACGGGAAAGGCACGCGCCCATGACATCCGAGGCCGGGCTCGTCGCCGTAGCCAGCTACTTGCCGCAAGGGCGCATGAATGCCGCCGAGATCGCCCTCGCTACGGGCCTGCCCGAGCAGGTGGTGCGGGAGAAGCTCGGCATCGTGCGCAAGGTGCAACCGGGGAATGAGGACGGCCCGCACCGCATGGCGGTGCTTGCGGCACAGCGGCTGATCAGGGAGCAGCAGCTCGATCCAATGCAGATCGATGTCATCATCTCGATCACCGAGGAGTACAAGGAGTACCCCGTCTGGACGACCGGCATCGCCCTGCAGGAGGAGATCGGCGCGAGGCGCGCCTGGGCGTTCGATGTGGCTCAGCGCTGCGGGACTGGCGTACTCGCCCTCAAGCTGGCGCAGAGCCTGATCAGGTCCGATCCGGACGTGAACACGGTGCTGATTGCGGGCGGCTATCGCAATGTGGACCTCATCGACTACAAGAACCCGCGCGTGCGCTTCATGTACAACCTAGCGGCCGGCGGGGGCGCAGCGCTGGTGCGGCGGGGCGGACCAAACCCTCTGCTCGGCATGGCGATCCGCACCGACGGAAGCTTCAGCCGGGACGTCATCGCCCCTCGCGGCGGCGCGGGCTCGCCGCTCGGCGACTGGCCCGTGCCCTATCTTGAGGTGCCGGACCCTGCCGGCATGAAACAGCGCCTCGAGGAGCGGTCGATGAAGAACTTCCTCGCCGTCGTGGACGAGGCGTTGGGCCGCAGCGGCATGACGCGGCAGGACATCGGCTACCTCGCGATCCTGCACATGAAGCGCAGCGCCCACCTCGGCGTCCTGCGGGAGCTCGGGCTGCGCGAGGACCAGTCGGTCTATCTCGAAGAATACGGGCATATCGGACAGATCGACCAGATCCTCTCGACCGAACTGGCCATGCGCCAAGGCTTGCTCGCGGACGGCAAGGCGCTCGTCTGGGTCTCGGCCGGCATCGGCTACGCCTGGGATGCGGCAGTGATCCGCTGGGAGCGGGCCTGACCATCGAAGGGGGTGCGGCGTTTGAACTGCGACTGGGCCTCGGCCCGCGCTCGCCTCAGTCCAGACAGGACGGCGATCTTCGATCTGGACCGCGGCGCGGCTTACAGCTACCGTGCCATGCGGGACCGGGTGGCGCGTCTCAGGGGTCTCGTCGCAGGCCTCGGCGTCGGGCGCGGCGACCGCATCGCCATCCTGGCGAAGAACGGCATTGCGCATGTCGACCTTTTCCTGCTGGCAGGCTACGCGGGCGTCACACTCGTGCCCCTCAACTGGCGGCTGCCCGCTCAGGAACTCACGCCGCTCGTCGCGGCGGCCCGGACTCGCCTTCTCTTCTACAGTCCGGAGTTCGAGGCGACGGCAGTGGGGCTGCAGGCGGCGACAGGCCTGCAGGCCTTCGCCCTCGCAGACAGCGGCGAAAGATACGAGTCGCTGCTCGCCCAGGCGCCTGCCCTGCCCCCTGAGCCAGCGGACGAGACCGATGTCGCCATGCTTCTCTTCACCGGTGGAACGACGGGCATCGCCAAGGGCGTGCGCATCACGCACCGGCAGATCTTCTGGAACGCCGTGAACACGGTGACAAGCTGGGAGCTTTCCGCGGCGGACTGCGCCCCCGTCTTCACACCCTTCTACCACACGGGGGGCTACCACGTGCTGCTCTCGCCGCTCTACCACGCCGGCGGCACGAGCCTGATCGCTGAGGCTTTCAGCCCGGCGCTGGCACGGCGTGCCGTGCGTAACTACGGCGTAAGCGTTTTGTTCCTGATTCCGACCATGTTCCAAAGCCTGATCGACGAAGGGCTCGATCCCGAGGACATGGCGAGCGTGCGCTTCGCCATCTCGGGCGGAGCTGCTTGCCCCCCTTGGGTAGAGGAGCGCTTCGGTCGCCTCGGAGTGCGCTTCAAGCAGGGCTACGGGCTTACTGAGGTGGGGCCGAACTGCTTCTCGCTCGCCCTGGACGAAGCGGCCACCCACCCCGGCTGCGTGGGGCTGCCCGTATTCCATCTCGAGCTGCGCATCGTCGGAGACGACGGGCAGGCACTGCCGCCAGGCCAGCCAGGCGAACTCTGGCTGCGTGGCCCGACGGTAGCCGACGGCTACGAAGGCCGGCCCGACGAAACCAAGGCAGCCTTCGACCAAGAAGGCTTCTGCCACACAGGCGACCTTGCGGAACAGGACCCGGACGGGTTCGTGCGCATCGTCGGCCGAAAGAAGGAGATGTTCATCTCCGGCGGCGAGAACATCTACCCGATCGAGCTGGAGAACGCCCTCTACGCGCACCCGGCGGTGGCCGTCGCCGCCGTCCTCGGCGTGCCGCATGAGCATTGGGGCGAGGTGGGCGTCGCTTGGGTGCAGTTGCGGGAAGGTGAGGACGCCTCGCCCGAGGAGCTCCTCGGCTTCCTGGCGGGACGCCTCGCGCGCTACAAGTTGCCGAAGCGGCTGCAGATCCTTCCCTCCCTGCCACTCACGGCCGCTGGCAAGGTGGCCAAGGAGGAGCTCAGACGGCTGTACTTCGCTCGGGCCGGCGCGCAGGAAGGTGCGTGAAGGAAATGCTTCAGGAACCGGGGTCCGTGCGCATCATCGACGCTGCCGACGGATTGCCACTCGCCCTCCACGACCTGGGCGGCGAAGGGTCACCTCTCCTCCTGTTGCACGGCATCACAGCCAACGCGCGCTCGCTGGACGCGGTGGCGGAGGACCTTCTTGACCAGTTTCATGTCTTCGCGCTCGACTTCCGCGGCAGGGGACGCAGCGGCTCGCCGTCGAGAGGCGCCGCCATCCCCGAGCACGCGGCCGACGCAGCGGCCGCCATTCATGCCATCGGCTCGCCGGTGCACCTGGTCGGGCACTCGCTCGGAGCGCTCGTCGGCCTCTACCTGACCGGCGAGCAGCCGGAACTCGTGGACCATCTCGTGCTGATCGACGGTGCCGGTGATGTGCCGGCAGCCAATCTGGAGGCTATCGGGCCCTCGCTAAGTCGTCTCGAACAGGAGTACGCGACCTTCGAGGACTACGCGGCGACATTCCGCATGGCGCCGCACCTGCAGCCGTGGAACAGCTTCGTCGATGCCTTTCTCCGCCTGGACGCGCGCACGCTGCCTGGAGGCGCGGTGCGATCACGCGTGGAGCCCGGTATCATCCGCGACGAGCTCCTGGCGAACTCCACGCTGCCAACCCTGCGTCTCAGCCAGGAGAAGATCCGGCGGCCGACCCTGATCCTCCGTGCGGCAGCTCCGGTTGCGGAGGGGCTGCCTCCTGTTTTCGACAGGGCGACGTGCCTTCAGGCACACGCCGTCAACCCGCAGAGCCTGCTCGTCGAACTTCCCCATCTCCACCACTACTCGATCGGCCTCCAGCCCAGTGCGTTGCGCCGCGCGGCCTTGAGAAGCTTCCTGCTGCCTGCGAGCCAAACATAAACACGATTGCCGGTTATCCTGAAACTGCGCCAGTCGCCTTTGCAGGGGGGCACGCAAGGATGATCCGACGCTTGGGCCGAGAATTTTGTCCTTTTGTGCCTTGACGGTTACACTGCCGCGCAGTGAAGTGTACGGGTGGCCCGACCTGCGGAGCCAGCGGCCAGGGGGCGTCGCAATTGTCCTATCGTGATCTGGTCCCGCTCGATCCCTCCCTGCCCGATGCACACTCCGAACTCGAGACCGCCATCGCCCATGTGCGTTCGCAGTTCGGCCGACGCTATCCGCTTGCCATCGGCGACCGCGAAGACGCCGGCAACGACGTCCTGGTCTCCTGCGACCCGGCCGACCCTGGGCAAGTTGTCGGCGAAGTCTCCCTCGGCGGCTTTAGCCATGCCGATCAGGCCGTGCGAAGCGCGGCGGCCATGGCTCCGGTCTGGTCTCGGGTGCCAGCCGAGGAGCGTGCCAGCCTGCTCCTGCGCGTCGCGGACGAACTCTACCGGCGCCGTGCCGAGCTCATGGCCTGGATGGCCTTCGAGACGGGCAAGAGCTTCACGGAATCGGACGGCGAGCTTGTCGAGACAATCAGACACCTCGGCTGGATCGCGGACCAGCTGACTTCCGTGCGTCCGGTGCGCTGGGCGTCGCTGCACGACGACTACGTCGTGGAGGAGTACGACCGACCGCTCGGCGTCGGCGTCGCGCTGACGCCGTTCAGTTTTCCTGTTGCACTGCCCATCGGCATGGCAGCGGCCGCCATCGGCGCCGGCAACACGCTGGTGCTCAAGCCGAGCCGAGTCGCCCCGATCACGGCTATTGAGTCCCTGCGCGCCTTCCGCGCCGCGGGGCTGCCGCCTGGCGTGCTCAACGTCGTCGTTGGACAGGGCAGCGAGCTGCGCGACGCTCTCGTGCACCACAGCCTCACCCGCTTCGTCGCGTTCGTCGGGTCGCGGACCGGCGGCACCGCCGTCCAGGCCGGTGCTTCACTCTGGCAGCCGGATCAGGATCAGGCGCGCCATGTCGTCGCGCGCATGGACGGCAAGGCGGCGACGCTCGTCACCGCCAGCGCGGACCTCGACTGGGCAGCGCGGGAGGTCGTGCGCTCGGCGTTCGCGTTCCAGGGCCAGAAGTGCACTTCGACGGCACACCTCGTGCTTGTGGACGAGATTCACGACGAGTTTGTCGACCGTCTCCTGGCCGAGGTGGAACGCTACTGCGCTGACCGGGGCCCGGCCGCGCTTGGGCACCGCTACGGACCGATGATCAGCGCCGCGGCACTCGCGAAGGTACGCGGCTTCGCTCGCGAAGCAGCTAGCTACGGCATGGTGCTGAGGCATGGGGACAGCCAGGGTCCGGGCCACTTCATCGGACCCGTCGTGGTCGACGACGTCTACAGCGACACACCGCTCGCCCGCGAGGAGATCTTCGGCCCGTTCCTCTCGATCGTGCGCGCGGGGACGCTCGAGCACGCGATCGACGTGACGAGCGGCTCCGGTACCGCGCCAGCCGCCGCCGCCTTCACCCGCGACGCGCAGGAGGTGGCGCGCATCCGCGAACGCCTGCGTACGCGGACGCTTTACCTCAACGCCGCCTCCACCGGATCGCTCGCCGGCGTACGGCCGCCCACGGCGGACGGCCAGAACCACAACGAACCGGACGACCCCGCCGCTTTCCGAGAGACGCGCACGGTCATGGAGCGCTACACGTTTCCTCGGTAAACCAGGGCGCCGCGATCTTCAACCGCCATCCTGCCTGCCTTTGTCGCGTCCTCGAAGGACACATCGGGCGTTTCGCCGGAACAGTCCTGGTAGGTGTTGCAGGGCTGCAACGACGAGGTTCGCGCTGGGGTACGGACCCGTCTGCACCCGGTCGCAGTCCAGGGCCGGCAAGGCAACATGCGCGCTGCCTCTGCCGCGGGCCGCATCGGCGGCACCACCGGCCGCGCAACTGCCAGTGCTGCAACGGCGGACAGGCGCCGCGCAAATGAGCCACGCCAACGCGCCATCCCCTACCCGCTCTCGGAGGACAGGCTCCCTCGGGGCGTGTCGCCGCACCAGTGCAAGAAAGGGCAACGCCCCCTGCGACGGGGGAGTTGCCCTTTATGGATTCCAACGAAACTCTTCAACCGCGCATTGCCCTTAGGGTTCCTCCGAGCACCGGCAGCGCTCGATGTCGGCGCCCAGCGATCCAAGCTTATCTTCGAGCCGATAGTAGCCGCGATCGAGGTGGAAAGCCTCGCTCAGCTCCGACGTACCCTTGGCACCGAGGGCCGCGATCACGAGGGCAGCGGCCGCGCGGAGATCCGATGCCCGCAGATTCGCGCCCATGATGTGCGGTGTACCGGTCACCAGCGCGGTGCGCCCGTCGATCTTGATGTCCGCTCCCATGCGGCGCAGTTCCGGTACGTGCATGTAGCGGTTCTCGAACACCGTCTCCGTGATCACCGATGTCCCCTGCGCCCGAATGAGGGCTGCCATGAGCGGGGCCTGGAGATCGGTGGGGAAACCTGGGTGAGGCATCGTCTTGACATCGATCGCCTGCAGCGGCTCCTCGGCCGTGATCCGCACGTAGTCGCCAGCATCCTCGATCACCGCCCCCGCCTCGCGCAGCTTCGCGAGCAAGGGCCTGATGTGCTCAGAGACGATCGGGCCGACCACGACGTCACCGCCTGTCGCGGCGCCTGCGATCAGGTAGGTGCCGGCCTCGATGCGGTCCGGAATCACCTGGTAGGTGGCCCCGTGCAGCCGGTCCTGGCCATGCACCCGGAGCTCGGGCGTACCCGCGCCCCTGACCTCTCCGCCCAAGGCGTTCAAGAAATTCGCAAGGTCGACCACTTCCGGCTCCTGCGCCGCGTTCTCGACCACGGTCCAGCCGTCGGCGAGGGATGCGGCCATCAGCAGGTTCTCCGTCGCTCCGACGCTGGGAAAGTCCAGATAAATGTTGGCGCCACGCAGACGGGGTGCGCGGAACTCGATGTAGCCGCTGTTCGACTGTACGTCGGCGCCCAGGGCCTGCAGTCCCTTGAGGTGCAGGTCAATCGGGCGCGAGCCGATGGCGCAGCCGCCCGGCAACGGCACACGCGCAACGCCGAATCGCGCCAGCAGCGGCCCTGCGATCAGGAAGGAGGCGCGCATGCGGCGCACCAGGTGCTCCGGCGCCGCAAAGGGGTCGACTTCTCGCGCCTCGACGGTAAGGTCCCGGCCGCTGCGCTCCGTGGAGACGCCCAGGGACATGAGGACGCGACGCAGCGTGTCGACGTCGTGCAACCACGGGATGCCAGGCAGCGTGACCGGGTCCGCGGTCAGCAGCGCCGCAGCCATCACGGGCAACGTGGCGTTCTTCGACGCCTCGACCTCGACCTCGCCGCGCAGCGGTCGTCCGCCGCGTACGATGATCTCCGGCAGCTGGCCTACCTGACGAACTTGCGTATCACTGTCGCTCATGGATGACGGCTCCTTCTTGCGCGGCAGCGTGTCATGGTTCAGAGCTCGGGATGGTTGGCGTCGCGAGGACCGCCTTCGCGCTGTGCGCATTATCGTACGTGATCTGCACCGCGAGGTTCATGGCTACGCCGCCAATTGCGACAACTGGGCGAATCCCCGGCACGTAGGCGAGCGCCAGCAGCCCTTTAGGCCCGTGGACAAGCCCGCGCTGCAGGGCACCCACCTGTCGCAGGGCGACCTTGACCGTCTCAGCTGACGGACTCGCTGCGAGCGTCGCCGTGACCGTCACCTGCTCGTGGCGGGGGCCGCAAGGCGGCGTCGAACTTGCACTGAGCGCCCTGCCGATCCCTTCCGCCGGTACCTCGACGGCCGTCGAACAAACCAGTGTCGCGCCCGCGGGACTCGGCAGGTAAGCGATTCTGGCGGTGCGGCCTCCGGCGTGGGCCGTGAAGACCTCGCCGGTCCCGAGCTCGGAGGCACGCCAGTTTCCCCCAGGGAGGATCTCCTGTTCTAGAATTCGCACAGCAGGGCGGTTTTTGACGGTGGAAACCGCAAAAACTTCCACGTGCGCCGTGGCCGTGCGCGCACCGAGGCTGGCCGCAAGCGGCCAGAGGGCGCTCGCCGTCGAACCGCGGCCGAGGGGTATCGCGTTCGACAATACCATGATACCAACGGAGGACATAAGCAATGGCAAGGCACGCATTCCGGACCCTCCCGGAAACGAGCCTTGCCACGTTCAGCCAGCGCTATACGGCGGCGGTTCTCTTGGCCTCCTGGGCGAGCTGCAGACGTACGAGCGCGCGCTCAAGCGCGAGCTCCGCACGCGCGAGGTCGAGGTCCGCAGCGCGCTCCCTGAGTCGTTCCTCCGCCCTCTCCTTGGCGCCTTCGGCACGGGTCACATCGATCTCCTCGGGCCGCTCCGCGGTGCGCGCGAGGACGGTGACCTGGTCGCCGCGCACCTCGAGGAAGCCGCCCGTCACCGCGTAGCGATCCCGGCCCCCGGGCGTGCGGACTTCCAGTACGGACGGCCGGATCGGCGTCACAAGCGGGATGTGGTGCGGCAGGATGCCGAGGTCGCCAGCCGCGCCGCGCACGATGACCATTTCGGCGTCCGTGCGCGCGAGTTCCCGCTCCGGTGTCACGACCGAGACGGGGACGGTGCTCGCCATACTAGAGGCTCCTTCCCCGCTCGACAGCCTCGTCGATCGTGCCGACGTAGCGGAAGGCCTGCTCGGGGAGATCGTCGTGCCGTCCCTCGAGGATCTCCTTGAAGCCGCGCACGGTCTCCTTGATCGGCACATACTTGCCGGGCACGTTCGTGAACTGTTCGGCGACGAAGTTCGGCTGCGAAAGGAAGTTCTGGATCTTGCGTGCCCGCGACACCGTCACCTTGTCATCCTCGGAGAGCTCATCCATGCCGAGGATCGCGATGATGTCCTGGAGCTCCTTGTAGCGCTGCAAGACGGCCTGCACGCCGCGCGCCACCTGGTAGTGCTCCTCGCCGACGATGCGCGGGTCCAGGATGCGGGATGTCGACGCGAGCGGGTCCATGGCCGGATAGAGCCCGCGGGCGGCGATCGCGCGGTCCAGGTTGGTCGTCGCGTCGAGGTGGGCGAACGTGGTGGCCGGCGCGGGGTCGGTGTAGTCGTCGGCAGGCACGTAGATCGCCTGGATGGAGGTGACCGAGCCGCGCTTGGTGGACGTGATACGCTCCTGGAGCTGGCCGACGTCGGTCGCGAGTACCGGCTGGTAGCCCACGGCGGACGGCATGCGGCCGAGCAGGGCGGATACCTCGGAGCCGGCCTGGATGAAGCGGAAGATGTTGTCGATGAAGAGCAGCACGTCGCGGTTCTCGACATCGCGGAAGTACTCCGCCATGGTGAGGCCCGACAGACCGACGCGCATGCGGGCCCCTGGCGGCTCGTTCATCTGGCCGTAGACCATGGCGGTCTTCGAGATGACACCGGATTCCTTCATCTCGTTCCAGAGGTCGTTGCCCTCTCGGGTGCGCTCGCCGACGCCGGCGAACACCGAGATGCCGCCATGCTCGGTCGCGATGTTGTGGATGAGCTCCATGATCAGGACCGTCTTGCCCACGCCTGCGCCGCCGAAGAGGCCGATCTTTCCGCCCTTCGGATAGGGCGCGAGCAGGTCGACGACCTTGAGCCCGGTCTCGAGCACCTCGGTCGTGGACGCCTGGTCATCGACGCCAGGGGCATCCCTGTGGATCGGCATGCGCTCCTTCGTCTGCACCGGGCCCAGCTTGTCGACGGGGTCGCCGAGGACGTTGAAGACGCGGCCCAGGGTCTCGGGGCCGACCGGCACGGAGATCGGACCACCGAGGTCCGTCACATCAGCGCCACGCACCAGGCCGTCCGTCGACGACATGGCGATGCAGGAGACGCGGTTGTCGCCTAGGTGGTGGACAACCTCGGCCGTAAGCGAGAGCTTCTGCCCTTCCTTGGGCTCGGCGTCGATGCGCACGGCGTTGTAGAGCTTCGGGAGCTCGCCGGCCGGGAACACGACGTCCACGACCGGACCGATGACCCGAACGACCTTGCCGACTGCCACTTGGCCTTCCCTTCCCTTCGGAGATTACTGAAGCGCGTTCGCGCCGCCGACGATCTCGGCGATCTCGTTCGTGATCGCAGCCTGACGGAGACGGTTCAGAAGCAGAACCAGGTTGTGGATGAGATCCTCGCTGTTGCGGGTGGCGGAGTCCATCGCCGTCATGCGTGCGCCCCACTCCGACGCCTTGGACTCAAGTAGAGCCCTGTAGAGCTGCGCGTACAGATAGTGCGGCACAAGCGCCTCCAGTACGGCCTCGGCATCCGGCTCGTAGATGTACTGCCGGCTGGCGCCGCCGCTCGGACGCTCCACCGGCAGCAGTTGCTGCACGATTGGGCGCTGCGTCATGACGCTGACGAACTGGCCGTAGACCAAGCGAACCTCGTCCACGTCGCCCGAAAGGAACGCCTGGACGATGTCCTCGCCGATGGCTTGGGCCTGGTAGTAGCGCGGGTAGTCGCCGATGCCGATGTACTCCTTCGCGATGGCGTGGCCACGGTGGCGCAGGTAGTCCCTACCCTTGCGGCCCACGGCGAAGAAGACCATCTCGCCGCCCTGGTTGATCTCCTGCTGCACCCGCCGCAGGATGTTCGCGTTGAACGGTCCCGAAAGGCCTCGGTCGCCCGTGAGGACGACATAGCCCACCTTCTGCACGGAGCGCGGCCGGAGAAGCGGCATGCGCGAGGCGCTGGCGTCCTGCGACACCGAACGCAGTGCGTCCTCGATCCGCTCGGCGTAGGGCCTCGCAGCCTGGGCGCTCTCCTGCGCACGGCGCAGCTTCGCCGCCGCGACCATCTTCATCGCCTGGGTGATCTTGCGCGTGTTCTCGACGCTGCGGATGCGGCGTCGGATGTCGCGCAGGCCCTGCGGCATCTCTGCCCCTCCTAGCCCTGGAAGACCTTGCGGAACTCCTCGACGGCGGCCTTGAGTGCCGCCTGCGTCTCGTCCGTCAGGCGCTTCTCGTCGCGAATCGTCTTGAAAAGGCCGCCCTCCGCACGCAGGTGGCTCAGGAGACCCTGTGCGAATGCCGCCACCTTGTCGAGCGTGATGTCGTCGATGTAGCCGTTCGTGCCGGCGTAAAGCAGGGCCACCTGCTCCTCGACGGGATACGGCTTGTACTGGGGTTGCTTGAGCAGTTCGGTCATGTGCTGGCCACGTGAAATCGCCTGCTGCGTCGACTTGTCGAGGTCGGAGCCGAACTGGGCGAATGCCTGCAGCTCACGGAAGCTCGCGAGGTCGAGGCGCAACTGGCCGGTAACCTGCTTCATGGCCTTGATCTGCGCGTCGCCGCCTACGCGGGAGACCGAGATGCCGGCGTTCACCGCGGGGCGGACGCCCGCGAAGAAGAGGTCGCTCTCGAGGTAGATCTGGCCGTCGGTGATCGAGATGACATTGGTCGGGATGTATGCGGACACGTCACCGGCCTGCGTCTCGATGATCGGCAGCGCCGTAAGGCTGCCGCCACCGAGTTCCCCGCTCAGCTTCGCGGCGCGCTCGAGAAGACGCGAGTGCAGGTAGAACACGTCGCCCGGGTAGGCCTCGCGACCAGGCGGGCGCCTGAGCAGCAGCGACATCGCGCGGTACGCGACGGCGTGCTTCGACAGGTCGTCGTAGATGATCAGGGCGTGCTTGCCGCGATACATGAAGTCCTCGCCCATGGCGCAGCCGGCGTAGGGCGCCAGGTACTGCAGCGGGGCGGGCTCGGCCGCCGTCGCGGAAACCACGATCGAGTAATCCATCGCGCCGTACTCTTCAAGGGTGCGCACGACGTTCGCCACCGTCGAAGCCTTCTGGCCGATGGCGACGTAGATGCAGACGACGTCCTCGCCCTTCTGGTTGAGAATCGTGTCCACCGCAACAGCTGTCTTGCCCGTCGAGCGGTCGCCGATGATCAGCTCACGCTGGCCACGGCCGATCGGAATCATCGCGTCGATGGAGAGAAGCCCAGTCTGAAGCGGTTCGTTCACGTGCTGGCGGTCGACGACACCAGGTGCCGGCGACTCTACCGGCCGGAAACGCTGCGCGTTGACCGCGCCCTTGCCGTCGAGCGGGTTGCCGAGCGCGTCGATCACGCGCCCGATCAGCTCATCGCCGACAGGCACCTCCACGATGCGGCCCGTGCGGCGCACCAGCTCGCCTTCGCGCACGAGCGTGTCGTCACCGAGCAGCACGACGCCCACGTTCTCCTCTTCGAGGTTGAGGGCCATGCCGCGCACGCCGCTCTCGAACTCGACAAGCTCACCGGCCATAGCCGTACGCAGGCCGTAGACGCGGCTGATGCCGTCGCCCACATTGAGGACGGTACCGACGTCCTCGACCGTCGCACGCGTCTCGAACCCCTCGATCTCCTGCTTCAGGACCGAGGTGATCTCCTCGGGTCTGAGGTTCACGCCTGTCCCCCCAATTCACTGTCCGCCAGCAGCATCCGTCTGATGCTCGTCAGTCGGGAGCGTACTGTGTCGTCCAGCAGCTGGTCTCCGACGCGCACCCTCACCCCGCCAAGCAGTGCCGGGTCTACGCGCGGCGAGAGCCTCAGCCGCCTCTTGAACCGCTTCTCAAGCGCCGTTTTGAGCCGCTCGAGGTCCTCGTCGCCCAAGGGGACGGTCGTTTCGACAACGGCCTCGGCCTCCCCGCTGCGCTCGTCGGACATCCGGCAATATTCCTCGTAGATCGCCTCGATCTCGGACTCCCGCCTCCGTCCAAGCACTAGGCGAAGAAAACTCTCCAGCACTGGCGGCGCGTCGGGCAGCAGGCGGCGGAGCACGCGCTCCTTGTCAGCCGTCGCAATCCTCGGGTTTGCGATGGCCTGCCGCAAGGAATCGTTCTCTCGGTATGCCGCTATGAGGTCGGCGAAAGACCCGCGCACATCAGCCTCATAACCGCCCTTGGCGCCGATGAGTGCCTGCGCGTAGCGCCGCGCGACCGCCGCGCTGCTCATGATTCAGCTTCCGCCGTGCTCAGGAATTCCTCGACGAGCTTGCGCTGGCGCTCCTGGTCGAGCTCCGCGTCCAGCACCCGCCCTGCGATAATGAGCGAGAGCTCCGCCACTTCCTGGCGGATCTGACGAACAGCTTCGCGCTTCTCGCCCGCGATCTCCTCGCGCGCCATCGCGATCAGCCGCTCCGCCTCACGACGGGCCTCGGCAATCGTCTCCTGCGCCTGCACGTCCGCCGTGCGCTGGGCACGGTCGATCAGCGCGTGCGCATCCTGGCGTGCACTCTGCATCTGCGCCTCGAACTCTTCCTTCAGCTTCTGCGCTTCCTCACGGTCGCGCCGCGCTTCGTCGATGGAGCGCTCGATGCGCTCGCGTCGCTCGCGCAGGATCTTCTCCATCGGCGGGAAGCCGTACTTGTACATGAAGAAGAGGAAGATGAGGAAGGAGAGGATCTCGGCGACGATCGTTCCGGCATTGACCCCTAGCGCCGCCACGTCGAACTCCTTTCAGGATTGGGCGCGAACCGCCTGGGCCCGCGCCTTCTCCGCCGCGAAAGTCCTGATTAAGAGTGTCCCATCAACATGAAGCCGAAAGCCAGCGCGATGATCGGCATGGCCTCAACCAGCGCGAAGTACATCCATGCTGTGCCCTGCAGAAGGCTCTTGGCCTCCGGCTGGCGCGC
>JAJZVM010000197.1 GCA_021845645.1 Bacillota bacterium
CAACTTGGGAGCCGGCGAGCCCGCGAACGGTTCAACTCTGAGCGAAACGAGTTGTGGGAACGCTTCAGGCATGCGTGGGAACGGTTCTGAACCTCCTGATCACCAGTCAAGGGGTCAGTCGCTATCGAACTACTTCGCCTTGCGCTGTAAAGAGCTGCATCAGCTCAATGAACGCCGGATGTCCTTCATGAGGAGAACGAGGTCGAGGGGGTCGAGCGGACTCGGTTCGAACTCAGGAACCAAGTGCAAGTAGAAGCGACGGGCTTCCTCCGATTCGGCGTGAACGAGGAGTCCGCGGCAGCCGATGTCTCCCGAAAGGGAGAGGAGGCGCGCGAACACGTCCTGCAGGAGAGCAGCCCCGAGACCCTGGCGTTCGTATCTCACGTCGACCCCAAGTCGAGCCAACAGTGCGATGGGCTGCGGGTAGCGACCAGCGCCTTTGCGAAGGCGCTCTGGCGCAGCCTCAACTCGAATCTGAGCCATGCACCAGGCGTAGTACGCGACCACCTTATGGCTACCGGGCTGTGTCACCACCAGCACTCGGGTCGTTCCCTGGTTCATGGATTGTCTCGCAATCTGTCTCAGCCACTGCGTCTGCTCAGTTGAGCGGCACTCAAAGTCTGCCACATCATGAGTCGACTGCAGGAGATGTGGCGCATCGTATCGCGCGCTCACTGCGTGAACGGGGACGGTCTCTCCATCAGGCTGCGAAGCCCCGGCAGATCCCTAGCCGGCCGCCGGTTGAGTTCTTCCCAGGCTAGCAGGGTTCGATCATCCAACTGAAACGTCTGTCTGTCCGCAAGCACACGTCGCGCGGCATCGCAAGCGTGCGCCACGACAAAGGTGGTTAGGTCGGCGCCTGTTACGTCAACAGCACGTTCAAGGAGAGAGCGTTCCTCCGGTGTAGTGCGAAGCTCCAGCCTGCGATTGCGTCGACGCAACTCCTGAGGCATGAGCAACAACTCCCTTGCCGTACATTGTACGTCCAAACGCCATCGCGTGCAACGCGCGACTCTACCCGACCCACCTCGGCCGTCGAACCCGCCTTCCCGCAAACTCACAAGGGCGGTGTCGAAACTCGCCCTTCCTGCCCAGCTGCCCCGCGCCGCGCGCTTCACCAACGGCGACCAGGCTCTGCGCTAGGCCGCCGTTGCCATTCTGCGCGCAGAACTGCGACTCTGTTGCATCGCCGGCTACAGCCACCCGCCGCTCACACCCGCTCCAGAAGCGTATTTTCTGTCCGACCCCTTGATCATCCATCAAGAGGTTACCGGCAACCTCCCTGAAGGTCCTGTCTCGTGGCTGTAGAAACAACCAACTGCACAAGTTGGTCCGTGCTAGCCGCACAACCCAGTCTCCTATGCTCCTTGAACAGGATACTGAGGAGGTCCGCTCCATCCACCTTCCACCATCTACATTCAGCGTCAAGTATGAGGAGCGGCGAGCACAGCGTCCGTATACGATCAAGGAGCCCCGAATTCGTTCACTCGCCGCTCACTTTGGCGGCATTTTCCTTGGTGTCCTAGTTGTCCTGGCCGCACTCGTCCTGGTTTTACTTCAGGCCTATCATCAGACCGCCGGTCTGCTTTCATTTTGGGGCAGCGTTTTTGGCGGAACCATAAGTGGTGTTGGCACGCTAGCCGGGGTTGTCGTCACTCTTGATTGGCGCCGCCACAGCGAAGCACAACGCACATATCGCAGACTTACGCAGCACTTTAGCGCGTATTTGTCCGCGTTCGAGGCTGCGGATGCGTTTCTGTATGCTGTTCTGATGGGTCCATATCTCGACACCGATCTCGAAGAGATTGTCGACTTATCGCGAATCGTAGATCCTTCTCCTTTTGTGCAAACAATGAGGAGACAATACGCATCGTTAGTACCAGAGTCGAGGGCACTGACGTTAGCGTTGAACGCCTTCGGCGACCAAATTGAAGCTGTTTGGCCGACACTTTTTCCGCGGAACGCAGCGCGACGCTTTCCGGACATAGAGCCTGAGCGCCGTCGAACCATCGTCGCCGCAGAATTGGGGTTGCTCTCAGAGATTATAGTCATCAATAGGGAACTCCAAAGCATATGACTACCACCGAAGGATTAGAGTCCTCGCTCGGTGATCGCTTGATCAGATAGGCTGTGGAATTTCAAGTTTTTGTGATGCGCCCTCTTGAATGTGAGTCAAGGGGTCGGGGTCGTCGCACCGCAGCCGTTCGGCAAGACTCCGTCGGCGACCGTCACTGCAATCGATCGCAAGGGCTTCATCATCACCGTACTCGGTTACCCCTCGGAGGACGGAGCCGCGGCGCAACCCGGCTCCTGGTTCCCACGCCCGCCAGTGAACCTCGGCTTGCAGCAGCGGCTCTATCAGGTGACCCTGACGACGATCGCGCAGGAACCCTGGCTCCGTGGCCTCTTCTGGTTCTGGTGGGCAAACCCGCCCAACCCGAATTAGCAGGGCGGGCCCAGGGACAGCGGCTACACACCGCGCGATAAGCCAACGGAAGCCACCCTGCGCCAGTACTTCGCGCGTCAGGGCGGCTCCGCCCGAGAAAAGTCCGCTAGGCCATGAGCCGCACGGGGCGCGACCCGCCGATTGGTTCCTCCTATGCCGGGAAGGGCCGATCCTCCTGGACGACCCAGCTGTTGCCGTCCGGGTCCTCGATCGTCACCCAGCGGCCCCATGGGGCCTCCTCGATCGCAGCGGGGTCGATGGCGACGCCCCGGCGCGCCATGTCCGCGACGGCCGCCTCGAGGTCGGGCACAGCCAGAACGGTCCCCTGGACCATGCCGGGCGCCATCTCGGTAAACCACGTCACCAGGGTGGTGGCCGCCCCGCCACCCGCGGGGCGCAGCATCACCCAGCGCCGCCCCTCAGCGAACGGGTTGTCGAGGACAACCTCGAAGCCGAGCTTTTCCTGATAGAACCGCTTCGCGCGCTCCTGGTCCGAGACGGGAATCGATACGACCGACACGTGCGCTCCGTCCAAGTCCATCCCCCAGACCTGCCCCTTCGACCGCACCGGCGCGCTCCCTCCGCCTGCTACATGAAGGCGTGCCGGTGGTCCTCCGCCCACGTGGCGAACGTACGCGCAGGGGCGGCGGTCATCCGCGTCACGGGGTGGATCTCCGTCAGCTCCCGTGCCTGCGCGCGCATCAGCGCAAAGAGGGAGGCGACGATCTCGGCGGGCGCGTAGCGCCTCATCTGCCGCTCGGCTTCCTCTTCGGACAGCTCTTCCAGGCGGATCGGCCGGTTCAGCACCGTGGCTAGGATCTCGACCTGCTGCCGCACCGAGAGTAGCTCGGGCCCGGTCAGCGGCTCTATGCGGGCCCGGACCGCCGTAGGGTGTCGCAGGAGGTGCGCTGCGGCCGACGCGATGTCCCGCGCGTCCACCGGGGCGGCTGCGACGTCCGGAAACGGTGCGCGGACAACGCCCCTGGCCTGGATCAAAGAGGCCCACCGCAACGTGTTTTCCATGAAGGCGCCGGGCCTGAGGACGCTCGCCGAGAACGGAGCCGCGAGCACCAAGTCCTCCGTTGCGCGGTGCAGGTCGCCCATGTACGTCGGCACGCTGCTGGCCACCGCCGCAGAGGATAGCAGCACCACGCTCCGCACATCGCTGCGCAGCACCTCTTGCCAGAAGGTCTCGACGCCCGGCATGCGCAGCAGAAAGAGGCCGTTCACCCCCCGCAGGGCCGCCCGGGCCGCTTCACGATCCGCGATGTCGCCCACCACGGTGTCGACAGCCGTCGGAAAACTGCCCCGCTCGGGATGCCTGCAGAACGCCCGGACTGTCTCGTCGGCGGCGAGGAGGTCGGTCACGAGGGTTCTGCCCACGTTCCCTGTCGCGCCAGTCACCAGATACATGCCTGTCCCGCCTTTCTCGGATCCGTGCCGGGTCGCCAGCCTTCCGGCGGACCTCGCTGTTGCCCGCAGCGCCGACCTCCCCGCACCTCGGGTTGCGCCGACGCGGCTATGGCCGTCCGGAAGGGGGCCCGATCGGGGCATGTCCCCTCGCATGGATCGACAGGGCCCGCCTGCCGTCAGTTTAGAGGACACCTTGCTCCCGCCGAATCGGGCGCAAGTACAATGCTCAGACAAGTGGCCTGACCACAAGGTCCGGTTTGGGCCCACTCTTGCGCTAGTGTGGCGGCGAATCGGCTTGCGGGAGGCATGGTGGCGATGCGCGTGCTGCTGGTGGACGATGACGAAGACGTTCAGCAGATCCTCAGCCGCTATCTGCAGCAGGACGGCCACCAGGTCGTTTCCGCGCGCAGCGGTGCGGGAATCGATGTTGCCGTCCTCGATCTGACTCTTCCCGACCGCTTCACCACCGGCGATCAGTCTCTGCGCTGGGCTACCGTTGCTGCCCTGCGCGTCGAGCCACGACTCTATCGCATCGCTGGCTACAGCCACCTGTCGATCCCGGCCCAGGCCCTCGAGGTCTACGCAAGCCGTCTCGATGAAGCTACAGCCCGCGCGAGCTAGATAATCCGCGAAATCGGGCGTCCCCAAGTTCCACTACGTTCAGGACACCACCGGCCGCTTGAAGAAGGCGCATGTTGGATGTGCGGGGAATGCGGGGGCGAAGATCAGTCCCCCAGGTGCATTGCCTCCCCGGCATCCCGAGGAACGCGCCACATCGGCGAGGCGAGGTACCATGCCGCCACCAGAGTCATCCCAGCGCTCGCGAGCCAGAACACCGCCGTGAAGCCGTAGGCGTCGGCAAGCGCTCCGCCCACCGGCGCGCCCACGACCACCATGGCGCGGTTGGTCGAGCGCATGGTGGCATTGGTGCGCCCGAGCATTGCGCCCGGGGTCACCCCCTGCCGATACGCCATCTCGAGCGGTCCCTCGAT
>JAJZVM010000198.1 GCA_021845645.1 Bacillota bacterium
CGCAAAAATCGTGCGGTGGAAGACGCTGTCGCAGTCGCTGAAGGCCCGAACCTGCTGGTACACCGGTTCCGATGATGCGTTGCGCATGACTTCCAGGGACTCGAGCAGGCGCTCCACGTCCTGCTGGCGGATGTTGTCGATGGCGAGTTCCACCGCCCTCGGCTCAAGCAGCTTGCGCACGTCGAACATGTGCTCGAACTCGCGCTCGTTCATCAGGGCCGTGACGACAAAGCCCTGGTTCGGCAGGTGTTCGACGAGCTTCTCAGCCCGGAGACGGGCCAGGGCCTCGCGCACGGCGCCGATGCCGCATGCGAGGCCGTTGGCGATGTTGCCAATCAGGATGCGCTCGCCAGGCATGAGCGACTGGTCGAAGATCTGCTGCTTGATCGCGTCGTAGGCCTGATCGGTCAAGGGCAGACGCTGCAAGGCCATTTTGACCTCTCCCACATAATCGATTATCGATAATCTATCATCGATTCTGAGTCTGGGTCAATGGGCCATTGCGATGCGCGAATCGGAAGGGAAGCAGCGGCTCGCCGGGTGATCCTGGGCGGGCGACCTCGGCCTGCCGCGTGATCCGGCCCTGCGCAACCCGGCAAAGCCGATTGATGCGCCCCAAGAAGGTATCAGGGCCACGGCCCGTCGCTGCGGGCAGTGGCCCTGTCTCCTCGTAACCTGCGTCGGCTAGTTCTTGCCGTCGAAGTAGTCTGCCGGCCGCGTGCGGATGATGGTGTTGCCGCTCAGCCACTTGTTGGGGTCCGGACAGAAGTATTGCTCGTCGTCGGCGTTGTTGGCGATCACGTAGTAAACGAGACCCTCGTCGCCAATGTTCGCGACTGTGTGGACCCAGCCAGGCAGTTGCTCGACATGGTCTCCCGGCATAAGGCCCGCGCCCCGACGGGCCGTGTCCAATGTGTCCGGATCGGCGCTCCAATGCAACAGTGCGCCCTGACCCGTGGGTTGGATCTGCCGACAGTCCCGAATCGGGTCAAGGTCTCCGCCCCGTGGCCAGCAGGCCGGCACCGAGGGCGGCGATCGCCAGTCCCCCCGTCCCGCCGATGATCTCAAGGCGCCGGGGCGAACGTGCGAACCAGCGGCGGAACGTGCCGGCCGCCATCACCCAGGTGGTATCGAGGATGACGGCGAGCACCGCAAACACGAACCCGAGAAGGAGGATTTGGCCGGGGACGTCCCCGGCGGCGGGCGTGACGAACTGCGGCAGGATCGCTGCCATGAATACGACGGTCTTCGGGTTCGAGACTCCGACGAGGGCGCCCTGCCGGAACGAGCGCCGGTCCGACGTCGGCCTGGCCAGCGCCTCAAGGGCCGATGGCATCGAGCGCCGCTCGCGGAAGGTCTTGATGCCGAGATAGATCAGATAGAGGCCACCTGCCAGCTTCATCACGGTGAACACGGCCACGGACCGCTCCGCGATGGCGCCGATGCCGAACGCGACGGCCACGACCTGCACGTACTCGCCGACCGCGTTGCCCAGCACGCTGAGCACCGCCACGCGGCGCCCGCTGGCAAGCGCGCGCGAAACGACGAACAGCACACTCGGCCCCGGAATCACGACCACGATCACCGCCGCGACAATAAAGGCGACCAGGTTCCCCGGCGAGATTCCGAGCATACGAGCCACCTCCCGCAGAGCGCCTCTCTGAATGCGTCTATCTGCCGAAGCCGCCATCTGGCGGCTATCACGGCACCGGGCCGCGTTTGCCGCGGCACGTGGCGAGCCCCTAGCTCCGGCTGGTCAGTTCCACGAGGAATGCGTAATGCTCGTCCGGCGGCTCCCAGCTCCGCAGGACCTCAAACCCGCTTGCGGTCAGCCACTCACGCACGGTGTCGGCCGGAATGCGCTTGCGCGGATCCGGGCCGAATCGCTTCTCGGCCACCGGTGTGTAGTCGCTGACGACGCCACGTGCGCCAAAGGGCAATACCTGCGCAAGATGACGGACAATCCGGACGGGGTCGTCCGCATCGTGCAGGACGTCGCTGAGCAGGAATCGCCGCAGCCCTCCGGCTGGCGGGGCGAACGCCGCGGCGTCGCCAACCAAGATGTGCAGCCAGTCGAAGGTTTCAGCTCTGCTTTGCAGGAATTCGAGCGCGGCTTGGGATTCGTCGAGGGCCCACACCTGTCCCGTCGGCCCCACGATCTCCGCGGCGAGCAGGCTCGCGTAGCCCGGGCCCGACCCGACGTCGAGCAGCCCGTCTCCCACCGCGAGTCCAATGGCCTCCACAAGTTCGCGCAGCACATGGCCCTTCTGTCCCTGCCGCTCGAACATCCGCCCAGGCGTCACGCCCCCGTCGTACGACCCCACGCGCCACACCTCGCTCCGCGTCGCCAGCCCAGGCTACCATACCTTCTCGGCGCTGGGCAGTTCCCTTAGGCTTTGCAAACTTCTTCGCCGCCCGCCCCGGAAATTCTTTTCGCCCTGGCCGCGGCATGCGCTACGTCTTGCAAAAGCCCGAGGGAGGCCGCCTTGCGGTCCCGCAGGATCCGGCATCCGAGGCGGCAAAGGTTATACGGCCAACGCGAACCGCCCTGACGCCCAAGGAGGTGTGGTCAACGCCATGAGACGGAGGTGGTGGATCGTTGCGATCCTCGTCGCTCTAGTCCTGGCCCGACTCCTGGTTCGCCTGCGCATGCTGTGATCGCGCCCGCCTCGATCCTGCCCCCATCAAAAAACGTCTCCCAGGCGCCAAAGAAAACACCCGCAACCCTTGCGGGAAGCGGGTTTCAAGTGGTGGGCACGGCTGGTATCGAACCAGCGACCTCTTGAATGTGAGTCAAGCGCTCTACCACTGAGCTACGCGCCCGAAACATTTGGTGGGCCCAGCATGATTCGAACATGCGACCAACCGGTTATGAGCCGGCAGCTCTACCGCTGAGCTATGGGCCCATGCTGAACCCGAAAAATTTGGCTCCTCGAGCAGGATTCGAACCTGCAACCCTCCGGTTAACAGCCGGATGCTCTACCGTTGAGCTATCGAGGAATGTCTCGACAAATGCCATTGTACCGGGCATGGGCAGCACGGTCAAGCGGACTCTGCAGGCCGTGCAGGCTGCGGTGAGCCGGACAAGCGCGTCAACTCCAGATCGCCCCGACGCAAGCACACCAGGGTCCGGCGAGCACGCTGCCGCAAGCGGGAATTTTCTGCCGGCCTGCGCAGCCAACCCTCATCTTTGGCCCAGGATTGTCCATGGCTCGAGACGCTATACTGGAACCGTTGCGCACCGTTCCGGCACAACGCGCGAAAGGCAGGTGCCGCCGACGGCACGCCGAACGCCCATGCATCACCGGCGTTCGCGGGCCACCCGGCGAGAGCCTTTGATGTACGCTGCAGAACCCTGCCCCGCATGGCCGCTTGAGGATGCCCGCACGCTGGACAACCCAGCCGAACGGTTCGGCGGCGCGTGGCGCGGCAGACCTCTTCGACCGGGAAACGCGCGATGAGCGGTCGGGCCGGACCGGATAACGCCGGGGCGCTGCCGCCGGCGCACCACCCCAGATCCGTCGGACGGCGTCTTCTGATCTGGCTCGCGATTCTCGCCGTCCTGGCGGCCGCACTGCTGATTCGCGCTGGCGGCATGGTCCAGCGGACGGACCCGACGACCGCCAAGCCGCAGGCGATCCTGGTCGTGGTCCGCGGCACGGACGCGAGCACGTCTGGTCCCGGTGTCGCGGCGTTCATCGCCGTGATCCGGCCGAAGAGCCGCAGCATCGGCGTCATGCCCGTCACCGGCAATCTTGCGACGCCGGAAGGCCAGCCCTTGGCGGACGCCGCCCCCACCCTGCCCGCGGGCCAAATCGCGGCAGCCATCGCGAACGACCTCCAGCTCAACGTCTCGGGCTACATTGTGATAGATGCGGGCGTGGTGGAGAACGTTATCGCTACCCTTCAGCAGGAAGTGCCCACCTGGCCGCCCGACATGACGCCGCAGCAGGCGCTCGCCGACCTCGGCTGGCCCAGGGCGCGGCTGAGCCGCAAGGGCCAGCTGACGGTGATCCGGGATCTCATCAGCTACATCCCGGCTCTGCAGGGCAACGCGACCCTCCTGGTCGGCGAGGTGCTGCAAAACTCGAGCACGAATATCTCGCCATACCAGCTCTTCGTCCTCGTGACCTACGTCAACGACCAGAAAGTTGTCCCGATCCGCCTGCGCAGCTTGCCGAAAACCCTCCGTCAGAAACAGGTGAAGCATTGAACCGCGCATTCTCGACGCGCAAGGCGATCCGCACCCTCGAGCCCCGGGAACGCAGCGCGGTGACGTGGCTCCGTTCGCCGATCACGCTGCTCGCGGCGCTCGTCGTCATGTCGCGGGTCCTTACGGTCGAGATCGGCGCGCTCGCCTACCGGTTCTTCCCGCACGCGTGGGTGCAGACCGTGCCAGGCTACCTCCTGCCGCCGGCAGGCTACTGGGCGCAGAGCCTGCTCGGCGTCTGGGCGCATTGGGACGGTTTCTGGTATCTCTCCATCGCGACGATCGGTTACACGGGACGGTCCGTCGCCACGGCGTTCTTCCCGCTCTACCCGCTGATCGTGCGTCTTTTCGGCGGCACGGCCTTCTCGGGCGTTGCCGTCTCGCTGCTCGCCTTCCTCGGCGGCAGTTGGCTGATCTACCTCATCGCGCGCCGGGAGCTCGGCCAGGACGCGGCCTGGTACACCATCCTCGCCCTCGCCTTCTTCCCCAGCAGCTTCTTCTTCACGTCCGTCTACCCGGAGGCGCTCGTCCTGCTGCTCTCGGCGGGCACGATCTACCTCCTGTACCACGGGCGCGTCGGCTGGGCGGCCCTGCTCGCCGGCATCGCCTCGGCCGCTTCGGTCGACGGCGTG
>JAJZVM010000054.1 GCA_021845645.1 Bacillota bacterium
CAGGTTGCCTTCCCGCTGGTGAGGCGGCGGGGGCGTTCTCCCCCTGGCATTGCGCACATGCCGGGCGCACGCAAAACACCCGGCACGTCCAGCGTGCCGGGTGTCCCAACTTCCCGCCTAGTCGCGCTCCGCAAGCCACGGGCTCAGGTCCCGGTCGATCAGCTCCGCGGTCTTCTCGATATCGGGCCGGAAACGCTCTGTCAGCTCGCGGCGCAGTTCCGGATCGAGGCGAGGGCGCATCAGAGTGTGGTGCAGGAGCCACGAGCGCACGGCCCGGCGCTGGCGACTCGACAACACGCTGCGCAGCGCACGGCGCACCGGATTCGGGTGCGTCAGGAGGGCATGGACGACCCGGTTCTTCGGTATGCCTGAGTTTTCGTTGATGCGCGGCGGCAGGACCGGGATGATGCCGGGATGGACGCCGAGGAAGCTGAAGATGCGGCTGTAGACCCCTGTCCTGTCACGGGCCAGATCTTCGTAGAGCAGCACCAGCACCTGCTCGCGCGGAAACTCTCTGAAGTAGCGCGTGAGCTGTTCGCCGTAGTAGCCGAGTCCGGTGTAGGCCCAGGATGGGGCCCAGTGGCGGCTCAGCCGCTCGCCCTCCAAGGCCACGGCGCGAGCGAAGTCGAACTCCGCCTCGCGGCCCTCCTGCAGGTGCTCGAGGAAGTTCGAGTAGGCCCGGTCCACAGGATTGCGCAGGATGCAGACGAGGCGCGCGTCGGGAATGCTCGCCCTGATCCTGCGCGGCCCTTCGGGCGCCCCGAGGTAGAGCGTCGAACCCTCACCGATCGCCTTGGCCCCATTCGCCCCTGCGAACAGCGCCTCGTATTCCGACCATGTCGAGACAGGCTGGCCATCGCGTGGCCCGACCCACGGGCCGAACTGGCCCGTGAGCTCGCTGAACCACGGCTCCTTGCGGGGGCTCATGTAGATCTCGGGATGCTGCGACAGCCCCTCGTATAGCATTGTCGTGCCGCTGCGCGGCGCCCCGATCAGGAGAAAGTTCGGCCTCACCGCAAGAGGCCTGCCGCTAGGGTCGACAGCGGGCAGCAGACCCTCCATCCCCTATTCGTTCGCCAGTCCCCGGTAGCCATCGACAAGCACCTCCGCAACCTCCGGACGCATGAACTCCCCTGGCGGGAACTCGCCCGCCTGGAGCATCCCGCGCACCTTTGTGCCGCTCAGGCTGACGCGCTCGCTGTTGTCGTGCGGGCATGTCTTCTCCGTCGCCATACCCCTGCACGCGTTGCAGTAGAACGCGTTCTCAAAAGGCAGCACGTGAATCCCGATTTCGTCCTGGAGGGACGAAACGAGTTCCTGTGCGGCGTAGGTGCCGTAGTACCCGCCGACGCCGGCGTGGTCGCGCCCGACGATGAAATGCGTGCAGCCGTAGTTGCGACGGGCGATCGCATGGAAGACGGCTTCGCGGGGCCCGGCGTAGCGCATCGCGGCGGGAAAGCCCGACAGCATGATGCGATCGGCCGGGAAGTAGTGCTGCAGGAGCGTCTCGTAGCTCCGCATGCGGATATCCGCGGGAACGTCATCCGACTTCGTCGCGCCGACGAGAGGGTGCAGGAGCGCGCCGTCGAGCGTCTCGAGGGCAACCTTGATCATGTACTCGTGGGCGCGGTGCAGCGCGTTGCGGGTCTGGAACGCGACAACCGTCCGCCAGTTGCGTGCCGCAAACGCGGTGCGCACCTCGCGCGGTGTCAGGGCGAGCCCGCCTCCCTGCGCCGCGGGGTGGTCAAGCAGCCAGATTGGTCCGCCCAGCAAGGTGTCGCCCTGGGCGTAGACCTGCGCAACGCCCGGGTGCGCCTCCTCCGTGGTGCCGTAGACGAGCTGCGCCTCCTTGCGCTTGTCCCGGCTGAAGCGATCGTGGATGCGCATGACTCCCACGATGTGGCCCTGCGCGTCGGTGAGCGCCACCTCGGCGCCCTCCGGCAGCGAGGCGTGCTCCGGTCCGACCGCAAGTGTCACAGGCAGCGGCCACAGCGTGCCGTCCGTCAGGCGCATCGCCTCGACCACCGTCTCGTACTCCGGTCGCCGCATGAAGCCCTCGAGCGGACTCAAGGCGCCGATGCCGACCAGCCCGAGGTCCCAGTAGGCACGCTCGTCCAGAGGGACCTGCGGCAGGCTTTTCGCCCGTTCCATCGCGTCCTGCAGGGCACGTCCCTGCAATTGGCGGTTCACCAGCTGTCCGCCGTGCGCGGGCTCTCCCTCCGACGTGTCGCCGCGGCCGGCCGCAACCTGGGCCGGCACGCCGCCGCGCGCCGTCTTCGCGAGGTAGCCGCGCTCCACAAGCAGATTGATGACGGACTGCGCGCACTCCTCCACGGTGTGCTTGTGCGTCTCGAGCACGAGATCGGGGTCCTTGGGCTCCTCGAACGGGTCGTTCACACCGGTGAAGTTCTTGATCTCGCCGGCCAGCGCCTTGCGGTAGAGCCCCTTGGTGTCACGCTCGACGAGCACGTCGAGCGGCGCCGTGACATAGACCTCGAGGAACTCGCCGATCTCCCGCCGCGCCAGGTCGCGCAGTTCCTCGAACGGAGAGATGAAGGCCGCGAGGCAGACGACCCCGTTGCGCGTCAGGAGCTTCGCAACAAAGCTGGACCGCTCGATATTCTTCCGCCTGTCATCCGCGGAGAACCCAAGGTCCCTCGTCAGGCCCTGGCGCACAATGTCGCCGTCGAGGCGCTCGACGGCGACGCCTGCCTCACGCAAAAGCTCCGCCACGCGGAGCGTGATCGTCGTCTTGCCCGATGCGGAAAGCCCTGTGAACCAAACGGTGACTCCGGTCAACGCGTTCCCTCCACATTGTCAATCGGTTGCCGACTTGAAGCGCTTGCGCGCGGGTGAACCGACTTCCCGGCACCGCTGCGCGCACGAGCAAACCTATAACATTGTAAAGTTGGCGTCGCCGCGAGGAAACCCTGCCCCGCAACATCACACGCGGCGCCGATACCGAACCGCCGACATCTCCACATCCACCCCGACAGGAGCTGGCCGGCGCAGGCACTGCACCTATTCTAGCCGCATCTGTGCGAAAGCGACGCGGGCCGGATGTGAGCAGCCGGCATCAGGCCTCGCTGATGGACACCAGGCCCTCGACGACGCGCACCAGCTCGTGCAGGTCGAATGGCTTCTGGACGAGCTGCTGGTAGCTGCCTTCAGCCGGGTATACTTCCGCGGAGAGCTCGGCGCCGGTGACGACCACGACCGGGATGGAGAACCAGCGTGGATCGCCTCTGAGCATCTCGAGAAATTCCCTTCCGCTCATCCCCGGCATCAGAAGATCAACCACGACCGCGGCTGGCCGCAACCCTTGCGCAAGCCACTGCAGCGCAGCCTGCCCGGACGCGGTGTCTTGAGCCTCGAATCCCGCGTCGCGCAGAGCCTCGCAGATCACGAAACGGATCACGGGCTCGTCATCGAGGACCAGTACCGGATCCACGTCATGCCTCAAGGCGCGGCAGCGCCACGTGGACCCGCGTGCCGCGACCTTCTTGGCTCTCGATCCAGATGCGGCCAAGGTGCCGCTCGACGATGGACCGGCAGAGTTGAAGTCCTAGGCCCATGCCGCCTGGGTCCCGCCCCTTGAGGTTCGAGGCGCGGAAGAAGCCCTGGAAGACGCGCGGCAAATCCTCGGCCGGGATGCCGATGCCCTCGTCCGTCACCACGACACGCAGCAGTTCTCCATCGCGATCCAGGCGAACGCCGACACGGGTGCCGGCGGACGAGTACTTGACCGCGTTGGCGACAAGGTGCTGAAAGACCATCCCAAGGCGCCTGAAGTCTCCCCGCACCGGAGCGGGGTCCTTGCCTAGGATGACCGAGAACCTCCTGTCCACGGCGCCCTGGACGAATGGTTCGACCGAAGTGCGGACCGTGTCGCGAAGATCGTGGGGAAGTATTTCGAACGAGATCGCAGGGTCCCGCACACGGTATGACTCGAGCACGCGGTCCACGAGGTCCGCGACGCGGTCCACCTCCCCGTCCATCATCGCCAGCAGGGTTTCCGGCGGAGGGGCGGGCTGCCCCGCCTCGATGCGTCCCCGCAAAAGCCCGAGCATGCCCTTGACGCCCGCCATCGGGTTTCTGATCTCATGGGCCGTGATCTGCACGAAGCGCCGTCGCAACTCTTCGCGCTCACGCTGGGCCTCGTGCCGGGCCGTGACGTCCCGCGTCACTTCCGTGAAGCCGCGCAGAGAGCCGGAACGGCTGCGCACCGCCGTCAGCACCACGCTCGCCCAGAATCGCGTTCCGTCCTTGCGCAACCGCTCGGCCACCGCGACAAAGCGCCCTTCGCGCCGGGCCGTCTCGAGCGCGCGCTCGGGGAGTTTCTCGTCCCTCGCCTCCGGCGGATAGAGGATAGCGAACGGCCTGCCGATGATCTCCGACGGACTGTAGCCCTTGATGCGTTCGGCACCGGCGTTCCAAGTGGAGATATTGCCTTTGGCGTCAAGCGTGAAAATCGCGTACTCCGAGACAGCTTGAATCAGCGCCTGGAAACCGCGCGGCTGGTTCTCCTGAACCGGTTCACCCGCTTGTGCGCCGCGCCTCGCTCCACGCAGCGCGAAGGCTTTGAAGTCGGCGCCCAGCCCATCCAGGCTGGCGACGGTCATCTCCACGTGCTCCGCACCCCCGTCCGCGTCGCCAATGCAAGCAGAGACGAACCCGTGTTGTTCGTTCACGGCCGCGGGATCCAAGATGAATGATGTAAGCGGCTTGCCGCACAGTTCGTCCGACGTCAGACCACGCATGGACTTCGCACCACCGGTCGCGATGACGACCCTGCCGGCCAACTTGACGGCAAGCAGCGCCTCGTTTGAAGTGGCCATCATAGCGCCGCATTGGGATCGAACCTCCCCGGCCTGCTCCCGGCACCTCGCTGCGGTCACGTCATGCCGCAGAAAACCTGCTGCGGACAGCTAGCCGGCAACGCGCAGATTGCGAGACCGTACCAACATGGACGCGGCATTCGCTGCGATGGCCGGGGAATCCCCATCCACCGTCGCTTGCCGGCCAGCTTTCCACGATGCCTGTGGTGGAAGACTGGACATGATAGGTGCCCATACAGGAAGTACCTTTCCGCGATACGTGCGTGCCCAAACCAAGGATAGTCGACAGACGCAGCGCGACTGTGCCGAATCCTGTCAAACGAATGAAATAAGGTGGCGTTAGCATTTTGCACGCCACGCCATGCCTTTGTGGCTGCCAAGGCAGTGACATGTGCTGGATCGCAGACCACGAGGAGATGAGGCTCAAGCTCTTGCAGGAGCAGTTGCAGCATGACGAAACTCCGGCTTGATCTGAACAAGCCGGAGTTTCAGGAGCAGCTATTCGCCGTCAAGAAGCAACAGCGCAACGAGGTGCGCGGTACACTAAAGAATCTGTATCAGATGGCGTGGAAGCAGGCTTTCGTGGATCGCGCCCACGATGGGGGCGCATGCGCTCAAAGCAGGGCGGACCGCGGCGAGTCGCTCTACACGCTCCGCACGTACCACGGATTTCGTGCCGTAGCTTATCGGCCGTGGATTGGATGGTGTTTCTCACGCTGCATCCTGATCGCGAGTCACAGTACGACTGAACCGCACCTTCAGTTGGTGCCGGGGGCGGGACTCGAACCCGCATGGTGTCGCCACCGGAGGATTTTAAGTCCCCTGCGTCTGCCATTTCGCCACCCCGGCACACCACGCATTATAGCACCGGTCCTGCATCACCTCGCGCTGCCGGGGTCGGTCTCACACGTGCGCCCGCAGAAACTCGAGTGTACGCTCCCAGACGAACCGGCGCTGCTCGAAGCCGCGCACCATGTGCCTGGACTCCGGCAGGGCCGCAAGGTCGAAAGGCTTGCCGAGCTCGATCAGGCGCGCGATCAGCCGGGCCGTATGGCGGAAGTGCACGTTCTCGTCCACCATGCCATGCACGATCAACAGCTTGCCCCTGAGACCATCGAGATGGTTCAGGACGCTCGCCGTCTCGTAGCCTTCGTGGTTGTCCTCGTCGGTGCCCATGTAGCGCTCGGTGTAGGCCGTGTCATACCAACGGAAGTCGGTGACGGGCGCCCCGGCTACGCCCGCCTGGAACACGTCCGGCGCCTTGGTGAGGGCCATGAGAGTCATGTAGCCGCCGTAGCTCCAGCCGAAGATGCCCACGCGGTCCGGGTCGGCGAGGCCCTGGTCGACCAGCGCCCGAACACCGATGACCTGGTCCTCGAGCTCCACCGTACCGAACGAGCGGCTGATCGGCGCCTCGAAGGCGAGGCCGCGTCCAAAGCTGCCGCGGCCGTCCAGCTTGAGGACGAGGAAGCCGTGCTGCACCAGATATTGCACCCGAAGGTCCGTCGTCTGGTCCCATGTCCTGACCACCATCTGGGCGTGGGTGCCGCCGTAGACCGAGACGATGAGCGGCAGCGGTCCCGCGAGCCCTTCTGGGCGGTAGAGCGCGCCGTGCAGCACGAGTCCGTCGGGTCGTTGCACGTCGATGAACTCGGGCGGGTTTAGGCCGAGCGCCTGCGCGTCCAACCCGGAAAACTCGTGAATCAGTTGGGTCGCTCCGCTTTCGAGGTCAAGGAGCGTAGTGCGCATAGGGTGCGTGGGGGATGTCGCCTGCACGACGCACCTGCGGTGGTCCGGCGAGAACACGGCGACGTGGCAACCCTCTTCCGAAGTGAGGGGCTTCAGATCCACGCGGCCCAGCCTGCCCTCGTAAACGTGACGCACGGTGGGATCGTCGCCACTGCCGAGGCAGCGGTAGACTCCGCTCTGCGCATCGAAGTCGAGGAGCTCGTAGATCAGGCGCCCTTCGGGTGTCACGGGCTCGCTTCGGCCTATGGGCGCCTGCAGGTAGAGACGCTGGTAACCGTCGCGCTCGCTGCGGAAGAGGATCGACCCGTCCGCCAGGAAGCGCGTCGCGTCGTTCACGTTGTACCAAGGCAGGCTCTCCTCACGCCAAACCAACTCGCCCGTCGCATCGCCCGGCCGGTAGAGACGCCACTCGGCATGCCGCTGCTCGCGGTCGCAGTATAGGGCCGCGAGGCCGCGAGCGGTCCACTCGACGCGCAGAAGGTACTCACCTGCGCCCTCGAGCCAGGTGATCTCGCCGCCTCCGGCCGACACGACGCCGAGAGTGACGTGGGCGTTCTCGTGGCCCACAAAGGGATAGCGATGCTGCTCAAGCCAGACGTCGCCCTGACCTTGGTGGGTGATGGTGTAGGGCGGGATGTGGCGCTCGTCCACTCTGCAGAGGGCGATCTGGTCCCCAAGCGGCGAGATCCAGAAGCCCTCGGCGCGGTCGAGTTCCTCCTGCGCCGCGTATTCGGCGAGTCCGAAGGTGAGACACGGCTCGGCTCCCCGTGTAAGTTGCCGAACTTCCATCGTCCCGAGGTCCAGCACCTTCAGCTCCCCTGCCTCCACATAGGCGACGCGAACGCCGTCCGCGAAAAGCTTCGGCGCTTCCGCGGCCGCGAGTTCCGGCACCGCACGCAGTTCCCCGCGAGCGTCGCCGACCAGCATCTCGTCACCGCGGCGCACGAGCAGGGTGTTTGCGGCGACATCGAAATACGTCACGCCGACGTAGGCCTGACGCATGCGCTCGCGGCGCAGTTGCTCGGCAAGCGACGCGGGCTGGGACTGGCTCTGGGCCTCGACGACAACCCGCGCGGCGGAACTGCCGACGTCGTAGAGCCAGAGATCCTGGGCCAGTTCGCCCTGACGCGGCTGGACGTAGAGTATGCCTTTCGCGTCTGGCAGAAAGCGGATCGAGCCCGGGTGCCCCCATCCAGGGGCTGGCAGGCGGGCGATATCGTCGAGCGTCACGTGGTCGAAAGGCCTCGGCAAGGCTGGGACGCCTCCTTTGCACTTACGCGAGGCACTTCGCCGGTAGCGAGCGGATCCCTCCGCCGAGTTCGCCCCAGGGCTGCTCTGTCGCAGGACGGCCGTCAGGGCCGCCGCTTGCGAGGCAGGAACCTAACGCGCCGACGGCGCATCCATCGGCTCGAGTTCGGCCAGGATCAGACTCTCCTCCGCGAGCAGCGTGGGACTGCGCCGCAACCGCAGCCGCGCCTCATCAAGCTGACCCCGGCGGGTCGGGGCGGTCACAAGCGAGACGATGGATTCGCCGCTGGCGCTCATCGGCTGGCGCACCGAGCTCAGGCCGATGCCCGCACTGGCGAAGGCCTGTGCCACGAGGGCCAGCGCCCCAGTCTCGTTGCGCAAGCGCAGGCGGAGGTAGTAGGCGTGGGCGTGCTGGCCAAGGGGAACGAGCGGTGCCGGCTCGCGCGGCAGGTCGACGCTCCTGCCGCCGGTGCGCCGCGAGCGCGCGGCGTCGATGATGTCCCCGATCACGGCGGAACTCGTGGCTGGGCCGCCCGCGCCCGGTCCCTGGAACAGCAGCTCGCCGATCGGCTCGCCCCGGACATAGACCGCGTTCTGTGCGCCCGGGACGTCCGCGAGCGGGTGTCCAAGCGGGATAAGGGTCGGCGAAACACCCAGAGAAAGGCCATCTTGCGTCGCTTCTGCCCGCGCGATCAGCTTGATCACGCCTCCGAGTCGCTTGGCTTCGGCCATATCGTCTTCGGTGATCCCACGGATGCCCTCCTTCGCCACCGCATCGACATCGACCCAACCACCGAAGGCGAGCGACGCCAGGATGGCGATTTTCCGGACCGCGTCGACCGCGTCCAGATCGTCACTAGGGTCCGCTTCGGCGTAGCCTAGCCGCCGCGCCTCGTCGAGGGCATCCGCGAAACCGCCTCCACCCTGCTGCATGCGGCTCAAGATATAGTTGGTGGTGCCGTTGACGATGCCGTATATGGCCTCAAGTCGGTTGCCCGCAAGCGACTCCTGCAGCGAGCGGATGATGGGGATGCCACCCGCGACGGCAGCCTCGAACAGGAGATCCGCCCCGGGCGTCGCGGAGCGCGAGAGCGCTGGTCCAGAACGCGCGATGACTTCCTTGTTCGCCGTGACGACGGACTTGCCGGCCCTGAGAGCCTGCTCGATCAGGGTCCTGGCCGGCTCCAGCCCCCCGAGAAGCTCGACAACGATCTCGATGCTCGGGTCGGCCAGGATGGCCGACGGGTCGTAGGTGATGCGGCCGTCCAGGCCCGCGGGGCGCTCCTTCTCCCTGTCCCGCACCAGGATGCGCGTCACTTCCAGCTCCTCGCCAAGCCGCGAGCGGAACAGCTCGCGTTCGCTGTCCAATGCTTCGACGACGTGGCGACCTACCGTTCCCAACCCCAGCACCGCAATGCGCATCAAGTCACCGCCTCGCCGTTCTCTCGGCCATTGTATCGGATCCCCATCCGGCCAGGTAGCCAAGCCCTGCCACCCGCGGCGTGCTAGGATGGCGTAGGAGGTGTCGGCTCCTTGGCACGACTCATACGGGAAGCCGAAGTGGACGCTCTCTTGACGATTGACGACGCGATCGCGGCCGTACGGGAGGTAAGCCTCGCCCAGGGCCAGGTCGGCCTCGAGGAACTGCCGCGCAGGCGTCTGCGCGGCAGCGGGGCGGTTCTGTCGCATCTCTACGCCAGCCATCCCACCGAGGGCCTGATCGGCGGCAAGGTGTACGTGGTCGCCAAGGCAGGAGGCGTGCGCTTCCTGGTACAGGTCTTCTCCCAGGAGGACGGGCGCCTGCTCGGACTGATCGAGGGCGACCGGCTGGGCCAGCTGCGCACCGGCGCCGCGTCGGCCGTCGCGACCGACGCGCTGGCGCGTCCCGACGCCAACGTCCTCGGCATGATCGGTGCCGGCTATCAAGCGGAGACGCAGCTCGAGGCGATCGCCAAAGTCCGCCCGCTGACGCAGGCGCGCGTCTATGCGCGCAACCGGGAGAGGCTCGAGGCGTTCTGCCGCCGCCTGGGCGACCGCACGGGAGTGCCCGTGCACGCCGTGTCGAGCGGCGATGAGGCGGTGGCGGGCGCGGACATCGTCGTCACCGCAACGGCGGCGAAGGAGCCCGTGCTCTTTGGGCACCAGGTCGAGCCAGGCCAGCACATCAACGCCATGGGCTCGAACAGGCTCCACGACCGCGAGCTGGACGGCCCGGCCGTGCTGCGCGCGGCGGTCGTGGTCGTGGACTCTCGCGCGACAGCCAAGGCGGAGGCGGGTGACCTCTCGCCGCTCGTCGCCCGAGGCGAGATCGACCCGGAAGAGTTGGCGAACCTCGGCGAAGTGGTGGCGGGCAAGCGCCCCGGTCGGCGCCACCGCGACGACGTCACCCTCTTTCTCTCGCAAGGCATCGCCGCTTGGGACCTCGCCGCCGCCGCAGTTGTGCTGCGCCGCGCGGCGGAGCGGGGCATCGGCCAGGAGGTGGACCTGCTCCCGTGAGCACCCATCGCGAGGCGGAGCTTCCCGACGGCCGCCGGTTCAGCCTGCAGGAGTTCGGCCACGACGGGGACCCTGCTCTGCTTCTGCCGGGCGCAGGCGCCGACCGCATGGCTCTCGGTCTGCAGGGACGGGCCCTGCAGGCGGCAGGTTTTCATGTCTTCTCGCTGGACTATCCACAACTCGGCCTGGCCACTGGCGCTCTACCTCGGGATGTCCCCGACCTGGCGCGCTACGCCCTGGCGGCGCTGGACGCGGTCGGCGTCGGCGCCTGCCACGTCCTTGGCCAGTCCCTCGGCTCCGCCGTGGCGCAGGAGCTGGCCTTGCAGGAGAACGATCGCGTCCTGTCGCTCATGTTGCTGGCCACCTGGGGCCGGCAGGATCGCTTTCTCGAGATGAGGGACCGCATCGTGTCCCTGATCGTGGGGCGGCCAATCGAGGAGCGCCTCGCTCTTCTGCCCTACTTCATGGCGTCCCGGCCACTGATCCTGGAGCTGGGCGCGAGCGGCGGCGCGAGTCTCGGTCTGCGCGGCAGCCGCGCCGTGAGCGACGCCACGATGGCCACCTACCTCTCGCTCGCGCGCGCGGCGAACCGCCTCGAGCGTCTCGCCGAGCTGCGCCTGCCCTGCCTCGTGCTCGCAGGCGAGCAGGATCTGATGACGCCGTGGGAGTATGGCAAGGAGGTGGCCGACGCCATCCCCGGCGCGCACTTCCACCTCCTCAAGGGGCCGCGCTCCTCGCATCTCTTCCACTACGAGCTCGGTGAAGAGACGAACCGCGAGATTCTGAGCTTCCTAGCATCCTTCGCTCAAGTTCGGTAGAAAGGGAGGCGCACCGCTTGGCATCGCTGTCCGAACTTCCCGAGAAGGAGCGCCGACTCGCGTTGCGACTCGGCTACTGGTCCTGGCTCGCCCTCCTGCTCGGCGGGGTCGGCATCATCCTGTGGCTGCGCAAGGTGCTGCCGACCACCGCCCTGACCGGGGCCTTCCTGCTGGTTGCGCTCTTTATCGCCTACGAGCTCTGGCAGCCGATCTACATCCGCCGGGTGCTAAGGCGAAAGCAGGAGGGTTAGAGAGGCGCCGCTTTGCCGGCATGCCCGCGGCGCCACCTGTGCTCCCCTGCAGCCCCAAGAAGGCCACCCCCACCGATCTGACGATCGATGGGGGCTAGTATATGAGACCAGCTTCGCTGTCCTTCAGGCGCTCGTCGAACGGCGGCGCGCGCGATGCGCCTCCTCGCGGATCGCGTCGATCTCCTCGTCCGGAATGGCACGCTCGAAACGGCGGAATCCCGCGACCGAGAAGCCGTTCCGCCGCGCGAGATCGCGGATCTCCCGCACCCGCCCGGGACGGATGTCGAGGCCGAGCGTGTACGGTTCGTAGCGACGTTCGAGGGCGAGGATCATCGTCTCGGCGATGCAGGCCTCGGCATAGCCGGGCGGAAAGCCGAAGTCGAAGTGGAAGTCGACGTCGCCGGGCACCGCGATGACGCCCCCGTCGATGACCAGCACGTCGCGACGCCGCTCGTGCACCTTCTCCGAGACATTGCGCGGGCGCGCCACATCGCAGACGACGGAACCGGGCTTCAAGTCCTCCGGCTCCAGGAGCACCCCTGTCGCCGAGGAAACGGTGAGAACGACGTCCGCGGTCCTGGCCGCTATGCGTGCGTCCGTCCCGATCGATATCTCGGTGTGCGTGCCGAGGTCGTCGAGGCTGCGCTTGATCGCTTGCAGCTTGTCGACGCGCCGACCGACAAGGCTGAGGTGTCGCACAGAACCGGCAAGAGCCGCCGCCGCCGCCTGGCCGATGGCGCCGGTGGCGCCCACGACGGAGGCCTCGGCCTCACTTGCGACGATGCCCATGCGCTCCGCCGCCAGGAGGGCGCCGTCCACGGCGGACGCCGTTGTATACGAATTGCCCGTCGTGACGGGGATGTCGAGCGCCTTCGCCACCGAAACGCCACGATCACCGACGACCTTGGTAAAGGCGCCGAGTCCGACGATGCCCGCGCCGAGCCTTTCGGCCAGCCTGCCTGCCCGGATCAGTCTGGGGAGGATCTCCTCGCGGAACGACATCTTCAGCATCAGGCTGGCTGAAACGGGAACAACGACGAACCAGCCCTCCGCTTCGACGCCGGTTGGCGACTTTACCCCCGTTATGTGCGAGGCCTTGAACGGCGGGAGGTGGCTGAAACCCTTCTCGACAATCGGCTCGGGCAAAAAGTTGAGTGCCGGAAACCTGCGGGTGAAGTCGACGTTCCGCAGTGGATGCAAGACGAACGCGAAGCGCTCCAAGGGTTAGCCCCCCGCTATGTGCACAGTTCTGTGCACATCGTAGCAGAAGCCGCGCCTCCTGCAAAGCGCCCGTCAGAACAGCCTGCCTGACAGCGGATCCAGCGCGACCTGGCGTCCGTCTTCCAGCGACGCGATCAGCCTGCCACCTTCAACGGCCAGAGCGACGCAGACGCAGCCTCGGAGGCTTGGGTCGACGCGCCAGACCTCGGACGGTGTCACCGTCACGCCGAAAACATTGCGATCCTGCACGAGATAGGGGTCGGGCTCCAGGCGCACGACGATAACATCGGCAAAGCCCAGAGTCTGGACAATCGCCGCAGGGAACGTGACCGTGCGCTCCCGGCCGCCATCCGACTCCAGCCGCAGCGTGCGCTCCTGAACCTTCACCTTTGCCAGCATGGTCGCAGGGACCTTTCCTGGTCACTTTGGTGTTCTCTAAAACAATTTGCCACTGGGTCATATTTCTTGCAAGCGGTCAAAAACGCCGAAACCAAACCAGGGGCGCCGCGAACGGCGCCCCTGGATATGACGTTGCTTATTCCGACCCTTCGCCCCGTCCCCGATGGCCGCCACGCCTTGAGTCGTGGTGACGGCGCAGGTCGGCCTGCTTGTCTTCGCTCTCCTTCATGAACCGTGCCAAGCGGTCCTCAAAGTTCTGCGGGCGCGCAGGGCCTCGCCCGTGCCCTCCGCCGCTGAATCCGCCGCTGCGCGGGCGAACCGCTGACGCGCCAGGTTTGGCCTGCCGGATGGAGAGCGCGATCTTCTGGTTCCCGTCGTAGGACAGGATCTTGACCTTGACCTGATCCTGCTCCTTGACGAATTCCTTGATGTCGTTGACGTACGAGTCCGCCACTTCGGAGATGTGCACGAGTCCTGTCTTGCCGCCCGGAAGCAACACGAATGCGCCGAAGCGCGTGATGCCCGTCACCACGCCATCGACCACGGACCCGACGACGATCTCTTCCTCCGCCAAAGTCTCCCCGCTTTCCGCATGGGCCCGAATCGCCCAATACCTCTGATACGGATTCTAGCGGGGGGGCGCTTGTACAGTCAAGCCACGATCATCGCTTCACCGTGATGACGACAGGCGTGCCGCCAGTCGGAGCGTAATGCAGGACCTGTCGCACTGCCTGCGACTCGCCGGCCCGCGTCTTGAGCTGGCTCAGTTCGTGCCGCAATAGCGTGCTGTGGCTTTTGACGGCATGCAGTTGTCCCTGATCTTTGCCGTATTGCGACTGCATCTGCAGGAGCTGGAGCTCGCCAATCACTCCCGCCCCCACGAGGTAGGCGACGGCAGCCGCGAACATGAGCCGGCCGAACCGCAAGCGCAGGCGGCGCCTCGCCTTGCGGCGCGGGCGGCTGCTCCGCTTGTCCTCCTTTTCGACCGGTGTCCTGCGCTGCGGCGCGGGGGCCCGCAGTACCGCAAGGCCGATCGCGTCAGCTGCCTTCGCCAAGCTCGTCATCCTCCTCGGCGGCAGTCGTCAGGGCCAGCGGGTCACCGTCGATCACGATCACGACCTGGTAGCCCTTTGTCTTGGCGCGATGGAGCAGGGTCGCGACCGTGGACTCGCTCAGCGTGAGCTGGCGCGCGATCGCGTCGAGCCGTACGCCTGTCTCCTTCAGCGTGACGACCTGACGCTCGCGGAAGCTAAGGCGCTCCGCTCCCCGGATTTCCAGGTGCACGTCCGCCCAGCCTCCTTGCTTGTCCACAATTTGTCCACATTTTGTGGATAGTTTGTCGCGATTAGATTCTGCGCCGGGACCTCGTCTCCTGCCAAGGCGCGTGCAGGATCTGCAAGAGACCGCCTGCGACAGCCCCGCCCATGACGAAGCCGATGGCCACGTAGGCGCGCAAGTCGCCCAAGGTGCCGAGGAAGACGGCCGCAGCGGCCGTCAGACTGAGCACACCCAGCAGGAAGAACTCGAGAAGGCCAGGCCAGAAGCCCCGCCGGCGGCTCAGGCGCACGACGAGGTACCATATGGGGACAGTCGTCATGCCGATCGCCGCCGTCCAGATCAAGCGGTCGATCTGCTCCATGAGCGGCAGGTCGATCACTTGAGCAGCCGGCCGAGCCTCCCCTTGCGCCGGCTCTCCTGCTGGTAGCTGAGCGTGACGATGGTGCCGTCGAGCTGGAGGTCGCCGCGCTCGAGGTCGAGGTGGCGGATGTGCAGATTCTCACCCTTGACCGACAGAACGCCGAGTTCGGTCAAGACCGCGATCTCGTGCTCGTCGAACGACTCCACCTTGGTCACGCCCGTGAGCTCCAGCAGCCGACGATCGTTGAGACTCATCGCGTGATGCTTCTCGTTGCCCGAGCCGGGCATCCCTTCACCCCCGTCACTCGATGCTATGCGCGAAATGGCGGGATGCTGCCTTTTGCGAAGGAGCAGGGCGGAGCGGGAGCGAAATCCCGCATGGTCCCGAGCCCTGCGCTGCGGGACGTCTTCGTAGGCGAAGGAGTGATCGGATGTCGAAGATCTTCGCCCTGTGGGGCAGGATCCTGCGCACCCGGCCGGATGTCTATGTAGAGTTGCTCCTGACCATCGTCGCGGCAGCCCTGATCGTGGGCATCCTGGCGATCGGCGCGATTGCGCGCCCAGGACAGAGTTCCGGCGGACTCGTCCTGCTGGCCATCGCGGGATTCCTCGCCGTGCTATCCTTCGGCTACGGAGCCGCCTTGGGCGACCTGGGCGAGGCGGCGCGCGGCGACGCTCGCAGCCCTTTCTGGCGGCGCGGCTACCACCTGTGGGGGCGGACGCTCGGACTCTTCGCGGTCGACTTCCTGATCGGCATCGTGCTCGTGCTCGTCTTGCTCCTGATCGCGGGCGCCACCGGCATGCTCTCAGGCTTCAGCCAGATCGCGTCGCTCGGCGGCGCCAAGTCGCTCACAGCGGTCTATCGCGTGTTCGGCGCATTCATGGTGACCGTCTTCATCGTGGCGCTGGCGGTGGGCCCGTGGTTGCAAGCCGCCCAGGCGATCATCTACGTCGACGAGGTGCCCGTCCTCGTGGCGTTCTCAAAGGCCTTCGCCGAAGGTTACGGCCGTGGCAGGTTCGGCCGCTGGCTGCTCGTGATGCTCATCGCGGTCGTGCTCGACCTTGCCTCCGCCCTGGTCCAGCTGCCTCTCGGCAAGACGGGCCAGGCTCTCGGCATACTGCTCAGCCCCGCGGTGCTCTGGCTCGCCACCGCCCTGGCCTTCGCGACCTACCGGACACACGAGGGCGGCGGCGAGGGCGAAGACATAATCATCAACTGAGGAGGTTTCCCATGCTGCGACATGTTCTTCTGCTCAAGTTCAAGGACGGCGTTGGCGCCGATCAGGTCAAGGCTCTCGACACGGCCTTCCGCCAACTCCTGGCGGAGATTCCGGCCGTGTCCGCCGCCAGGGTCGGCGCGGCCCTGGGCCTGCCCGGCAGTTCCGGCACGCCAGCGGATTACGCGATCACCCTGGACTTCCGCACCCCCGACGACTTTGCGGCGTACATCAGCGACCCCGATCACCAGCAGTTCGTCAAGGAGCGCCTGAGCCCACTGCGGGAATCCGCGTGGTCGGCGCAGATCGAACTCTAGTCCCGCCTGTCGCGGAGGGGGACGAAAGTGTCACAGCTGGCGCTTCTCCTGGCGCTGGGCTCGGCCGTGCTGCACGTCGCCTGGAATGCCGCCGCACGCGAGGCCAGCGGGCGGCTCCGGTTCATGTGGCTACTCGCCGGCTCGGCGGCGGTACTGGCGCTCATGCTTTCCGCCGGACTTTGGCGGCAGGTTTCCTGGCAGGAAGTCTGGCCCTACCTGATCGCGACGTCCGTCGTCCATGCCTTGTATTTCACGTCGCTCGCCGCCTCGTACCGCACGGGCGAGCTGCACTGGTCATACACTCTCTCACGCGCCGGCGGTGTCCTCGTCGCATCCCTGGCCGCACTCGTCCTGCTCGGCCAGGAACCGGGGGCACGCGGCTGGCTCGCCGTGGGTCTGGTGCTAGCGGGCAGCCTGCTCGTGTCCGGCCGCCCCGCACAGCCGCGCGATCTCCTGCGCATAGCCTGGATCGGTCTCCTCATCGCCGCCTACACCTTCATCGACAGCCGCGGCGTGCGCTACGCGCCGCCGCTGCTTTACATCGCCCTGCTCTATGCCGGCGCGACGGTACTCACGACGCCCTTCGCAATGCGCGCCGAAAGTGGCCCGGGCGACCGCCTGGCACCGATCTTCGGCGCGCTCAGCCTCGGCTCTTACCTGCTTCTGCTTTACGCGTACCGGCTCGGTCCACTCGCGCAGACGCTCGCGATGAGGCAGACCGCGCCGCTTTTCGCGGCCCTCCTCGGCTACGCGAGGCTGCGTGAGCGACCCACGCCGCTTGCCTGGGCCGGTACAGGTCTTGTTGTGCTGGGCGCCATCCTTCTTGCTTGAACTCAGAACACGCTCGTGTGCCTGAGCTGTGTCCAGATATCGGGGCTTTCGCCGCCGAGTTCCCACAGCGCGATTCCGCCAAGGCGCGACGCCTTGGCCAGCGCGAGCTTCTGGGCAAAGGAGCGCTGGTCCTCGTACCAGATGTCGTGGCGCTGGCCTCCGTCGACGTAGTGGAAGTGGTACTCCTGCGAGGCCACGTCCCAGGTCGGCGCGATGCCATACTTCTTGAGCAGGGCCTGCGCCTGCAGCGTCGTCACCGTATTCGTCTGGCCCGAGCTCGTCCAGTCGTAGCCGTAGGCTGCGACGCCGAGGTAGATGCGGGCGCTGCGGACATGGCCGAGCGCAAAGTTCACGTTGTTGCGCACCCAGGGCAGAGGCGCGACAGGGCCCGCCGGGCCGCCCTGGTAGTGGTGGTCGTAAGCCATGATCACCACAGCGTCCGTCACCGTGCCGAGCGCCGGATAGTCGTACGGGTAGCTTACGTCCTTGCTGATGCCCACCTTCGGGAAGACGGCCACGCCCAAACCCTTGCCCTGGCGGTGCAGGGACTTGCCCAGATCGTTCAGGAAGGTGGAGAGGTCGTCGCGCGAATAGGGCGCTAGCAATTCAAAGTCGATCAGGACGCCGTCATAGCCGTGACGCTGCACCAGGCTTTCGATGGTTGCGGCCATTTGGCTGCGCGTCGTGGAGCTGTACATCGGGTCTGTGCCCGAGTTGCCGATGAGAGGCCAGACGAAACTTCTGTGCTTGTGTGCGAACGCAGTCACCTGCGGTACCGCCATGTCGTTCGTGAGCCTGCCGGTCGCGTCGATGCGGTACCAGTACGGACTCGTGATCTGGATCTGCCGCGCGTGCGCCACAAGCGACCCCCAAGACGTGCCTGGGCCCGTGCCCTGGTTCTCGTAGAAACCCATGACCATTGGGCGCCAGAAGAGGCTGAAGGCGGCCCGCGGAGTGGACCTCGGCCCTGGCGACCTGGCCTGGCGCGCCAGGACGACGGTAAGCAGCACGAGAAAGAGCACTGCCGCCAGGGCGGGATAGCGCCACCTGCGCAGGAGTTCGTCCATGGCTCTCCTCCCTCCACCGCCTAGACTCACCCTAGGTCGTATCGACCGATGCAGGCAAGAAGCGGTTAGGGCTGGCGCACGCAAGCCGAGACGGCCGCGAAGCGGCGCACGCGCAAGGGGCGCGGATTGCGTCCGCGCCCCTTGCATGCCTTGCCGTGTCGGATCTAGTCGTAGGTCTCCCTTGTCTTGGCATGCACCCAAAGCACTTCGTAGAGCTCCTCGGAGCCTTTCGGCAGGGGCTTGTCCGGTACCGCCAGCACCCGCAAGGCCATCTCGCGGCCGCCGATGTCGACGACCATCTCGTCGCCCACCCGCACGTCCGAAGCGGGCTTCGCCGGCTTGCCGTTCAACATCACCCTGCCGGTTTCGGCCGCGTCATGCGCCACCGTGCGACGCTTGATCACGCGCGCCACCTTGAGCCACTTGTCCAGGCGCATGAACTCATCCCTCCCGGGAACGCCAGGGGAGCCGGGGCGCACCGCCCCGGCTCCCCACCTGATCACCCTACTTGGCGACGGAGTCCTTCAGAGCCTTGCCTGCCTTGAAAGCCGGGACGCGGCTCGCTGGAATCTTGATCTCCTTCTTCGTCTGCGGGTTCAGGCCCTTGCGCGCGGCGCGCGAGCGAACCTCGAAGGTACCGAAGCCAACCAGCGAAACCTTGTCGCCGCCGGTCAGAGCCTCTTCGACCGTGTCTACGAAGGCTGTGACCGCCTTGTCCGCGTCCTTCTTGCTCATTCCGGCGCGTTCGGCGACCTTCGCGACCAACTCGGTCTTGTTCGTAGGTACCCCTCCCTCTGCCGATTGTCGACGCCTATCATTCGTCAATTGGCGAGTCATTCCTTCTTTCCGTGCCCGCAACTTGCGCATTTTGCGCTCTCTGCCACACTTCTGCGGCTCTTTCCGGGTCCGCTGCGGACAGCCGTCTGCCAAGAATGACCTCCGCCCGCCTGCAGCGCGCCTTCAGAGATGCGAGCGAACGGCGGGCTTCGGCCTCGAGATCCTCCCCGGCGGCGACGCGTGCCTCGAAAAGTGCGGTGTAACCGCCTTCGCCCAATTGGCGTATTCCGCAGCGCATGAGTTTGCGTATGGCTTTCTCAAGCGCCGCAAGAGAGGATAATGAGGCAGGAATGCCATCAAGTTCGCTTTGCCGACGCGTTCCCTCCTCCGCCTTGAGCTGTTCCCAGCGCGGCAGGAAGTCCTGCGCGCTCGCGTAGTGCTCGTCCCCGAAGACGTGCGGGTGACGCCGCACGAGCTTGCGCCACAGACCATCCGCCACGTCCGCGAGGCCGAAGGTGCCCTCTTCGCGACCAAGTTCGGCGTGGAACAGCACTTGCAGGTATAAGTCTCCCAGCTCTTCCACAATCCCATGCAGGTCGTCCGCCAGCAGGGCGTCGTACACCTCCGCGGCCTCCTCGAGCAGGTACGGCAAGAGGGTCTCGTGCGTCTGCTCGCGGTCCCACGGACAGCCGCCCGGTGCCTTCAACCTGGTCATGACGGCAGCTGCCGCCGCCAGGGGCAGGGCGCTTTCGCCGCCGAAGGGCGGCAAATACAGGAGTTCGCCGGGCTGGCGCCGCTCTGCCAGCTCCCGCAAAGCCCCGGCCTCCCTGCGCGCCGGTCCGATCAATACGCCCTCGGACAATGTCAGCAAGGCGTCGGGGAGGGCGAGCGGCCCCGCCCCGTAGAGCACGACACCTTGACCCGTCGGCCAGGGCGCCTTGGCTGCGGCATGGCGACTGAGGGTTCCGGGTGGCAGCTCGCACGCCAGCGCGAGGGGCCTGTTCCAGCGCACCGCGGCGCCGTGCGCGACGCCTGCGTGAAGCCACGGGTCATCGGGCTCCGGGCCCCCGGGAAGGAGCATCACATCGCCTTGGGCAGGCTCGCGCGGCAGCGCCGTCGACACCTCGATACCATTTGCGCGCAGCGTTCCCGCGAGCGGCAGGCCGGCCGGCGCGAAGATGCGTTCGGCCAGCGAGGCGTCGAATCCAGCCAAAGGCTCGTCCGAGAAACCCGTGCCGAAAATCTGCAAGACCGCCATCATCTCCTGCCCTGCAGCATGCTCCGCGCGCGAAGCGAGATGCCTCTCAGGGCTTCCCGCTCACCCGGTCCGAAACCTCCCGCAAGGCCCAGGAGCAGAACGTACGCAGTCGCGCCCGCTGCGACGGCGATGAGCGTCTGCAGACCGCCCACAGGAGTGCCGAGCAGGCGGAGTATCAGTGACATGCCCGACGCGGCCGCCACGGGTGGCAGGGCCCACCGGCCCAGAGCCGGCTGCCGCGTGAGCCTGCCCAGGGCGACAAGGTTCAATGAGGTCCAGACGAAGTAGGCCGCGCTCGTCGCGAGCCCGGCACCGACGATACCCATGTTCGCGACCAGCAGGATGCTCAGGACAAGCTTGACTGCCGTGGCCAAAGCGAGATGGACGAGTGGCCGCCAGGTGTACCCGTAGCCCTGCAGACCGGCCGCGGCGACCTGGCCAAGCCCGAAGAGCAGGGCGCTCGGCGCGAGCGCGGCAAGGCTCGGCGCGGCGGCGGCGCTGCCGAAGAACAGCCGGACGATCGGTCCGCCAAGCAGAAAGAGACCGACCGCCGCAGGCAGCAGCCAGCGCCACGCTGCTGCGAGCGCATCGCGCGTCAACGCCTGTGCGCCAGCATGGTCGCGCTGCGCCGTCGCCGCGGCCACGGCGGGCACAAGCGCCACCGCGATCGCTCCGCTGATGATAGCGGGCAACGCCACGAGCGGCATGGCGTAGCCGCTCAGGACGCCGTACGCGCCTGTGCGCCTGCCGGCGGTGTACCCGCCCTGCTCGAGTGCCGCGGGGACCACCGCGAGGTCGAGAAGCTGCATTACCGGCACGCCCAGGCCCGTTACCGTGATCGGCAGCGCGAGGCCCAGCAGTTCCGTCAGAATGCGTCGCGCGGGCATGCCGCGCGCCCCGCCCCGCGGCAGACGGCGCGCGCGCCTCAGGGCAAGCAGTACGAGCAGCCCGGCCAGGGCACCGATCCCGGCCGCGCCTGCCGCGCCGGCCGCCCCGAAGGCAACTCCGAGCGGCCGCAGGATCACGGCCAGACCGATGATCGCGGCAACGCGCGCAAGCTGCTCGACCACTTGGGATATCGCGGTCGGGGCCATCTCCTGATAGCCCTGGAAGTAGCCTCGTAGCGCCGACATCACCGCCACCAGCGCTACCGCCGGCGCAATGGCCGCAATCGCGAGCGCGGCGCGCGCATCCTTCGCGACATGTACGGCGAGCCAGGGCGCGGCGGCGAGCAGTGCGGCGCCGCCCAGCAGGCCGAGCAGCAGGAGCACGACTGTGGCGACCTGCAGGATCCGTTGCGCCTCTCTGTGCGCGCCGCGCGCCGCGCTGCGCGCGACGAGGCGTGAAACCGCCACAGGCAGGCCGCCCGTGGCTATGGCCAGGGTCAAGGAGTAGGCGGGATAGGCCATGTGGTACAGGCCGACGCCTTCGGGTCCGAGCAGGCGGGGCAGGAGCAGGCGGTAGAGCCCGAGCACGCGGCTGAGGACGCCACCCAGCAGCAGCAGCCCGGTTCCCTGCCAGAACGCCAAGCGGCGACACCCCCCTGTCATTCAAATGCGGGGGGCTGCGCCATATGCACGAAGGCCGCCTCCCTCGACGGGCGGCGGCCTTCATGGCACCGGATCAGAGGCCGTAGATCGCGTGCGCCGCGTGCTGCAGGACGGTCGTGACGAGAGACGGCAGCAGGCCGAGCACCAGCGTGCCAAGGAGCATGACTCCCACCGCGGCCTGCTGCGCCCAGTGGGCCTTCGGGGCGACAGGCGCCTCCGCCTCGCCCCGCTGGAACATGTAGGCGATGGGCCTCAGGTAGTAGTACAGGCTGATCATGGTGCCGACCAGGATCGCGATTGCGAGCAGCACACCGCCCGAGGCGACCGCGGCACGCAGAATGTAGAACTTGCCGGGGAAGCCGACAAGTGGCGGAATCGAGGCGAGCGAAAGGAGGAAGAACGTCATGGCGCTGGCGAGCCACGGCCGGCGGTAGAACAGGCCGCGGTAGGCAGGCAGCTCCGCGCCCTCCTCGTTTTCGCCCGAGAGGGCGGCGATCACCGCGAAAGCGCCCAGGTTCATGAAGGCGTACGCGACAAGGTAGAACATGCCCGCGCCGATGCCGGTTTGGCTGTCGGCCACGATGGCGACCGCCAGGTAACCGGCTTGCGCAATGCCCGAATAAGCCAACATGCGCTTCATATTGGTCTGGCGCAAGGCCGCCAGGTTGCCGTAGAGCAGCGTCAGAACCGCTATGAAGCTCAGCACCGGCTGCCAGTGCACAATGGCTGCAGGCAGGGCCACCGTCAGGAGGCGCGCCAGCACACCGAACGCTGCGGCCTTCGTGCCGACCGACATGAAGGCGGTGACAGGCGTTGGCGCACCCTCGTAGACGTCCGGCACCCAGCTTTGGAAAGGCACCAGGGCGAGCTTGAAGGCAAGGCCAGCCATCACGAGACCTGCCCCGAGGTCGAGGAAGAGGGGCTGCGTGCCGAGGTTCTGCAAGAGGGCGATCTGGATGCCCTGGAGTGTCACGGAGCCTGTCGCGCCATAGAGGAACGCGAGCCCGTAGAGGAAGATGCCCGAGGAGAACGCGCCGATCAGCAGGTATTTCATCGCCGCCTCGCCGGACTTCTCGCGCTCGCGCCGAAAGCCCGAGAGGATGTAAAGCGGGAGCGACAGCACTTCGAGACCGAGGAAGATCGACAAGAGCTCAACGGCCGATGTCAGGACCATCATGCCGATGGCGGCCCAGAGCACCAGCGCGACGTAGTCCGACCCGGGACGGACCTCGCGCAGACCGAGCAGGAGGCCGGCAAGCGCGGAGATGAGGATCGCGGCGTCCATCGCCAATGAGAAGTGGTCGGCCACGATGGCGCCGCCGAAGCCCACCTGCACATGGCCCTGCCAGAGCAGGGGCAACGTGCCGATCGCCACCAGAACGCCGATCGCGCCCAGGTAGTTCAGCGCGGGACTGTGCCGCTCGTGCATGAAGAGCGCGATGAAGAGCACGAGCACGGACGTGACGAGCAGGATGATCTCCGGTAGGATGCTCAGCGGATTGATGACAGGGAAGTTCACTTGACCTGCACCTCCGACGTCACGGCGGACGGCCCCTGCGCCGTCGCCCGAATCGCTTGCGAGACGTGCGTCAGGGCAGGTCCGATGGTCTTGGTGATGGCGGCGGGATACAGCCCGAAGATCACCATCGCCAGCATCAGAGGCGCAATCAGAGCGATCTGGCCGGCCCTGATTTCGGGCCGTTCACCGGATGCGCCGGCAGGAGCCCTGGGGCCGCCGTGCGCCACCTTCTGGAACAGCCGAATGAAGTACGCCGCCGAAAGGATCACGGAGACCACCGCGATCCAGGCCCAGACGGCGTGCGTCATGTAGATGCCGGTGAGGAGCGTCAGCTCTCCGGCGAATCCCTGCAGGCCAGGCAGGCCGAGCCCGGTCAGCACCGCGACGAGGAAGAGCCCGGCCAGGATCGGCCCCCTGGCCTCGAGTCCACCCAGGGCCTCGAGGTCGCGCGTGCCGAGCCGCTCCTCCACAAGACCGAACAGCAGGAAGAGGCCAGCCGCATAGATGCCGTGGTTGAACATCTGCAGCACGGCGCCCTGCAGCCCCGTGTAGCTCAAGGCCGCAATGCCGAGCAGCACAAGTCCGAGGTGGGAAAGCGACGAGTATCCGATCACCAGCTTGCCGTCCCGTTGCGCAAGGGCGATGAACGCGCCGTAGAGGATGCTGATCAAGGCCAATATGCCCAGTATCGGCGCGAAGCGCTGGGCCGCAACCGGCATGATCGGCAGCGCGATGCGGAGGAAGGCGTAAAGCGCCGTCTTGGACAGCACGGAGGACAGCATCGTCGTGACCGGCGCGGGAGCCTCGGCATAGGCATCGGGCATCCAGCTGTGGAACGGGAAGGTCGGAATCTTGACCAGGAAGGCCAGGGCGAATGCGGCGAAGAGCCACATCTGCGTCGATACCGGCAGGCTGAGGTGACTCAGCGCGACGAGCGAGAAGCTCCAGTGCCCGAACTGCAGGAACGCCTCGTAACCCAGCACCACCACGGCCGCCAGCATCAGGAGACTCGGCGCGAGGGAGTAGATCAGGAACTTGATCGCCGCCTTCTGGCGCCTTGGACCGCCGTAACCGGCGATCAGGATGTAGGCCGGGATGATCATGGCCTCCCAGAAGACGTAGAACATGAAGAGGTCGGCCGACAGGAAGGTTCCGAGGGCCGTCGCTTCGAGCAGCAGGAAGAGCACGTAGTAGGTCCTGTCGCGCGCTGGTGTCCAGGCGATCGCCACCGCGCTGACAAGGGTCGTCAGCAGGACGAGGACGAGCGACAGCCCGTCCAGGCCGACGGCCCAGCTCACACCCCATGCCCCGATCCAAGGCACGCTGATCAGGGTGCCGTAGCCTGCGCCGTGGCCATAGGCCGCCGGGATGAGATACAGCGCCAGCAGGAAGGTGAGCACAGCGACCAGGAATCCCGACCAGCGTGCCGCGTTCGCGGGCAGCAGGAGAAGCAGGAGGGCGCCCAGGACCGGCAGGAAAAACAGCAGTTCCAGCATTCCCAGCACCTCCTACTGCACCAGAGTGAGATAGGCCACGATCGCCACGCCGCCAACCAGCACCGCGAGTCCGTAGCGCCGCAGGAAGCCGTCCTGCAGGGGCGCCAAGGCCTCGCCCCATGCCGTGACCAGCCCTGCGATGCCCATCACGATGCCGTCGACGACAACGCGATCGAAAAGGTCGAGCACGATGCCGAGGCGAT
>JAJZVM010000055.1 GCA_021845645.1 Bacillota bacterium
TCAAGGCGGCACTGCGGCAAGGCGACAGCGTGGGCCGCGTGGGGGGCGACGAGTTCGTGCTGCTGCTCCAGGGCACCGAAGACCTGTCGCCGGGTCGCCTGGGCGAATTCCTGTCGGCATCGGTCGGAGCGGGCTCGCTCGAGGCCTCCCACGGCCTCGTCCTCGTCCCCGAGGAGGCGGCCACCTTCGCGGACGCATATCGGCTCGCGGATCAGCGCATGCACGAGCGCAAGCAGGTGCGGCGCGAAGCAGCGGCGGGCGAGGATGCTCAGGGCGATCCTGCCCCCTGACACCCTTCAGCCCGCAGCGGCCACCCCGCCGGCGAACGCGGCGGGGTGGCCTGGGTATGACCTGGTCCAGCCGACGCTCTTCCCGCGTCGTGCTAGACTCGGGCCACACGTCTACGCGCTCAGTCCTGAAACGGGACAGGTCATCTGGCGGCGCCACCTGGCGACGCCCGTCCCTCTGCGCCATCTGCCTTGCGGCGACATAGACCCCCTGGGCGATCACGGGCACCCCCGCGATCGCAGGCAGCCGGCTCTACGTGGCAGCGGAGGTCGCAGGGCCCCGCCAGCGCCTCTTCGAACTCGATCTCGCGACAGGCAGGCCGCTCGCGGGCTACCCCCTCGACCTGCCCGGCACCGCCGCCTTCGCGGAGCAGCAGCGCGGCGCCCTGACCTACCTCGGTGGCACCGTCTACGTTCCGCTCGGGGGCCTCTACGGCGACAATGGCGCGAATCCCCTTGCGGCTGCAGTAGCCCGCTGGAATAATAGGGCTGGAACCACCCTGCAAAGTGGGGCAAACCCGGCGAAAGCCGGGGGCGCAAAGCCATGGGTCTAAAGCGGCTCGCCGCCAGGATCGCCAGGCCGCCGGAGGGGTTTTTCGCTTTTGCTCGGGGAGGTGCACCCATGTCGACGGATCTCGTCACGCCAGCCGCATTCCTTGCCGCGGTAGCCGCCGTGCTCGTGGCGGACCTGCTCGACGGGGGCAGCCTGCACAGCCTTTTGAACCTGCCGGCGATGCTGCTCGTGCTGGGCGGTACGCTCGGGGCAACGGTGATCAGCGTGAGCCGCGAAGATCTCCTGCAGGTGCCGCAGGCGTTCCGCCGGCTGCTGAGACCGCTCGCGCTGCAGCGCGAGCAGGCCATCGACGAGATCGGCGACCTCGCGGAAGTGGCCAGGCGCGAGGGTCTTCTGCGCCTCGAGGACGAGCTGGACCGCCGGGAACTGCCGGCCTTTCTCAGGGACGGCGTGCAGAAGATCGTCGACGGTCTGGACGAAGCGGCCCTGCGCCGGATGGTCGAGCGCAGGATCGAGATCGAGGAGCGGCGCTCCCGCGCGCTCGCCGAGTTCTTCCGGACGGCGGGAGGCTTCGCTCCGACGCTTGGCATCATCGGCACGGTGGTCGGCCTCGTCTCCGTCCTCAGCCACCTGAGCGACGTGCAGCGCCTCGCGCCGTCGATCGCCACGGCCTTTCTCGCGACCCTCTGGGGCATCGCGTCGGCCAATCTCTTCTGGCTGCCGCTCGGCTTCCATCTCGAGCACCTGGAGCGCCAGGAGCGCGAGGACCAGGAGATGCTGCTCCAGGGCATGGTCGGGATCGCCAACGGTCAGAACCCGCGCATCCTGCGCGAGGAGCTCGCCGTATATCTCATGCCAGGAAGCCACAAAGACATGGCACCGCACAAGGAGGCCTCGTGATGAAGCCGTCTGACGCCATGTTCCACAGACTGCCTCGGCCGAACGGCAGGTTCCCGATATCGCTGGCGGGGCCCGCGTGCTAGACGCGGCGCGCAAGGTGGCCGTGGTGATGGCCGCGCTCGGCCCCGAACTCGCGGCGAAGGTGTACGAGCACCTCGACGAGGAGGAAGTCGAGCGGGTGACGCTCGAGATCGCCCAAGCGCAGCCGCTCCCTGGGGAGGAACGCCTCGAGGTGCTGCGCGAGTTCCACGATCTGCAGGAATCCCGCACGACGCTGACGATGGGTACAGGGTTCGCCCAGGCGGTGCTGGAGCGCGCGTTCGGCCTGCAGCGGGCCAGGGAGATGCTCGCGCGCGTCGCGGAGAGCGTGGCGCCGCGCCCCTTCGCGTTCCTGCAGGGCCTCGACCCCGTGCAGCTCCTGATGCTGCTGCAGGGCGAGCACCCGCAGACGATCGCGCTCGTCCTGTCGTTTTTGGATCCTGCCGCGGCCGCCCTGATCCTCAAGAACCTCACGCCGGAGCAGCAGGGGGACGTCGCCAGCCGCGTCGCGATGATGGAGAGCACGAACCCCCAGCTCGTCGCCTCGGTCGCGGCCATCCTCGAGCGCAAGATCGAGGCGCTCTTCGGCGCGGACCTCGCCCGGACGGGCGGCATCGACGCCGTGGTCCAGCTCCTGACGCGCGTGGACCGCTCCACCGAGCGCGGCATCCTCGGGTCCATGGAAGGCTCGGACCCCGAGCTCGCCGACGAGATCCGCCGGCGGATGTTCCTGTTCGAGGACTTCCGCAGCGTGCAGGGCCGGGACCTGCAGCGCATCATCCGCGAGGTGGACCAGAAGGACATCGTGCTGGCCCTCAGGACGGCCTCGGACGAGATCGCGCAGCTCTTCTTCCGCAACATGTCCCAGCGCATGGCCGAGGTGGTGCGCGAGGACCTCGCCCTCCTGCCGCCGACGCGCCTGCGCGACCTCGAGGCCGCCCAGCAGCGCATCGTCGCCCTGGCGCGCCACCTCGAGGAGGCCGGCGAGATCATCCTCGGCGAGGGCCACGGCGACGATGCCATGCTGAGCTGAGGAGTCTCGCCTCAAGGCAACGCCAATAGCGGCAGGAGCAGGCGCTCCTCGAGCTCACGCCGGGCCGCGCGGGCAGCCGCCATGTCCACCTGCGCGAAGCGCAGGTCCTGCCCGGGCCTGAGCTGCGCCAGCACGGGGATGTCGGCGGAAATCACGGTCGCCGGCACGGGATATCCCCCGACCGACCCCCTGCCCTGCAGGAGGATGATCGGCTGCCCGCTCGGCAGGATTTCGATCGCGCCAAGCGGCGTGCCCTCGGACGGAATGTCGCCAGGGGCCCCCGGCACCTCCGGCCCCGCGAGCCGCATGCCGACGCGGTTCGATTCCGTCGTGACCCGATATGGCCCCGAGGTGAGGCTCTTCAGGGCGCCGTCCGGGAAAAGTCCGTCGCGCGGGCCGGGCACGAAACGCACCGTGTCGCGTTGGAGGGACGTCGCCACCGGCGCCTCCACGCGCTCGCCACCGCCGCCGCCCACCTCGAGCAGGTCTCCCGCCCAAAGAGCCCGCCCGCCCTGGCCTCCCACCCGGGACTGCAGGTCCGTCGCGCGGCTGTGGAGCACCCTTTCGCCGCTGACGCCGCCCGCGAAGCCGAGGTAGGCGCGAAACCCCTGCCGCGGGCCTGCGAACGAGATGACGTCGCTGGGAGCGAGCTCGCGACTCTCGCCCGCTGGCCACGGCTCGCCGTTCAGGCTGGCCCCGAGCTCGGCACCGGCGACGCCGGCGAAGCAGGCGTCGAGCACCTCGAGCTCGGGGCCGAGCAGGGTGATCTCGAGCGCCGCGTCCCCGAGGTCGCAGCCCGCGAGCCGCAAGGCCCAGCGCAAGGCGTAGCTGTCCACGGCGCCCTGCTGGGGCACGCCGAGATGGCCGTAGCCCTGCCGGCCGAGATCCTGGACCGTGGTCAGCATGCCCCCGCGCCGGACGGCGAGCCTAGCCACCGCTCGCACCGCCCGCAGGGTCCAGTTCACGCTCGAGCCTCGCGAATGTCCCTGCGTCGATCGGGTGGAACGAGACGGTGTCGCCGGGCCGAGTCAGGGCCGACACTGGCTCCAGCCAGGAAAAGACGCGTACGGGTGTCCGGCCGATCAGGTGCCAACCGCCAGAGCTCTGAAAGGGATAGATGCCGGTCTGCAAGCCGGCGATGGCCACCGAGCCCTGCGCCACTTCACGCCTCGGTGCCGTGCGTCGCGGCAGCCTTAGCCGCGGGGGCAGCGACGCGAGATAGGGGAAACCAGGCGAGAAGCCCAGACAGTAGACCCGGTAGAGCTCACCCGCGTGCAGGGCCACCACCTCATCGGGCGTGAGGCCGGTCGCCGCCGCGACCTCGCCCAGGTCCGGGCCATAATCGCCGCCGTAGCAGACCGGGATGTCGTGATGCCTTGCGGGCTCAGGCCTGGGCTCCGCCTCTCCGAGATCCCCGAGGATTCGCGCGAGTTCGTCGCCATCCAGGCGCCGGGGGTCGTAGCTGACGAGGACCGAGTGGTAGCCCGGTACGACCCCGACAACGCCGGCGATAGCGGCCGCCCGCACCGCCGCCGCGTACGCCTGCACCCTCGCGTTCACCTGCGGGTCGATCCCGCCGTCGAACGCGCAGAGCAGTGCCTCGTCCCCCGCCGGCAGAACCTGCGGGTAGGGGCCACTGCCCGTCCGCACGACGATCCACTCCTCGCGTGCCCCGATTTCAGACCTGGCGCTCGCGCCGAACCTCCCGCACGCCTAAGACGAGGGCAGAGGCGAGCCACAACAGACCGGGCGTAGCGGCGACGCGCCCGACGAGGGCGTTCGCCGCCTACAGCGCCACCACGTTGTCCCGCTGCGGCAGCATCGACCGGGGTTGTCGGACGAGGAAGCTGAGGCCGATGCCGAGTGGCAACCTGACCGGCCAGTGACGAAGGGTTCCCATCACGGGTGCCCTCCTCCCCGGCTCCCGGGCCAGGCCCGCCTCCGCTCTCCCCTAAAGCGCGTCGATCACCGTGCCCTGGCCCCAGTCCAGGGATCTCAGAATGCGCATGGCCTTGCGCCGCTCCTTGAGAGCATCCTCGCGCAGGAGGCCGCTCGGGCTGAAGACGCCCTGCAAAGCGGCAAGGCCCGCGTGCTCGAGGGCGGATCTCACCTTCGCCTCGTTGAGCGCCGGGATGACGAGGCAGGTCTCGCCCAGCACCTCGATCACCTCTTGCCGCACGGCCTTGACGGATAGCGCCAGCTGGGCGTCCTCGGGTGTGCGACAGACGAGCAATGCCGCCTCGACGAAGCGGTAGCGGCCGACGCGGCCAAGCCACTCCTCGATGCGGAAGCGCGCGGCCTGCGGCAAGCCCGTGCGGCTTCCCGCCTCGAGCTCCACGAGGATCTCGTCCGGTTTGACACCCGCCTCCACCGCATGGTGCAGCGTTTCGGGCGAGATCTGGTAGGTGCAGACGACATCCACCTTGGCAGGCTTCGCCACGGTCTCGAGCCAGGCAAGGGCGGACGGGGGCAGGTCCGGCGGCACGAGGATGTCGCCGCTCGCCAGGATGGTCCACTGGCCCGCCAAATCCGGCTCCGGCGACTGCCCGCCCTGGAGCGCGGCTGCGGTCCGCTCCGGCATGCGCACAGCCGCTTCCCCGTCCCAGCTTGCCGCCTCGAGCGCGCCGAGCTGCGCGAGGCAGCGCAGCAGGGAGGCCGCCTCGAACGGCTCACGCCGTTCGAAGAGTCCCCACGGACTGCTCATCACGGTGCCGATCAGCCGACCTGGCAAAAGCCACGCCTCTGGCCCGAGGAAGACCTGCCAGTAGCCAGCCGCGAGTGAGCCGCTGTGCAGTTCCCATGTTGCGCGAACCGCCCGGCGCCAAATCTCGCCCGGCTTCCTGCGCCGCAGCCGCTTGCGCCAGTCGCGGTCTGGCTTGATCTCACCGTCGCGCACCTCGATCAGGCCGAGGCCGAAGCCGAGCCAGAGCAAAAGCCCGACGTCCACCTCGGCCTCGCCTACCCACGGGCCGAAGCGCGAGGAGTCCGGCAACAGCTCGAATAGCCTGCGCCAAGCCTCCGAGACCTGCTCGGGCCTGCGCGGCGTGAGAAGCCGGCGCAGGCGCTCCGCGTCCCTGCGGTAGATGGTGCCGGACTGCGTGATGCCGGCCGCCTTGCGCCCGAGCTCGCCGACGATGCGCACCAGGTCCGCGAGCCACTCGCCCTCGAGCGACGTCGCCTCGGGCGGATCCTGCGGCCTGACAAAAAACGGCCGCTGCTCCGCCGTGGCCTGTCCCACCGCGAGGAGCGGCGCCGCCCAGCGGGCTGTCTCGTCCGCCATGTTGTAACCGGGATGCTCCGCCCAGTAGTCGCGATGGCCGAGCGAGTGCAAAAGGCCCTTTGCGCGCAGCTCCTCGCAGAGCTTGCGGAGCTCGGGCCCCCGCGGATTCCGCCCTGCGGGGCCGTCGATCGTGCGTCCGGGCAGCACCCCCAGGGCGTGCCAGGCGATGTCGAGGAGGAGCGCCCGCGCAGGCACCGAGCAGCTGTCGATGGCCTTCTGCACCCCTGCCTGATCCGAGAGCGCGTCGACCAGCTTCTCGTAGATGGCCTGCGGCGCAAGACCTTTGACGTCGACGCCCACCTCCTGTGCGAGGCGGCGCAGGTCCGAGATCTTCGTGGAGATGCTCTGCGCGAGGATCGGCAGTTCAGACATCTCGCGCCCCCCCGCGCAGGCGCTTCGCAGCTTCCTCGAAGCCGATCACGATGCCCCGCTCCTCCGACTTGCCGTCTTCCCAGCGCACGATGCGGTAGCGGTAGCCCTGCTCCGTCAGGAAGCGCTGGCGCAGGATCGCGAACTGCTGCTCGCGGGTATCGCTCGAGACGAGGGCGTAGAAGTGCGCCTGGCGGCCGTCCTCCTTGGGCCTCAGGATGCGGCCGAGCCGCTGCGCCTCTTCCTGGCGCGAGCCGAACGTGCCCGAGACCTCGATGGCGACGCTCGCCTCGGGAATGTCCAGGGAGAAGTTCGCGACGTTGGAGACGACGAGAAGGGGCGAGTCCCCGCCGCGGAACGCGGCAAGCCTGCGCTCGCGCTCGCTCTGCGGCGTCTCGCCCGTGAGGAGCGGGGCGTGCAGCGCCTGGGCGAGTTCATCCAGCTGGTGCAGGAAGCGGCCGATCACCAGCACGCGATCGCCCGCCGCGAGGTGTTCCTCGCTGATCGCCCGCACCGCGTCGATCTTCGCGGGGTTCTCCGCCGCGATGCGGAACTGCTCGTGCTCCTCCGCCTCGGCGTAGCGCTGGCGGGCCGCGGGCGGCAGTTCGAGCCGCACCTCGGTGCAGCTCGCCTTGGCGATCCAGCCCTGGCCCTCGAGCTCCTTCCACGGCGCGTCGTACTTCTTCGGGCCGATCAGGCTGAAGACGTCGCCCTCGCGCCCGTCCTCGCGCAGGAGCGTCGCGGTCAGGCCGATGCGCCTGCGCGCCTGGATCTCGGCCGTCATCCGGAAAACGGGCGCCGGCAGGAGGTGCACCTCGTCGTAGACGATCAGGCCCCAGTCCCGCTCGCTCATCAGGGCGCGGTGCTGACCGCGGCCGAGGATGTGGTAGGTCGCGACGGTGACTGGCCGCACCTCCTTGCGCAGGCCGGTGTACTCGCCGATCGCCTCCGCGGGCAGGTCCGTCTTGTCCAGGATCTCTTCGATCCATTGCCGCACCGCCAAGGTGGAGGTGCACAGGATCAGCGTCTCGGCCTGGACCTTCGCCATCACGCCGAGGCCCACGACGGTCTTGCCGGCGCCGCAGGGCAGCACGACGACGCCGCTGCCGCCGCTCTTCGAACCCCCGGCCCAGAACGCGTCGATCGCCTGGCGCTGGTAGCGCCTGAGCTCGAGCTCCCTGCCACCGAGCGTGCGTTCGCGCAGGGCCATGTCCAGGCGAGCCCCCGCAGCGTGACCGGCGAGATCCCGGACGGGCCAGCCGATGCGCAGCAGCGCCTGCTTGAGGTGGCCGCGCGCACCCGGCGCCAGGCGTACGCCCTCGGGGGTGGGCAGCTCAAGGTACTGCGACACCTTCGGGTGGCCGCGCACTTCCCGCAGAAGCAGCGGATCGTCCGCCCAGAGCACGACGCGCCCTTCGTTCTCCCTGAGCTCCAGGCGGCCGTAGCGGGCCATCGCGCCCCAGATCTCCGCCTGCACGTTCTGCGGCAAGGCGTACTTGCCGAAGCGCTCGAGCCCCTCGGTCACCTCGAGCGCCGTGATGCCGCTCTCGGCGGCGTTCCAGAGGGAGAGCCGGGTGATGCGGTAGGTGTGGACATGTTCGGGGCTGGCCTCGAGCTCCGCGAAGCGGGCGAGGAGGTCCCGCGCCGCCTCGAACTGCGGGTGGTCCGCCTCGAGCAGCACCGAATGGTCGCTTTGCACGGTCAATGGCTTTTCGGAGTCGTACAAGAAATGCGCCTCCGCTCTTGTTCGCTTATCCAATTGGCCAGAAACGGGCGCGTTCCTGCGTCGGGGACCATGCTGCCGCGGAGACTCGGCGTTCTGACAGAACATCCACCTACAGCGCGGTGACCGGCATGGCACAAACATCTGTGCAATCCGATGCTCTTTGGCTCGCGCAGCGACAAGGGGTACCTTGTGCAGCCGTCGACGCTCGCCGAGCACAGAGCCTGCCTCGGTAGTGCAAACGACATCTTGCGGACGTCAACCTGGCACTTGCCCTCGCCAGGCTCCCGCCTCGGCAGGACAGGGACGCCGGAAAGTCAGTCATTGCCAAAGGCTGCCGCGACGACACCAAACGACCCCTTGACACTTTCAAAGCATAATTGTATACAGGTGTGCAAAGGAGTGTGACAGGTGTGGATTCACCGCTTCGGGGCTCGCCGCCTGGAGAAAGTCCGCTAAAGCCTCGCAAGACGACAAGGGAACAGGTCTATGAAGCCATCAAGGCAGCCATCCTCGAAGGCAAGATGGAGATAAGCTCAAGAGTAACCGAGGCTACCCTTGTGGAATGGCTAGGTGTAAGCAGGACACCTATTCGTGAGGCTTTCGGACGGTTGGAACAAGAAGGTTGGATTAAGCAGCTTCCTACAGGTGGTTACATCATTTCGCCAGTGGACTTGGACGAAGCATTCTATATATATAGAGCTAGGGCCACACTTGAAGGCGTTCTTGTTCGTGATGCTTGCAGGAACATTACGCCGGAGCAGTGCGTTAATTTGGAGCGTCTTACACATGAACTTGAGAAGTCTGTCGAGCTCAGAGACGCCAACTCGCTCGCACGCACGGGCAGGGATATCCACTCCTTCATCGCCGACCTTAGTGCAGATGGCGTGTCAAAGCGTCTGCTGCAACTCATCAATGACCGAGTGGAACTGTACCGATCGCTCACGGTGCAGTTCGAGCAACGGCAGGATGAGGTGCGTGAGGAGCACCGCCAGATAGCTCAAGCCATGTTGAGGTCCGATCCTGATCTTGCACAACGCGAGATGCAAAAGCACATCGAGCGGGCCGGCATGTCGCTCATCGAGGTGCTGCGAGCGGGAAGCCTGCCCGACAACCATACGGGTTGATGGGAGTGCCGCCGGGTGCGTCGACTATTTCGCAGACGAAAGGACGCATCACATATGCAGTTCTCCCACGGTTTCGAGGTTGACCAGACCCCGGCGCAGGTCTGGATGTTTACCAGCGACGTCCCGTCCCTGCTGGACTGCATCCCTGGTGTCAAGAGCGTGGCCTGCCTAGGTCAAGAACTGTATCAAGCGGTCATTAGCGAGCGCGTGGGACCATTCAAGGTGGAATTCCATATTGACGCCGAGGTCAGCTGTCCAGAGCCTGGCCGGCTGTTGAAAGCAGTAGGCGGGGGCAAAGACGCAGTTTTGGGCAGTACCGTCCAAATAAAGATCGCAGTTTCCCTAAGTGAGATGCCGTCCGGCGCAACGCATGTTGACGTCAACGCGGAATTGACCGTATTCGGAAAGTTGGCCACCTTGGGCTTTGGAGTTATGCAGCACAAAGCCCGTGAGAACATGAACGGTTTCGCGGCCAATATGAAACGTCACCTGGAGGAGGGGTTGGCCTAATGTTGCGCCCGTTTGACATTTGGGAGTGCCACACGATGGCCGAGGCCGTCGCCGCCAAACAGGAACTAGAGGAGACGGGCAGCGTCTACGCAGGCGGCACGGAACTCCTGCTCGTCATGAAGCAAGGCTTTGCGCGGTACGAACACATGATCGATGTGAAGGGCATTCCGGAACTGAACGAGTTGGACGTCGTGAACGGCAGGGTACGTGTCGGCGCAGCGACGGTTCACCGGAAACTGGAGCATTCGGACATTATCCGCGACAGACTCGCGCTCATGGCAGAAGTTGAGAGCTATGTCGCGAACGTGCGCGTCCGCAACGTTGGCACCATCGGCGGCAACTTGTGCTTCGCCGAACCCCATTCCGACCTCGCCTTGGTGACGATTCTGCTGGACGGTGTGCTTACCGTCGCCGGAGCGTCTGGCGAGAGACGCGTGCCGGCCGAATCCCTGGTCACTGGTCCCTACGAAACGTGTCTGCAGCCTGATGAGATTCTCAAGCAGATCGACTTTCCGGTCACGCCGGCGGCAACGGCTACAGGATACCAGCGGTTCCAGTTCCATGAGCGTCCCAGTTGTGCGGTTGGCGTGATCATCACCGCCAGCGAGGACGGGCAGGGGTGCGAGTCCGCACTCGTGGCGGTCGGCGCTGCGGGTCCCACACCGAGGCGTGTTCGCGAAGCAGAGGCTCTGTTTGTCGGACGCTCATTGAACGAGGTCCGTGCACGCGCGCGTGACGCCGGACGCAAGGTGGCTGCGGCAGCCGATCCGCTCCCGAATCAGATGGGTTCGGAACAGTACATCGCCCACTTGGTGGAGGTCCTGGTTGAACGGGCAACGTTGCAGGCCCTGGCTCGTCTGCACAAGGAGGATGTCCAGTGAGTGCAGCGCAACATTCCGCGATCGACCTGGAAATGCGGGTAAACGGGCGTCCTGTCTCGTTGCGCATCGAACCCCATGAGCTGCTGATTGACGTGCTGCGTGAGCGGCTCGGCCTGATCGGTACGAAGAAGTCCTGCGACATGCAGGTCTGCGGGGCGTGCACCGTGCTGGTCGACGGAAAAATGGTGAGCTCTTGCAGCTACTTGGCCTACGAGGCACGGCAAAAAAACGTGGTGACCATCGAAGGGCTGGCTGACGGAGAGCACTTGCATCCTGTTCAGGACGCGTTCATCGAACATGGCGGCTTTCAGTGCGGATTCTGCACATCGGGCATGATCCTGTCGGCCACGGCGCTGTTGGACGAGAACCCCAAGCCGACTACAGAGGAAATCAAACATTTCATGCGCGGCAACGTCTGCAGGTGCACCGGGTATGAGAGCATCATCGAATCCATCCACGCGGCGGCGGAAGAGACGCCGGGCAAGTGACCACGTCGGCCGCGCAAGGGCGGGTCAACAAACTGAACCAAAGACACTCGTCAATCGGAGACCCGCTCAGGTGGCAGAGGTTTTCGAGCTCGTCATGCAGTTCGCGGGTCGGACAAGTCTCGCATAAGCCGGGCTACGTTGAGGGAGGACGCCAATGCCGATGCAGTGGATAGGTACGGAGAGGCCTGCAGTGGAGAGTCGGGCCAAGGTAAGTGGGCGCTGTGAATACGTGGCCGACCTTACGGTGCCGAGGATGGTGTGGGCACATCTCGTGCGCAGCACCTGCCCGCACGGGCTGATTAAGGAAATTGACAAGTCGGGCGCGTTGGAAGTCCCTGGAGTGCTCGCAGTCGTCACAGGTGCGGACCTCAAGTCTCTTGGCATCAACCTTCGTTTCGGACCGGTGTTCCGCGACCAGTCACTGCTCGCGGTCGACAAGACGATTTACGCCGGCGAGCCTGTCGTAGCCGTTGTCGCGGAGTCCCAGTCCGCAGCCGAAGAAGCTGCGTCGCGGGTTAGCGTCGGTTATGAACCGCTACCCGCAGTCTTCGACCCGTTGGAAGCCGTGGCACCGGGCGCACCGGTGATCCATGAACATGTGGAGCCGGCGGGCCATTTCGCCGATGTGAAGCACTTGCATCCCCAAGACAACTCCAATATCTGCACCCACTTCAAGCTGCGCCACGGGAATGTGGAAGAAGGCTTCGCACTGGCCGACCGGTTGTTCGAGCACACGTTCACGACGCCAGCTGTGGCCCACGTGACCCTGGAACCGAACGTCTCGGTGGCCGCATGGGCTTCCGACGGTCGGCTCACCGTCTGGTCCTCGACGCAGAGTCCGTCGGCTGTTCGGAGCGAACTCGCATACCTCTTCACGTTGTCTCAGTCGCAAGTTCGTGTTCGCGTGCCGTATCTGGGGGCCGGGTTCGGCCTCAAGGGCTATATGAAGCTTGAGGGCCTGGCCGCGGCGTTGGCGAAGATCGTCGATCGCCCGGTCAAGGTGGCCCTGAGCCTCGATGAGACGTTCGTGACCCTAACAAAGCACGCCACGGTAGTGCGGCTGAAGACCGGTGTCAGCCATGATGGGCGGATCCTTGCCCGTCGATGCGAAGTCTACTACGACGGCGGTGCGTGCGCGGATACAGGTCCGCGCATCGCACAGAAGTCGGGGTTCACCGCCGCTGGGCCGTATGCCATTCCGAACGTCTGGATCGATTCGTACAGGGTCTACACGAACAAGGTACCGGCCGGGGGGTATCGCGGGTTCGGCATACCGCAGCTCGTCTGGGCTTACGAGTCTCAGAATGACGAGATCGCGCGGGCACTCGGCATGGATCCTCTGGACTTCCGCCAGCGCAACGTGCTGCGTGCGGGCGACGTGCATGCCACAGGACAGGTCATGGAGTCGTCCGAGCACGCACTCTGCCTTGAGAAAGTCGCCGAATGCATGCAGCGTTGGCCCAAGCAGAAGAACCGCGGCCGCGGTCTGGCTTTGGGCATGAAGGCGGTACTCACTCCGTCCATCTCTCAAGCCACGCTGACGCTCTTTGCCGACGGGTCCGCAAGCTTGGCCGCCAGTACCGTCGACATGGGACAGGGGTCGGACACGATCATGCCGATGCTCGCCGCCGAGGTGCTGGGCATCCCTCCCGAAAAGGTACACATGGTGCACACCGACACCGACGTTACGCCATACGACACGATTACCGCCGCCAGCCGCACCACCTTCTACATGGGCAACGCCGTGGTGCGCGCTGCCGAAGATGTCCGCACTCAGCTTCTGAAGATGGCTTCCGAACAACTGGAAGTCGCCGTGAGTGACCTCGAACTGACCGAGGGCAGCGTTGCCATACGCGGCGCCAATACCCGCCAGTTGACATTCTCCCAGATCATGACACGCCACTTTGGCATGCCGGCTGGAAGCATCCTCGGCAGGGGTGACTTCCAGACAGAATATCGGCCGCTGGACAGCGAGACGGGGCAATCTGACCGTTGCGTGGCCTTCTGGTTCGCGGCTGCGACGGGAGCCGAGGTTGAGGTGGACGAGGACACCGGGCAGATCCGCGTCACACGCCTGGTCACGGCCGCCGACGCTGGTCGCGCCCTGAACCCGAGAGCGGTGCGCCACCAGCTCGTCGGTGGCGCGATTCAACAGCTGGGTCAAGTCTTGCGGGAATCCGTGAACTACGTCGACGGCCAGATCGTGAACGGCAATCTCATCGACTATTCCGTGCCGGGATTCGAGGACTTGCCCGGTGAGATCGAGACCGTGGTGATCGAAGTGCCAGCCGCAGACGGCCCGTTCGGCGCCAAAGGAGTGGGCGAGTCGGCGACCTTCGCGGTCGCTCCTGCGATCGCCAATGCACTGAAGGATTTGACAGGGGTCAGGATGTGCGACTTGCCTCTGACGCCAGAGCGAGTCCTTGACGCCCTTCGGGCACGGCCGGATGCGGGCCCGACGCGTTAGGACGCAACGGGTGGCGGCGCCGGGTGGGACCCGTCGTCGGAGGGGGGATGCCTGAACCTTGGCAGCTGCAGGGAGGATGCGCGGCCGGGCAGGCTTGTGCAACGCGCGAGATTTCGATTGATAGAGGAAGGATTGGTGAACATGCCGCTAATTCAGGTGTCCATGTTTGAAGGCCGCGACGAGAACACCAGGGCGAGGCTTGTGCAGGCACTTACGAATGCTGCGATAGACGCGCTGGGGGTGGCTCCGGACCGCGTCAAGATCTACTTGCACGAGTACGACAAATCCCATGTCGCCTCTGGCGGGGAACTGTATTCGCGTAAGGCAACGAAGTAGCCGGGCTTCAGGCAACAGGCACCACTAAGGGTACGGAGGTGGGCATGCAATGAAGAGTACGGTTGCACCCGTGTCGAGCGACACAAGCATCATGTGTGCCCGCACGACTGGACCCTCGTTCGTTCGGATGGCCGAAATGGTAAGGCGGTGAACGCCATGGACAATGCGAACTCGTCGGGCGGGGCCAGGCTCAGAGAGTTGCTAGCCGAGGACGGTATCCTAGTTGTTCCGGGCGCGTACAACGCCCTTATCGCACGCATGATCGAAGACGCCGGATTCAAGGCCTGTTACGCCACAGGAGCGGGTATTGCGAATACGCAACTTGGCCTCCCCGATGTCGGTCTTCTGTCTTTCGGCGAAATTGTCCAGCAGATCCATTATATCTGCGGCACCACATCTCTCCCGGTCATTGCCGACGCTGATACAGGCTACGGCAATCCCCTCAACGTCTACCGCACCGTACGCGAGTTCGAACGCGCGGGTGTGGCCGCCATACAGATCGAGGATCAGGCGGACCCGAAACGCTGCGGGCACTTTGAGGGGAAGGAAGTCATTCCGGCGCAGGACATGGTGCAGAAGGTGAGAGCAGCATGCGACGCTCGCCAGAACCCTGCAACGGTGATCATTGCGCGCACCGACGCCCGGGCGACGCTGGGCCTCGAAGAGGCGCTGCAGCGTGCGGATCTCTACCACAATGCAGGTGCGGACGTCACCTTTGTCGAGGCCCCCTCCAACGAAGCCGAACTCCGCATGGTCAGTGCCCTGGGCTTTCCGCAAGTGGCGAACATGGTCGAGGGTGGCATGACGCCTCTGTACTCGGCAGCTGAGTTGCGCGATATGGGGTTCAAGATCGTGATCTTCGCCAACGCACCTCTGCGGGCGGGAATGAAGGCGACGTCCGAACTGCTGGCACACCTGAAGGACAAGGGAACGACATCCGACACCCTTGACCGCATTGCGAGCTTCCCGGAGCGCAACGCGGCGACGCGCCTGCCATGGATCATGGAGATGGAGCAGCGCTACCGCACGACCTCGTAGCGAAAGCCCCCCCCTACTGACCCAAAGGTTCGAAGCGGTCGATGCGGATCTGATCGTATCGCCAGAGGCCAAACATACCGCTCTGAAACGGACCGATCGCATTGTTCGTCGCGGGGAGGTGGTTCGGCACACACTGCTTTTGCAGGTTCGGCGACGGGAGATTAGGGGGGAAATTAAAGTGCGTGGTTACAGGGGAGCTAAGTTGGCGACGAGGGCCGCTATGGTGACCGGGGTGGCCGTCTTGATCGCCTCGGCGGGGTGCGGTACGGTGCAGCAAGCTGCGGCAGCCTCCCACGGTGTCGTCAAGATCGGTGTTCTGGCGCCCCTCACCGGGCCCATCGCCGGTGCGGGCGCAAACGAGGTCAACGGCTGGAACCTCTACTGGCAGCAGCACGGCAGCACGATCGACGGGTTCAAGATTCAGAGCATCGAACTCGACACAGCGGGGAACCCGGCCCAGGGGCTCACGCAGGCGAGGAAACTCGTTGCCGACGGCGTCAGCATGGACGTCGGCCCGATGTTGGCCAACGTGGGATACGCGGTGGCCTCAACCTTCGAGTCGCACAAGATCCCGTTCTTCTACCCGTTCGCCCCCAGCGCGAAGCTGACCCAGCCCAACAATGATCCGTACTTCCTGCGCCTGGCAGGCTGGACGGCCCTTCAGCCAAGTTTCGCAGCAGCCCAGTGGGCATGCAAGACGGCCAAGCTGAAGACTGCAGTGACCATCGCACCGAACTACTCGTTCGGATGGGAGACGGTCGGCGGATTCGCCCAACTCTACTCCGACCTGGGCTGCAAGATCGTCAAGCAAATCTGGCCGCCTGAGACCACGACCAACTTCAGCCCCTACCTGTCCCAGATCGCGGCGCTCCATCCCTCGATGGTCTTTGCAGAGGTAACCGGCAACGCCGCGGGACCCTTCCTCGAGCAGTGGCAGACATTTGGCCTCAGCAAGATCCCGCTCGTCGGCCATGACACAACGACCGCGCTTGACGACATCGGCGGCACACCCGCGAAATACGTGGACGGCGTGATCTCGTTCCGCCACTACACGGCCGCGCGCCAGGATACCTTGAACCAGAAGTTCGACTTGGCATACGCCAAGAAGTACGGCAAACTCCCGAGCTACCAGGCAGCTGCCGCGTACACTGCGGCGCAATGGATCGCGGCGGGTATCGCCAAGATGCACGGCAACGTTTCGAACACGCTCGCGTTCGTCAAGGTTCTGAAGGGGATTTCCTTCAAGGACTCCCTCATGGGACCCATGAGACTCGATCAGTACGGGAGTCCCATTGAGAACGTGTACATGTCGAAGGTTGAGGCGACGCCAAAGGCGTTCCAGAAGTATTCGCCCTACTGGAACCAGGTAGTGAAGGTGTACACGAACGTGTCGCAGTTCGGGCCGTTCAACCCCAAGGAGTTCATCAAGCAGCCCGCCTACACCACAACATTCCAAGGAATCAACTACAAGGCGACGAGGCTCGCCAAGTAGGTCTCCAAGCCGGAGTTCGGAGCGGAGAGCAAACCTTGCCGCCGCGTGGCGGATCCGGTTTGAACTCCGCTCGGGCCCCGCTCCCCTGCAGACGTCTGGTCCGCGAGACCTGGGCTTCATGCTTGGCGACAGGGCACCTGCCGCTCGTTCTAGAGGAGGCAAAGCATCTTGCGGCTTTGGTATCAGAGTTTCGCTCGGGCCACCGAGCGAGGCCCATACGGAGAGGTCCTCCGCACGGCCGTTGCTGCTGCAGCAGATCCTGGAACGCAAGTGGAGGTCCATGCCATTGAGCGAGGCGGCGGGGTAGCAGATCAGTACCTTTACCTGGAGTATCTCGACACCCGCGAAGTGATCGAGAATGCCATAGCTGCGGAGAGACAGGGTTTTGACGCTTTTCTGATCGGCAACATCCTCGACCCCGGCATCGCGCCGTGTCGGGAGCTGGTTCAGATCCCCGTCCTCGGGCTATGTGAAACCAGCCTTCACATCGCGTGCATGATGGGCTGGCGTTACGGGATCGTGACTGTGAATTCCAAGTTTACACCAAGGATTGCTTCGAATGTGGAGCGATCCGGTCTGGGTCAGCGCATGGCGGCAATGGAGCTTATGCACATGCCGAGGCTCTCCTCTCTTGCGGCTGGCTTTCACGAAGGAGAGGCTCAGCAGGAGATTCTTCGCCAATTCACCGACGCTGCCAAGGCATGTCTCAGCAAGGGCGCTGAGGTGATCATCCCTGCCGGAGGAACCGTGATGGCGATTCTTGCACAAACGCACATGCGCGAGATCGACGGTGCGCCCATATTGAATGGCATTCCCACGCTCGTGAAGATGGGGGAGGCCGCCACCAAATTGCGAGCCCTTCTGGGCACATTTACAAGCAAGGCATTGTCCTATGCCCCCCCAACGGGTGCTGTATTAGACGACATCCGTCACTTCTACGGGCCAGACATTTATTCTTGACTCATTTGCCATCCTTGGACGCGCGGATGCGGTAAGTCGGTTCGTACGGCATGGCTTTCCCCACCGTGCACCACTCTGAGATTCTCACCCGATACGAAGGGACTGACGAGAGGGATGGCCTGGACTGATCTGCAGAGTCGGGCTATACGTTGCGTGATTATGCGTGGAGGCACCAGCAAGGCCCTATTTCTGCGCGAGGGCGATCTGCCGGTTGATGACGGCGAACGCGACCGCGTTATCCTCGCGCTGTTCGGTTCGCCCGACAAGCGGCAGATCGACGGCCTCGGGGGTGCCGATCCTCTTACCAGCAAACTTGCCATCATTGGTCCGTCGCGTTCGGGCGATGCCGACCTCACGTACACGTTTGCCCAAGTGGGCATCGCCGAAGCCGTGGTGGACTTCCGTAGCCTTTGCGGAAATATTTCGTCCGCAGTCGGCCATTACGCCGTATATGAGGGCCTCATACCCTGCCGGGAGCCGCTGACCGTGGTGCGCATCTACAATACCAACCTGCAACGCATTCTTCGCGTTGAGGTGCCAGTGCGGAACGGCAGGCCGATCGATACTGGAGATTACGCAATTCCCGGCGTACCGGGCACGGGAGCTCGCATCCAGCTCGACCTCGCGGAGACGGCCGGCGGTGCGACCGGCAGGCTGCTGCCCACTGGAAACCCAATCGATGTGCTGCACGTCGATGGCGTAGGCGACATCGAGGCGTCGCTCGTCGACATCGGCAACGCGCATGTTTTCGTGCGGGCAAAGGACCTTGGTCTGCAGGGTACCGAGACCCCGGACGTTATCGACGCGGACCGCGAGTTGCGCGACCGCCTGGAGCGCATCCGCGGTGCCGGTGCCTTTCGCATGGGCATGATCACCTCTCCGGACCGCTCACAATCCGAGAGTCCCGCGACTCCCATCATCGGGGTAGTGGCCCCGCCGACGGGCTACCGCAGTTACCTCACCCAGGAACAAATCTCCGCAGAGGATGTCGATCTTGTAGCGCGCCTGATGTACATGCAGGTGACCCACAAGACGTACGCCGGCACATCCACAGCCTGCACAGGCGTGGCCGCCCGCATCCCCGGAACGGTCGTGCACGAAGCCCTTCCACCTCTTGCGCACGAACGTCTCGCCATTCGTATCGGGCATCCTGCGGGAGTGGTCGTTACGGAGTCCGCAGCGCAGGTGACAGAAGGCGGTTACAGGGTTCTGCGCTCCACATTGGGGCGCACGGCAAGGCGCCTGATGGAAGGGTACGCCTTCCTGCCCCAGGGCACGTGCGAGGGGAGGACTTCGGCTTGAGCGCCGGTTCGTCCCGCAGGCATCTCAGCGGGGCAACTGCCATGAAACGTGGCCTGGTTCAACGTCGCAGCCCAGGGAGATGTACGGAATGAGTCTGAAACTGCTGCAGCCCGGCGCGATAGGACCCTTAAGGTTGCGCAACCGCGTCATCATGGCGCCTATGGGTACGAACTATGGCACGAGCGATGGTCTCGCCTCCGTGCGTGATCACCTGTATTACGCGGAGCGCGCCCGCGGCGGAGTCGCCATGATCATCACCGAAGCTATGTCCGTCTCTGAACGCGCCCGAAACCACACACGGTCGCTCGGCGTTTTCCACGATCGCTTCATCCCCGGACTTGCAGAGATCGTCACGGCGATCCACCAGCACGATGCGCTCGCCGTGGGCCAGCTGAACCATCGTGGAGGGCTGCTCAGACGCTCCGTCCTGAACATGGAGCCGGTCGGCCCTTCCGCATGGGCGAACCCCAACACCGGGGACCCGGTGCGGCCACTGCGCATCGACGAGATCAAAGACATCCAAAAGGAGTTCGTCGACGCCGGGCGGAGACTCTGGCGCGCGGGATACGACGGCATTGAGATCCACGCGGCCAATGGTTACCTCTTCCAGCAGTTCTTCTCGGAACGCATCAACAGGCGTACGGACGAATACGGTGGAACTTTCGCGAACCGTAGCCGCTTCCTCTTGGAAACGGTAGCTCGCTTTCGGGATGCCTTGCCGGACATCGCGCTGCTCGTGCGCCTGTCCGTGGTGGAACACGCGGAAGGCGGATACTCCGCCGAAGAGACGGCCGCGCTTGCACACGCTTTGCAAGAGGCAGGCGTCGACGCCATCGACCTTTCAAGCGGGACGAACGAACATCCGACCCTCTCGCGTTTCTGCATCCAGCCGCCGTCGGTACCGCGGGCATATCTGGCACGCTACGCGCAACCGGTCAAGGAGGCAGTCCGCATCCCGGTCATACTCGCCGGTCGAATCATTGAGCCATCAGACGCCGAAGCCGTGATCGATGCCGGCATTTGCGACTTCGTAGCACTCGGCCGGCCGCTGCTCGCCGATGCGTACTGGGTGCGGAAGGCGGCTGGGGAGTTCGAGACACCGATCCGAAAGTGCATTTCCTGCAATGTGTGCTTCGAGCGGCTGACGCGCGAGCAGGATGTGGCGTGCCTGCAGAACCCTCTGGCCGGCACCCCCTTTGAAGCCATCGAGCGCGCAGAGCCACAGACTGCGGGGGCCGGTGCCATCGGCAAGGGTTTGCGGGTGCTGGTTCTGGGGGCTGGCGTAGCAGGCGCGGAAAGTGCGCGTCTGCTCGCAGCCGCGGGACACCAGGTCGAGGTGTGGGAGCGCTCAGACAGGGTCGGCGGACAGCTGCTTCTGGCGATGTTGCCTCCACACAAGCAAGAGGTCGGGAGCGTCTGGAGCTACCGGTGGGAGCAACTGCAAAGCCTTAGCGTACGTGTGCGCACGAACGTCGAAGCGACCACCCAGATGGTGCAGTCCTTCGCGCCCGATCTTGTCGTCGTCGCCACCGGCGCCAAGCCATCTGTGCCCGATCTCTTTGCGCACGCCACGGTCCCCGTCCTGACGGCGTGGGAAGCTTTGCAAAACCCCGCCCGCATTCCGGCGAAGGCCACCGTAACAGTTGTGGGTGGAGGGCTGGTCGGCGTCGAAACGGCGGAGTTCCTGTCAGCCCGGGGTTGCAGCGTGTCCGTGCTCGAGATGCTGCCGGAGATGGCGGCCGCCATGCCGCGCAACAATCGAACAGATCTGCTCCTCAGACTGGAAGACATGGGCGTCGTCATGACCGCTGGTGCGATCGTGGACCGGGTCGAAAACAGTGCCCTTCACCTTCGGGTCCAGGGCGAGGAGAGGGTGCACACAATCGGCGACGCGTTGGTGCTCGCCATGGGGGTGCAGCCTGAACGCTCGGTCGCTCCGATGCTGGACGCGATGCACGTGCCTTATGTGCTGGTTGGCGATTGCAACAGGCCAGGGGACTTCCTGACGTCTATAAGGGACGCCTGGCTGACGGCACTGTCCATCGCGTTCGAGCGTCACGGCGGTTCGTCCGCATCCCTGAGCATCGTGGCCAAGTGAGGGACCGCGGACGGGAAAAATCAGCAGGGAGTGAACCTCATGCATGAGACGCGGCAGCTTGCGGAGCACGTATCGAGCCTAAAGTACGAACAGGTTCCGCAATCCCTGGTTCAGGAACTCAAGGTGCTGGCCTTGGACTATTTGGGTGTGGCCATACGCGGATCGACGACCGATGTGGCCCAGATCGTCGCGGGATTCCATGGGACATATGGGGCAGGCGTGCCGGAGTCCACGATCATCGGCGCCGGGACACGCGTATCTGCGCAGGCCGCCGCGTTTGCCAACGCCGTCGCATCCCACAGCCTCGAACTGGACGATGTCGATGATCTGGCGCTGTTCCACTTCAGCCCGCCGGTATTTTCCGCCGCTCTCGCGGCCGCCGAGGCGGCCGATGTCGATGGCAAACGCTTTTTGCTGGGCGCGGCGGCCGGCTGCGACACCATGGCCCGCGTATCGAACGCCACCAACCCAATGATGCGTGACCGCGGATTTCACAGCACCGCGACGTGCGGGGTCTTCGGAGCAGCAGCGGCCGCAGGCAACATTTTGGGCCTTTCTTCGGATGAGGTCGCGAGCGCGTTCGGCATCGCCGGGGCTCATGCTGCCGGCCTCATGGAGATGTACGGCCCGTCGATGCAGAAGCGCATCAATCCCGGGCCGGCAGCCCAGAATGGCGTCGTCGCGGCCAGGCTTGCCTCGCTTGGCTACGTGGGGGCGGATACGATCTTCGAGGGGGAACGTGGTGTCCTGAGGGCGTTTGCGAGTCAAACGGACGCATCCGCAATTGTCGACGGACTGGAGTCGCACGCCTTCCCCATCAAGATCGAGTACAAGCCGTACGCGTGCGCGCGGCCCATCCACAACGCGGTCGACTGTGCGATGCTGCTTCGCGAACGTGTTTCGGACAGGCTCGCAGACATCGCGGAGATGACCATATATCGCCACCCGTTGTGGGCCCGCTACCATCAGATCCCCAACCCGCGCAGTCACCACGAGGCGCAGGTCAGCCTGAACCATGCTGTTGCCGTTGCGCTTGTTGAAGGAGCCGCGTTCCTCGACCAGTTCTCGGAGCATTGGATCGGCCACCAGGATGTGCAGCGCCTCTCGCGTCTCTTGCGCTTCGCCGAGGATGCAAGCCTGCCACGCGGTGTCTCCTGCAGCTTGCGCATCACTCTCAAGACAGGCGAGTCCTTCAGCGCCCAAGTGGATTATCCCAAGGGCTCCCTGCAGAATCCAATGACCGACGACGATCACCAGCGCAAGTTCGAAAACCTTGCCGGTGCCAAATTCGATACTGCAAGACTGGAAGAGATTCAGCATGCGGTAGCCCATCTCGAGTCCTTGCAGTCGATCTCCGAACTGACCCGCCTCCTGCGGTGATCCACAACCCAGCCGGCTAAAGACGACACCCCAGGGAGGGACAGTTATGCACTGGACGATCCGCCCACTGTGGATCGGCACATTGCAGCGCAAGCGAATGAGCTTCCTCTACACTGTCGGCGGGCCCGAGCCCCTGAGTGTCCCTGTCACGGCCTATCTCTTGGAGTCAGGGGATACGCACGTACTCGTGGACACCGGGTGCGACGATCCGGAAACGGCATACCCGGACCATCACCCGTTTGAAAAGAAACCCGAGCAGAACATCCTGGCCACAATCAGCGCCGCAGGCGTCGACCCACAGACGATCCATCTGATCATCTGCACGCACCTGCACTGGGATCACTGCTATGGTAACGACCAGTTCCCGCAGGCGAGGTTCGTCGTACAGAAGGCTGAGTTGCGCTATGCTGTCGCCCCTCTCCCATGGCATGCGGGATCTTACGACTCCTTCCTCATCGGGCGGAAGCCGCCATGGGCCCGGACGAGGTTCGAGGTCATCGACGGCGACCGTGAGCTTCTCCCCGGGCTCGGAGTTATGCTCACTCCCGGACACACACCGGGACTGCAAACAGTCGTCGTGCAGGCGGAAAGCGGCCGGTACGTCCTGCCGAGCGACAACGTGCCCCTCTACGACAATTGGGAAGGAAAGCCCCCCCGGTGGCCACACATACCAGACACCCACCACTACAGCCTGGCCGAATATTTTGAGACGTTTGGTCGGTTGGAGTCCTTAGGCGGACGGCTGTTGCCTCCGCATGATTTTCGCGTGTTCGATAAAGGTATCTACCGCTAGCGGGATTAGAACACTTTCAAGGGTAGTGCGATACACCGCTCTCAAGTTCCATAGTCGCAAAAGAGGGGGGAAACGGAATGTCATTTATTGTTCAAAATGTGGTAGGTGGCCTTGCCTATGGCGGGTTACTCTTTCTCATTGCGGCAGGATTTACACTCATCTTTGGCCTCATGCGGGTGGTAAACCTGGCGCAAACAGCTTTTTACCTTGTGGGAGCGTATATCGGGCTTACTCTCTTGAACCTGAACGTGAACTTCTGGCTCGCCACCGTTATCTCAGGCCTCGCAGTGACGATCCTTGGCGTGGCGATATACACGCTCCTGCACCGCTTCCACAAACAGGACCTGACGGTGCTCCTGATCACGCTTGGCTTCAGCTTGATGCTGGATGACCTTTCGCTGGCCATCTGGGGCGGCAATCCCCTATCCATCTCCGCGCCCGCCGCAGTCTCCGGTTCGATGTCGCTGCTTGGCGCGATCTTCCCGGTGTACTGGGTGTGGCTGCTCGGGTTCGGCGTGCTCATGGCGGTGGTCCTCCATCTCTTCCAGCGTCACACCAAGATTGGCGCCATCATTCGCGCGGGTGTTGACGATGAGGAGATGGTGCGTGGGCTAGGTGTGGACGTGAACCGCGCCTTTTATCTCGTCTTCGCGATCGGGGCCTTCCTTGCCGGGGCGGCGGGCCTCCTGGGTGGTCCAGTCCTCGGTCTGGCGCCCGGACTGGATCTGCAGCTTCTGCCGCTCGCCTTCGCCGTGATCATCGTGGGTGGCATGGGTAGCCTTACCGGAGCCTTTGTGGGAAGCATGGTCATCGGTCTCATCAACAACTTCGGGCAAGCGCTCTTCCCGGAACTCGCCTACTTCACCATTTTTGCGCCGGTGGTCCTCATCATTGCGTTGCGACCGCAAGGGCTGATGGGCAGGAAGGAAGTGTTGTGATGCGCCGGAGTAGGCTCTACCTGCTGGGCGTGTCGCTCCTGATCGTCGTCCTTGCGGCACTGCCAGTCCTGCAGGTAGCAGATTTCGCGATCACGCTCATCACGCAGATGTTCATCCTGAGCATCGCCGCCATGGGCCTGGACATTCTGGTCGGCTACACGGGACTCGTGTCCTTTGCCCAAGGAGCATTTTTCGGCATCGGCGCTTACGCGATCGCGGTCGCCACCACCGAGATGGGCATAACAAATTTCTTCGTGCTCATGGTCGGCGCGCTCGTCCTAGTGACTCTGGTAGCAGCAGTTTTCGGCCTCTTGGCCCTCAGGGCGAGCGGGGTGGGTTTCATCATCGTTACCCTCGCCCTCAACGAGCTTGTCTGGGGCCTCGCCTACCAGTGGGTGTCGGTGTCCGGCGGTGACAACGGGATCACGGGGTTCTCACGGCCAGTCATCGGCCCCCTGAACTTCGGCAGCGATTACACGTTCTATTATCTGGCACTGTTCTTCCTGGTGGCCTCGGCTCTTGCACTCTATCTGATCGTCCGCTCGCCGTTCGGCCTAGTGCTCCGCGGCATCCGCGAGGGGCCCAAGCGCATGCGGGCGCTGGGCTACAACATCTGGCTCTACCGCTACATCGCCTTCGTCATCGCCGCATTCTTCGGTGGAGTCGGAGGCACGATGATCGCGTATTACAACCTCTTTGTCAGCACGAGTACCGCGAATCTCGCACAGTCGACCCAGTTCCTCATCATGACCATCCTAGGCGGTACCGGCACGCTGTTCG
>JAJZVM010000056.1 GCA_021845645.1 Bacillota bacterium
GACGCCGAAGTACGCCTGCCGCACGGCGTCGTCGGCCGTGAGCTCGGCGACGCTGCCGGCGAACGAGATCCTGCCGCCGTCCAGCACATAGGCGCGATCGGCGATTTCCAGGAACTTCACGTTCTGCTCGGCGATGAGCATGGTTGGGCCATCCTCGCGCAGCCTGCGCAGAACCGCCACCACCTCCGCGACGAAGCGCGGCGACAGTCCTGCCGAAGGTTCGTCCATCAGCAGGAGGCGGGGAGGCACGACGATCGCCTTGGCGACGGCCAGCATCTTGCGCTGGCCCCCGGAAAGGCTTGCGGCGCTGGCGGTGTGCAGGCGTCCGAGATCCGGGAATGTCTCGTGGAGGTCCCTGATGCGGCGGCGCAGTTCCGCCCGCGCGAGCCCGAATCCCCCGACCTGCAGGTTCTCGTCGACGCTGAGGTTGGGGAAGACGCCGAGTTCCGTCATGTAGTGGATGCCGCGCTGCACCCTGACGTCGGGGCGCAGGCGCTCGACACGCTGCCCGCCGAGCGTGATCTCACCCTTAAGCAGGGGCCGCAGGCCCATCAGAGCCTTGAGCAGGGTTGTCTTGCCGGCTCCGTTGGAGCCAAGGAGCACCGCCACCTCGCCCCGACCGAGCGTGAGATCCACGCCCCAGAGCACCTGCAGACGTCCGTAGGCCGCCTCGATGTCATGCGCGGTGAAGAACGATTCCATCGTGTCAGCCTCCCAGGAAGACCTCGACCACCTTCGGATCCTCGGCCGCCGCCTCGAGTTTGCCGTAGAAGATCTCCTGGCCCGCATTCATCACGATCACATCGTCGGTCACCTTGGCGAGGAACCCTAGCAGGTGCTCGACGACCAGCATGGTGATGCCTTCTTGCCGCAGCGCGTTCAGCTTGGCGGCGACGATATCGAGGTCGGCGGGGCTGAGGCCGGCGCCAAGCTCGTCGACCAGAAGCATCCGGGGGTCGGTCGCGAGCGCGCGACCGAGGTCCAGGAGCTTCTGCTGTGCCGTGTTGAGCGAGCTCGCCTCGCGATCCTGAATGGCGGCGAGGTCGAGGAAGGCCAGGATGTCCTCGGCCTTGCGGCGACTGCGACGGCTGTGGCTCAAGGCCACGTCGACGTTCTGGCGCACCGTCAGGGATCCGAACGGCTTGGGCACCTGGAACGTGCGGTTGATGCCGAGGTGGCTGACGCGATCCGACGTCAGCCCGCCGATCTGCCGGCCGAGGAAGCGAACGTGGCCGGCGCTGGGACGGTAGATGCCGGATATGACGTTGATCAGGGTGGTCTTGCCCGAGCCGTTCGGCCCGACCAGTCCCAGGGCTTGGCCCTGCGCGACGTCCAGGCTCACCCCGCGCAGGGCCTGGAAACCGCCGAAGCTCTTCTCGACGGCCGCCACCTGCAGCATGACGTCAGAGGACATGGATTCCCTTCTTTCGCAGGAGGGAGGCGACGCCGTCCGGCAGGAAGATCACCAGCGCGACGATCAGGAGGCCGTAGATCAGCTGGAAGTATTGCGGGTCCGAGATGCCGATCATGTTGTACATCCCGAACAGCACGACCGTGCCGAACATCGGACCGAGCAAGGTGCCGACACCCCCGAAGAGGGCGAACACGATGGCGAAGATGCTGATCGAGAGCGTGAAGACGGCGTCCGGATAGAAGACCGACGTCTGCCAGGCGAAGACGCCGCCCACGACGCCGGCCAGCGCCGCCGAGATCAGCCATGCGGCGATGCGCTCCCGCACCACCGGCACCCCCGACATCGCGGCGGATACGGGATCGTCGCGCATGGCCTGCAGGGCCATGCCGAAGCGCGAGCGCCGGATGTAGAGCACGACGCCCACCGCGAGAAGCAGCACGACAACCATCGTGTAGTAGCTTGCGATTGGGTTGAACTGGTTGGGCAGCTGGATGCCGTAGGGCCCGTAGGTGATGTTTTGCAGCGACGGGTTCGCGATGACCAGGTAGACGGCCTGCGACGCCGCAAGGCTCGCGATGGCGAAATACGCGCCGGAGAGCCTGAGCAGCGGCGAGAGCAGGAGGCCGAGCAGGAGCGCCACGACAGCCCCCGCCAGAATGCCGAGCAGTGGTGCGAAGTGCAGGTCCAGCATCGCGAGCGATGCGCCGTAGGCGCCGATCCCGAAAAAGCCGACATAACCGAACGGCAGGTAGCCCGTGAACCCATAGAGGATGTTCACGCCCTGCGACAGCGCGAGGTAGACCATCAGCTGAAAGAGCAGCATCTGGTTGGAGTATGCCTTCGGCAGCAGCAGGAGGACGACCGCCACTGCGAGGAGGATGGCGCCGTCGCGCCAGACACCCCTACGCACTGCGCACCTGGCGGCCGAAGAGGCCGCTCGGTCTGACAAGCAGGACCAGGAGGAGCAAAACGTAAGGCAAAAGGCTGGCCCAGGACGGCAGGTAGGTCTGCATCAGCATCAAGGCGATGCCGTAGATGAGGCCGCCTGCGATGGTACCCATGGGGTTGCCGAGCGAACCGAGCACGATCACGGCGAAGGCGGTGGTCGTCAGGCCGGTTCCGATGTCCGGCGTGATGCCGCCGAGCATGAACGGCGCAAGCGCGCCTGCAGCGGCGGCCAGACCGAGCCCGATGCCGAAGGCGATGGCCGAGACCCGGTGCAGGTTGATGCCGCTCACTTCGGCCTCCTCGCGGCTCGCCATCACTGCCCGCGTCGAGTAGCCAAGACGCGAGCGGTAGAGGTAAAGGTAGACGAGGGCGAGAGCCACGAGGCTGACGAGGCCGCTGACGAGCCAGACGGCAGGCAGCGACTGGCCCAGCAGCGAAACCGGCTGCGTGCCGAAGACGGGATCGAAGATCGACTGCTCGTTGTTGCCAAAGTGGATCACCGCGAGGGCCTCGATGACCTGCGAGAGGCCGAAGAACAGCACCAGCGAGATCATCTCGGGGTCCTTCGTCGTGGCGATGCGCGGCACCAGGAGGTAGTACAGCGCGATGCCCACGACAAACACCGCGGCTGCACCGAGCACCAAAGAGACGAGAGGGTGCACGTGCCAACTGCTGTAGAGCACTACGGCGGTGAAGCCGCCGATCATCACGAAATCGCCGTGCGCCAGATTGACCATGCGCAGTACGCCGAAGCTCAGGTTGAGTCCGAGCGAGATCAAGGCGTAGTACAGGCCGAAGAGGATGCCGGCCACCAGGGCATAGAGCATTTGGGCCTTCCTTTCGGACGGGGTCCCGCCACGTTCAACGCGCTGGCCCGGCACGAATGCCGGGCCAGCGTGCGAGCGGAAGGGTTCAGTGGGTGGCGACGGCCTTGCCTGTCGCCACGGACTGCGGGTAAACGATGACCGGTGCGACGCCGCCGGACTTGGTGGGCTGGAGCTGCGCGACCGGCAAGAGCTCGCCGAGCTGCGCACCGGACTTGGCCAGCTTGTACTGCCCGTCTAGCGTGAAGAACCTGATCCGGCCTGCGGCGGCGCGCAGGTCGAGCTGGCTCAGGGACTTCGAGGTCTCAAGCGTCTTCTGGATGACGAGCCCCGCCTGGTAGCCCGCGATGTCGAGGAAGTTGGGGGCGCTCTTGATCTGCGGCTTGATCGCCTTCGCGAAGGCGTTCAGCGACAGGCCGTAGGTAATGCCCTTGTTGTACGCGAGGAGCGGCGGCGTGGGGTACGTGAAGGTGTCGCTGAGTGCCTTGGCGCCGACGTTCTGGGTCAGCAGGGCAAGCTGCTGGCCCGGGAAGATGGTGAACAGGAACGGGAAGTGCACGCCCGAAGCCGAGAGGTTCTGGAAGAAGGTGATGTCGTTGTTCGGGTAACCGAACTCAACGGCGGCGTCGGGGTGGGTCTGCGCCATGTTGTGGATGATCACGGTGTAGTTGCTGGTCGCGGTGTCGACGCCGTTGTTGTAAACGGGCGTGATGTGGTGGGCCTCGAGCGCGGCCACCAGGGTGGCGTCCTGGGCGCCGTCGAAGTCGTTGGTCGCGTAGACGATCGCGACCCTCTTCTTGCCGAGCGCGATCAGGTATTTGGCGAATGAGTCAGGCCAAACGGCTGAGGTCGGCAGGCTCGTGAGCACGATGTACGGGCTCGGCGGCGTGAAGAAGCTCGAGCCGGTGCCGGTTGGGTCGAAGAGCACCATCTTGTGCTCCTTGGCCACCGTCACGGCCGCTGCGGTCAGCACCGAGCCGAAGTCGGACACGAGGATGTTGACTTTGTCCTGCGTGATCAGCTGCGCGTATTGCGTGGTCGCCGTGTTCGGGTCGCTCTGGTCGTTGTAGTCGACGAGGCGGATCTTGATCTTCTTGTGGTACGCCTTGACGTACACGCCGCCCTTGGCGTTGACCTGCGAGATCCAGAACTTGAGACCCGCGAGTTCGGGGAGGGATGAAGTCGCATAGTTGCCAGAGCCCGCGTAGAGCGTTCCGATCGTGATGAACTTCGGCGCGGGCGCGGAAGCCGCGCTGGCCGTGGCGCCGCCGCCCATCGCAAGCAGCGCGGCCACACTTGCAAGCGTCCACAGATAGCGCTTGAACCGCATCACTGAATCTCTCGCCTCCTTGAGACTGACAGGTGACCGCACGGGATGTCCCGATTTTGGTCTACCAACGACTATTTCAACTCTGTTCGGAATGGAACGCATATGGCATAAAGCACCTGCGGCCAGGGCCGTCCGGCCATCCCTGCTTCAGGCTGCTCACGTGCCATAAAACGCGGCTGCGGACGGTGCCGGCGACGGCGAAAAACGTCAGGGAACGCGGGCGGTGTGGGTCCGAATGCCTGCGAAGGCAGCATTGGCAAGGGCTCACGCGGGTGCGCGCGTTACCAAAGAAAAGTGCGCCGCGTCACCCCCGAAAGGCAGGAACGGCAGCGGCATCGCCGAATTGACTGAATTCGTAAGTTCATACACATGGTCGCGGCGCGATGTGCGGAAGGAGGCTTAGGGCGGCGTCGGACCGGACCCTGGCGATGTGCGATCCGTTGGCTAGGCATCCCTTGCAGTTTGGAGGTGCCCCGTGGTGAAGACGAACTGGCAGCGTCTCCTGACAGGTGCGGCTGCCGCGTTCATGGTCTCCCTGGCGAGCTTCGGCGCGCAGATCCCGGCCCAGGCGGCAACGCCCGTCCAGGGCGGCACGCTGTCGATCGAGGTGTCCGCGGACCCCGTCGGCCTCGATCCGGCCGTGACGCTCGACAACGACTCGGGCTACATCCTGGGCACGCTATACGACGGCCTGACGGCGTACGGCGTCGGCAACACGAAGGTGGTGCCGGGCCTTGCGAAGAGCTGGCAGATCACGAACGGCGGCAAGACGTACATCTTCAACCTGCGCCAGGGCGTGAAGTTCTCGGACGGCACGCCGTTCAACGCGCAGGCCGTCGCCTTCTGGGTCGACCACATGATCAACCCGAAGAACCCCGCCTACTACGCCAACCTCAAGGGCATTTCGACGTTCGTGCCCTTCACGTGGGGCAACGTGACCGGCACCAAGATCCTCGGGACGTACAAGATCGCCATCAACATGACGCAGCCGAACGGTGAGTTCCTCGCCGACCTGGCCATGGTCTGGAACGGCGTGACGAGCCCGAAGATGCTCAAGACCTACCGCACCGACGCCTGGCAGCACCCGGCGGGCACGGGCCCGTTCGAGTTCGTGCGCTGGGTCAAGGGACAGTACGTCGAGGTCAAGGCGAACCCGCACTACTGGGGCGGCAAGCCGCACGTGAGCACGATCCTCTTCAAGATCATCCCTGACCAGTCGGCGCAGCTCCTGTCGCTCAAGACCGGTGCCGTGCAGATCCTGACCGACGTCGCGCCGAGCGAGATCCCGACGATCAAGGGTGCAAAGACCCTCAAGCTCCTGGCGGAGCCGGGGCTCGACGACAACTACATCTCGCTGCCGGTGCAGACAGGGCCGTTCAAGAGCCTGCTCGTCCGCCAGGCGGTGAACTATGCCGTCGACAAGGCCGCCATCGACCAGAGCCTCTACGGCGGCTACGCGCAGGTGATGAACTCGCCGCTGCCGACCGTGGCGTTCGCCTATGACAAGAGCATCCCCGCGTATCCCTACAACGTCGCCAAGGCGAAGCAGCTGATGAAGCAGGCTGGCTACCCGAACGGCTTCAGCTTCGAGATGGACGTCTACAACAACGCGAGAGGCTACAACCCGATCGGCGGGCCGGAGCTCGCGGTCGCGATCCAACAGTACCTCAAGGTCATCGGCATCAACCTCAAGCTGAACATCCTCGACCCCGCCACGTGGCTGGGCCAGGCGCGCTCGAACGGCTTCAACAAGATGTCGCTCGCCGGCTGGACCGGTGACAACGGCGACCCGGACGACATGATCTCGCCGCTGTTCAACGGCAACGCCTTCCTGACGGGCAACTTCTCGCACTACAACAACCCCACGGTCAACCAGGACTTCGCCAAGGCGCTCCTGACTTCTGTGCCGTCGCAGCGCGCCGCGTACTACGACGTGATCCAGAAGCAGATCATGCACGACGCACCGGCGATCTTCCTCAACTACACCGACCTGATGCGTGCGCAGTCGACGAGCGTGCACGGGTTCGTTCCGAACCCCACGTTCTTCTACGTCAACATGAACAGGGTCTGGCTCTCGAAGTAAGAGATAGCGGAGGGGGCGGCTATTCGCCGCCCCCTTGCGCGAGGGAGCGAGGAGCATGCTCAACTACGTCGCGCACCGTCTGCTCTGGGCGGTTCCAGTGCTGCTCGGCGTGCTGATAGCCGTGTTCATCGGCCTGCACGTAGTGCCGGGCAACGTCGCCCAGTCCATTGCCGGCGCCCATGCCACCGCGGCGCAGATCAAGCTCCTCACGCGTCAGCTGGGACTCGACAAGCCGCTCTGGGTGCAGTTCTGGGCCTATCTGGTGCAGATCCTGCAGGGCAATCTCGGTGTTTCGCTGCAATACCACAACCAGGTGACCCAGGATATCGGGCAAGCCTTCCCGATCACGCTTCAGCTGACGATCGCCGCGTTCATTGTCGCTGGCGTCGTAGGTGTCTTAGCCGGTGTGCTGGCAGCGGCATTCCGCAACACCTGGCTTGACAGCGTGATCATGGTCCTCGTCCTTGTCGGCATCTCGATGCCGATCTTTTGGACCGGCATCATGCTCATCCTGGCCTTGGGCGTGGACATACCGCTTTTTCCATTCTCTAGCGTGATCACGGCAGGCACAGTGCTGCCGCATATAACCGGCATGCCGGTCGTCGACGCGATATTGAGCGGCAACTGGGGTGCCGCCGCCGACGCACTGCGCCATCTTGTGTTGCCGGCGATCACCCTTGCGACCTATCCGGTCGCCTTTATCACCCGCATGACACGCGGCGCGATGGTCGAGGTGCTTTCGCAGGACTACCTGCGCACCGCGAGGGCAAAGGGGGTCCGCGAGGCGACGGTAGTGTGGAAGCACGCCCTGCGCAACGCCTCCCTGCCGATCGTGACCGTGCTTGGCCTGCAGGTCGGCGCACTGCTTTCAGGCGCCGTGTTGACCGAGACCATTTTCGCCATCCCGGGGATCGGTCGGCTGATGATCCAGGCCATCCTCTTCCGGGACTATCCGCTCGTCCAGGGCGTCGTGATACTCGCGGCGAGCCTCTTCGTGCTGATCAACCTGATCGTCGATCTTGTCTACGCGCGCCTCGATCCGCGCATCCGCTACAGCTAGGAGGGAAGTCCCGTGGCTTTGCCACTTGCGCCGGTGCAGGAGGACGAGTCCAGGGAGACGCTCCCCACGTCGGAAGGGCGCCGCGCCTGGCGGCACTTCCGGCGCAACGGCGGTGCCGTGGTCGCCCTGGCCGTCCTCGTCGTCATCATCCTGGCGGCGATCCTTGCGCCGCTCCTGACCCATCAAAGTCCCTTCGCGCAGAACCTCATCCAGGCCTTGCAGCCTCCGTCCGCCGCGCACCTGCTCGGTACGGACGAGTACGGGCGGGACGAGTTCGCGCGCCTCATCTATGGCGCGCGCACAGCGCTCGAGACAGGACTTGTGGTGGTGGCCATCTCCCTGACGATCGGCACGCTCTGGGGCATGCTGGCCGCCTTCTACGGCGGCATCTGGGACATGGTCCTGATGCGCGTCGCCGACATCTTCATGGCCTTTCCGTTTCTGCTGCTGGCCCTGATGATCGTTGCGGCGCTCGGCCCCGGCCTCGGGCAGTCCGAGATCGCCATCGCCATCACCTACATGCCAGTCTACGCGCGCCTTGTGCGTTCGGTGGCGCTCGGTCTCAAGGGCCTCGAGTTCGTGCAGGCGGCGAAGTCGCTCGGGGCGCGCGACACCGCGATTCTCTGGCGCCACTTTCTGCCGAACCTTCTCCCGACCTTGCTGGTGCAGGCCACGCTCAACATCGGTACGGCGATCATCGACGTCGCCGGTCTTTCGTTCCTCGGCATGGGCGTCCAGCCGCCTACGGCCGACTGGGGAGCCATGCTCTCCGACGGCCAGAACTTCATCCTGCTTTCGCCCTGGCTGGTGCTTGCCCCAGGGTTGGCGATCCTCGTCGTCGTACTGGCCGCCAACCTGGTCGGAGACGGATTGCGCGATGCGATCGACCCGCGCCAGCGGCATCAGGCCTAGGCAACTTGCAAAGGAGCTGACGCACCGTGTCCCACAGCTCGGCAGACTTCCATGGTCGCACGGCCTTCGTGACAGGCGCGGCCCACGGTATCGGGCGTTCCATCGCGGTTGCGCTCGCGCGGCGCGGTGCGCGCGTCTTCGTGGCGGACGTCCTCGAGGAGGATCTGGCCGCGACGCGCGACGCCGTGCAGGCGGCCGGCGGCGCGGTGGAGACGCTGGCGCTCGACGTCACCGATTCAGGGAAGGTCACGCAGGCGATCGACCATGCGGCCGCCGCGGGCGGTCTCGACGTGCTGGTGAACGTAGCTGGCGGCGTGCTCGGACAGGTCGGTCGGCCGATCGAGGAGATCACCGACGACGAGTTCCTTTCGATCGTGCGGGTCAACCTGCAGGGCGCGTTCCACACGACCCGGGCGGCGACGCCGCACATGAAGGCGAAGCAATATGGCCGCATCGTCAACATCTCGTCGGGCGCGGGGCGCTCGGTCAGCCTCACGGGCATTCAGGCGTACGCCGCGGCAAAGGCGGGCCAGATCGGCTTCACGCGCCAGATGGCGCACGAGCTCGGCCCCTACGGCATCACCGTGAACAACGTCGCACCCGGCTTCGTCCGCTCGAATCCGTCGACAGAGCGCCAGTGGGAATCGTACGGCGAGGAAGGCCAGGCGAAGCTTTTGGCCGCGATCCCGATGCGCAAGCTCGGCACGGCGGAGGACATCGCGTACGCCGTCTGCTTCTTCGCCTCGGCGGAGGCGGGCTGGATTACCGGCCAGACGCTCAGTGTCGACGGCGGAAAGTTCATGCAATAGGGAGATGCACAGTGTGCGTCGATTGAACCGGATCGAGGACGAACTTTGCCGGCAGATCGATGCCGAGGGGCTCATGGCGTTCACTGCGGAGGTTTCCCGAGAGGTTCGCCTGTCCGGCAGCGAGGAGGAAGAGCGGGCGTTCCTGGCCATCGCGGCGCGGCTCGCGACGTTCGGCCTGGACGTTCGCCTCAGCCACCGTCCGGGCTACGTGAGCTGGCCTGGACCTGCGCGGCTGGACATCCAAGGCCTTGGCGAGCTGCCGTGCATCACGCACGCGATGGCCGCGCCGGCGCGGGGAGTCGCAGGCGAAATCCTCGATCTCGGCGGCAGGGCTCCGCATGAGCTTCAGCCGGGTGAGGCCGAGGGCCGCATCGTCCTAGTCGATGGCGTCGCCAACCCGCAGCGCGTGCTGGGGGCAGAAGCGGGGGGCGCGATCGCGGAGATCTTCATCAGCGGCGATCATCGCCACGAGATGATCGTGTCGCCGGTCTGGGGCAGTCCAGGCCTGCAGGATCTCGGGCGGCTGCCGAAGACGCCTTCCGTCTCCATCGACCGCGCAACGGGAGAGATCCTGCGCCGCCATCTTGCCAAGGGTGCGGCCAGGGCCGTGATCGACGCCGAGATCGACACCGCATGGCGGCAACTGCCCGTGCTCGAGGCGGACCTCAGGGCTGAGGACGGGGATGGGACGTTCGTCCTGTTCTCGGGGCATGTCGACTCGTGGCACCTTGGTGCCATGGACAACGGCAGCGCCAATGCGGTCATGCTCGAGATGGCCCACCTGCTCGCAGCGCAGAAGGCATCGCTGCGGCGCAGCCTGCGGCTATGTTTCTGGTCCGGGCACTCGCACGGACGCTATGCCGGTTCGGCCCGCTATGCAGACGAGCATTTCTTCGAGCTGCGCGAGCAGTGCGTCGCCCACGTCAACGTCGACTCCCCCGGCGGCCAGGGTGCCACCGACATGCGGAACGCGATCGTGAGCGCGGAGCTTTGGGACCTCGCGCGCGACACCATCTCCCCCGAGACCTCGGAGCCGTATGTCGGCTCGCCGCCGCTTCGCGCAGGCGACGAGTCCTTTCTCGGCATGGGCGTGCCCGCGCTCTTTATGGAAGTCTCGGAGCAGCCGCCCGGGGGCGAGGGCAGCTCCGGTGTTTCGGCCGGCGGTGGACTTGGCTGGTGGTGGCACACGAGAGAGGACACGCTTGACAAGCTCGATCCCGCTTTCCTCGCGCGCGACGCGCGCGTCTACCTACGGGCACTCTGGCGCCTCCTGGCGGAGCCGGTGTTGCCCATGCAGGCGCAGGCGGCCGCCGCTGAGGTGTTGCGCGAGCTCGAAGCGCGCCGCGGCGCCGCCCGGGGACGGCTCGACCTCGACCTGCCGATCCACCTGGCCAAGCGGCTCGTCCGCCGGACGGGGGCGCTCGACCGCCGGGCGGATGAGCTGAGGCAACTCGGCGAGACGGCGGACCCGGCTTCCGTCCGGCGTGTCAACCGCAGGCTGCGGCGACTTGCGCGGGCGCTGGGGCAAGTGCGGTACGCGAGGCAGGGGCCGAGCGGGCAGGACCCCGCACTCGCGCAGGGACTGCTGCCGGGCCTCGACCTGGCTGTGCGGCTCGGGGCGCTGGCGGACGGCGACGCGGCCATCGAGCATCTGCTCATCGACCTCGGCCGCGAGCGCAACCGGATCGCGCTGGCGCTCGAAGAGGCCATCGACGCGTTGCGCTGAAGCAGAAGGAGGAGACGCGTTGCGCTACCTGGTTGTAGGCAGCGGGGCCATCGGCGGCACTGTCGGGGCCTACATGGCGAGGGCTGGCGAGGATGTCACGTTCGTCGACAAGGACAGAGACCATGTCGAGGCGATGCGGCGAGAGGGTCTGACGATCCAGGGTTACGCTGAGACCTTCACCATCCCTGTCAAGGCAATGCACCTTGAGGAACTGCAAGACGTCAAGACGCCCCCGGACTTCCTGCTGCTCGCCGTCAAGGCGCAGCACACCCGCGAGGCGCTGCTCGCCGCGATGCCGGCGGTTGGTCCGCACACGGCTGTCGTCTCGCTCCAGAACGGGCTCAATGAGCGGACGATCGCCGAGATCTGCGGGGCCGCGCGCACCATCGGCTGCTTCGTCAACTTCTCCGCCGACTACCTAGGTCCAGGTCTCGTGCACTACGGGTCGAGCGGCGCGCTTTACCTCGGCGAGCTGGACGGCTCGGACACCGAGCGGCTTCGCACGCTCGGCGAGGCGATGGCGAAGTTCGGCAAGGTCGAGCTGACGAACAACATCTGGGGCTACCTCTGGGGCAAGCTCGGCTACGCCAACATGCTGTTCGCCACCGCCCTCGCCGACGCGAAGATGGGTGACGTCACGCTGCGCTACCAGCCGCTGATGCTCGAGCTCGCCTGCGAGGTGTACGACGTCGCGGCGAGAGAGGGCGTGCGGCCGGAGGCCTTCGATACCATCACGCCTCAGCTCTACTGGCCGCGCGAAGCGCAGGACTGGGCGGTCCTCGGTCCTGCCCTGCAGCACATGGCTGCCTGGCAGCTCTCGAGCCAGAAGACCAAGAGCGGCATCTGGCGCGACCTCGCGGTCCGCCACCGCCGCACGGAGGTCGACGAGCAGCCCGGCAAGGTGCTCGAGATCGGCAGGGGGCATGGCCTCGCCATGCCGCTCACCTCGCGGCTCGTAGGGATGATCAAGGAAATCGAGGACGGTTCCCGCGCCATGTCGTGGCGGAACATCGACGAGCTCGAGGAGTTGCGTCAAGCGGGCGCCCTGTCGTCGCCCGAGGCTAGATGAAGGAGGATTTTCCGTTGCACGATGCTCTCGAGCGGTACCTGACAGCCGAGCGCGAGCGGATGCTCGCGGAACTCATGGACTTTCTGCGCATCGAGAGCGTCAGCGCGCAAGCGAGCCACCAGCAGGATATGGAGCGGGCCGCGGCGTTCGTGGCCGAGGACCTGCGCCGCACCGGCCTTCAGCGCGTCGAGGTGATGCGCGGCGCGGGCCATCCGGTCGTCTGGGCGGAACATCTGCCGCATCCCGGAGCGCCGACGGTGCTGATCTACGGACACTACGACGTCCAGCCGCCAGACCCGCTCGAGCTGTGGCAGTCGCCACCTTTCCAGCCCGACGTGCGGAACGACCGCATCTACGCCCGCGGGGTCAGCGACGACAAGGGGCCGCTCTTCATCGCGCTCAAGGCATTGGAGGCCCTGCGCGCGACGGCGGGCGAACTGCCGGTGAACGTGCGGCTGCTGATCGAGGGCGAGGAGGAAGTCGGCAGTCTGCACCTCGCCCAGTTCGTGCGGGCTGAGCGTGAGCGCCTGAGGGCGGATCTCGTCCTAAGCGCCGACGGCGCCATGTGGCGCCCGAGCGAGCCGTCCCTGACCCTCGCGGCGAAGGGCCTCTGCGGGCTCGAGGTCCATGTCGAGACGGCGAACCAGGATTTGCACTCCGGCCGGCACGGCGGCGGTGTGCCGAATGCGCTGCACGTCCTCGCGGAGCTCATCGCGGGGCTGCACGGTCCTGACGGCCGCGTCCTGGTGGGGGGCTTCTACGACCGGGTGCAGGAGCTGACGGCGGAGGAACGGGCGGAGATCGGGGCCCTCGCGTTCGACGAGGACGCCTATCGCGATTCGGTCGGCATGCGCCAGCTCTGGGGCGAAGAGGGATACTCTACGCTCGAGCGCATGTGGTGCCGGCCCACGCTCGAGGTGAACGGCATGGGCGGCGGTTACCAGGGCCAGGGCGGCAAGACGGTCGTGCCGCGCGAGGCGATGGCGAAGCTCACGTGCCGGCTCGTGCCGGACCAGGAGCCGGAGGAGATCCTCGCCCTTGTGGCGGCGGAGATCGAGCGGCGCTGCCCGCCGTTCGCCAAGGTGACGGTGCAGCGGGAAGGCGGCATCGGCCGCTGGTACCGCATGCCCGCCGACCACCCTGTGCTGGCCGTCGCGGCGGAAGTGCTCGAGGAGGTCACCGGCAAGAAGCCGGTACGCGTGCGGATGGGCGGTACGGAGCCCTGCGCGGAGCTCTTTCAGACCGAACTCGGCATCCCGACGCTCTTCTACTCATTCTCGACGTCAGATGAGCAGTACCATGCTCCGAACGAATTCTTCAGGCTGAGCCGCTTCGACGAGGGACTCAGGGCTTGGGCCCTGTTGCTCTCGCGCCTGGCCTAGCGCAGCGGCGCAGGGCCCATGACAGGGAGGTAGTTGTGCGATGAGCGGCACCGGTACGCTGACGGCTGGCAAGATCCGCGGGTATTTCGAGGTTCCCGGAACCGAGGTTGCGATTCCCTACACCGACGTGAGGGGCGCCGCGGACGGACCGACGCTGCTGCTCTCGGGCGGCGTCCACGGTGGGGAGTACCCGGGCATCGCGGCGGCCATCGAGATCGCGTCGCGGCTGGACCCCCAGGAACTGCACGGGCGTGTCATCGTCCTGCACTTGACGAACCCGCCCGCCTTCTGGGGCAAGATGCAGTACTGGAATCCGCTCGACGGCAAGAACCTCAACCGCTGCTTCCCCGGCGACCCCCTGGGCAGTGCGTCGGAGCGCATGGCCGCCAGGGTGATCGAGGTGCTGCGCGAGGCGAACTACTGGATCGACCTGCACGGCGGCGACATCCACGAGGAGCTCGTGCCGTTTACCATCTTCTCGGACCGCGGTTCGGAACAGGTGCGCTCGACCACGGAGGCGATGGCGAGGGCCTACGGCATCCCGCGCATCATCCGGTCGTCGAGCGTCGCCGGCGGCAGCTACGCGGCCGCGGCCGAGCTGGGCATTCCGGCGATCCTGCCCGAATCGGGGCAGGTTGGACAACTCGACCCCGCGGCGCAGGCCATCCACGTGCAGGGCGTGCTGGATGTGCTGCACCTCCTCGGCTTCCTCGAGGGCGATCCGACGCCGCACGCGGCATCGACCCTGTACACCCGCTTCGTCTGGAGCCGCGCCGCCCAGCGCGGGTTCTGGCGCGCCAAGGTGCATCCGGGCGACATGATGCGCCCCGGCGACGTCGGAGGTATCCTGCACGACGCCTACGGCGATCTGCTGGAGGAGGTCCGGGCAGCGGAAGGCGGCGAGGTGCTCTTCACGGCGAGCTCGTTTGCGATCGGCGAGGATGATCCACTCTTTGCCGTAGCGGCGCCTTGAGCCCGTCTGGCGTGTTGAAGGGTGACAAGGGCATGATCAAGACCGTCGTCGACCAGATCCGCTTCGAGCTGCGCCACCGCGTCCTGGTGGGCAGCTGGAGCCTTGGCGAGCGGCTGTACGAAGAGGAGATCGCGCACGACCTCGGCGTGAGCCGCAGCGCCGTGCGCGAGGCCGTCCGCCTGCTCGAGCAGGAAGGGCTGCTGGTGCGCTCGGCGCACCGCGGCCTCTTTGTGGCGAGCCCTTCCGGACGCGACACCCTGGAAGTGGCGCAGCTCAGGGCGGTGCTCGAGGCGAGCGCCGTGCGTTACGGCGCACCGCCCGATCCCGGCACCCTGCAAGAGATGGATCGCATTTGCCGACGCCTCGACGAGATCGCCGATTCGGACCATCTCGAGGCGGTGAACCTGGACAGGGAATTCCACGGGCTGATCACTGCGCATGCCGACAACAGGCTGCTCTTGCAGAAGCATCGCGAGCTTGACGGCCATGTCGCGATCTTCTTCCACTGGGTCACGGCGCATGTGCCGGGACGCCTCGACGACATCGGCGAGCGCCATCGGGTGCTGCTCAAGGCCTACGCCGCAGGCGACCCGGAAGCCTTCACGCGCTGCGTCCTGCAGCACTACGAGGGGGCCGCGGCGGAACTGGTGCGCCACCTGCCCGATACCGGGTAGGTGGCGCACCAGTTCCGAGAATTGGGGCCCAGACTAGTCCTCCCAGGGTCCTTCCAGCGCCGCGCGCGTCTCGGCGACACCTTCCGCCCAGATCGCGAGCATCTCCTCGTCCGGGCGGTGGTAGCGGCCGCCGTAGTTGCCGTCGACGAGATAGGCGCGCACCTCGCGCGGGGTGAGGAGGCTGAGGCGCGTCGGATCCGTCATCGGCTTCTCCTCGTCCGGCATCACCACGCCCTTGAGGCGCGTCCAGGGGAAGTTCTCCATCCAGGACGCGTGCGAAAAATGCGTGTCGCATGAACGCACCTTGGCGATCGTGCGCGGGGCGTTCCACCAGTTGTGGAAGCGGACGCGGGCATCGGGGTGGTCGGCCACCCATTCGCCGGCGAGCGACCCCGCACTCTGGTTGCCGCCGTGTCCGTTGACAAGCAGGATGCGGCGGAAGCCCGAATGGTGCAGGGAATCGAGCAGGTCGCGGACAACCTGCACGTATGTTTCGACGCGCAGGCTCAGACTGCCGGGGAAGTCCCGGAAGTACGGCGTCACGCCGTACGCCTGCGCAGGGAATACGGGAACGCCGAGCGGCTCGGCCGCCTCGACGGCAACCCTCTCGGCGAGAATGGCGTCGACGCCGAGGCTGAGGTAACCGTGCTGCTCGACAGAGCCAAGCGGCAGCACGGCACGGTCGTCATGGCGCAGGTATTCCTCGATCTGCATCCAGTTCATGTCTACGATGCGCACCATTACGCCTCCCGGGACTCAGAATGGGGACGCCAGGGTCAGGACCGCCGGCGCAGGGCAGATTCGAGCCAGCCGAGATCCTCGCCTGCGACGATCTGGGCGCGCGCTGCCTCGTTGGCCGCGAGGACCTGCTGCACTTGGCCCAGGATGGCCTCCGCCTCCTGGCGCGGCACCACGACGATGCCGTCTTCGTCGGCCAGCACGAGGTCCCCCAGGGCCACCCGCACACCGAGCAGTTCAATCGGTTCGTCGATGGCGGCAAAGTTCTGGCGCGCCGGTTTCCTCGGCTGTGCACCGCGGGCGAAGACCGGCAGCGCCAGCGCGGACTTGTCCCGCACGTAGCCGTCGACGACGAAGCCGGCCGCGCCGCGCACGGCGGCCCGCATGGACAGGAGCTCTCCGACGAGCGCGGTACGGTCGCCCCCGCCGACTGCGACGAGTACGTCACCTGGACGGGCCTGCACCGCAAGCGCCTGCAGCCCGAGGTTGTCGCCCGCCTGGAGCTGGACGGTGCGGGCGAAGCCGCACAGGCGCGAGGAGCCGGCGATGGCCGTCAGACCCGGTGGCAGGGCCAGTGCTCCCGCGTCGCCGGCGTCCGAGGACGCGATGGCCGAGAACGCCTGCCGCAAGGCTTCGTCGGCGGCATCCCTTGGTATCAACTGCGTATCGCCTCCTCGCCTTAGATTACGTATTTCGAAACTTCGACAAAACTCCTGCGTTGCGGCGCAGGCATTTCTTGTGCTGTCGCCCATCTGCTAGAGTGGGCGGGGGACTCGGGCGCAAGGAGGAATCACGTCATGCCGAAGCTGGACGAGGTTGCACGGTATGCCGACATCATTGTGAAGGTGGGTGCCAACATCCAGGCTGGCCAGCCCGTGACCATAACGGCTCAGACCGACACCGCACCGTTCGTGCGCGTCCTGGCGGAACGGTTCTACGCCGCCGGCGCGGGCATCGTGCGTGTGAACTGGCACGATCCCATCTGCCAGCGTCTGACCCTCGAGAGGGCCGCTGAAGCGAGGCTGGAGCACGTGCCCGCGTGGGAGCCGCAGCGGCGTCTCGAGGAGATCGGCGAGAACTCTGCCCTCGTCTACGTGGACGCGGAGGACCCGGATCTCCTGAACGGCGTCGACGAGAGCCGCGTGGCCTTGGCGCACAAAGCGAGGGGGACGGCATTCAAGGCGTCTGACGACCGCGTCATGGCGGACGAGGTGACCTGGAACGTCTGCGCCACCCCGTCGGCCGCATGGGCGCGCAAGATGTTCCCTGAGCTCAGCGACGACAGCCAGGCCGTGGAAGCCCTGTGGCAGACGCTCATGCGCGTCATGCGCGCGCATGCGGGCGATCCGGTCGGTGCGTGGCGGGAGCACTTCGACGACCTCGAACGCCGCGCCGGCTTCCTGAACACCCATCGCTTCCGCCGCCTGCACTATAGGGGGCCGGGTACGGATCTGCATCTCGAGCTGCCCCCAATGCACCTTTGGAGCGCCGCGCGCGCCACGAACGCGCAGGGCCAGACTTTCGCGGCCAATCTGCCGACGGAGGAGGTCTACACCCTGCCGGCGCGGGGTGGTGCGGAGGGGACGGTGCGGGCGACGCTGCCGCTCGTCTACCACGGCGTCGTGATCGAGAACATCGTGCTCAGGTTCCAGGCGGGACGCGTCGTGGACTTCCGCTGCAGTACGGGCTACGAGACCCTCAGGCAGCTGATCGAGACGGACGACGGGTCGCACTACCTGGGCGAAGTGGCCCTCGTGCCCGTCACCTCGCCGATCGCGCAGGAGGGCCGGCTCTTCTACAACACGCTCTTCGACGAGAATGCGTCGTGCCACCTGGCGATCGGGCACGCCTATCCCACGTGCCTCGAGGGCGGCCGCAACATGACGGAGCAGCAACTCGCCGCGGCAGGCCTCAACGACAGCATCACCCACGTCGACTTCATGGTCGGGTCAAAAGAGCTCGACATCGATGGAGAGACGTCATCCGGGGAAATGCTGCCCGTCATGCGGCAGGGCCTCTGGGCGTTCTGACCGGGCCGGCGGGCGGTCCCCGCCGTTGTCAGGGCTGAGTGGATTGCAGCGCTGCCCGCTCCGACCTGCACCCAGGTGGGAGCGGGCAGCGCTTTATGCCGCGCGGGTTCTGAAGGTCCAGACCCTTTACCGACGAAATCAGGCAGTCAAGTTTAAATGACCACATTTGCGTAATCGCTTGACTTTCGTTTCTTGCATGCTGTATGCAATATTCAAAGAGAGGAGGGGGAACGCCCGCGTTGGTTGAACCGGGGACCAACGTCAGGTCCTCAAAGACGTCCAGTGAGACAAGCGAAGGAAGTGACCTTGTGATGCGAAGTGGCCGTGCGCGCAGCTATTGGGCCATCGGGGCCCTACCGGCAATTACAGCAATCGTGATTGGTGCTTTCGGTGCGAGTGTCCCCGTTGCCTCCGCCGCCGCCAACCCACTTAAGGGCAAGACGGTCAAGTTGATCATCCCCTTCAGCCCGGGTGGCGGCTTCGACATGACCGCCCGCCTGCTCGTTCCGTACCTCGAGCAGTACACGGGCGCGACGGTCGTTCCCGAGAACGTGACAGGCGGCGGCGGCATGGTCGGTGAGAACACCCTTTACGCCTCGGCGCCGAACGGTCTGACGATCGGCGAGGTCGGCCCGGACGCGGCCGTCATCAACTCCGTCACCAAGACTCCGGGAGTCACGTACCAGCCCCAGAAGTTCGTCTGGCTCGCTGGCGCGACGGCGTCCTCGACTGTGCTGCTTGAGACCACCAAGGCCCCGTACACCTCGCTGAAGGCCCTTGAGAACGCGACCAACGGCATCACGGTGGGCGCCACCGGTGCCGGTGACAACGACTTCTACGCCGGCGTCGTGATGTTCAAGGGCATCGGCATGGGTGTCCAGTGGGTCACAGGCTACTCCGGCAGCTCGCAGCTCGTGGACGGGCTCGCTTCGGGCAAGCCCGCGGCGATCCTCGTCGGCGGCGACACCGCCTACGAGGCGATCAAGAACGGGTTCGGCCGACCGCTCCTGCAGATCAACGTGAACCACCACCCACAGCTGCTGCACATCCCGACGATCCTTCAGGTCGTGTCGAAGAAGTCTCCCGATTACAAGTACGCGAAGGCCATGTCCGACGTGGAGACCGCGGACCGTGCGTTCGCCCTTCCGCCGGGAACGAACAAGGCCATGACCAACGCCTGGCGCGCCGCATTCGCCAAGACGTTCCAGAACAAGCAGTTCCTTGCCAAGATGGCCCAGGCCGGCCTGACAGCTGCCTTCCACTCCGGCGTCGTCATGCAGCAGCGCATCGGCGCGGCGATGAAGGAAGCCAAGGTCCTGGTGCCGCTGCTGCAGAAGGCCAACGCCTCGCTCGGTAGCTGATTGCAACCTGTGTCCGGATGTCCTAAAATTGGATAACTGAGATCTGATCCATGTCCTGGGCTGAGGTTGGTGGCCATCGCCACCTGGTACACTGGGTCACCGACCTCAGCCACCCCGAGACCACCCCACGCTCAACACTGGCTGGCGGACGTAGGCCGGTCATGTCAGCCACGGAGGATATGCATGGACGAGAACAGCGGAGTGCAGCCTTCTGCGATCGGCGGATTCCGCTCGATTCGCCAGATTGTCTGCCAGCACATCCGGGAGCAGATCCTGCGCGGCGAGCTGCCGCCGGGAGCGCGGCTCGTCGAGACCGAGATCGCGGCGGAGCTAGGCGTCAGCCGTACTCCGTTGCGGGAGGCCTTCCGGGAGCTAGAGTCCGAAGGCCTGATCGTCTATACCCGGCACCAAGGGGTACAGGTCGCGGGACTCAACCGCAAGGACATGGAGGACATCTACGAGATCCGTCGCGCGCTGGAAGGCCTGGCGGCACACCTTGCGGCCATCCACCGCACCGACGAGGAGATCGGGATGATCCTGAACGGCCCCGTCAAGGAGATGGAACAGGCCTACCTGCACGGCCGGCCGAGGGACATTCCGCGGAGCCACACCGAATACAACGAGATGCTCTACCGCATGGCCGGTAACCCGCGTCTCAACGATATCCTGCACAACTACCACGAGTACACCGAACGTTCGCAGTTGGCGTCCATGACACAGCCCGGCAGGGCCAAGTCCATCCTCGAAGAGCACCGCGAGATCGCCGCGGCCATTCTCGCAAAGGATCCCGCACGCGCGCAGGCCGCCGCCGAGGCGCACGTGGAGCGTGCGAAGGCGGCCTTTCTGGCCTACAGCGCGAAGCAGGTCGACGAGTCGACCGAAGCGGTGCCCGCAGAATAAACAGTCTCTAGTAGCCTGGGCGAGCGTGGTTCGCCCCGAAATTGTGGCGGGGCCAGGGCAAGGCTCCAGGAAGGTTCCGTTGCGAAAACAGTGATCGCGGGCCGGGGCGGCAGTTGGCGACTCCTGTGCGGGAGTGCCCATGGTCAGCGCTCTGGATGACCACTGGGATGACGGCTGCGAGCAACTTGCGGCGTGCTGGTCGGAGCCAGATGGCGATCGGGCTGTCCCGCGTTTGCGTCGCATCTGGGCTGCGCAACCCGCGCGGCGGTGAAATGCGCTGATCTTGCCTTGCTGCAGGCCCAGGACCCTTGGATATCCGAGAATCCCGGCGGCGAACCGACGCATGTCCGCTCGGCGGGTCCGAAGCGCTCGTTTGTGTGCAATAGACTGAATGCCGCGTGGAACCTATCCGGAAGGGGTCCCGCACATGCCTCGTGTTCCTGCCGTACTTATGCGTGGCGGTACATCGAAGTGCCTGTTCTTTCATGAGAAGGATCTCCCTGTGGACCGGGCAGAGCGCGATCGCCTGCTCCTGGCGATCATGGGCAGTCCGGATCCGAGGCAGATCGATGGCCTTGGCGGCTCGTATTCGACAACCAGCAAGGTTTGTATCATCGGGCGCCCGCCCGAGGGCATGGACGCCGACGTCACCTACACGTTCGCGCAGGTGTCCGTCACGGCGCCGACCGTGGACTATGGCGGGAACTGCGGCAACTGCTCCAGCGCCGTCGGCCCTTTCGCCGTCGAAGAGGGACTCGTGGAGGCGAAGGAGCCCAGCACGACGGTAAGGGTGTACAACACCAACACGGACAAAATCCTGCGCCTGGACGTGGCCGTCAAGGATGGCCGCTACGATCCCGAAGGCAGCGTGCGCATCAGCGGCGTGCCGAATCCCGCGTCGCGCATCGTCGTCTGGTTCGACGACCCCGCGGGCGCCGTCACCGGCACTCTGCTGCCGACTGGGCACGCGCGGGACGTGATCGACGTGCCGGAGCTGGGCCGGGTCGAGATCTCCATCGTGGACGCGGCCAACCCCGTCGCCTTCGTGCGGGGCGAGGCGCTTGGCGTCACAGGCCGGGAGTCGCCCGCGGAACTTGACGCGTCCGCGGACTTTTCGCGCCGCATCGAGGCGATCCGCTCGATCGCCGCCGAGATGTGCCACATCGTGGACGACCGGCGGGATGCGACGCGCAAGAGCCCAGGCATACCCAAGGTGGCTTTCGTCATGCCCCCGGGGGACTACCAGGACCTGTCGGGTCGAACGATCCCGGCAGCCGACATGGATCTCCTCGGGCGGATCATGTCGATGCAGACCTGCAACCGGGCCTATGCCCTTACGGGTGCGGTCGCCACCTGCGCCGCGGCCTTCATTCCCGGCACGGTGGTCAGCGACATCGTGACCGACGAGGCCCGCAAGGCTCGGCGCATCCGCATCGGGCACCCGTCCGGCGCCCTCGAGATGTCGGCCGACGTCGAGATGCTTGAGGGATCGGTGGCGGTGCGCTCGATCGGCAGCGTCCGGACGGCGCGGCGGCTGATGGACGGCTATGTCCACGTCACCGAGTCTGTGCTTGCCCAACTGGCGCCCCCTTGATGCGCCCGGCTCCGTGACGGTTGACGGAACGCGTTGATGGGAGGGACCCAGCAAGACCATGGAAATCGAAACCAAGGTGCGTCAGGCGGGCTGCGGTCGGAGGTGGCGTCGTGCTTAGCACACTGGGGCAGGGCCTGGCCCTCGCGCTGCAGTTCCGCGCGCTGCTCTACCAGGTGGCCGGTGTCATCCTCGGCATCATCATCGGAGTCATTCCGGGCCTCGGCGGCGTCCAGGCCATGGCGATCCTGATCCCGTTCATCTACAGCATGTCGCCGGCAGTGGCCTTCTCGTTCCTGCTGGGGGCGCACGTCGCGACGCAGTACGCCGGATCGATCACCTCGATGCTGATGAATGTGCCCGCTTCCGGCACCAACATCGCCACCTGCTGGGACGGCTACCCCCTCGCCCGCCAGGGCAGGGCCGCGGAGGCCCTGGGCATCGGCGCCATGTCGAACGTGCTCGGCGCCTGGATCGGCGCCATCGTGCTCTCGATCTCGGTGCCTGTGATGCAGTCGCTTGCGACGGCGATCCAGCCGCCGGAGCTGTTCATGGTGACGATGCTCGGTCTGACGCTCGTCGCGAGCCTCAGCGGCAAGTCGCTTGTCAAGGGAATCATCTCCGGCCTGCTGGGTCTCGCCATTGCTTCGGTGGGGCAGGATCCCGTCACAGGTATCCTGCGCTACACCTTTGGCATCCCGTACCTGATGGACGGCGTCAACCTGGTCACCGTGGTGGTCGGCATGTACGCGGTGGGCGAGATGATCCGGCTGTTCACGGCCGGTGAGCGCTCGATCGCCCAGGCCGTGACCGTCTCGGATTTCAGCGGCGTCTGGAAGGGCATGCTGCAGCCCTTTAAGTATTGGTGGGCGCTCGTCTACGCAAGCCTGATCGGCACGCTGATGGGCGTCGTGCCAGGCGTCGGCGGCACGGTGTCCAACATCGTCGCCTACGGCCAGGTGCGCCAGGCCTCGAAGAACCCAGAGACCTTCGGCACCGGGCGCGTCGAGGGGCTGATCGCCCCAGAGGCCTCGCACATCGCGAAGGAAGGCGGCCAGATGATCCCGACGCTCGCCCTCGGCGTTCCCGGCGGCGAGGCCACGGCCATCCTCCTGAGCGCCTTCCTGATCGTCGGCCTGCAGCCGGGACCGACAATGGTCTCGCAACACGCCGACCTGATCTACGCCATCGTGTTCATCATCGCGCTTTCCAGCGTCTTCACGAGCATCATCGGTCTCTCGACCGCCCGCTACCTTTCCCGGATCACGACGGTGCCGGTGCCGCTGCTAGCGCCGATCATCATCATGTTCGCCGTCGTCGGCGCCTACGCGGCCACGACAAGCGCGCTGTCCGTGGTGCTGGCGCTCATCTTCGGCGTGCTGGGCTACTTCATGCGCAGGTTCGACTACTCGGAGCCGTCCCTGATCGTGGGCCTCGTGCTGGGCACCATCGCGCAGCCCAACCTCCACATCGCCTTGATGCTCTACGGTCCGCGGTTCATCTGGGAGCGGCCGATCACGCTGGTTCTCTCCATCGCCACAGTGCTGGTACTGTTCCTGCCCTACCTGCTCAAGCGTCTGAGGCCGCGCCCGGGCGCAGCGGATGCGAGTCCCGGCGCGTGACCGACCCAAGCGCGATGACCCGACTGGGCTCTTGAGGGAGGCAGAGGGAGCAGTGAAAGTCCGAAGCGAGAGCGTTTTCAACTTCGTCATACTGGTCGTGCTGGTCTGGTTCCTCTACGGGGCCGTCGGTTTTCCCTCGGCGGCACGTACGTTCCCGCTCATCGTCACCGTCCCTGCGGTGGCGCTCGCCGTCTGGGTGTTCGTGCAGAGCCTCATGCGCAAGCCGAACGACAAGGATGTCATGCCGGTCGAGCAGCGCCGCAGGCTGCTGCAGGTCCTTGTATCGCTCATCGGCATGGTGGTGGCCGTCTGGATCGTCGGGCTCGTCGTGGGCATTGCACTCTACGGTCTGCTATTCACACTGCTGATCGCGCGCCGGGGGTGG
>JAJZVM010000057.1 GCA_021845645.1 Bacillota bacterium
CGAACTTCACCGGCTCGCTCCTGCGCATACCGTTCGGCGCCTGGGTGGACAGCCGCGGCGGCAGGAGACCCTTCCTCATTCTTCTCGGCATCACGCTTGTGGGCGTCGCCCTCCTGCTGCTGCTGCTGCACGCCGACTATCCGAAGCACATGGCGGGTCTCTACCCGGTGCTCCTGATCCTCGGCATGCTGATCGGCTCGGGCATCGCCACCTTCTCCGTCGGCATCGCGCAGGTCTCGTACTGGTTCCCGCGCCAGCGGCAGGGCGGCCCGCTCGGCATCTACGCCGGTCTCGGCAACGCGGCGCCTGGCCTCTCCTCCTGGCTGCTGCCGCTCACGGTGGCGGGGCTCGGGCTGCTCTCGGCCTACAGCATCTGGTTCGTCGTCCTCCTTGTCATCGCGATCGCCTATGCGCTCGGGATGCGAGACGCACCCTGGTTCCAGCTGAAGAACAGGGGCGCCTCTGACGCGGACGTCGGCAAGGTGATGCGCCAGATGGGTCAGGACATGGTACCCACCGGCTCCACCTGGTCGGGTCTGCGTGCGGCGGCCCGCGTCCCCGAGACCTGGGCGCTCGTCCTGCTTTACTTCCTCTCCTTCGGCGGCTTCCTCGCCCTCACCAGCTGGCTTCCGTCGCTCTGGCACGTCGCGTACAAGGAGCCCCTGACGACAGGCGGCATCCTGACCCTCACCTTCTCCTTCCTCGCCTCGCTCGTGCGCGTGCCGGGCGGTATCCTGGCGGATCGCCTCTCCGTCCGCTACGCCCTGATGGGCAACCTCCTGCTCATGCTGGTAGGAGCGCTGATCATGGCGTTCGCCCCCACCGTCGCGGTCGCGGTGCTGGGCGAGGTGGTGCTGGCGATCGGCATCGGGCTCCAGAACGCCGTCGTCTTCAAGCTTGTGCCGCGCTACGTGCCGCAGGCGGTCGGCGGAGCGTCGGGATGGGTGGGCGGCCTGGGCGCCTTCGGCGGCTTCATCCTGCCACCGGTCATGGGCCTCGTTGCCGGCGTGTCCGGGGCCTACCCGCTTGGATTGCTCGTGATCGCACTGCTGGTCCTCCTCGAAGGGCTGGTCGTGGCCTGGCTCGGCAGCCTGGCGCGGCGCCGCACCCTGACATCGGAGGTACCCGCCGCGGGTTGAGCAGTCGGGTCGGAGCCGCCGGCCGGTGCCTGATCTCGGATCCGCGGTACGCCGTGCCGCAGGGGCCCTCCACAGCTGAAGGCCCCTGCATCTCGTTCGAAGGATCGCAATCCATGAGGTACGCCTCGGAATTGCGCGGACAGATGCGCGTCGGCCGGTCAGGAGATGGCGGCAGGCCGCGCGAGCAATGCGCGGGCCATGTACGCGAACACGACCGCCCAGGCTGCGAAGGCGACCCAGCTGACGGCCCATGCCAGCGGGGGCAGCCACGGCAAGCGCGCCACCTTGCCGAAGAGGTCGGTCGCCGTCGCATACATGCCGAGCGGGAAGACGATGCTCCAGAGCGCGGGTTCGTAGGTCAGCGGGCGCCCGCCGCGACCGTAGCGCCAGAGCCCGAAGATCAGAAGACAGGGGATCCAGAAGCTGCCGAAGGCCCAGAACATGAAGGACACGGCGGTGATGACAGGCAAAAGCTCCTGCAACTGCCCCGGCAAGGGCGTCGCGAGCAGGCGGACGCCCGCGAGCACGGTGATCGCCGTAGCGCCCATGTTGATCCAGTAGGGTGGGGTCATCTCGTCCGCCGTCATGGCAGAGAGCAGCATGCGCGCGGTGACGATCGTGATCAGGATGAGGTAGAGGATCGACCCGATCCCCCAGAACATCGCTGCGACAAAGCCGAGAAGGGCCCGATCAGGGCCTGTGGACGACAGCACGGATGCCGCTGTGGACACCGATTGCGTCGCGACCACCCAGACCAGCCAGGAGGCGTTGACGCTGGGTCCGAGCGGCCGGTCGCTGCCCCCGAGCATCAGCCCCACCGGGATGGTGTAGGTGAGCAGGAGCCAGGAGAGCAGGCCGACGAGGCCCAAGGCTGCCGCGACGCCGTGGTCGCCCGCAGAGGCGTAGCGCACCGCGAGCACGTCGGAGGCCGCGACGAACGTAAAGAAGCCGAAGGCCGTGCCCGGTGTCGTGGCGTCTGCGCGCACTGCGGCGGCGCACGTGAGCATGCGGCCGACATGTAGGGCGATCAGCACCGCGTAACCCGCGGTCCCCACGACCAGCAGGAGCATGGAGAACGCCTGCAGGTCGAAGAGTTGCGCCGCGGTCGAGACGATGCCGGTAGCCATGACGAATGCGAAGTAGCCGGGGTATAGGTGTTCGAGCGCCCGGCGGGGCGCTACGGCATCATGTACCAGCGGGCATTCTCCTTCGCGCGTGGCTAGTCGCTTGCGTGACGTCTCTCGAACGACTCGGACAGGATGCGGAACGCGGGAATGTCCGAGGAGATCTCGCTGCGGAACGCGTCGAGATCCCGGGCGTTCGCCGCCACCAGGACGAGCCGGTTCGTCTGCTCGATATCCTGGATCTGCAGGAGTCTCGCCTCGATATCGTCCGGGATGGAACCGAAGCGCATGACCAGCACCGCCTGAAGGTCCTCGAGGTCCTCACGCAGGATCCGGCTCTTGCGCTGCTCCACAGTGATTTCGTGACCGGTTGCCACTGTACCGCCTCCGATCGGTGCACGCTGGATGGTCACTGGCTCTGGTCCCTGCCTGCCCGCTCGGCGGGCAGGGCCGGTGCGCGACGCCGGTACTGCATGGGCGCACGCCGCAGGTACGCGAGCGGCAGGCTGAAGATGTGCACGAGCCTTGTGAACGGCGAGACCGCAAAGAGCGCGAGGGCCGTGAGAATGTGCAGCTGCAGCACAAGAGGCACGTCCGCCATCAGCCCAGCGTCGGGGTGGAGCAGGAACACGCCGCGGATCCAGGGCCCGACGGTCGTGCGGTACTCGTAGGGAAGATGCGCCACGTTGTAGACGAGGGTCATCAGCATGCCCAGCGCCACCGTGGCAATGAGAAAGCCGAGGGCCAGCCAGTCTGCCGTGGAGGTGTGCGCACGCACGCGACGTACGATCAGGCGCCGCCAGAGCAGCAGGATGAGACCCACGAGGGCCATGAGCCCTGTGATGCCGCCCATCACCATGGCGCCCATGTGGTAGAGATGGTCCGATACGCCCAAGGCGTGGTAGAGGCTGATCGGCACGAGGAGGCCCGCGACGTGGCCGAGGAAGACGAAAATGATGCCCCAGTGGAACAGGGGACTGCCGAGCCGCAGCAGGCGCTTCTCGAGCAATTCGCTCGACTTCGACGTCCAGCCGATCTGGTCGTAGTTGTAGCGCGTGAGCATGCCCACCACGAGCAGCATCAGGCAAAGGTACGGATAGACGACCCAGAGGAATTCGTTCACCAAGGCACCTCCCTTCGCTAGAGGTAGTGGAGCGGATAGGGCAGCGCGAGGTCTTCCGCGCCACCACGCGGAGCCTCGGCCGCTTCCGCGCCCGTGGGCAGGGCGGTGAGGATCGCCTGCAGCAGCGGGAGGTAAAGGGCATGCCGGTCCAGCCTTTCGGCGATGCCCGCGATGGCCCGCGCGAGGCGGTACGACAGCTCTCGGTCGTCGTGGTCCGCGGGCATCTCGGCCAGGAACTCGAGCAGCAGCGGGATGTAGTCCGGCAATTCATCCCGAGGGCATACGAAGCCGCAGCTGCGCAGCTCCTGCTTGAGTTCCAGAAGGGCAGGTGCGCGGTCGCGGACGTCGCCACGCTCCTGGAAGGTGAGGTAGAGCGAGAGATCCTCGCGGAAATCGAAGGTGGCGACGTACTGCGCCTCGCGCTCCGTATCCGGCAAGGCGAGGGTCGCCTCGAGAAACCGGCGCAGCAGGTCTCTTGCAGGCGGCTCCGCGATCTCCCCGAGAGCCTCGACGACCGTATCGAACGTCTCGCGATCGGGATAGCCGAGCAGCAGCGCGCCCGCCTTGAGCAGCATCCGTCGGCTCACCGGAGGTCCCCCTTGTCGACCGCCCGCAGTTCGATCGAACGGCGGCCTTTCGTGAACGTGCCTTCCGGCGGAAGCACGTCGTCCAGGCTGCACCCGCCCTGCAAGGCCTGCAGGTCGGGCTCGCCCTCCCTGCGGGCCGACGGAATCACGAAGCGTTCGTCGTACTTGGCGATGCCGAGGAGCCGCATCATGTCCTCCACTTGCACCGCCGTGAGGCCCGCAGCCTCCAGCATCTGCTCGTCCCCAGGCAGGCCGAGCGTCTTGCTGCGCAGGAACGCGCGCATCGTCGCCAGCCGCCGCAGCACGGTGCGGACCACGTCCACGTCCCCGGCCGCAAGCAGGTTCGCCAGGTACTCCATCGGGATGCGCATCGCTTCGATCGCCGGCAGGATCTCGTCGGCGGTGGTGGCGGGCCGCGTCGCTTCGACGTGACTCATGATCGGACTGAGCGGCGGCACGTACCAGACCATCGGCAAGGTGCGGTACTCGGGGTGCAGCGGCAGGGCGATCCCCCACTCGACGGCCATTTTGTAGACGGGGGACTTCTGCGCCGCTTCGATCCAGGCGTCGGTGATGCCCGCCTCGCGGGCCGCCTGGATGACGGCGGGGTCGCTAGGGTCCAGGAAGACGGAGAGCTGCGATCGCAGGAGATCCTTCTCGTCCTCGACCGATGCCGCCGCCTTGACGCGGTCTGCGTCATAGAAGACGACGCCGAGGTAGCGGATGCGGCCGACGCAGGTCTCCGAGCAGACGGTCGGCAATCCAGCCTCGATGCGGGGGTAGCAGAAGGTGCACTTCTCCGCCTTGTGGGTCTGCCAGTTGAAGTAGACCTTCTTGTAAGGGCAGGCGCTGACGCAGAAGCGCCAGCCACGGCAGGCGTCCTGATCCACCAGCACGATGCCGTCCTCCTCGCGCTTGTACATCGCGCCGGACGGGCAGGCGGCGACGCAGGCGGGGTTCAGGCAGTGCTCGCAGATGCGCGGCAGGTAGAACATGAAGGCCTGCTCGTACTCGAAGGCGACGTGCTCGGCAAGGCCCTTGAGATTCGGGTCCGAAGGCGCATGCTGCGGTGCGCCGGCGAGGTCGTCCTCCCAGTTCGGTCCCCAGGACGGCGCATCCATCGGCTCCCCGGTAAGCTGCGAGCGCGGCCGGGCGACCGGCTGATAGCGGCGCTCCGGGCTTGCGATCAGGTTCTCGTAGTCGTAGGTCCAGGGCTCGTAGTAGTCGTCGATCTCCGGCAGATCGGGATTGTGGAAGATGCGCGCGAGCTTCTCGATCGGCCCGCCGGCGCGCAGCTGGAGCTTGCCGCCACGAAGCTGCCAGCCGCCGCGGTAGCGCTCCTGATCCTCCCAACGCTTCGGGTAGCCGATGCCTGGCTTCGTCTCCACGTTGTTGAACCACATGTATTCGGCGCCGGAGCGGTTCGTCCACGTGTTCTTGCAGGTGACGCTGCAGGTGTGGCAGCCGATGCACTTGTCGAGGTTCATGACCATCGCGACCTGAGCCTTAATCCTCAAGCCAGTCCACCTCCCCCAGGCGCCGCACCACGGTCATCTCGTCACGTTGGTGTCCCGTCGGGCCGTAGTAATTGAAGCCGTAGCTCAGCTGCGCGTAGCCGCCGATCATGTGCGTCGGCTTGGGCAGCACCCGCGTCAGGCTGTTGTGCGCGCCGCCTCTGTCGCCTGTGACTTTCGTCCCAGGCACCGCGATCGTGCGGTCCTGTGCGTGGTACATGATGGCCACGCCCTCCGGGATGCGGTGACTCACGACCGCGCGCGCCGCCACGGCGCCGTTGCGGTTCAAGGCCTCCAGCCAGTCGTTGTCCTTCACATCGAGAGCCTCGGCGTCCTTGGGACTGAGCCAGATCGTCGGACCGCCGCGGAACAGCGTGAGCATAGTCAGGGTGTCGGTGTAGGTCGAGTGGATCCCCCACTTGCCGTGCGGCGTCAGGTAGCGCAGGGTCAGCTGCTTGCCATTGGCCGGGCTCTCCTGGCCCTGCGGGAAGGGGTGCACCATGAGCGGCGGGCGGTAGACGGGCAATCCTTCGCCGAAGTCCAGCATCACCTCGTGGTCGACGTAGAAGTGCTGGCGGCCCGTGAGCGTACGCCAAGGGATCTCGAGTTCAACGTTCGCCGTGAATGGCGAGTAGCGCCTACCATGCGCCTCGAGGCCGCTCCATACCGGGGCGGCGATCGCCAGGCGGGGTTGCGCTGTCAGATCCTTGACCGTGTAGACGTCCTCTTCCCTGCCGCGCGCCACCTCGCCCAGCCTGAGTCCCGTCGACGGCTCGAGCGCCTTCCAGGCGGCCACCGCCTGGTGCCCGTTCGTGGCGCCGGAGAGCCTCAGGATTGCGTTCGCTGCCTGCTCCGCCGTTTCAAGTCTCGGGCGACCCATGCCCGGGCCCTCCCGCCGGCTCGTCCCAAGCTCTCTAGCGAGGGCCTGATACGCGTCGGCGGTGGGGATGACAATGCCCTTCTGGGTGATCTGCCGCTCTGCGCGCGGGCCGAGGGTCGTCATCTGCTGGTAGACGTGGGGGTAGTCGCGCTCGACCAGGAGCAGGCGCGGCATCGTCTTCCCAGGCACCGGCTCCACGTCGCCCTGCCGCCAGTCCCGCACCTCGCCGAGGGGCTGTCCCGTCTCCTGCGGCGTGTCGTGCAGGAGCGGCGCCATGACAAGGTCTTCCTGCGCGGGAAGGTGATCCTCGGCGAGTTCCGAAAACTTGCGCGCAATCGTGCGGAACGTGTCCCAGTCGCTCCTCGTCTCCCAAGGCGGCGAGATCGCCGGGTTGAAGGGATGCACGAAAGGGTGCATATCGGTGCTGCTGATGTCGTGCTTCTCGTACCACGTGGCGGCCGGCAGCACGATGTCGGCGTAGAGGCCGCTGCCCGTCATGCGGAAGTCGATGTCGACGAGGAGGTCGAGCTTGCCCTGCGGCGCTTCGCCCTCGCAGGCCACGGTCGCGGGCCGCCTCAGGCCGTCTTCCTTCGAGAGGATGTGGCCGTCCGCGCCGAGAAGGTGCCGCAGGAAGTATTCGTGCCCCTTGCCACTGGAGGCAAGAAGGTTTGCCCGCCAGAGGAAGAAGACGCGCGGGAAGTTCTCCTCGAGATCCGGAGCGTCGATGGAGAAGGCGAGTTCGCCCTCCTTGAGGCGCCGCACCACCGACGCGACCGCCGCGGAGTCGTCCGCACCCTCCGCCCTGGCTCTCTTGGCCGTCTCGAGGGAGTTCTCCCGGAACTGCGGATATGAGGGCAGCCAGCCCAGGCGCGCGGCGAGCGCGTTGACATCCGCGGGGTGCATCTGCGCGAACTTGCCGCCGCCTGGCCAGGTGAGCTCCTTCGTGTCGAGATCCTCATAGCGGAACTGGTCCGTAGCGAAATAGAAGAACGACGTCCCATTCTGCTGCCGGGCTGCAGGGACCCAGTCGCCGGCGAAGGCGAGGGTGCTCCAGCCCTCGAGCGGTCGCACCTTCTCCTGGCCGACGTAATGCGCCCAACCGCCGCCGTTGACGCCTTCGCAGCCCGTGAGGAGCACGAGGCCCACGATGGCGCGGTAGATCACGTCGCTGTGGTACCAATGGTTGATGCCGGCGCCCATCGCGATCATGGCGCGACCCCGGGTCTTCTCCGCCCCTTCGGCGAACTCGCGCGCCACCTGGATCGCGAGCTTGCGCTCGACGCCGGTGATCGCCTCCTGCCAGGCCGGAGTATAGGGCTTCAGGTCGTCGTAATCGGCCGGGTAGTCCCCGGGCAGGCCCCTCCCCACGCCGACGCTCGCGAGGAGCAGGTCGTAGACGGTCGTCACCAGCACAGGACCTTCGGCCGCCTGAAGTTCCCGCACCGGCACATGGCGGCGAATGGCCTCACCCTCGCCGCTGCCGAAGTATGGGAAATCGAGGGCGACGGAGCGGTGCTCGCTGCCGAGGAACGTGAGCCCGGGCGAAACCGGCGAGCCCTCTTCGCTCTCGAGCCTAAGGTTCCAGCGTCCCGAGCCGTCCCAGCGGTAGCCCAGGCTGCCGTTCGGGCAGACAGGCGCCGAGGTGGTCTCGTCCCACACGACGGTCTTCCAAAGATCCGCCTCGCCTGCGGCGCCGAGGTCGGAGGCGCGCAGGAAGCGATCCGCGTAATGCCTGCCGTCCCGCTCGCTGAGGCGCACCAGGAACGGCAGGTCGGTGAAGCGCCGCGCGTAGTCCTGGAAGTACGGTACCTGGCGATCCACGTAGAACTCCTTGAGGATGACGTGCATCATCGCGAGCGCGAGCGCCGCGTCTGTCCCTGCCCTCGCAGGCAGCCAGAGATCTGAGAACTTGACGTATTCGGCATAGTCCGGGCTGACGGCCGCGACGCGCGTCCCCTTGTAGCGGGCCTCCACCATGAAGTGCGCATCCGGGGTGCGGGTCATCGGCAGGTTCGTGCCCCAGACGATCATGTACGCGGCGTTGTACCAGTCCGCGCTTTCGGGCACGTCGGTCTGCTCACCCCAGATCTGGGGCGAGGCGATCGGCAGGTCGGCGTACCAGTCGTAGAAGCTGAGGATCGTGCCGCCGATGAGCGAGAGGAACCGTGTGCCGGCGGCATAGCTGACCATCGACATGGCCGGGATGGGTGTGAACCCCACGACACGGTCCGGACCCCAGTGGCGCACCGTCTCGACGGTGGCGGCGGCGATGAGCTCGGAGATCTCGTCCCAGCTCGCGCGCACGAAGCCGCCCTTGCCGCGCTGGGACCGGTACGCCTCCCGCCGCTCGGGGCTCGATGTAAGCAGGCGCCAGGCCGCCACGGGATCCTTCGTCTCGCCGAGCGCCTCACGCCACGCGGCGATGAGGCTGCCGCGCACGTAGGGGTAGCGGATGCGCAGAGGGCTGTACTCGTACCAGGAGAAGCTCGCGCCGCGCGGGCAGCCGCGCGGTTCGTACTCCGGCGTGTCCGGGCCCAGCGACGGGTAGTCCGTCTGCTGCGTCTCCCAGGTGATGATCCCGTCCTTGACATGGATCTTCCAGCTGCACGAGCCGGTGCAGTTCACGCCGTGCGTCGAGCGCACGACCTTGTCGTGCTGCCAGCGGTCCCGGTAAAGCCTCTCCCACTGGCGACCGCGCGGGTTCTCTTCGCTCCAGCCGTCGCTCAGGCGTGGCCCGCGGCGCAGGTAGGTAAGCGCGTTGCCGAGCGCATTCACGCGTTTGCTCATGAATCGGCTGCCCCCTCGGATGGTTGCGCTTCGCGGGTCAGGGAGCCAGATACCTGCGGCAGGAAGGTCTCTTCCTCGAAGGCGGAGTGTAGTCGCTGCACGTGCAGCAGCGCCGTGAAACGGTCCATCACGGCCGCAGTGACCTGTCCCTCACGTCCGAGCTCCCGCTCCGCCTCGTCCACGAGCAGTCGCATCAGCTCATGATCCCGGATGAGGGCAGTCACCACGGGCCTCAGTTCCGGCAGGCGCTGGGTGACCCACGGGAAGACGTCCTGCTCCTCCGCCTCCGCGTGGGAGATCACCCTCCCCCGCCACCCGTTTGCAAGCTCCCGAGCGAGCCTCAGGGTCGTGTGCGGTTCCTGGCTGCTCCAAGAGGCGCGCAGCAGGTCGGTGCCGACTTCCATCTCGGCACGTGCAGCGTCATGAATGTCACGATGGGCTTGCCGGTTTGCCAAAGACGGTCCCATAGGCACCCCCCACTGCTATTCTAAGACTCATCGCTCCAAACAGGTCCGTAAGTGCCCCACATCACAGCAGCCATAGGACAAATGGCCGTCGCGGCAGGGCCCGATTGGGCATTGCCACCACGCCGAGCCTGGTGGGTGTAAGAGGGACTGCGGTTGCGTGACTGCGGTGCAGCCCTGTGCTTCGGCCTTTGGCGACCTGCTCTCAGACGGCGGAGGAGGCGCCTGAGAGCCTCCTCCGCCCTTCGTCACGCGTCGATCGATCTACCTCGGCCTGCCGCCACCCGCCGATGCGCAACCAGCCGCACCTTTTGGAAGATGTCGACGGCCATGATGAGGGCCCCAGCCGCGAAGGTCACGTCGCCCGGCATGCGCAGCCACTGCCAGAGCGTCGTCGTGTTGTAGAAGGCCAGGCTGCGAGCATAGACGTACCCGTGATCGTAGACCGCCGCCAGTTGCGCGAACCCGATCGGCAAGAAGTTGAGCAGCAGCCAAAGCACCATGCCAATGTTGTAAAGCCAGAATGCCCAAGTCGCCAGTCTGTCGGAACAGCCCTGCTCGCCGACGATGTAGCGTAGACCGAAATACATGAGCCCGATGCCGAGCAAGCCGAACGCGCCGAACATAGCCGTATGCGCATGGGCAAGGGTCAGGAACGTACCATGCTCGTAGTAGTTTACAAGCGGCGCGTTGAGCAGGCCGCCCAGCACGCCGGCTCCAAAGAAGTTCCAGAATCCCGAACCGGTGATGTACAGGAAGGCGACGCGGTGCGGAAATGTCTCATGACGCGTCTTGCGCCAGTTTTCTACGGACTCGACGATCATCAGGAGGAGCGGCATGACCTCGAGGAAGGAGAACATGCTGCCGAGGCTGATCCAGATCCAGGGCTCACCGATCCAGTACATGTGGTGACCCGTGCCGATGATGCCGCCCAGGAAGACCAAGATCAGCTCGAACCAGGTGGTGCGTTCTGCGGCCCGACGCGACACTAGACCGAGAACCACAAGCAGATACGCGATGGCGACCACCGCGAAGAACTCGAAGGTGCCTTCCACCCAGAGATGGACAACCCACCAGCGCCAGAAGTCGGTCAGGGTGAACGAGTTCATGATCCAGGTGACGGGGAACATGCCGAAGACGTAGAGTCCCGCGATCGCGACGCTTGAGTACAGCAGGAGGTGTTCAAGGCTGCCAAAGCCCTTCTGACGCTTCATGGCCGGCCAAAGAGCACGGCCCACGATGAATGCCCAGAGGAACAGTCCAACGAACAACGCCAGTTGATCGAAGCGTCCGAGCTGGAGATAGCTGAGGCCCTGGTTGCCAAACCAGAACCAGCTGTTGCCGGGTAGCCAGCCCTTGATACCCGCATACAGTCCGAACAGAGTTGCCAAGCCTACAACCCACACGGCGACGAACAGAATGTCGACCAGCAGGCCCTGGTGCTTAGGCTCCTTGCGACTGACGAGAGGCGCCAGGAAGAGCCCGCCGCCAATCCAGGAAATCGCGATCCAGAAGATCGCCGTCTGAATATGGACGGCCTTCAGCAAATTGAAGGGCAAGATGTTCAGGAGGTCCAGCCCGAAGAAGCTGCTGCGGTCGGCGTAGTAGTGCGCCATGGCAAGGCCGGCCAGGATCTGGATCAGAAACAGAATGGCCACCGAGACAAAGAACTTCTGCGTCTTGCGCTGGCTCGGGGTGAGTTCAGGGAATCCTTCCACTTCTACTTGCCCCGGGTCTTCCAGCGGTTCCCGGATGTGCGCGAAGTAGAAGTACACCGTCCCTCCGATGGCGGCAAGGAGCAGGCCGATAGAAGCCCATGTCCAGATGAACGTCGCTGTGGTCGGGACGTTGCCTGCCAAGGGATCATACGGCCAGTTGTTCGTGTACGAGTAGTCGAGGCCCGGACGATGGGCAACCGCCGTCCAGGCCGTGTAGAGGAAGAAGGCCGCCACCGCGCTGGCCTTGGCCGGTGTCAGGACGCCCGTCGCGCTGTAACCCTCCTGTGGTGCGGTCTTGAGCAGACGCGAGGCTGTCTCCCTCGCGATCTGACGCATCGCTTGGCCCTCGACTTCAGAGACGACGATCTCCTGCCCGCGAAACTCTGTCCGCGCCAGGTCATGGCGCACCAGGTCTTCAACCGCAGCCCGGCGGCCAGGCCCAAGCTTGCTTACGGGGGCCCCGTACATCCTCCTGGCATAGAGGACATTCATGCGCAAGGCCACCTGATGCAATGCGAGTGCCGTGTAGTCCTCACCGAAGTAGGCACCGTTGCCGTACAAGCTGCCGTAGTCCATGAGGTCAGCCTCCTGGAAGGCGGCTTTACCGGCGACGATCTTCGCCCCAACGAACACGGTCTCGCCAGAGGTGGTGACAAAGCGACCGGGAATTGGCGGACTCTCGCGGTAGGTATCCACTGTGCCCCATACGAACACAGCCACAACCACAATGAGAACGACAAGGAATACGCGCTTCAGCACAGTCGTGAGGTGATCCGTGCAGATGCCCCCCTTTCATGGGCCGCCAAGGATGATCACAATCCCTGTTGGACAAAGGGCAGCCACACCCTTTGCCACGCATCACCATTTGCTGGTTGCGTCCCATTAATGGAACAACTGGACCAATGCACTCTAGTCCACCTAGTCTTCTGATGCTCTCCTTGTCCGAAATTGGCCCGTCCACTGATAGGCAAAGCATCGACCGTGCATATCCGAGCGTGGCTCCCACAGCACATGCGACCGGCCCCGCCTACCTGACGCGGTCGTGCCCAAAGGGCTCATTGAGGCGGCCCGTCTGCGGAAGGTGTACGGTGGAGGTGGGGTGGTCGCATGCGCATCGAGCTTATCTACTTCGAAGACTGTCCCAACTGGAAGCTCGCACATGCGAGGGTGCGCGCCGCCCTGGCCGCCGTTGGCCGCCCGGACGCCGCAGTGCACCTTCATCTCGTGCGCAGCCCGGCCGAGGCCGAAGCGGCTGGTATGCATGGCTCCCCGACCATCCTGGTGGACGGCCGCGACCCATTTGCGCCGTCCGACAGCGCCGTCTGGTCCTGCCGGCTCTACCCGGGCGAGAAGGGCCTGGACGGCGCCCCGAGCCTGGCCGATCTGGCGGCGGCCTTGCGCTGAGCTATCGCTCGCTGCTCGCCTGACATGAGAGCGCCCGCGCATCGCTGCGCGGGCGCTCTCGGTTGGCGAGTGAACGCTTCAGCTTTCATCGGGGGGCACAGGCTCTCCAGGCAGGTAGCTCTCCACCAGAGGATACTGCATGTGCGGCCTGAAGCCCGCGCCGTAGGCCGCGATCTCCGTGCGCTGCGTCAGCTGCTCGATGCCATAGGCCAGGGTCTCGGATCCCCGGGACAGAGCCATGAGATCATACTCCCTGCTCATGATCAATGCTTCCTCGGGGCACGCCTCGACGCAGAAGCCGCAGAAGATGCAGCGGCTGAGGTCGATCTCGTACCGAGAAGGTGCCTTCTCGATGCGGGGGTCGTCCACTTCCTTGGCTTCGATGGTGATGCACTGCGCAGGGCAGACGGTCTCGCAGAGGTAGCAGGCCGTGCACTTGAGGCTGCCGTCCGCTCGATGCGTCAGAACGTGCACGCCGCGAAAGCGGCGGGAGTACGGCTTGCGCTGCTCGGGGTACTGGATGGTCACATGCTCGCGCCCCACCGTCGCGCGCACCATGTTGCGCAAGGTCACTTCCATGCCCGCGAGAGTGCCGGCGGCGCTGCTCAGTACGTCCGTCTTGGCCTCCGCCGCCTGGCGCACGTCAACGACCCGCGAAGCCTTCCTGGCCATAGTGCATCCTCCCTTCAGGCGGGTAGACCGTCGCGGTCCGGCTCTCGAGCATGGCGTAGCTGAGTCCGCGGAACGCCGGCACGCTGGCGGCGATCTCGTGGAACACGTGCTCCGATCCCGTCTGCCGCCGTGTGGAAGTGGCGTACTGCCAGAAGTCCCCTAGGACGTCGGCTGCCGGCCGCGTCGCTCCCTGCGACGAGACGGCCCTGCCCGCATACTGCGTGACGCCCTGGTAGTTGGTGTAGGTGCCTTCCTCCTCGGACCACGCAGCTACTGGCAGCAGCACCTTCGCCTGGGCCAGGTAGGGCACGTCGTGCGTCGTCAGCACGACGCTCTCCCGGACGGCTGCCAACAGGCGTTGCAGGAGGTCCGTCGTGTCCGGGTTTTCCTCGCCCACGAGAGGCGGATGATAGAGCATCAGGAGCGCCCCGAACTCGCCCTTCTCCGCCAAGGCGACGAGGCCCGCAAGCCCCACGCCATGACTGAAGCCCAGGTGCAAGGCCCCCATCGTATTCGGGTGCTTGTCGACGCGGCGCAGCAAGGTGTCCTGCCGCTCCGATGCCGCCTCGCTCTCCCTGTCGAGGCGAAACTCCAGCCGGTGCTGCGGAAACACCGCCTCGACGTACTGCCGAAACAGCCAGAGGCTCTCGTTGGTGGCGGAGGCACAGGCGAGCGCTGCAAGCGGCAGTCCCTTGGCAGCGGTCGCGGCGCGCAGGCTCCTATCGGCCAGGGCCGTCGCCTCCGACCAGTCAAGCCTGGAGTCGCCCCGTCTCGGATGCGCCAGGCGCGGTGCAGCGTCCAGGCTCTTGAAGCTCAGCCGACCCTCGTCGCAGAGCCAGCTGCGGTTGACGCTCGGGTTCCGGCGCGGGACGACGCGCTCGATCCGGCCTTGGAAGTGGTCGATCCGCACGTTGCAGCCGGTGCTGCAGCCGGCGCAGATGGAGTCCGTGTGGCTGAGATGCCAGACCCTGCGCTTGAAGCGGAAGTCTTGGGATGTCAAGGCACCGACAGGGCAGACATCGGCGAGATTCCCGGCATAGGGGTCCTGCAGCGCCCGATCTTCGAACGGCGTCAGTTCGACGTGGTTGCCTCGGCGCACGAACTGCAGTTCCGCGTAGCCCGAGACTTCCTCTGAGAACCGGACGCAGCGCGAGCACATCACGCACCGCTCCGCATCGAGCACGATACGCGAGCCGAGGCTCACCCGCTTGCGCTTGTGTACCTTTTCCACAGGATCGACCCGGCTTGGATGCTGGCCGTAGTCCGGGCGCATGTAGAAGTCCTGCAAGGAGCACTCTCCCGCCTGGTCGCAGATCGGGCAGTCGAGTGGGTGGTTCACAAGCAGGAACTCGAGGACTCCGTGGACGGCGCGCGACGCCACGGCGCTCGTGTGCGGCGTCCTGACAACCATCCCGTCCATGACCGGCGTGGCGCAGGCCACCACGGGCTTCTGGAATCCCTCGACGTCGACGAGGCACATGCGGCAGTTGCCCTCCGGCTTGAGGTCCGGGTGGTAGCAGAAGCGCGGGATCTCGACGCCCAGGCGATCCGCGGCCTGGATCACGCTCGTCCCCTGCTCCACCTCGATCTGCCGTCCATCGATCGTCACGATCGGCACCGCTCATCGCCCCCTTTCACAGCGCGGCGGTCGGAGGTCCGTCCACCGCTTGCGAACGTGCGGCCTCTTCTTCCGGCGGTCCGAATCGCCCAGTCCTCGGGCCGTGGCCATGATTCTGCCAGGCAGGCCTTCCCTGCCTCCCCTTGGGCAGGAGAGCCTCGAACTCGTCGCGGTACTTCCGGATGAAGCTGCGCACCGGCTGCACCGACGCATCGCCGAGACCGCAGATCGTCCGACCCTCAATGTTGTCCCCGACCCGCAGCAGCAACTCGAGGTCGTCAGGTCTGCCCTCTCCTGCGAGAAGGCGCCGCAGCACCCAGGCCATCCAGCCGGTTCCCTCCCGGCATGGCGTGCACTCTCCGCAGGACTCGTGCGCGTAGAATTCCGCTATGCGCAGCAGGGCGGCCGGCATCGACATTCCTTCGTCGAACACGATCATGCCGCCGCTGCCGAGCATCGTGCCCGCCGCCTGCATGGACTCGTAGTCGATCGTGAGAGGGGCCGCCTCGTCGGCGGTGAGGATAGGAACCGACGTGCCGCCGGGGATGACGCCTTTGAGACCCCGTCCCTTCCGCACACCACCGGCCTCGCGCCGGAGGAACTCCGTCAGGGGATAGCCCATCTCCACCTCGTATACGCCAGGCCGCTCGACGGCGCCGCTGACGCTGACAAGCTTCGTGCCCGCGCTCTCTTTGGTGCCGAGGTCCTTGAACGCCTCTGCACCTTCCGCCATGATGCGCGCGGCGCAGGCGAGCGTCTCGACGTTGTTGACCACCGTCGGCTCCTGGGCAAATCCGTGAACCGCCGGGAACGGCGGCCTTACCCGCGGGTAGGCGCGCCTTCCCTCCAGGGACTGGATGAGCCCTGTCTCTTCGCCGCAGATGTACGCGCCGGCCCCAAGCTGGATCGTGACGCGCAGGTCGTAGCCGGAGTTCAGGCAGTTCGGGCCGATGATATTGGCGTCGACAGCCTCCTGGAGCGCCCTCCCTAGCGTCTCGGCAACCGACGCGTACTCGCCGCGCATGTAGATATAGGCGCGGTGCGCGCCTATCGCGTACGCGGCGATCGCCACGCCCTCCAGCACCAGATGTGGGTCCCGCTCGAGGAGGTAATGGTCCTTGAACGTCCCAGGCTCGCTCTCGTCCGCGTTGCAGAGAAGATAGACGGGCTGGCCCTCCGCCGCATGGATGAAGGACCACTTGCGTCCGGTCGGGAAGCCGGCACCACCGCGCCCCCTGAGACCCGACGCCTCGACTTCCGCCACCACTTCATGCGGCGGCAGGCTGAGCGCCTGCTTGAGGCCAAGGTAGGCTCCAGCGCGTAGGGCCGTCTGAAGCTCCCGCTGGGCGGGATCTCCGACGTTGCGCGTCAGCATCTGCGCCATGCCAACATCTCCTCAGATCCCTGTCAGGGCGTTGAGCGCCGCAGATTCCACGGGGCCGACGAACCGGTCGTCCACCATGGCTGCCGGCGCGTGGTCGCAGTCGCCGATGCACTCGACGAGCCTGATGGTGAACCTCCCGTCCACGGTGGTCTCGCCGGGTGAGGCGCCAAGGAGGCCGCAGATCTGCGAGCTCGCGTCGTCGGCGCCGCAGAGGTAACAGGAGATGCCGCGGCACAGACTCAGGACATGATGGCCGGTCGGAGTCTCCGTGATCTGGTCGTAGAAGCGCGCCACGCCCTGGACGACCGCAGGGCTGAGGCCGAGAAGCTCAGCGATGTACCTGATCTCCTCGGGCCCCACCTGGCGACGTTCACGCTGCGTCACGCGCAATGCCGTGAGCAAGGCGTGGCGGGCCGAGTCCTCCTCCGCCCTGGCGGCATCGATTTCTCGCAATGCATCCCTCGACAGCATGGCTATCGCTCGCTTTCACCCGCGATGATGTTGAGGCTGCCTAGGGTGGCAACCACATCGGCGGGGTTCATGCCACGGATCATCCGGGGGAAGGCCTGGTAGATGGCGAAGGAGGGCGGCCGAACCTTGACGCGGTACGGCCGCTCGCCGCCATCGCTGACGATGTAGAAGCCGAGCTCGCCGTTGGCCGCCTCGCTGTAGCCGTATACCTCGCCCACCGGTGGGCGGATGCCATGCATGATCAGCTTGAAGTGGTCCATCATGTCCTCGATGTTGGTGTAGACGCCGTGCTTCGGCGGCAGGGCGACAAGGCCGTCGTCGACGATCACCGGCCCGTCGGGCAGGCTCTGGAGAGCCTGCCGCACGATGCGCAGGCTCTGGCGCATCTCCTCCAGACGTACGAGGTATCGGTCGTAGACATCACCCTGGCTGCCGATAGGGATGTCGAACTCGAACTCGTCGTAGTGGTAGTAGGGATGCGCTCTGCGTACGTCGTACGGCTCACCGCTCGCGCGCAGGCAGGGACCCGTGAAGCCGTACGCGACGGCATCCTCGCGCGAGATGCTGCCGACGCCCCGCATGCGGTCGCGGGCCAGGGCATTGTGGGTGATCATGCGGTCCGTGTCGCGCAGCACCGGCGGCACGTGCTCGAGGATCCTCCCGACGCGCTCCTTGAAGTCCTGCGGCACGTCCTCGGTGAAGCCGCCGATGCGCACGAAGCTCACCATCATGCGCGCGCCGGAGCACTCCTCCAGGAGGTCGTAAATCTCCTCGCGGATGTTCCAGAGGTAGAAGAAGCTGCTGATGAGCCCCATGTCCATGAGGTTCGTGCCGATGCAGACGGCATGGTCCATGATGCGGCTCAGTTCGCTCAGGATGACGCGCAGGTATTGCGCGCGCTCGGGGATGCTTAGGCCCATCAGCTTCTCGACCGCCATGGCGAAGCCGGAGCTGTTCATGAAGCTCGAACAGTAGTTGAGGCGGTCGCAGTACGGGATCATGTTGTGGTAGGTGTGCGTCTCGGCCATCTTCTCGAAGTTGCGGTGCAGGTAGCCAAGCTCCACGTCCGCCTCGCGCACCTTCTCGCCGTCGATTCTGGCGACGATACGAAAGGTGCCGTGTGTCGCGGGGTGCGACGGACCAATGTTCAGGATGGTCGGGTGCTGGACGATCTCGAGGTCCCTCTCCCCGACCGGCGACCTCTCCGCGATCGGCAGCGTCGCCGCCTGGAAGAAGGGCTGGCGCAGGCCCGGCGGGTAGTCGCGGCGCATCGGATGGATGTTGCCGAAGCCGTCGTGCGTGAGGATGCGCCTGAGATCCGGATGGCCGCGGAACCGGATGCCGTAGAGGTCGTAGGCCTCGCGTTCGAACCAGCCGGCGGCCTGCCACACGGAAGTCACGCTCTCCACGGTCGGGTCGTCCTCAGGGACCGCCACCTCGAGCCGGATCCTGTGGCCTGTGGCGAGGGAGTAGAGGTGGTACACGACATCGAAGCGCGGCACGCGGGTGAGGTAGTCGACGCCGCAGATGTCGAGGAGCATGTCGTACTTGAGTACCGGGTCCTGGCGCAGCAGGTTTGCCGCGCCCTGCAGCGCCGCGCGGTCGAGGCGCACGGTCAGGTCGCCGCGGAAGGCGCGGGTGCCCTGCACGGCCTGGCCGAACGCCGCGCGCAGTCGCCGGACCGCCACCTCGTCGACCTCGGCCGACGAGGTGGCGTAGGCGACAAGGGCGGGATCGGGCGGCGCAAGCGTCGTGACCGACGCGTCGTCCGTGCGGGGATGCGGCGGCCGCTCGTTCGCACCACGCCGGAAGGTGCCGTCCAGGATCCCCTGCTGCAGGTTCATGATGGCGTGCAGCACGGCTTCCGGCGTCGGCGGGCAGCCCGGAATGTAGACATCCACGGGGAGGAACTCATCGATCCCCTGGGCCACGTGGTAGGAACGGTAAAATCCGCCTGATACCGTACACGCGCCCATCGCGATCACCCATTTGGGATCGGCGATCTGCTCGTAGATATTCTTCAGGACCGGGACCATCTTATCGGTGATCGTGCCCATCACGAGCAGCAGGTCGGATTGCCGGGGGCTGAATCGCAATACCTCCGAGCCGAAGCGGGCGATGTCGTAGCGGGAGGAGCCGACAGCCATGAACTCGATGGCGCAGCACGCAGTGCCGAATGGCAGCGGCCACACGGATCCGCTTTCGGCCCAGCGCGCCAGCGCGTCGAGTTTCGTCGTGATGAAATCCCTGGGTGTTGCGTCGACTGACATGCATACACCTCCCGTGGGAGCGTTCACCATAGCCATGGCAAGTCCTTTATTGTGACATTGATCGCCAAGACGCGTCTTATATCACACTGTGCTGGAGCATTTACGCGTAGACGCGTCGGGAGGAGCCGACAGCCGCCGGTACGGTGTAGGCGCTTACGGTCTGGGAAACAGACAGGCAACGAATTGTTCGCGGTAATTGAGATCGACGACAGACGGACGCGCTAGGGCACTGCTGCCGCCAAGTTCCGCAATCCGTGAGGCGTAACTGGCTCGTACCTTGCAGGCCCTGCATGTGCCACGCCCGTGCAAACGACCCGAACTTATCGCCCTGCGCACCTAGCGGTCATCGAATACCCGTAACTAGGTTGGGGTTACAGGAGGTACCAAGTTCTGCCGTGCGGCTGTAAGGTTGGTCCAACTCCGCAGTAATGGGAGGTGTGATCGGAGAGGGTCGCCAGCACTCGTACGAACCGACAGTCTGAAGATTCGGAGGGACGCAGTATGCGTAGATTCGTTCCCGCGCTCCTGGCGGCTGTTGTCGTGACGTTTGGCCTTGCTACAGGCGCATCGGCCGCCAGCAGCCAGTCTGTTAGACCGCTTCCTAGCCCGCTTACCGTCACCTGTCCTCCAGGCAACGATTGCGGAGGTTCAGGCGGTGCCTATCAGGCTAACCTGAATCCTGGAACTTGGACAGAGTCCTACAGCTTTGGGGCGACGGACCCTTACACTTACTCGTTTACCGGCTCCTGGACCATCAAGGTTAACAGTTCAACGTCTGTCACCTACGAGACCATTAGCGGCTCCAACGCCAAATCGAACGACCAGTATGCGGCGTGGGGGCCCGTGTGGATTACCGACAACGAGGGCAACGACGGTTACGTAACTGAGCCAGACACCTGCGGCCCGTTTAAGGACTTTCCCTCGTTCAGTTGGTCACCGAACGTGACCGAGAACGATGGGATCACACCGTACCAGTCAAACATTATGGTCTACCAGCCCGTTGACTCGATGGACAACTGCCCTGCGCCCGATGATCCCGCTGTCTACCCGTCTAGCGACTACTTCTTGATCTTCCCTCAGTGAACCGCGTCGCCTTCGTTGGACTCGTTACTTCCGCTCTCGTCGTCGCCGGATGCGGCACCCATGCTGCTACTACGTCCAAGCGACCGACCGTACGGCAGGCAATAGCGGAGGCTCAACGAAGGGCTTCATTTCGCATTGTGGTGCCAACCTGGGTACCACCGGGTATGCGGTTGAAGTGGATCCAAGTGGGTCACCTTGCTTCGACTGAGAAGAGTCGCGTCGCCCAACGGCGCATGGCCCAGGTGACCCTTGGCTATGACGGCAAGTACAACGGCAAGTCGCGGGCGTTTTCGATCACCGAACAGAGAATACGTCTACAGATCGAACCCCATCGACTCGTACGCTTCGACGGACTTACGATGCAGGTGGGTCCCATGAATCAGTTCGGGGCTAGTTCTTGCCTGTGGGAAGCGCCGTACGGTGTGGCGTTCTTCACCTTAGGAGGGGAGCAAATGCCTACTACCGTCCTAATGCGGGTAGACGCCAGCATCGCTCATGTCGCTTTACGTCGAATGCAGAAGGCAACGAACTAGGTGATGTAGATGCCCTGGGGAGAGTGGTGGTGACTCATCCCCAGGGCCTGTTTCGGTGTCCTTTGAGCCTGTTTGGCGAAGCAACATGGCTGTTCGATCGCCCTTGCATATCCTAGGTAGTCTGTTGCGGGATCACAAGCCGTGCTCCGACGGTTACCGCGATTGCACAACAAGTCTCTTGGTTCCCCGCGGCAGCGTTCGAAGTATCCTGTTTCTTGGGGGGATCTCTGTTGAGACTATCTACGATCCTACTGGGTGCGTTTGCGGCGGTGCTCTTGGCTGGATGTGCGGCAAGCACAACTAGCCCTTCCTCATCGCCGTCACTCCCAGTATGGCTCGAGAGAAGTGCCTCGGCTCCGAAGCGCATGGCGTCCGTCCCGGCGTCGCTCGGGCTGCTTGCGCCGAGGGTGGCCCACTACCAGTGCATGGGCGGCTACCAGCCTGCTGCCCGTGTGAAGATCACGCCACTGACGCCACCATCCGAACAGGAGTTACCATTCTGGCAATTCGGAATCACCTGCGTGCCGCCGAAGCTCATGTCCGACCTCACGAAAGGCGCGATGCTGCCTGGTGTCGTCGGTATCACCGAACTGCCAACGGCGCAAAGCTCCCTGCTTGGTGCGATCCATTTCCTGACCACCGCCAGCCAGCTGAGGGTCAGCTCGACTCGCAATCTCACCATCGGCTTGGGGCAGATCCGCTGGGCTCAGGGAAACAAAGGCAAGTTCAATCTGGTTTGGTTCATCGGCGGGAAGACGACGTACAAAGGTGTCGACAGGACGTACCACAGGAGAGTGCTCGTGTATCTAACGGGACGTGCGGTCTCGGTGGCGACACTGGAGAAGTTCGCGAGGAGCATGCAGCCTCTCGTCCGCTGAGCCGGGCCGAGGTGTAGGTCTCATAGGACGACCGTAACTCTCCAATGGTGATGGACTGGTCCTTCCCCACTGGAGCCGGAGTTCGACCCTTTGGCTTTGCACCGTCGGTTGTCACCAGGTTTGTGTGAGCAGGGTGAACTAGGCCGTCATCACACGAATCACACGCAAGCAGGGACCCATGGGTATAACCATCCTACTCGTACCGCCGGTATTGCTCGCGATCGCCGCAGCCATCTCCAACGGAGCTGCACTACCATCCGAGGCTAGCCTGTGTGTACAACCACCATCTCACGTTCCTGGGCTGACAAAGGACGAGTAAGCCAGCGGCGACAGGTGGCGCTGGAAGGAGAATTTGGGGCGGACCTGCTCGCAACAGGTCCGCCCCATCGATCACCCGACATCATTATCGTAGACGGTACTCGCCCTGCTGTGAAGGTGGGCGAGCAGATTCGTGACGTGGACAGCGAGTCGGTTCTGATATGGCTCGGGCGGCGTTGCCCAGGATGCGATGCAGCAGGGCTGATCGGACACGGCCGGCCATGGCGGACGTGCCAGGAGCGGCCGGCTGGCGGACGGCAGCAGCGGGCACGGGTGCGGATAGCGCGTTTGCGCTGCACCGCCTGCGGGGAGACGCATACGGTGCTGCCGCCGGAGCTCGGGCCGTACAAGCGCTACCGGCTGGAGGTTCTGGAGCGTGCCTGTGCTGCCGCGAGTGCAGCCAAGGCCAGGATCTCAGCCCAGTTGGACGGCATCAGCCCAGAGCGCATCGCCACATGGCTCGCGCTGTGGCAGGCCATGGCACACGACCTCATCCGCTTCGTCGAGCTTCTGCTGCTCGCGGATCCGCTGGGCCGGCGGCCCGTGCTCACGCCGGGCATGCCTGACATCGCCTACCTGCGCCAGCTGCTCGGGCTCTCGCAGGATCTCTGCGTGTTCACGGAGCTCAATCGGCTGCTCTGGGCAGCGAAGGGTGTGAACAAGCCGAAACTGCTCCTCTCGCCCACGGGGTTCCGATAGGGCAGCCCGCCGCCGAAGGCCAAGCCTGCGGCTGGAGGTGGCGGGAATGGATGAAACGATGGACCCGGAACTCACGAAAGCGCTCGAGCGGTACGCACTCGTCGGCGGCATCCTGCACCGCAGGGGCGAGCGCGGTGACGTCGTGCGCCAGGTGCAGGAGTTCGCGGCGAGCGAGCTCGTGCTGCAGGATGGGACAAGCCACCTCAGCCGGGCGACGCTCTACCGCATCCTGAAGGCCGCCCGCGAGGGCGGGGCCCAGGCCCTGCGCCGCCGCCGGCGCAAGGACCAGGGCAGCATCCGGGCGATCGCACCGGAGATTGTCGAACGGCTCGTCGTCTTGCGCACCGAGTATCCCCGGGCCTCGACGCCGATACTGATCCGCACGTTGGAGTTGCAGGGCGAGGTGGCGGCAGGGCAGCTGCGCCCTTCCACCGTGCGGCGCGTCCTGCACAACCTGGCGCAACGGGCCCGGGAGGACAAGACGAAGCGGGCCTATCGCCGCTTCGAGGTGTCGGGACCCATGGCGCTCTGGCAGGGTGACGCCTCGCCCGGCCCCTGGCTCCACGGCCAGCGTCTGCAGCTCTACGCCTGGCTCGACGCCTACTCGCGCACCATCGTCGCCGCAAAGTACTACCTGAACCAGCGGCTGCCGGCCTTCGACGACTGCCTCTGGCGGGCAATCGCCCGCTACGGTGTGCCTTCTGCTATCCACGTTGACAACGGATCTTCCTATATATCCCATCACTTCCTGCGTGTACTCGCTGACCTCGACATCCAGCCGATTCACGCGAGGCCGCGAGCACCGACTGGCAAGGGACGGATCGAGCGGCTCTTCAAGACCATTCAAGAGCAGGTGGAGCCGGCACTGCGCGAGCTGATCGACCGCAGGGAGATCACCACCCTCGACGCCGTCAACGACCTCCTCGCACGTTGGATCGAGGAGTATAACCGCCGGCCACACGGCACCACGAAGAAGCCGCCCTATGAGCTCCTGGGCGCGACGAAGCCCTACCTGGACCTGCGGCGCCTCGGCGAGATCTTTCTTTGGCGCGAGGAGCGCAAGGTGACCAAGAGGGGCGAGGTTTCCTTAGGCGGCAATCACTACGCTGTGCCCGAT
>JAJZVM010000058.1 GCA_021845645.1 Bacillota bacterium
GATCTGCCCCGACCGCCTGCTCCGTACGGCGCAGGGTCATGCCGATGTCCTGTGGAGCCACGGCCACGTCGCCGAGGTCCGCCGCCGGGTGATCCCGGAAGAGGTCGCGGCGGTGGGCCGGATGGTAGGCGTAGAGTGTCGCCGACGCCTGGCGCAGCGACGCAGGGCCGAAGCGCGCTCCATCGCGGTAGGTCGTGCCACCATCAAACGGCACGCCGAGCACGGCGCTTGCGAGTCCCTCGGCGGTGTCCCGCATGGGGAGCCTGAGGAAACTCGCAAAACCCGAGAAGCGCGGCCGCAGCGACTCGCTCGCCGGGCGGGCAGACGCCGGGTGATCCGTCACCTCTCAGTCCTCTGTCGCGGCAGTCATGTCGCCCACCGCAGACAGGGAACCTGAGGTGAAGGCCTCGCGACGCCCCTGGTAGAACGGATTGCGCAGGGCGAGGTGGCCCCAAAGCATCGGGATTATCCCGACCGCCAGCAGGCCGAGCCCGACTCCGTCCACCACCAGACCGAGGCTTGGAATGTCCGCTACGCCGACGACGAGCAGGAAGATGGCGGCGATCGACGGCCAGAGGAAGAGGAAGATGAAGTTGCCTACGCCCTTGAACAGCACCCTGCGGTAGAAGACCACGACCGTGATCGCCGCGAGCGCGTAGTAGAACACCACCTGGAGCGAGATCGCGTTGACCGCATCGGTCATCACGGCGCTGATCGAAGGCAGCAGGTTCGATGCAACGAAGAGCACGAGGCCCACGACGAGCACGACAATGCTCGCGACGTAGGGAGTGCGCCACTTGACATGGATGCGAGCGAAGGCCGTAGGCAGCACGCCGTCGCGCCCCATCGAGAACAGGGTGCGCGTGACCTGCAGCAGCGACGTCTCGAGCGTCGCGATGGTCGAGAGGGCAACCGCTACGACCATGATGTTGCCCCAGGTCGGGCCGTAGAGCTTGACACCGAGCGCCTGCAAGATGTTCGCCGAGGCGGCGTTGATCTCGTGGCCTGTCATGCCCGTCTGGATCGCCGTCGTGAAGAGCTCGAAGATCAGGAACAGGATGACGATGCCGATGGCGACTGCGATGCCTGGGATGCGGTGACTGTCCTTGGATTCCTCGTTGAGGTTCGCCGAGACGTCCCAGCCCCAGTAGTAGAAGGTGGCGATCAAGGCGCCGGAGATGAAGACGGAGACCGACGGGAAACCGCTTGGCAGGAACCACGACGCATGGATAGCCGTGACGCCGTGCAGTCCGAACTTGATGATCGCGATGATGCCGCTCACGACCAGAATGACGAGCTCGATACTGCTCATGATCCACTGCACGTTCGTGGTGATGCGGATGCCCATCATCACGAGACTGGAGATGATGATGAACCAGAGGCCGCCGACGATCGTCACGGCGACGAGGTTCTGCGAAAGCTGCGGCGCGATCACGTCGAGTGTCATGGAGCCCGCAGGGAAAGACCCCGCGACCATAAACAGGGTGGCCGAGACGATCAGGGCCCAGCCGGCCAGGAAGCCGAGGTCGCCTTGCAAAGCCTTGCCGACCCAGGCGTAGGAGGCGCCCGCGTTGGGCTGCCAGCGGTTCAGATAGAGGAACGCCATCACGACGCCGAACATCGGGATCCCGGACCAGAGCAGTGCACCTGGCGACGCGAGTCCCACAGCGCCGAACAGCACGGCGGAGGTGGCTGCGATCGAGTAGGCCGGTGCGGTGCCAGCAATCGCCATCACCACGGAGTCGAAAAGGGATAGGACACCACCCGCGAGCCCATGAACCTGCATCGGCTGCGTGTTGCCTTCCATCTGGACAAGCCTCCTTGCGCCTCAGGTACAACCTGATTTAGTCTCTGAATCCATCGGAAACGAGGTGGGTCTCTTTTCGCACTTTTACGAAGCCATCCGGAATTGGCTGCTTATACTCCCACATCGCAACGAATCCTGCCGTCCGCCAAGCGAATTTTCGCCGCAGCTCTCCCTTAGCCTAAGAGGGCCAGGGCGGCCTCGTGGAACACCTCGCTGTGGTGCGCGACATCCTCTGCTGTGGTTTCCGGCGACATCAGTGCCATGTTGTGGAAAGGCGTCATCAGAACCCCGCGGTTGAGCAGGTAGAGATGCATGAGGGCGTCCAGCTCCGCATCCCAAGCGGTCATTGCCTCGCTGCCGCTCGTGGGCGGCGTGGTTCGGAAGAGGTACTCCGCCCGTCCGCCGAGCCGCACGACGCACCAGGGCAGCCCCACTTCATCGATGATCCCCTGCACCCCCCGCGCGAAGCGGTCGCCCATCTCGAGCATGCGGGCGTAGGCCTGCGCCGTCAGCACGTACTCCAGCGTAGCCCGCATGGACGCGAGGGAGAGCGCGTTGCCGGCAAGCGTGCCGCCGATGCCGCTGGTGTCGGAAAAGGACCCTCCGGTGAGAGCCTCCGCCTGGGTCGCCACCTCCTCTGAGAAGCCGTAGGCTGCGGCGGGGATGCCGGATGCGAGCGGCTTGCCGATGGTCAGCATGTCGGGCGTAAGGCCCTCCCGCCGCGTCACGCCGCCGATGCCGGCGGAGATGGTGTGCGTCTCGTCCAGGATGAGAAGCGTCCCCGCCGCCTGCGTAAGGTGCCGCACCGCCGCAAGGAAGCCATGCGCGGGCAGGACGATGCCGACGTTGGTCATCGCGGGCTCCATCAGGACGGCGGCCACCTGGCCGTCGGCAAGTGCCGCCTGCAGCGCAGCGGCGTCATTCATCTCCACCACCCTGGTCGTCAGGGCGGGATCGACCGCGGGACCGAGGGTGCCTGGCCGCGTGTGGACCTCGCCCGCCTCGAGAACCGCGAACGTCTCGTCCACCGTGCCGTGGTAGCAGCCGTTGAAGACGAGGATCTTGCGTCTGCGCGTGATGGCGCGCGCGATGCGAAGCGCGAAGCGGTTGGCGTCGGTGGCGCTGAGGGCGAACTGCCAGTGGCCGAGCCCGAAGCGCCGGCTCAACTCCTCACCTACCCAGATTGCGTCCTCGGTCGGCAGCATGAAGGTGACGCCCTGCCCGAGGCGCGCCTGTGCCGCCGCGAGCGCCGCAGGCGGCGCATGGCCGGTCATGGCCCCCGTGTCGCCGAGGCAGAAGTCGGTGTAGGTCCGCCCGTCCACGTCCTCGATGCGATCGCCTCGCCCTGACGCGGCGAAGACGGGGAAGCCGCCCGGCCAGCGATGCATCCAGTTCATCGGCATGCCCCCGAGCAGCGCCCCGCGCGCCTGCTCGAAGAGCATCCGTGAGCGCGGATGCTCCTCGATGAAACGCCGGCGCTCCTCGCCCAGGAGCTCGGTCACCCGGCTTCTGGGCGGGGTGCGGTCCTGCCGCGACGTCGTAGGCGCCATGGCTAGGCCCGCGCGACGAGTCCCTCGTCGCGCACCGTGTGCAGGGCCTCGTCGAGTGCGGCGAGCACGGTCGCGATCTCGTCCTCGCTGATGATGGCCGGCGGCTCGAGCCGCACGACCCGCGCGTTGTTGAGCGTGCCGGACACGAGGATGCGGTGCTTGAACAGCTCCTTCGCCACACGGTAGCCGACTGCGTCCTCGGCGAACTCGAGCCCGATCAGCAGGCCCTTGCCGCGCACGGCGCGCAGCACCTCGGGGTAACGCTCCGCGAGCGGCCGGAGCCCCTGCAGGAAGAGCTCCCCCTTGCGCTTCGCCTGACCCGGGATGTCCTCGGACAGGGTCACCTCGATCGCAGCGATCGCCGCGGCACACGCGAGCGGGTTGCCGCCGAACGTCGACGAGCCGAGCAGGAACGGGTTCTCCTCCATGCGACCCCACAGCCGCTTCGTGGCCACCATGCAGCCGATCGGTGCGACCCCGCCGCCGAAGGCCTTGGCTAGGGTCATGATGTCCGGGGCAACACCCCAGTGGTCGACGCCGAAAAGCTCGCCGGTGCGGCCCATGCCGGTCTGGATCTCGTCGGCGATCAGGAGGACGTCGTAGCGGTCGCAGATCTCACGCAGGCGCGGCCAGAAGTCGTCGGGCGGCAGGTTGACGCCACCCTCGCCCTGGATCGGCTCGGCGATCACCGCCGCCACCGTTTCGCCGGTTGCCTGCAGGTTGCGGATCCGATCCTCGACCTGGTCAGGACGACCGTAGTCGACATGGGTGAAACCTGGAACGAGAGGAAGGTACGGATCGCGGTAGTACCCCTTGCCGGTCGCCGAGAGCGAGCCGAACGTCTTGCCGTGGAAGCCCTGCCGCATCGCGATGATCCAGGTCTTTCCGGTCGCGAGGCGCGCCAGCTTGAGCGCCATCTCAACGGCTTCCGTACCGCTGTTGACGAGGTAGGAGTGCTGCAGGTCCCCGGGCGTGATCTCCGCCACCAGCTGCGAAAGATAGCCGCGCAAGGGGTCCACCATCTCCTGGCTATGCAGGGCCTGCCGCTCGAGCTGAGCACGCACGGCCGAGAGGACGCGCGGGTGCCGGTGACCTAGCAGGTAGATGCCGAAGCCGCCGAGGCAGTCGAGATAGGCGTTGCCTTCGGTGTCGTAGAAGTAGGCCCCCTTGTCGGACCATTCGACGATCGTGTAGTCCTCGGAGACCGACTTGCGGTGGTCGAGGATGGCGCGCGTCACATGGTTCTCGAAGTTGTCGACCGAGTCCAGGACGATCTGGCGATACTCCTCAGGGCTAAGCTGCGGCCGCTCGATGTAGGACAAAGCCCGCCTGGCACGCTCTTTCGCATCTCCCAGATCCCGCACGGCGATCCCCTCCGCTTCGCAAAAATGAGAAGCCCCGGATAATCGCCTGCTCTATACGCCCATATCGGAGTGATTCCTGCAGATCCTCTCAGGAGTTTTGCAACTTGCGGTAGAGGGTCGCCAGGCTGATGCCGAGGCGCTCTGCCACCTTGCGCTTGCCCGCCGTGTCGTCGCCGTAGGTCCGCAGCAGCGGCTCGATGACCGACGCCTCGAAGGACGCTACCATCTCTTCGAGCGGCCGTTCAGGCATATGCACCACACCCTGCATGCGCTCGGGCAGGTGCTCCGGCAGAATCAGGCCCTCGGCGCGGCGCGCCGCCACCTCGACCACAGCGCCCATCTCGCGCATGTTACCCGGCCATGGGTACTGCAGGAGGAGCCGCAGTGCCGAAGGATCGAGTCCGGCCGCCGCAGGCCCTTCCAGGCGGTCGAGGAAGCCCTGCGCGATGTCGGGCAGGTCCGCCTTGCGTTGGCGCAGCGGCAGGAGGCGCAGGGTCGCCCTGGCGAGATAGCCGTAGAGGTCCCCGAGGAACTCGCCGCGTCGCACGGCGTCGGCCAGCCGGCTGGTCGTCGTGGCGATCAGCCGCGCGTGGGCCGCGCCACCCGGCGCGGGCTCGCGCAGCCAGGCAAGCAGGCGCTCCTGCAGGCGTAGAGGCAGGAGATCGACGCGATCAAGCAGGAGGCTCCCCCCCTGCGCCATGGCGAACACGCCCTCGTTGCCGGCCAGCTCCGCACGGCCGAAGAGCGCGGCCTCGAGCGCAGTCTCCGTCGTGGCCGAGACGTGTACAACGACATATGGCAGGTCCCGCCGCGGCCCGTTGTCGTGCAGGGCCGCCGCGACGGTGGATGCGCCGCTCCCCGGCTCCGCCCAGATCAGCACGCACTCGTCGCGCGCAGCGAGCCGCTGTACCTCGCCACGCAGATGCTGCGCTGGCTGGCTGCGGCCGACGAGCTCGGAGATGGCCACCGGCTTGTGCACCGTGGTTAGATCGTAGGCGAGCTGGCGCATCGCCTCCTGCGAGCGCATGATCACGAGCGTCGGCCCACCGTGCGGCAGGGCCCGCACGTCGGCCACAAGGCTTCGCCCGAGCGCACTCGTCAGCCGCACCCGTCCCGTGCCTGTAGGCAGAGGGTCGTTCGGAAACGCCTCCTGCCAAGTGCCATCCTCGGCCGCCGCACCAAGGAGGTCGAGCGCCGGCCGGCTTAAGAGAAGCAGCCGTCCCTCCTGCCCGACAAGCGCGATCCCCTCGTCGACATGGTCCTGGATGAGCTGCAACTGGGCATGAGCCTGCGCCAGCTGGTCGACCTGCTCGAGGTACGCGAGGCGGCCTGCGAGCAGGTCGGCGAGGTGCTGGCAGAAGTTGAGCACGGCGTCGCTTCGCTCGCGCATCATTCTCGCTTGTTCTTCCGTGAAGACCGCGAGGCCCACCAGACCAGCCGCCCTGCCGCGATGCATGATCGGTGCGGCCAGGTCGACCTTCTCAGGCATATGGCCGCCTTCAGCGATGATCGGGTCATAGGAGGGGTCGTTCGTGTCGAGGGCGGCCTCCGCCACCCCGGTGGCGAGCACTCTGCCGTAGAGGCCCCCGCCTACCCCGCCCTCCTCGAACTGGCCGACGCGTGACGTGTAGATGCCGGTGCCGGCCACGACCCTGAGCTGGCGGTCCACCACCTCGGCATCTATGCCGAAGGCCGCGGAGATGGCCTCCGCGACCTGCCGTCCCTCCTCGGCGATGCGTGCGAGCGGCCCCTCCATCGCTTCGCTCCCTCTCCTGGACACCTGGGGGAGAGCGGCGGTCCGCTAATCCTTGACGCCGACCCCCACGGCGCCCCACGAGACGTACTTCGTCTCGAGGAAGGCGTCAAGGCCCTCGATGCCGCCCTCTCGTCCCACCCCGGACTCCTTGAAGCCACCGAATGGCGCCTGCGCCGTCGAAGGCAGACCGTCGTTGAGTCCGACGATGCCGTAGTCCAACGCCTCCGCCACGCGCCAGGCCCGGCTCGCGTCCTGGGTGAAGAGGTACGTCGCGAGGCCGAACTCGGTGCCGTTCGCCGTCTCCACCGCCTCGCGCTCGCTGCGGAAGCTGCTGACCGCGAGCACAGGTCCGAACGTCTCCTCGTGCATCACCTTCATGTCGAGATTGACGCCGCCGAGCACCGTCGGCTCGACGAAGTAGCCGCGGCCCGGCAGGGCGTTGCCACCGACGGCTAGGCGCGCGCCGTGAGCGATCGCATCGTTGATGTGCTCGAGCACCTTCGCGCGGCCGGTCTCGTCGATCATCGGCCCTACCGCCACGCCGGGTTCGAGGCCGTAGCCGACCCTGAGCCCGCGCACGCGCTCGGACGCCCGCACGAGGAACTCGTCAACGATCGACTCCTCGACGAGCACGCGGTTCGCCGCGATGCAGCTCTGGCCCCCATTGCGGAACTTAGCGACCATCAGGGCGTCAAGGGTCACGTCAAGATCGGCATCGGCGAACACGACTACAGGTGCCTGGCCACCGAGTTCGAGCGAGAGCCGCTGCATGTTGCCGGCCGCATGCTCCATCAGGTACTTACCCACCTCGGTCGAGCCGGTGAAAGTGATCTTGCGCACGCGGGCATCCCCCAACCAGACATCGCCGACGCGTCGCGAGCGCGACGATGGCACGATGTTGAGGAGTCCACGCGGCGCGCCAGCCTCTTGCAGGAGATCGCCGAACCTGAGGGCAGTGAGCGGGGTCGCTGACGCCGGCTTCAAGACGCAGGCGCAGCCGGCGGCAATGGCCGGCGCCACCTTGCGCGTGATCATCGCGGCGGGAAAGTTCCACGGCGTGATCGCGGCGACCACGCCGACCGGCTGGCGGAGGACGAGGAGCCGCTTCTCGGCGCGTGTGGCCGGAATCGTGCGTCCATAGGCGCGCTTCGCCTCCTCGGCGAACCACTCGATGAAGCTGGCGGCGTAGGTCACCTCCGCCTGGGCGTCGGCGAGCGGCTTGCCGTTCTCGATCGTCATCAGGCGCGCAAGGTTCTCGCGGTCACCTTCGACGAGCTCGAACCAGCGGCGCAGGAGGCGGCTGCGCTCGTAGGCGCTCGTCTGGCGCCAGAGCTCGTAGGCGGCCCGCGCCGCGTCGACGGCCTTCAGCGCGTCGTCCGAGGTGCCATCCGCGACCTGCGCCACCTCCTCCTGCGTCGCGGGATTCTCGACCGCGAACGTGCTGCCGCCGTCACCCGCGTCACGCCACAGTCCGTCGATCAGAAGCTGCGTCGGTGCCTGCCAGTCCGTCACAACACTCATGGTTCCGTCCTCCTCGATATCGCGTGGCGTCAGTGCGAGGGGCGCACCGTGACAGTGCGCGTCTCCGTATAGAACTCGATCGCGGCGCGACCCTGTTCGCGCGGACCGTAGCTCGAGTCCTTGACGCCACCGAACGGCGCCTGGAACTCCACTCCTGCCGACTCCTCGTTGACGCGGATGAGGCCGGCCTCCATGTGGCGCATGTAGTAGAGCGCCCGGTCGAGGTCGCGAGTGAAGAGCGATGCGCTGAGGCCATAAGGCACGGCGTTCGCATACTCGATCGCCTGCTCCGCATCCCGCGCGACGAAGAGCCCGACCACTGGACCGAAGATCTCCTCGCTGTGCAGGACACCCTGCGGCGAGGACTGCTCGAGCAGCGTGGGCGCGATGTAGGCGCCGCGCGGCAACCCGAAGCGCGGATCGGGACCGGCCAGCACCCTGGCCCCTTCCGCGATGCCTTGGCGGATCTTGCCGAGCACGATCTCCTGCTGCTCCGGCGACGAGACGGGACCGAGGAAGCTGCGCTCGTCGAGCGCCGGCCCCTGGTAGACCTCGGCGAATTGGGCCCTGAGTGCCTCGCGCAGCCGGTCGGCGACGCCCTGGACCGCGATCACACGCGAGGTGGCGGTGCACTTCTGTCCGGCCGAGCGCAAGGCGCCAGACGTGATGCGCAGGGCGGCCACCGAGACGTCGGCGTCCTCGAGCACGATCGCGGGGTTCTTGCCGCCCATCTCAAGCTGGACGCGCGCGCCGATCTCGATCGCGCCCTGTGCGACGTCCATGCCAGCCTCGCGCGAGCCCGTAAACGAGACGGCCCGCACCAGCGGGTGGCGCGTCAGGATGCGCCCGACGGTCGATCCGCGGCCGAGCACCAGGTTCAGGACGCCTTTGGGGAACCCGGCCCGCTCGAGCACCTCGACGAGGTGCGCGGCCGTAGCCAGGGATCCAGCGGCCGGCTTCCAGACGATCGCGTTGCCGAACACGAGCGCCGGTGCCGCCTTCCAAATCGGGATGGCGACTGGAAAATTCCACGGCGTGATGAGCAGCGTCGGTCCGACGCCACGCCGCAGAGTGAAGAGCAAGGTCTCTGGGTTGGCCGAAGGCAGGACCTCGCCGATGGCGCGGGTGCCCTCGCCGCCATAGTAGCGCAGGAGCGCGACACCGCGTTGCACCTCCGCGCGCATCTCCCCGATCGGCTTGCCCATCTCGCGCGAGGCGATGCGGGAGATGTCCTCGGCAGCGGCGGTGAGCGCATCGCTGGCGCGGTACAGAATGTCCCCGCGCTCGACCATGCTGAGCGCGTTCCAGCCGGGGAACGCCGCATGCGCCGACGCGACAGCCCGCGCCGCAAGCTCGGCGTCCGCCGCATGCCAGGTGCCGAGGATGTCCTCAAACTCGGAGGGGCTGCGGACCTCCTGACCTTCCCCCGCCGCAGAGACGAAAGCACCATCGACATAGCTGACGAACTTTTCCACGCGGCACACCCTCCTCGACGACACACCGGGGCCCGATACGCACCGGCAGGAGGCTCGAGGAGGCTCCAGGCGGGCCGCGGCTGGGCCGTTCGCCCGCCGCCACCCGCCCAAGCCTGCTTCCTCCACCCGTCAGCCACACCGGGCTTCAGCGGATCACGACGTCAGGCCGACACCTCATCGCGCGAGAGCCCTGCCACGGCCATCAGGTCGGGGTGCTTCTTCGCGTAGTAGTAGGCGATGCCGAAGCCGACCACGAGCCAGACTAGCGCGGTGACGACCGCGGCGCCGAACGGCGGGGCGGGCAGCGGCACGGCGCTGTACCAGATCACAACGATGCCGATGAGGGTCGCGACCGACGGCACGATGCCGTGCAGGAACAGCCGGAAGCTGCCCTTCTCGCGTGCCATGTACGCGGTGAGCGCCGTGTTGGCGACGATGTGCGTCGCAATTATGTTGATGCCGGCGATCGAGAGCAGCCAGAGGCCCGCCGTCGTCGGACCGAGGATGAAGCCGGCGATTAGGTCGATCACGAGGATGGCGACGAAGAAGAGCACAACGAGCCTGCGCGGCACGCGGGTCTTCGGGTCGACCGAGGCGAACTGCTTGAAGATGACGCCGTCGCGGCCGGCGCTGTACCAGATGCGCGTCACCGCGTTGACCTTGGCGATCGTGTAGTTGGCGTAGCTGGTGATCGTGAAGATCACGAGCAACAGCCAGCCGAACGTGCCAAGGTAGTGCTGGTAGACGATCAGGCCGGGGTCAGGCGACTTGGCGTAGGCTGGCATGGCGTTGACTCCCCAGCCGACCGTGAGGGCGTAGGACGGCAGCACCATGGCGATGCCGGCGAGGAGCCAGGCGATTAGGATCGCCCGCCGGATGACCTTCTTGGAGTCCTTGGTCTCCTCCGAAATTGTCGTCGCGGTGCCGAGACCTGTGAAGTCCAGCACGGAGAAGACAACGCCAAGGAAGAGCGGGTTCAGGTCACCGTGCACGGGCCCGAGGGTGAAGGGCGCGATGGTGTTGTGCGGCCCCACCATGATGATGATGATGATCGCGCTGAGTACGAGGAAGATCACTTCTAAGAGGCCCGTCCACTTGGTGAACGTCAGCGATGGGTGGATGCCAAAGTAGGAGAAGACCGAGCCGAAGCCGAGCGTCACCACCGCGACGGCGACCCAGATCCAAGCCATGCCCGAGAGCGTGCTGCTCAGGAGGAAGATGAACCCGCTCAGGCCGAGCACGCTGAAGGCCGGTCCGGTCAGGTTCTCGCCCATCCAGAACCAGACGGCCAGGACGCCCGCGCTGCCGCCGAGGCCGCGCGCCGAGTAGGCGTAGTAGCTGCCGGCGTTGACGATGCGGGAGGAGAACTCATTCGGAACCACCATCCAGAGCAGGTAGATGAGCCATGCGATGAGGACGGCGAGCGGCGTCGCCCCGAGGGCGAACGCGGCGGTGCCGACGAGCAGGATGGCGACATCGCCAGCGGGGCCGACAAACGAGAACGACTGGAACACACCTTCCCAGAGTCCGACGGCGCCACGTTTGAGCTCACTGGTACGCGTGCCGGCCGCGCCGACAGGTCCTTGGCCAGAGTTCACTTCAATGCCTCCTTGTTCTGGGTCTCGCGGAACGTGACCCCCCGCGTGCCTGCCAGCAGCACCCCCTTTATGGCCGCTCAGGGGCCAGCTAGACTTCAGCGACGAGCTGCTGCTCAACGGCCCTGCCCACCTCAGTCGTCGTACGGTTGCCGTCGAGGTCCCTGGTGCGGTCGCCTGCCACGACGGCCCGCGAAATGGCTCTGAGGACGGCGCCTGCCCACTCCTCGTGGCCCAGGTAGTCAAGCAGCAGTGATGCGGACCAGATCGCGGCCATCGGGTTGGCAATGCCCTTGCCGGCGATGTCGGGGGCCGAGCCGTGCACCGGCTCGAACAGCGAAGGATGGCGCCTCTCGGGGTTGAGGTTGGCACTCGCGGCGAGACCCATGCCGCCCGCGATACCGGCGCCGAGATCGGTGAGGATGTCGCCGTAGAGGTTCGACGCCACGATGATTTCAAAGCGCCGCGGGTCCTGCACGAAGAACATCGCCGCCGCGTCGACCAGGTACCTGCGGTGGGTGACGTCGGGAAACTGGAGTGCCACTTCCGCGAAGACTCTGTCCCAGTACACGCCCGCATAGTTCATGGCGTTGCCCTTCGAGATGCTCGTGACGCTGCGTCCGAGCCGCCGGCCGAGCTCGAAGGCATGGCGGACGATGCGCTCGACGCCATGGCGGGAGAAGATCGTAGTCTGCAGAGCCATCTCGCGCACCGCGTCGCCCGGGAAGAGGAAGTCGCCCTTGCCGCTATATTCGCCCTCGGTGTTCTCCCGCAGCACGAGCATGTCGATGTCGTCCGGGCCGCGCCCGCTGAGCGCCGAACGAAGGCCCGGCAGGAGGCGCACCGGCCTGAGGTTGACATACTGGTCGAATCCCTGGCGGATCGGCAGGAGCAGCCCCCACAGGGTGACGTGGTCTGGCACCCGCGGATCCCCGACGGCGCCGAGCTGAATCGCATCGAAGGCATCCAGACGGCTAAGCGCGTCCTTGGGCATCATCTCGCCATGCCTGAGGTAGTAGTCGCTGCCCCAGGGCATCTTCTCGAACTCGAACGAGATGTCGGGGTCGAGCGCGCCCACCCGCCGCAGGATGCGCACCGCCTCCTGCGTCACCTCAGGCCCGATCCCGTCCCCCTCGATCACGGCGATGCGATGGTGCAACCCTTTCCCTCCTGCTACGGTACCCGGCTGGACGCGAACGGATGGCCGGTCAGGGCGGACCTCCGCCACGCGACGTCACCGCAGCCGGCCTGAGATAGTCGGGCAGCGGAATTCCCTCCAGCATCAGCGCGTCGGGCTGCGGATCGCCAGCGGCGAGCCGCAGCGGCACCACGCCCGCCCACACGGGTAGGGAGAGATCCTCGCCCGCATCCTTGGGCGGACCGACGCGCACATTTGCCGATGCCTCGGTGATCGGGACGCGCAGCACTCGTGTCGCCGCGAGCTCGCTGTCGCTCGCCTCGCGTGCGTCCTGCGAGCGACCCCTGACGACATGCTCGACCAGCTCGCGCAGGGCCATGCGCTTCTCGGCGGGCTCGGTGACGTCCTCGGCTATGCCTAGTACTACGACGCTGCGGTAGTTCATCGAGTGGTCGTAGACTGCGCGCGCCATGACGAGGCCATCGATGATCGTCGCAGTGACGCACACCTCCCGTCCGACCGCGGCCGCGAACATCGCGTTGGCCGCTGCGCCGTGCAGGTAGACGCGGTCATCGACACGGACGTGCACCGTGGGCAGCACGAGCGGATGGCCGCCGGCCACGAGGCCCACGTGGCAGATGTAGGCTTCGTCCAGGATCTGACGGATGACAGCCGGTTCGTAGCCGCCACGCTCTGGGTGGCGGCGCACGCGCACCCGCTCGCTTACCGCGTTCTCCAATCCTGGCACGCCCCTCCCGGTGGGTGACGGTGGTTCTCTCAGGCCCGAGTCAGCCCAAGCTGCAGGGATGTCGCCTCGATAGCACCTTGCAGGATGTCCAGCCCTTCGCGCAGATCCGCGTCCGAGATGGCGAGCGGCGCCAGGAAGCGGATCACGTTGTTGTGGTCGCCAGCCTTCATCAGCACAAGGCCGCGTTCATAAGCGTGCTTGTGGATGCGGGCCGTGGCGTCGCTCGCGGGTGCGCGGCTCACCCGGTCCTCTACGAACTCGACCGCCACCATCGCGCCGAGGCCACGAACGTCGCCGATCAACTGGTAGCGCTCGTGCCATGCCCTGAAGCTCGCGAGCACCTGCTCCCCAATCGCCTGCGAGCGCGTCAGGAAGTCGCCGCGCTCCATGACTTGGATGACCGCCAGGGCCGCGGCGCAAGCAACGGGGTTGCCGCCGTACGTGCCGCCGAGACCGCCGACCTGTGGCGCATCCATGATCTCGGCGCGGCCCGTGACCGCCGAGAGCGGCAGGCCACCTGCAAGCGACTTGGCGCTCAGCAGGAGATCGGGCTCGACACCTGTCCCTTCGATCGCGTACATGCGCCCCGTGCGGCCGAAACCGGTCTGGATCTCGTCAATGATCAGCACGATGCCGAAGCGGTCTGCAATGCGCCTGAGACCCTGCAGGAACGTCGGCGGCTGGACGATGAAGCCGCCCTCACCCTGCACCGGCTCGATGATGATCGCCGCAACCCGCTCGGGTCCAAGTTCCTCCTCGATCGTGCGCTCGAGGTTGTCGAGCGTCCAGCTGACCGCGTCGTCCTCGCTCGCGAAGTCCGTGTGGTAGTAATCTACGGCGGGCAGACGGTAGACCTCGGGCGCGAACGGGCCGAAGCCGTCCTTGTACGTGGCCACCTTGGACGTCAACGTCATGCCGAGCAGGGTGCGGCCGTGGAAGGCGTGCCGGAATGTGATCACGGCCTGGCGGCCAGTGTAGCGCCGCGCGATCTTGACGGCGTTCTCCACCGCCTCGGCTCCGGTCGAGAGCAGGATGGTCTTCTTGGCGAACGCGCCGGGCACGAGGCGGTTGAGTGCTTCCGCCACCTCCAGGTACGGCTCCGTCATCGTGACGTGGAAGCAGGTGTGCATGGCCTCCCCCGCCTGACGGCGGACAGCCTCGACCACCTCGGGATGGTTCGCGCCCACGTTGAGGACGCCGATGCCACCTGCGAAGTCGAGAAGCCGGTTGCCATCGACATCGACGATGTGGGCGCCCTCCGTGCGGGCGGCGAATATGGGCGTCGCCTGGCTGACCCCACGGGGCACGGCCCTCTGGCGGCGCTCGAAGAGCGCTCTGGACTTCGGGCCAGGCACCTCCGTAACGAGCGAAACGGTCACGAGTCCCACCTCCGCTTCCACCCGACCTTGACGCTGGCATTCCGCGCAGTGCGAAATCTCAGCGCAATACGGGGTTTAGATCAAATCTACTCCAGCAACTTCTCGGTCGCGATGTCGGTTCAGCACACTCAGTCGGCACCATTACTGTGCATGCATCACGATCGAGGTCCAGGCTTTCAACCGCTCACCCTGTAAAGCACCGCAATCCTGTATCCGGTCGTGACGCGGAGGTAGCCGCCAAACGAACGATCGAGTTCGCTGTCCCCCGTATCCACGAGCAGCGGCCTGCCGCCAAGGGCCGCAAGCTTACCGGGCGTGGCCGCGACAACGATCGCATCGCGGTCGACTCGGCGCAGGACGGCAGGGCTGATCTGCTGGTTGCCGCGACCGAGGAGATAGCCCTGGCCGCCGATCACACCGAGGAGGAGCCCGGCCTTCCGCCCGTCCAGGAGGTGCAGGAGCTCGCGTTCCGTGGCGTCGACGGCCACTAGCCGCCGTCGCTCCACCACGTCCACGCCGAGCAGGCTGCCTTCGAGCCCCAGTCGATCGAGCACGGCCCGCATGGTCGTCCCCGGGCCGATCAGCCAACGACGCCCGTCGGCCGCGACCCGTTCCGCCAGTTCGGATGCGATGCCCGCCAGACTCGCCGCATCGGTCCGCCCGGCCGTCTTGACTCCTTGCAGGCCCTGCCGGGCCGCCGGCACGGCGAGATAGCCATAGAGGCGGGCCTCGACGCGGCCGAGGCGGTACGCATCCTCGTCGATGTCGAGCACCTCGCCCTCACGGACCGCGGGCAGACGACCGAGGACGACCTCGAGCGCCAGACGTCCGGCGTCGCGTGGCGTCGTTGCGAAGACGCCGGAATGGATCTTGACACCGGCTGGGATCCCTAGCGCCAGGGGCCCCATGCCGATCGCGGCCTGCACGTCGCGGGCCGTCCCGTCGCCTCCCGCGAAGAGCAGAAGGTCGATTCCGGACGCCACGAGGTCCCTGGCGGCTCGCGTCGTGTCGCCAGGACCGGTGCGGCCCCTCCGGATCCGACCGATCACAGCGGGTTCGAACCCAGCCTCGCGCGCCTCGTCCTCGCCCATCTCGCCAGGGTAGGTGACCAGACTGACCCCTGCCGCGCCGTTCAGCGAGCGCAGCGCCTCGACGGCCCGACCAGGCGACCAGCGTAACGCACCGCGCCGCAGAGCCTCGCTGCGCGCGTGCACGCCGTCCGTGCCATGCAGTGCCACGCGCCCGCCCAGTCCGGCCACCGGATTGACGACAAGGCCGATGTGGCCCTCCACGGCGGCAGACCTATCGCTCCCCGGCGGGTGTCCGGCCAGCGGCCACCTTGTGCAGGTGGGCGCGCCATGTCAGCGCCCAACGCCCGGGATCGACGAGGTCGCGATCGTCCCGCCGGCGGTGCGCGGCGCTCCGGTGCGGTGCCTCCAGCACCACGTGCGGTTCGTCGTAGGCCTCTCGCGCGACGCACCGCAGCACCTCGGCATACTCGTCCATGTCACGCAGGGAGTAGGTCTCGCAGGGTTCGAGCGTCATCGGCTCCGGCACGAGCCAGGGATGATGGCTCAGGAAATAGTGCGGCAGGCCGAAATCTGCGACGCGGCGCTGCACATCCTCCGTGCCGACGCCGGTCTCCTCCTTCAGTCGCCGCCAGCTGTAGCGCACCTGCTCCATGCGCCGCAGGCCGTTGCCCTCGAACGCGTGCCCAAGTCCAGGCACGCCTTCGAGCCGCCGCAAGAGGTAACTGTTGTTGAGCACGGAGATGTCGGCTGCCTCGCGCAGGCCCTCCGCTCCCATCGACATCACCCAGGCGTAGGCGCGCAGCACGACGCCGGCCGTGCCGTAGAAGTCCCGGATCTTGCCGACGCTTCGCGGCCGGCCGTAGTCCAGGTGGTAGGCGCCTCCCGCCTCGGTCACGATCGGGACCGGCAGATAGGGCGCGAGCTCGCTCGTGCATAGGAGGGCTCCGTTTCCCGGACCGAACGAGCCGTGCGGCGCGCCGAACGTCTTGTGGACGTTGAAGTGGCAGATGTCGAAGCCTGCCTCGCGTGCCCTCGCGACCCCGAGGAAGCCGTTCGCATTCGCCTGGTCGTAGAAGGCGAGGCCGCCCGCCGCGTGCACCGTCTCCACGAACTCGCGTACGCGTGGATTGTAGAGGCCGATATCTTCGGGATTCGTCATGAAGATGGCTGCCGTGCGCGGCGATACCGCCGCCCGGAGCGCGTCGAGGTCGGGCAGCCCATCCTCGCCGGGGTAGAGCGTCAGCACCCGGAAGCCGGCCGTCGCCGGAGCTGCTGCGTTGGCGGGATGGGAAAAGACGGTCGTGATCACTTCGTCGCGTGTCTCGCCCTCACCGCGGACTTCGAAATAGGAACGGATCATACGCGCCGCGGTGAAGATCGCGTGGGTGCCGCCTCCTGCCTGCAGGCTCACGGCGTCCATGCCGGCGATCTCCTTCAGGATCTCGCCGAAACGGTGGTAGATCTCGAGGATCCCCTGCACCGTCGACTCGTCCTGGTCCGGGTGCAGTTCGCTGAACCGCGGATCGGCCGCAAGCATCTCATGCACCCGCGGGTTGTACTTCATCGTGCAGGTGCCCTGGCTGATGTCATTGGCCAAGTTGGCGCCAAGGGTCTCCTGCGAGAGGTGCAGGTAATGCGCCAGCACGTGCTTCTGCGATAGTTCGGGCAGGGCCGGCGGCCGTTCCCGTTGCAGCTCCGCCGGCAGGAGCGCGGCGGCGGCGCCGACCGCCGCACAGATCCGCTCCTCCGGCAGAGGGACGAGTACCCCACGCGCGCCATCCGAGGACAGTTCGAAGATGATCGGTTCGCACCAGCGCGCCTCGTGGAAGGATGTGCGCGCATGCACGGGCGGCTCCGTCTTCTGCTTCAACGCGCGAGCACCTCCCCCAAGGCCGCGGCGAGACGCTCGATGTCCGCCGCGCTGTGCACCTCCGTCACCGCGTACAGAGCGCTCTCGCCAAGTTCGGGAAATTCGCGGCTGAGGTTCTTGCCGCCAAAGATGCCGCGCGCGCGCAGGCCCGCGTTGATCTCCCGCACCGTCCGGCCGGTCCCGTCGAATCCCACGACGACCTCCTTGAAGCCGGGTGCGCTCAGGTGAGGCGCCTGCACCCCCGGCAACTGTCGCAGCAGCGACACCAGATAGGCCCTGCGCTGGGCGATTCCCGCGCCAAGTTCACGCATGCCCTGCGGTCCGAGCAGGGCCAGGTAGACGCCCGCCGCGATCGCGTGAAGCGCCGTCACGGTGCCGACGAAGTCCTTGCCCTGCTCGCGCGCCGCGTAGGACGTGCGTTCGCTCAACACCTTGCCGAACCCGTACTCGCCTTCGGCCGTCGTCTCGGCCAGTCCGAAGAGTTGCAGTGGACACTCGTCCAGGTAGCGCTGCTCGTCACGCATCGCGATGAATCCCGATAGACCGCCGCCCCACTGCAGGTGCACCCCAAGGGGCTGCAAGTCGCCGCAGACGATATCGGCCCCATAGGTGGCCGGAGGGCGGACAACCCCCAGCGACGACGGGTCGACGCCTACGATCACCTCGGCTCCAGCTCCGTGTGCCAGCCTGGCGATCTCCGCCGCCTGGTCCTCGAGGAAGCCGAGATATGACGGATTCTCGAAGTAGACCGCCGCGACATCGTCCCGCAGCATCGCCGAGAGGGCGGCGAGATCGAGGCGTCCGGTCCTCCGGTCCCACGCGATCAGGTCGACGGTGATGGCCGGCCCCGCGTAGTTCTCGATGACGGCCAGCCGATTCGGGCTCGTGGTTGCCGCGACGAGCACCCGGCTGCGTGCGGTCAGTCGCGTCGCCATCCGGCACGCGGCCGCGGCGGCGTTGGCCCAGTCGTAGGTCGAAGTGCTCACGGCGTCCATCTCGAGCAGTTCGCCGAGCATGCTCGCCGTCTCGAACATGGCCTGGTACTTGCCGTGATCGCCATAGGCGTCCGCACCGTACGCGGTTAGGAACTCGTCGCGGCCGATCACGGTGTCCACAACCGCCGGCACGTAGTGCTGCCATGCGCCGCCGCCGAGAAAGCTCAGATGATCGGCCGTCGACGCGTTCTTGGCCAGCAGGGCTTCCACATGGCGCCGCAACTCGAATTCCGAACCCAGCGCCGCAGGCAGCCGCAACGGGCGACCCAGACGAAGCTGCGAAGGAATCGCCTCGTAGATCGCGTCCGCGCTGTCCACGCCGGCGCCAGCGAGGAGCTTCGCCTTTGCCCCTGCGGATGAGTTGGCTATGTACGGATGTGCTCGCGCAGCCATGGTTGCCTCCTTGTCGGGCGGGGTGCAGACGTCGCACAGCGCGTGGTCCCGGTCGTCCTCAGGAGCGGTCTGCGCGCGACGGTGCCGCTTGCATCGCCGCACCACCCCCCAGCGCTATGGCGATCTCCTCAGCGTCGAGGCCGGCCTCGGCCAGCACGGCGGACGTATGCTGGCCATGCAGCGGCGGCGGCGTGCGCGGTTCCGCGGTGCGGCGCGCGAAGCGCCACGGAAGCCGCAACTGCGGTAGGTTCGGCACGGTGGGGTGGTCCATGTGCACCACCGCGCCCGAGCGTTGCGCCTCGGGAGACGCCAGGGCCTCGTCGACGCTTCGGATCGGACCGCATGGCACGGCCACGGCGGTCAGTTCCTCGAGCCAGGCGGCGCACGGCCGCCGCACGAGGATCTCCCGCATCCGCGAGACGAGCTGCTGCCGGTGCACAACGCGATCCGCGTTGTGGCGAAAGCTCGGGTCCTCGCTCCAGGCCGGCCGCCCCAGCACCCGCGCGAGTGCTGCGAATTGGCGGTCGTTGCCGATGCCGATCGTGATGCGGCCATCCTGGCAGGGGAAGACCTCGTAGGGGGCGAGCTGCGGGTGGGCGTTGCCATACCGCCGGGGCGGACGACCCGTGACGAGGGACGCGGAGGCGACGTTCGCCAGCATGGCGAGCTGCGCGTCGAAGAGCGAGACCTCGACATGCTCGCCGAGCCCCGTGCGCTCGCGGTCGTAGAGGGCAGCCAGAATGCCGCTCTGGAGAAACATGCCCGCAAAGAGGTCGGTCGCCGCGACGCCGATCTTGAACGGCTCGCCATCCTCCGGGCCGGTGATCGACATGATGCCTCCCGCGCCCTGCACCACGAAGTCGTAGCCCGGTCGGTCGTCACCGCGCGGATAGCCGCGGATGCTGGCGGTGATCAGACGCGGCTGCTCCGCGCGCAGCCCTGCGAGACCGAGGCCGAACTTCTCGAGCGCACCCGGAAGGAAGTTCTCGACGACGACATCCGCCCAACCGACGGCAAGGCCGCGCACCGCCTTCTGGGCCGCTTCCTGGCGCAGGTCGAGAGCCACCCCTTCCTTGTTGCGGTTCACCGCAAGGTAGTAGGCCGACTCGCCGCCCGAAAACGGCGGCCCCCAGGTCCGCGTCTCGTCGCCGCCGCGCACATGCTCGACCTTGACGACGCGCGCCCCGAGTTCGCCAAGGCCCATCGTGGCGAATGGGCCGGCGAGCACGCGGGAAAGGTCGAGAACGCAGATGCCGTGAAGCGGACCTTCGCTGTCCAAAGCCGTCGCCTCCCGCCACGCGCCCCTGACGGCGCCGCCTACTCTGTCCGCCCCGTCCCGACCGCCTTGTCGGCGATCTCGCCCAGCGCCATATCGAGCGCCTGCAGGATGCCGCGAATCTCGTCTGGAGCGATGACGAGGGGCGGCGACAGGGTGATAACGCTGCCGGCGCCGCGCAGGATGACGCCAAGTTCCAACACCCGCTCCAGCACCTGGCCCACGACGGCCGACGCCAGCGGCGCGCTGTCGGCGTCCACCAGTTCCAAGCGGGCGAGCAGCCCGACGCCGCGCACGTCCCCGACGCTCGGATGGCGGCGCAACTCGAACAGCCCCGAAAGCAGCCGGGCGCCCATGCGCTCGGCGCGCGCCGGCAGGTCCTCCGCCTCGATCAGCCGCAGGTTCTCGAGCGCCGCGACGCACGCGACGGGGTGCCCGCTGTATGTGTTCCCGTGGCGGAATTCCTGCGGTCCCGCGAACGCGGCGAACACCGTCTCGCTGACAGCCGTGCAGCCCAGCGGCAGATAGCCGCTCGTCAACCCCTTCGCGAAGGTCATGATGTCCGGCCGGACACCGAAGCGTCGACTGCCGAACCAGGCGCCCGTGCGGCCGAAACCCGTGACCACCTCGTCAGCGATGAAGAGGATATCGTGCCGGCGGCAGATCTCGGCGACCTCCTTCAGATAGTCCTCAGGCGGAATGATCACGCCACCGGCGGCTTGCACCGGCTCCGCGATGAATGCGGCGATCGTGTCCGCGCCTTCGAACGCCACCACCCTCTCGAGGTCGCGCGCGCAGAGCAGGCCGCAACCGGGGTAGCTCTGATGAAGTTCGCATCGGCTGCAGTGCGGGCTGGCGACGTGGAGCACCCCGGGCAGCAGCGGCTCGAAGGCCTGTCGGTTCACACGCATGCCCGAGACGGAAAGCGCGCCGAACGTCACCCCATGGTAGGCATGGTTGCGTCCGATGATCTTCTGCTTGCGGGGTTGACCCTTCTCACGGAAATACTGGCGCGCGATCTTGATCGCCGTATCGTTGGCCTCTGACCCCGAATTGGTGAAGAAGAAGTGGCTCATGCCCTCGGGTTCCAGCAGTTGGGCCAGGCGACGCGAGAGTTCGATGGCGGGCTCGTTGCTGAAGCGCCCAAAGGAAGAGAACCAAGGCAGGCGGCGCATCTGTTCCGCAACTGCGTCGACGATGCTGTCGCGCCCCCAGCCGACGTTCATCAGCCAGAGTCCGGCATGCCCGTCGATGTAGGAACGCCCGCTCGCGTCCTGTACCGTCGCCCCTTGTCCCGAGACGATGACGATCGGGCCGAGATTCTCGACGCTCTGCGGCGACGAATACGGATGCCATCGGTAACGGAGATCGTCCTGCTCAAGCCGTCCCATCTGGCTCCCTCCCATCCAAAGGCACACATGGCGAGACCTCTGCCACGCGCTGCAGACCAGCAGTTCCCCTGCCTTAAAGCCTAAAAATCCACCATGCACTTATCCATGGCGGATATGCACACTTAATCAACGCCAGCACTGTGCCTCCTGCACCGTGCCAGCTACTCGCGCGTCCGTGCGAGAACCAGTGAAAGGTAGACGATGGTGCGTGTCTCGGGATCCGTCAGCGAGCGCCCGATGCGCTCCTCGATCCGTTCCACGCGCTTGAGCATCGTGTTGCGGTGTACGCCAAGCCGTTGGGCCGCCTCGTTCTGGTGGTAACCGCACGCGACAAGCGTTTCCAGGGTCTCGACCAGCTTCGATCCTCCCGCGGCAGACAGGAGCCGGCCCACCACCATGTCCCGGAGTTCGCGGCGCAGGATCGGGTCGTTGCGTTGCAGAAGGCGCAGCAGGATCTGATCCTCGTAGAAGAGGAGCTCGGCGTCTGGCGGCACTGCGGAAAGCAGCCGCTCAGCCTCCCAGCCGGCGCGCTGCACGCCGGCCAGCCCCACGACCGGACTGCTCGCCGCGAGCACGACCGGTTGGCCGAACCGCGCAACGATGCCCTTGTGCAGTGCGGACAGCTGCTCGCGGTCGCGCGCGCCGGCCGGCCAAAGCAGGATCACGCGGTTGAGCGACGACGTGGTCGCCACCTGCCGCTGCATGGCTCCGAGATTGGCCTCGACAGCCAGGAGCAGATCCTGGCGCCGGGCGAACTCAGCTCTGCTGGAGAGCGCCTGTCCGCTGTCCGAGCGGGCGATCACGACCCGAAACGTGCCCGCGGGATCGATGCCGCGAAGCCGTGCGCGCTCTTGCGCCGCCACGTCACCCGGTTGGTAGGCGCCAGAAAGCAGCGCGTCGATGAAGCTCGCGTGCACCCTGCGCTCCACGTCCGCGATCTCGCGCTGGCGGGCCATCTGGAGGGCCACCACGGTCGCCGCATGGCCTGCGACGGTGCGTTCCAAGACACCAAACTCGCCGCCCCTGGCGAAGAGCGACAGCACCGTATGCCCATCATGCCCCTGCCGCACGGGGATGAGGAAGGTGTCGCGCCCGGCCACCTCGAGTGTGCAAGGGCCGGGAGGCTCGCCGCATCGCCGAACGGCCGACGCCACGGCGGCGGAACCGGGTGGCGCCCCGGCACACGCCAGTTCCTCCACCGCACCACCCCGGTCGCGCCAGAAATGCACGGCCACATCGCACCCCAGCGCCTCGGCCAGGCGGTCGAGCACGTCACCGACCGAATGCGAGCGCAACGCGGCCTGCACCAGATCGCCGTGGATCCGGTCGACTTGCTCGAGGATCTGGTACTGCTCGCCCACGAGCAGGCGCTGAAGCTTCGATGTGACATCGATGAAGGGCAGGGAGAAAGGTGCCTCGAGCAGGGGCAGGCCGACCTCGTCCGCCACCGCCGCGACGCGATGGGGAATCTCGTGGAGGAAGCGTCCGGTCGCCACCATGAGTCCTGCCGCTCCGGCGGCGGCGATCTCGCCCACCGCCTCGCCGAAAACCCAATCCGCCCCTCCCCAGCCCATACCGGTCGTCAGGACGAGCGTGCCGTCGCGTAGCCAGTGGCCAATGTCCGGCTGGTCGATGACGTGGACCCAGAACACCTTCGCCTCGGCGCCGGACTGACCCGCCCGCAGCCGGACGTCCGGGAATAGATCGAGCACGTCCCTGACCCGCACGGTTCTCACCCCAACCGGGACTTTGCCCGATGCTTCGAGCGCTGCTGCCCGTGTTCCTGCGACGTCGTCGCACTGAGCCCGGTCTTCCGCTTGGTATGATCGCAGGGCGAAGACAGCCAGCCATGCTGGAGGCATGGCCCAGGTCCCGCCGCGCCTTTCCGGTCGGCGCCGCTTCTGCCGCGCCCTCCGTCGCTCGGCGGCACGCGATGGCGCCGTTTAGGGGCAGCCGCTCCGTCCCCGTTGCCCGCCGGAACGTGCCAGGGACGGGACGGTCGCACATGACCCGCCCAGGCGGCGGCACGACATGGTGCGAAAGCGCATCGCGGAACTCGTCGGGATCGGGGCCGCCGCCAGCCTGCACGTCGACCATGTCACGGCCGTTCTCACGCAGGTCGGCTGGGCCTACGCCGTCCGAACCGCCCGCCTTGCGCCCATGGAAGCCAACGTTCCGGCCACGCTGCCGGTTCTCGCCGCCACTCGGTCCGACCGCGCTCTCTTGCGCGTTCTGGCCAAATCAGGCAATCCGCCGCTTCTCGTCGAGGCGGTCGGACAGCGGTGGCAAGTCAGCATGGCCCGCCGCGGCGGCCAAGACACACCCTGGATCGACATCGAGGCACAGAACGGCAGCATGCACAAGCCGGGCTGAGCCCGGCTCAGTCACGGCTGGTGGTGGGCAGGAAGCGGTCTCGGAAC
>JAJZVM010000199.1 GCA_021845645.1 Bacillota bacterium
ACTCGACGCCGCTGTTGTAGATCGTGTACGCCGAGGCGTTCGCGATCGGCGCGTAGTCCGTGATGCCGACCTGCAGCGGCAGGGCCGTCACCACGGTGCTCGCCTTCTGCAGCGGCGCCTGGGTCGCTGTCGTACTCGTCCCGCCGCACGCTGCCAGCAAAATGGCCGCTGATCCGATCAGGCCGCTCAAGGCGGCCCATCGACGGTTCCGCATGGTACATCCTCCTCACAGGATAGTTGGGCTGTGTCCCGTTCCCTCTCACCTGTGGCAAGGCCGTTTCCCAAGGTGACGGGCCAATCCCGCCAACCTCGATCTCCCTGCCGCGCGGGGCTCCCCATTGGGTCTGGCTACACTCTTTCTATACATCGAGTGATTACTCCTCCGAATGGACGGTAGGCCTCAGGTCCATTCGGCCCCGGCCGTAAGGGCAGGCCGCGGCGCGGTGCCAAATCCGCCCATTGGCGCCGGCAGCTCCTGACCGCCGCAAAGCCTGTTCCGCGCGCCTTTCGCGCACAGGACTGCGGCGTGAAGGCATGGATATATGGAAGAACCGGCCAGGACAGCCGTGTGGCTGTCCTGGCCCGGTCTTAGAAACTCTTAACTTGCGGCTGGCTGTCCAAGACTCTCTAAGGATGCCCGGGAATCGCGGGCATCCTGCCGGCCGAAGCTACTCCGCCGTCGCCTCCCCGCTCAGGTGCAGCTTGACTTCGTGTCCCACCATCAGACCGCCCGCCTCTACGACGGCGTTCCACGTGAGCCCGAAGTCGCGCCGGTCGACCGAACCCTCAGCGGAGAAGCCGATCCGGCGCGCTCCGGACGGATCCTTGATCGGCCGGCTCGCCTCGAGGTCCATCGTCACGTTCTTCGTGACGCCGTGCATGGAGAGTTCCCCCACCATCCTGTAGCGGCCTTGCCCCATCTCGCTGGCCTCGTGCGCGACAAAGGTGATGGATGGGTACTTCTCGACGTCGAAGAAGTCCCCTGACCTCAGGTGCTGGTCGCGCTGCTCTTCCTTCGTGTGGATGCTGCTTGCCACGATCTCCGCCTTCGCGCCCACGACGCGCTCGCCCTCGACGTCGAGGCTGCCGCTGAACTTCGTGAAGCGTCCGCGGATCGTGCTGATGCCCATGTGCCGCACGCTGAACTCGACATCGGTGTGGGCCTGATCCACCGCAAACGTGGTGGTGTTTGTCGCTGTCGCCATCTCTCGACCTCCCTGCAGATCCGACAGCCTAAAGGATGCCCCCTTCGCCGAACGGCACGCGGGGTGCACCTTAGTCGGCTGTCGCATGGCAAGCCATGTCCCAAGGGAACTGGCTTAGCCCTGCAGACAGTGCCGCAGCGCAGAGTCGAGCGCCGGCTCGCGGAACGTGAAGCCAGCGGCCTCAAGCTTCCTGGGCAGCGCACGCTGGCCGGCCAGCAGCACCGCTTCGCCCATTTCGCCAAACATCAGCCGAACGGCCGCGGAGGGTAGCGGCAGGACCGCCGGCCTGCGCAGCACCCTCCCCAGTGCATGGGCGAACTCGTCGCTTCGCGCGGGCGAAGGCGCGCACAGGTTGTAGGCTCCCGCGGCGTCTTCGCGCTGCAATAGCGCCATGATGGCCCGCACCTCGTCCTCGAGGGTTATCCAGGGCAGCCATTGCCGGCCGGAACCGACCGGGCCGCCGAGACCGAGCCTGAAAAACGGCAAAAGCCGCGCCAGCATGCCGCCTTCGCCCGTGAGCACGACCCCTGTGCGCAGATGCACGACCCGCGCGCCAAGCGCCTGCGCGGCACCGAGCGCCGCGTCTTCCCAAGCGACGCAGACCCCCGCGAGGAAGTCGCGGCCGGGCGGCCTCTGCTCGTCGAGGGCTTCATCGCCGCAAGGGCCGTAGTACCCGACCGCCGAGGCGGAGACGAAAACGCGCGGTCGCGCCCCCGCACCGGCGAGGGCCTCGATCAGCCGCCTGGTTCCGGCTTCGCGGCTGGCGAGGATCTCGCGCTTGCGCCGCGCGCTCCAGCGGCCCGCCGCGATCGGACTGCCGGCCAGGTGCACGACCGCATCGACGTCCCGGCCGGCGGAGAGCCACGGCGCGGCTTGCGCGCCGGGCGGCACCGGCCCTGAGGCACGTTGCAGCATCGTCACCTCGTGCCCCGCCTTGCGGAGTTCCACCATGAGCCTGCCGCCGATCAAGCCGTGACTGCCGCTCACCGCCACCCGCACCGCGACTCCCCCTTCAAGGGCCGATCCGCCGCCGCTCTGTGCGGCGGCCGCGCTCAGGTCGTCAGACGGCGCGCCAGGGCCCGCACGGGCAGATATGCGAGCACGGCCGCGTAGCCGACGAGCCACACGAGTTGCCAGAGAAGCCCGGAGTTCACCTGCCCGAGCACCAGGGCGCGTGTCAGCTCGACGCCATGATAGAGAGGCAGGATGTAGATGATGTCACGGACGAGCCAGGGCAGGTGGCCGACGGGAAAGAAGACGCCGCTGAACATGAACATCGGCGTGATGACGAGGCTGAAGTAGTAGAAGAGCTGCTCGTGCGTGCGGGCAACAGCGGCGACAAAGAGGGCGGGCGCGGTGAAGAGGACGCCGAACAGCACGAGCGGCACCGGCAACAGGAGCGACCACAGCGAGTGGACGAGGCCGAACGCGAGGATGACGATGAAGAAGACGGAACCGTAGAGGATGGCCCGCGTCGCCTCCCAGAGGTATTCGCCGACCACGATCTCGGGCACCGTCAAGGGCGACGTCAGCATCGCGGCGTACACGCCGCTGCTGTTGAGCTTGTCGTAGGTTTCGAAACCCGCATCGAAAGTGACCGCGTTCATCGCCGTGACCGCGAGCAGTCCAGGCGCGATGAACTGCAGGAACGTCACGCCCTGCATCACGGCAACGTAGGCGCCGAGCCCGATGCCGAGCGCGAGCAGGTTCGTAAGCGGCTCGCCGAAGTTGAGGAGGATGGATGAGCGCCAGAACTTGCGCCACGCAACGAAGTCCCGCCACCAGACGGCGGCTGCCGCCTGCATTAGGCCCTTGCCGCCGTTCATTCGCGCAGGTCCCTCCCGGTCAGAGTGAGGAAGACGTCCTCAAGGTTCGTCGGCCGTACCAGCATGCGCTCGGGCTGCAGCCCCTCGCGGCTCAAGGCCTGCCCGATGCGGCCGCTTTCTGCGGCGTAGAGCACCAACGTGTCGCCGTGCCGGTCCGAGAGCATCAGGTCTGGGCCCGCCGCCGCGATGAAGGCCCGATCGTCCTCGCCGGGCCGCTGCCAGATCTCGACCGCCTCCCTGCCCACCGTTCGTTCGATGAGCGGCCGCGGCCGGTCCACCTCGAGGATGCGCCCGTGGTCCATTACGACGACGCGGTCCGCAAGTCGCTCGGCTTCGTCCATGTAGTGGGTCGTGAGCACGATCGTGACACCCTGCAACTTGAGCTGCTGCACCACTCCCCAGACCAGCAGGCGCGCCTGCGGGTCGAGCCCTGTCGTCGGCTCGTCGAGCACGAGGATGTCCGGCCTGTGCATCAGGGCGCGCGCGATCACAAGCCTTCGGCGCATGCCCCCCGAGAGTTCCCGCACCGCGGCGCGCGAGCGGCCCTCGAGCTGCATGAACGCCAGCAGGGCCTGGGCGTGCTCGAGCGCCTCGGCCCGTGGCATGCTGAAGTAGCGCGCGTAAACCATGAGGTTCTCCATCAGGCTGAGATCCGGGTCCACATTGTCGTCCTGCGAGACGATGCCGAGCCGCTCCTTGATGCGGCGCTCGCCGATGCCCGCCGGCAGCGACAGCACCGTCAGCTCGCCGCGCGTGACCGGCGACAGGCAGGAAAGCATGCGGATCGTGCTCGACTTGCCCGCGCCGTTCGGTCCGAGGAAGGCGAAGCACTCGCCGCGCCGGATCGTGAAGTCCACACCCTTGACCGCGTGGACGTCGCCATAGCTCTTCTCGAGGCCGCGCGCCACGATGACCTCCTCGGGCACGTGGACGTACTGGTCCGCTACGGGGATCACCCCTTGCCTGGATTCTGCTAGTTAGCGATTCCCGCCCTGATGGAAAAGTCCCTTTCCCGAACGTGCGTTTGCGCAATCGGGATAGGGGGGATCGGTCACCGATCCGCCCCTCCCACACCACCCGGCATGCGGGTCGGGCGGTTCGTCGAGATTGACCATGCATGACCACCATGCTGGCGGGGCTTCCGTTTCGGCTGGTGCCAGAGGGTGCTCGGCTCTCTGACGATTCGTCCGGGCTTCACCCGTATCTCCCGTCAGTAGATCCCCTTACGGGGACAACTGCCATCAATGCCCACTCACGGTCATGCCGCTTCCATCCCTGCTCGACGTTCGGCCCTTCCCGTGCCTTGAGGGCGCGGTACTATGGCCTCTGCTGACTTCTGCCGGTTCAGCCTTACGATCTGGGTTGCTGCCCCCGCCACTTGGCGAGTTGCCCGCGTATCCGGCAGATCTCCCCGGGTAAGGACGCCGACCTTCTCCCCGCACCCGCCGTGTTTACCGCCCTGCCCCTTGGCAGCTTCGGG
>JAJZVM010000059.1 GCA_021845645.1 Bacillota bacterium
GGGTAGTGGAACCTCTAGCCGATGCTGGTCTGCATCAGGCTCTGGTAGGCGGCGATCGCCCGCGTGGTGACAGCCCCCGCCGTCTCGACCAGGAGCTCCGCCTTGCTCGTCGCAAGCATCACCTGCTCGAGTGTCACATTGCCGCCCATGGCGTAGGTGGCGGCGAGCTGGTTCGCCTGGGCCTGCGCCCCTGTCACCTGCGCAATGGCGCTCGAGAGGATCTGCTGGAACTCTTGACCTGCCGGCTTGCCGGCGGCCGCGGCGCCGGTCGTTCCCAGGTTCAGAGCCGCCTGGGCCACTGGACCTATGCTCACGCCATCACACTCCCGCGCCGCCGAGATCGTTCAGGATCGTCTTGGCCACCCGTTCGTCCGCATCGACCTGGTCCATGACGCCTTGCTGGATCAGGGCGACCTGGTTCATCAGTCCGATCTGCTGCTCGAGGTCCACGCCGTTGCCGTTCTGGTTCATGGCGCCAGGCTCCGTGACCACCTGGGCGTCGACATTGCCGCTCTGCATCGCCTGCTGCAGCGTCGCCGCGAACTGGACGTCCTGTGCCTGGTAGTCGGGGGTGCCGATGTTTGCGATGTTCTGCGCAATGACCTGCTCGCGCATCGACAGGCCCTGCAGAGCGCTCGCCAGCACCCCCGGAATGAGGCCCGGGGCGCTCATTACTGGACCTGGATCAGGGACTGGAGCATGCTGTCGGCTGTCGTGATCACCTTCGCGTCCACCTGGTAGGAACGCTCGGCGACGATCATGTTGGTAAGCTCCTGCGAGATGTCCACGTTCGACTGCTCGAGCGAGCCGACCGCGAAGGATCCCGCGCCGTTCGTGCCGGCGCCGGTGTACTGGGGCAGGCCGCTGTTCGGGCCGGTCGTGTAGGCGTTGCCCGCCACGGGCACCATGCCGTTCTCGTTCGGCACGACCGCGACCGCCACCTGACCGAGCACGACCTGCGACGATGCGCCGCTCGAGTTCTGGTATGTGGCGGTGATGGTGCCGTCCGCGCCGATCGCCACAGAGCCCAGGTTGTACGTGCCGGTGCCGCCGGTGACGGTGATCGCCTGCGGGATGGTGATCGGCGAAGGCTTTGTCGCCGTCGGGTAGGCCGGCGGGGTGTAGGTGCCGACGGCGTAGGTCGGAGGGGTGGTGCCGCTCGATGTGATCGTCGGCTGGTAGCCCTCCACGAGGGAACCGGTCGAGGCCTGGACGAGATCGCCGTTCGAGTCGATCTCGAGGCCGCCGTCGCGCGAGTAGACGGTTCCCTGCGTGCTCTGCAGCGTAAGGAAGCCGTTGCCCTGGATCGCGATGTCGAGCGGGTTGCCCGTCTGCTGCAGGCTCCCCTGCGCCATGTTCTGCGTCACGGTGCCGATGCCGACGCCGAGTCCGACCGCCTGCGGGTTCGTGCCGCCAAGGACGGCCTTGCCGCCGACGATGACGGGCGCCGAACCGCTCGAGAGCAGCTGCGAAAGAAGGGTGGTAAAGTCCACGGAGCTCGACTTGAAGCCGATCGTGTTGACGTTGGCGATGTTGTTGCCGATGACGTTCATCGCGGTCTGCTCGCCGTCGAGCCCCGCCACCGCACTCGATAGTGCCTGCATCATCGCTGCCATGCCCCCTTTGGTGTAGGAAAGCCGCGAGACCGGGTTCCTAGCCCAGTTGCCCCTATGGAGCCGCCTGATAGGATGCCAGCACCCCTCTCACATAGGCTTCGGTCTCGGGATAGGGCGGGATGCCGCCATATTTCTGAACCGCGCCAGGACCCGCGTTGTAGGCCGCCAGAGCCAGGGAGAGGTTGCCTTGGAACTCCTGGAGCATCTCCTTCAGGTAGGTGGCGCCGCCGATCGCATTCTGGGTCGGGTCGAAGGGGTCTTGCACGCCGAGCGCCTGCGCGGTGCCGGGCATCAGCTGCATGAGTCCCTGGGCCCCGGCGGGCGAGACGGCGCTTGGGTTGCCGCCGCTCTCCTGTTCGGCCACCGCCTGCAGCAGACGGGGGTCGAGACCAGTCGCCTGCGCGGCAGCGGCGATTGCCTCCTGGAACGTGCCGCCGCCCCCGGGCATCGCCCCGGCTGGCGCAACCTGCGCAGGCCCGCCGACGCCTGGGCTCGCTGCGAGCCCCTGCGCGACGGTCGTGATGGGCCCTTGCGGGAAGAGCGGCGCGTACGACATGCTACCCGGCCTCCTGCAGGAAGCGGTCGATGGTGCTTGTGTCCTGCGTGACGAACTGCTGCTCCGCCTGGAAGTGGCGCAGCACCTGGATCATCGCCGCAAGCACCTCTGGGGCCTGGACATTCGAGCTCTCGAGCGCCCCGGGCGTGAGTTGCGCGCCAGTCAGGAGAGGAGCTGCGCCGTTCGCCTGGTAGAGTCCGCCGCCCATGTCGGTGAGTCCCGCGAGCGACGGGTTCCAGACACCGACCTGACCGGCCTTGCCCAGACTCGAATTGAGCGTGCCGTCCGGTGCGATGCTGGCGTCCTGGCCTGCCCTGAGCGGCTTGCCTGCGCTGCTGAGCACCAGGTAGCCCTGTGGTGTGACGAGGTCGCCCGCGGCGTCGAGGGTGAAGTCCCCCGCGCGGGTGTAGCGGATGCCCTGGGGGGTCTGCACCGCGAAGAAGCCACCGCCCTGCAGGGCGACGTCGAGGGGGTTGCCGGTCGTCTGCAAGGCGCCCTCGGTCCAGTCGGTGGTGGTGGCGACGATCGCCGTCCCGCCGCTCTGGGATCCGACCTGGCCGCCGCCTGCGCCGCCGCGCGAGACGAGCAGCGTCTCGAACGAGCCGATCACGGGCGACTGCGCCTTGTAGCCGGGCGTCTGCAGTTGCGCCAGGTCGTTGGCCAGGATCTGCTGCCAGCCTTCGTCGGCCACCATGCCGGACGATACGGTGTCGATGCCTCTCAGCATATACTCACCTCCTCAGCGGGTTCCCGAGCTGCCGGTCGATGGTCCGGCGCGAGCCGGCACGCCAGGGATCTGGTCGTAGTTCTCCATGATCTGCTCCACGGAGTACGGGGTGGAACGCAGGATCACAAGGTCGACGCGGCGGTTCATCTGGCGCCCCGCGGCCGTAGCGTTGGTGGCGATGGGGCGGTACTGGCTGTACGCCTCGGCCGAAAAGCGGGCCGGGTCCAGGCCCTGTCCGATCAGGTACTCGATCACGCGGGTCGCACGGATGGCCGAGAGGTCCCAGTTGGAGTGGTAGCGGTCCGTGTTGATCGGAATGTCGTCGGTGTAGCCTTCGACGATGACGTTGTTCGGTGCGGTGGCCAGGATCGCGGCGATGTGGTCCAGCAGAGGGTAGGAGTTCGTGCGGATCTCGGCGTGCCCGAGGTCGAAGAGGACGCCGTTCAGAAACGAGACCCTTACGCCCACCGAAGCCACCGTCACCGAGACGTCCGCCTGCATGCCGCTCTGTTGGGCAGCCTGCTGCAACTCGTGCGCCAGCTGTTGCAGCATCTTCTGTTCGGCCGTCTGCGATACGGTGGGCGTCTTGCCGATCACGGGCGGCGGCACAGGCACGGTGCCGCCAATCTGCGTCACGACCTGTTGGCCGGTGAGCACCTGCTTGAGGGCCTTCATCAGCACCTCGTAACGGGCCTTGTCCACCTGCGAGACGGCATAGAGGACGATGAAGAACACCATCAGAAGCGTGATCATGTCGGAATAGGTCAGAAGCCAGCGCAGCATGCCCGCGCCCTCGCCGCCACCCTCGTGGCCTTGGCCCCTGCGCCTGCGGCTCATCGGCCGACGACCTGCAGTTCAGGCTGCTCCCCCCCCTCCTGCGGGGCCTCGGCCTTCTTGCCGCGCCCCGGCTTGCCGGGCAAGCGGTAGACGGCAAGCTGCTCCGCGATGAGCCGTGGATTCTGGCCCGCCGCTATGGCGATGCAGCCTTCGATGATCATCTCCCGCGCCTGGACCTCATGCCTGAGGTTGGCCTTCAGCCGATTGGCGATCGGGAGCCAGAAGAGGTTCGCCGTGGCGATGCCCCAAAGTGTGGCGGTGAATGCGGTGGCGATCGACGGGGCCAGCTTCTGGACGTTCGAAAGGTTCGAGAGCACCGAGATGAGGCCCACGACCGTGCCGATGATGCCCAAGGTGGGCGCGAAGCCGCCCGCGGTCTCGAAGAAAGTGGCGCCCGAGAGCTCCCGATCCTCGTAGATCGTGACCTCCTGCTCCATCATCAGACGGATGCGATCCTCGTCCGCACCGTCCACGATCAGCTGAACGCCGCGCTGCAGGAACTCCGGCACGGGCCTGCGCCCGAGCTCGTCCTCGAGCCTGAGCAGTCCCTCGCGTCTGGCCACCTCCGCCAGGGCGGCGATGTCGTCGATGGTGCTGTCGATCTCAGTTCCCTTTGGTCTGAGGACCTTGGTGAAGAAGGAAGGGATGCGCCGCAGGTCCACCATCGGAGTGCTCATGACGGTAGCGCCCATGGTGCCGCCGAGTACAAGGATCATCGCGGAGATGTTGATCAACCCGACGATGGTGCCGCCGTCGAGAATGTCGGCGAACACTACGGCCACAACTGCGACCACGAATGCGATGGGTGTAATGAGGTCCGTAAGCTCGCCTCCTTTCCGCGGGGTGAGGGTTTAGCCCATCGAGGCGGCCCAGTTCAACATCTGGCTCGCTTGGCCGAGGATCTTTGTGTCGAGCTGGAAGCTGCGCTCGAGGGTGATCAGGCCGGTAAGGCTGGCGGCGACATCGGTACCAGACGACGCCAGGGCCCCCGGAATCAGCGTGGTGCCTGCGGGAATGCCGCCGAGCGTCGCCGGACCTGAGTCCGACCCGGCGGAAAAGGCATTCTGGCCGACTGGGACGAGCCCACTCGGATTGGGGAAGGTGGCGATGCCCAGCTGCCCGACGTTTGTCGAACCGGCCATGACGGCGCCGCTTCGGGTGATGCGAACAGCGGCGGACGTGACCTTGCCCACCGAAATGGGCACGCCCTGCGAGGACAGCACCAGGGCGCCGGATTGGCTCACCAGGTTGCCCTGGGCATCGACGCCGAAGCTGCCGTCCCGCGTATAGGCGGGTCCGGCGGCCGTGCGGAGGACGAAGTAGCCTGGCCCTACCAGCGCGGCATCGCTGCCAATGCCCGTCTTGACGAGCGACTGGCCCGAGTCCGTGCTGTCGGCTGCAACCATTTCGACACCGCTGCCTAGGCTGATCGCGGGGGATGCCCCTGCAGTCGGGGGGACGCCCGAAGCTATCGGCCCGGTCGTCGCCGGCAAGCCCGCAAAGAGCGGTGTGGTTTGCGCGAAAGCTGTGGTATTGGCGTTTGCCAGGTCGTTGGCGTAGATGGCTACGCCCTGTTCGGTTGCGCCCAACGCGCTTGCGGCGATCGAGAGCCCCAGGTCCACTCTCTCACCCTCCATCGCCGGATGGCGGAATTCCCCACTCTTCGCGACCATTTGAACTCATTCCTACCAGGAACCGACAACTTGCGACAATTCACCGATGTGTCTGGTTACCGCTCCCTGAGAAGCCTTTCCACGTCTTCATCCGCCCCTCAGTTCTGGGCCGCCAGAGCGTACTCGGCCTGGATCTCCTCGGGTGCAAACGCAAGGTCCAGATCGAGAACGCTCGCGAGCCGGTCACCGAGTTGCAGGATCGCCGAGACTGCGCGAACCGGACCGTCGACAACAGTTTCCGGCGGGGGCTCCATCTTGCCGAGAGGTACGTTGAGGACCTCGGTGACGAGATCGACGATGAACCCGACCTGGCTGCCCCTCAGGTCGACCACCACCACCTGCGACGCCGTCTTGCCGGCGTCGCCCAGGGAGAATCGGCGGAGAAGGTCGACAACCGGAATGACGCGTCCGCGCAGATTCATGATGCCTACGACATAGCCTGGCGCCCTGGGAATCGCTGTCTCCCGCCCGCGCAGGACGATCTCCTGCACCTTCATCGCCTCGACCGCATACAGTTCGCCCCGCAACTCGAACAGGACGAGCTGAATCTGCGTGTCTTCGGCCATGGACATCCCCCCCTCCAAGTACCTATCGGCCAGATCGGTCAAATCCGGAAGCGCGCGACGACCGCCCGTTGCGCGGCAGCCGTGTCGGCAAGCCTCATGGCGGTCTTGGTGATCTCCTCGGCGGACGCGCCCATCTCCTCGCTGCTCGAGGAGACCTCCTCCACCGAAGCGGCCGTCTGGGCGGAGACGGTGGCGACCGACTGCACCCGCTCCTGGACAGCGAGCGCCTGCTCGGTCATCTGCTCTGTCGCCGCCAGGCTCTCCTCGGCGACGGCGGCGATCGCGTCCATCGCCTGGACGGCGCCCTCGGTGCTCGCGGTGACCTGTTCGGCAGCGGCAGAGATGTCCTGCGCGTAACCGTTCGTCTCGCGCATCGCCTCGAGAATCGCCTCGAGCGCCTGGCCCGCTTGCCCCGCCATCTCGGTGCCCGCGCGCACGCGCTGGGCCGCGACGCCGATCGCCGCCACCGCTGTTCGGACGTGGTCCTGGATCGTCTCGATGATCTTCGAGATCTGACCGCTCGCCTCGCCGGAACTCTCCGCAAGCTTGCGTACCTCGTCCGCGACAACGGCGAAGCCGCGGCCGTGCTCGCCGGCCCGCGCCGCCTCGATGGCGGCGTTCAGCGCGAGGAGGTTGGTCTGGTCCGCGATCGAGGAGATGACTTCGACGATCGCGCCGATCTGCTGTGACGATGCCCCTAGGGCCTCGACGGACTCGACCACCTGGCGGGATGCCGTGTCGATCTGATTGATGCCGACGACCGTCTGGCGCACCGATTCGCCGCCGGACTCCGCCGCCTGCAAGGCCTGTGCCGCGGCCCGCGAGACCTCCTGGGCGCTGTGAGCCACCTGCTCGATGGCCTTCGCGGTCTGACGCACCACCTCTGTGCTGCGGGCGATGTCCTCGGCCTGGCTCTTGGCCCCTGCCATCACCTGCTGGGCGGCGACCTTCAGCTGCTCCATGTAGCCGGCGGTCTCCTCGGCCCCGCTGGACTGCTGGCTCGCACCCTTGGCGAGTTCCTGCATCGCCGCCGCGATCTGTCTGGTGGCGTCCGACACCTGCGAGGCGGTTGAAGCCATCTGCTCGCCGGCGGTGGACACCTCCTGGGCGGCGCCATGGATTCGGCCGATCATGCCCTTGAGGTCCTGGACCATGCGGTTGAACGCCTTGGCGACCTCGCCGAGCTCGTCGCCCGAGTTCTCGTCAAGGCGCTCGAACGTCAGGTCACCGTCTGCAATGCGCTTCGCCCCGTCGGCGATCTGGGTGATCGGCCGGGCGATCGTGGCGGCCATGCGGCGAATAAGGACAAAGCCGACAAGCATGGCGGCGGCCGCGAGGACGATCTCGAGAATGAGCGCCGTCCTGCCGGCGGCCTGCTCATTGGCGGTCGTCAACTGATCGAGGCGGGACTCCTGCTGCTCGAAGGCCAGGACGTCGGTGCGCGTCTGGTTGCGCGCCGGGGTCGAGGACGAAAGCAGAGTCAGCGTCTCCGACTTCAGGCCGGTCGAGGCGTACGTCTGGGCCTGATCCAGGGTGTAAAGCTCCTGCGTCACGTCCGCGGCCAGCGTCTGGTACGCCGCCTGCTGCTGCGGGGTGACGCTCAGACGCTTGAGGTTCGCGATCTGCTTCTTGGCGTCGCTGGTGAAGTAGGTGTAGCTGCCCGCATGGCCGGTGAGGGTTTCCCCCCGCACTTCGGCGAGCGCCCCCCACATGTCGCTGTCGAGCTTCTGCGCGGCGATCTGCGTCGGTACGATACTCTGCAGGATGCGTGCGTAGTTGCCGGAGACGGCGGCGGTCGAGACGATCGAATAGATGAGGGCGGCGAGGAAGATCACACCTACAATCGAGGAGGCCACCATAAGTTTCATCAGGACGTTCAGGTTGCGCATGGGTTAGCTCTCCTCCGACATGACAGGACGCCACGAAATTTGCCGTGAAGATCTGCGGCGGCTCTCGACTGCCTTCGGGGCGTTCCTGCAGTGCGCGACAGCCGATCCCGACCGATCGTCCTTCGTCGCAATGCACGTGACAAGCCCCACACGGTCCGTCGCGGCATGGGTCATGCTACCATGGCCGCAATCTTTGCTGATAGGGCCGCCACCCACAGGTTGGTTACGCCCGAAGGCAGCTGTGTCGACGCTCGTCAGATGCCGTCGCGAGGCGCAAAAGGCCCTTGCGGTGCGATCTGGCGCCATGGGCCACTCGGACTGGCCAAGGGTATGCCCGTCTACCCACAGCGCAGTTACGTCACAAATTTCCCATGTATACCGTATACACCCACCCGCCAGTCCCGCCGTTTGACCCCCGACCCCTACCCTGCGAGAATGATCCACAGTCGACGCGCCACGGGGTGACTGAGCACGATCTCCCTGCCACTCGCCTTCCTGGGCGGAATCCTGTCCTTCGCCTCCCCCTGCGTACTACCTCTGCTGCCGAGCTATCTCGCCCTCCTGGCGGCAGGCGGCGAAGGCAAGAGGTTCGTTCGCATCGTCAACGCAAGCGGCTTCGTCACCGGCTTCGGCGTCGTCTTCATCCTGCTCGGCCTCAGCGCGACGGTGCTCGGCCAGGTCCTGGCCCACGAACGCGAGCTGCTGCGCAATGTGGGCGGCGTCCTTGTCATCCTGTTCGGCCTGTTCATGCTCGGTCTTCAGCCGAGCGTGCTCATGCGCGACATGCGCATGCACTACACGCCGAAGCAGATGGGCTTCGGCAGCGCCGTACTGGTCGGGGCCGCCTTCGGCTTCGGCTGGACGGCCTGCGTCACGCCCTGGCTCGGCAGCATCCTCGTCCTGGCGGCGCAGACGGCCAGCTGGCAGCGGGGTGGTATCCTGCTCGTGGCCTACGCGCTCGGTCTCGGCGTGCCGTTCCTGCTGCTCGGACTCCTCGCCGACCGCCTTGTCGACCGCCTCGCGGCTCTGCGGCGCCACACGCGGCTCCTTGAACAGATCGGCGGCGCCCTGCTGGTCCTGCTCGGCGTCGTCATGCTGACAGGCATGCTGCAGCGACTCTCCGGCCTCGGCAGCTTCTTCTGACCGCATCGGCGTTGGCGCCGCTGCGCGACAGGGGGCGGTCGCCATGGACGCTGCGGCGTCCGGCCCTCGGCCTGCTAATCCGCCTCGGCGGCCTCGATCGAGCGCAGCACATGCCAAGGGTAGAACGTCAGGCGATCCGCCCGCCGGACCACGACGCCCAGGCTGTCGTAGCCATCCAGGAAACCCTCTGCCGAAGCGGACTCGACCCGCGCGAAGTGCAACCTGATCGGCTTGCCGAGGAGTTCCTGCAGGAATCTCTGGGGAGCTGGCATCGGACACCTCCTCGCTTGCACGGCTCAGTTCGGTTGCGGCGGTTCGCACTCCTACGTACCGGTCCGCTTGGCCCCGCGCGAGACGCGGCGTGCCCCACACCACCTAGGCTACCTGCAGGCGGCCGGACGGGTCGATCCGCACCACCCAGCGCAGCGCCGCCACCGGGCGCCCGTGCGCCCAGACCGGCACCGCCACCTCGAGCAGCACCTCGCCCGTGTCGCGCCGATAGACGCTTGTCCTGAAGCGACCGTCGTCTTGCTGCGGCGCGTATTGCCAGAGCGTCGCATAGGGCGTCCGCGCCTGCAGTCGCATGCCCGTCTCGTCAAGGCCCACCCGGGCGGAGGCGAGGCTGGCCGCGTCGTCGTAAAGCCTCTTGATCCGATTGCCTGTCGCGTCCTTGCGCGGATCGCCCGTCCAGTCCCGCCTGCAGGCGAGATCCTGCATGATGGAGAGGCCGTTGAGATCGAAGAAGGCGACGGTGCCCGTCTCCGGGTGGCGTCGGCAAATCTCGTCCACGATCGGGGCAAGCTCCTCGTCGATCCGCTGGTCCCAGCCTGACGCCAGCTTGGGCGGCTGGAACTGCGCGCCGTGTGGAACCCGGAAGAGCCGCTCGAGGCTCGAGACATCCTCAAGGGAACGCAGCTCGCGGTACGCCGTCAGTTCGTAGTCGCGCAGCGAGAGTTGCTCGAAGATCGGTTGCGCCCGGCGGACCGCATCCTTCGCGTCATGTGCGAGGGCGATGATCATCGATCCCTGGCTGTCTCCCTTGACCGACCCGGCGACGTCCTGCGCCATCAGGCGCAGGATCGCGGACATGCCTGCAAGGCGGTCGGCATGCCCCGCGAGCGCGTCGACGTGGCCGCCCGTGGCTTCGGCCGCCAGCCCGTCCGCGGCGGTGACGCGCGACATCTCCTCGAGCTGCGTCCGCACGCCCTCGACGCTGGCCGTGACCTCTTCCGCGATGGCGGCGTTCTCCTGGGAGACGGCCGCGACGCTGCCCAGTTCCTGCGAGGCCGTGCCAAGCTTGGCGGCCACCCGCGAGAAGCTCTGCCCCATGCCCCCGACCTGGTCCCGGGTGCCCTCCAGCAGGCCGACCATGCGCGTCAGCGTGCCCTCGGCACCGCTCGACTTGGCCGCCGCCTCGCCGACCGAGCCTGCCACCCGGTCCACGACCAGGCTGACCCGCTGGATCGCCTGATCGATCAGCTTGATGCGATCGCCTGTCTCCGCAACCTGCACCTTGGACTGCTCGGCGAGCTTGCGCACCGCTTCCGCGACGACCGCGAACCCGCGGCCGTGCTCGCCCGCGCGCGCGGCCTCGATCGAGGCATTGAGCGACAGCAGATTTGTCTGGCCGGCAATCCCCAGGATGTTATCCGAAATGCCCTCGATACCTTGCGCCGCGTCGCGCAGTCGCCCAAGCTCGTCGCGCACCTCCTGCATGGACTGCGCCACACCCTGCACGGCCGACAACACGTCGGCGAGCTCGCGCCGCTGCCGATCGAGGTCTGTCACGCCATCGGCGATGAAGCGCGCGACCTCGCGCGAGCGCTCTTCCACGCCGCCGCCTTCCGTCGCCACCTCCTGCACCAGGGAAAGAGCGGCCGACGTTGCGTTGGCCTGCTCCGTCGCGCCGGTCGCCACCTGGCTGAAGGCCTGCGACAGCATACCGAGGTTGTCCTCGACACGCCTGAGCATCTCTGGACGCTGCACGGTGCTGTCGCGCAGGTCATCGACCGCCTGGCGCGCCTCGCCGATGCGCCGCGCCATGTCCTGGGCACCCTCGTTCAGGGATCCCATTGCGTCGGCGATCGACACAGCAAGGGAGACGGCGTCCTGCGCCGCTCCCCGGTCCTGCGGATGCTCGGATCCGGTCGGAGCCGAGTCGAGCGTATGGCGCCGAAGAGACAACATCTTCCGGATCACCCTCTTGGCCAATTGTTAGGGTACAACTTCACCCCAGTAAAGTCCGATGGCCCACTATCTGACTGGTCCATTTGGACATGTTCCTTTTGGCACAATGGCCCATATGGGCCATACGCCCACCCGTCCTTTGCCCTGCATCCTTCGGCAGCCCACGCGTTCGATCAGGCTCCAATCCGGGCGGCTGCGCGTTGCACGCGCCTGTCCGCCTGCCGATCTCGCGGAGTTCGCGGCTCGAGCCTTGGCGACGAGGTTCGGCCGGTCTACCCCGGCGTTCGGGCCTTCCTCCGCTTGGCGGGGTGCCACGCCTTCGGCTGACCCCTGCCGGGTCAGTCCTCCTTCCCATCTACTGCAGCGCCCTTTGGCAGCCTTGCGTTTCGCCGTGTTCAGCCCGTTCACCCCCAAGCGGCGCGGTCTCTATGGGCTTCAGGTGCCTTGGTGCGTCATCTTGCCTCGGACTGCCCTGGATCCCGACTCGTGGCTGACGCCCGTGCCTAGGGCCAGCGGGCCCGTGCCGCCCTGCCCACAGACTTCCACCGCCAAACCGATGCCCACGCCGAGCGCACTAGAGAAGGGGACCTGCCCCTTGCGAGGCAGGTCCCCTCTCACGAACGGCTCCAGGGTGCGAGTCTAGCCGAGACCGCTCGCACCGAGCCAGCGTTCCGCCTCGAGCGCGGCCTGGCAGCCCATGCCGGCTGCAGTGACCGCCTGGCGGTAAACGTGATCCCGCACGTCACCCGCGGCGAAAATGCCGGCCACGTGGGTCACGACGCCTTCCTTCAGGTACCCTTGCTCGTCGAGATCCAGGACGCCCTTGGCGAACTGCGTGTTGGGGACGTGCCCGATGGCGATGAACAGGCCGTCGACGTCGAGCGTCTCTTCGGCGCCCGTCTCGACATCCTTCAGTTTGAGCCCCTTGAGGCCCTCCTCCGGCTCACCGAGGATCTCCTCGATGGTCGTGTTCCAGTGGAATTTGATCTTTGGCTCGTCGAAGGCGCGCTTCTGCATGATCTTTGAGGCGCGCAGGGTGTCGCGCCTGTGGATGAGGTGAACCTCCGTAGCGAAGCGCGTCAGGAAGAGGCCCTCCTCGACGGCCGAGTCTCCGCCGCCGATCACCGCCACCTTGAGTCCGCGGTAGAACGCGCCGTCGCACGTGGCGCAGGTTGAAACGCCGTGGCCGATGTACTCGCGCTCGCGAGGCAACCCCGGCCAGCGCGCTGTCGCGCCGGTCGCGATGATGACGGAACTGGCCTTGATGGTGCGGCCATCGTCGAGCACGACGCTGTGCGGCGATCCGGGCTCTATGCGCTCGACGCGCCCTCCCTCGTACCGAGCGCCGAAGCGCTCGGCCTGCTGTCGCATGTTCTGCACGAGATCGAAGCCATTGATGCCCTCGACAAATCCGGGGTAGTTCTCCACCTCGGATGTTAGGGACAGCTGCCCACCCGGTTCGTCGCCTTCGAGCACGAGCGGCTTCAAGTTGGCGCGGGCGGTGTAAATGGCCGCGGTCAGGCCGGCGATGCCTGACCCGATCACCAGGACCTTCTCCGCTTCCTCGGACACGGGAGTTCCCTCCTTAGACCTTGCGCATCCTAGAGTAGACCATTGCGGATACTATGCCAAGTATGCTGCGGTAGCCCCCGTCTGTTTCCGACTCGGCACCTTGGCTCACAACAGGTATCCGTCTGTAGTGTGTGCCGGCGGCCGCTCGCCAAGCCTGCGCGACGCTCGGCTGGGGCTGACGGCCGATTGTCCGTGTTGCCTGGACAGGCTGATGCCCGAGCCACGATAATGGGCCGGGACGACTCAGCTGGATTCGCCAGAAATCACGGCGGGGGGAGGGTCCGCGCCCTGGCGGCCGCGGGCAGAAAAGCCATGTATCTGCCACAGCTTCACCCGTACATCATTCAGTTCGCGAACGGCTTCGGCATCCGCTGGTACGGGTTCTTCATGGCCGTTTCGATGCTCCTCGGCGCCAGTTATATGGTACGCGAGGGCCTTCGCCGCGGCTGGACCGAGAACGCGATCACATCCGTCGCCATCTGGGGAATCGTTGGCGGCGTAGTCGGCGCGAGACTCGTCTTCGTCTTCGCGAACGATCCCCTCTGGATCGTCCACGACCCACTTCAAGTCTTCTATATCTGGCAAGGCGGCCTCGCCTGGGACGGCGGACTGCTTGGCGGGCTGCTTGGCGGCTACCTCAGCTGCCGCAGCAACCACCTCCCGTTCCAGGCCCTGCTCGATCTCGCCGTGCCAGGACTGTCCATCGGCTACATCCTGGTACGCATCGGCAATATCTTCAACCATGAGGTTTTGGGCAGGTTCACCGGCATGGGCTTCCGTTGGCCCGCGCAGCTCATCGGCTCCGCGATCGGCCTCGTGCTGCTGCTGCGCTACTTCTACATCCGCCGCAAGTACGGCGAACTGCCGAACGGCTACCAGTTCTGGACGTTCAACCTCTGGTATCAGCTGTTCCGCGGCCTGATCGAGGAGGCCGTGCGGCAAAACCCGCTCTACGGCATCGTCTACGTCAACCATTACCTCGGCGTGGGCTTCATGACGCTCGAACAGTGGTTCACTCCGCTCATCCTCCTCGTCGCCGGCTACATGTACTTCCGGGTCATGCGGCACTGGCGGGCCAACGAAGGAGGCACCGCTTCACCCGACAAGGCTCCCTCCTAAGCGAACATGCGCACCCGCATGGTAAAATCCATAGTGGGGGAGCGTGATCGCGTTGCTCGAAGAAGTTCAGCGGGTGATCGAGGAGATGCGGCCGCTGCTGCACATGGACGGCGGCGACGTCGAACTCGTCGATGTGCAGGGTGGAGACGTCTTCGTGCGCCTCAAGGGCCATTGCATAGGCTGCCCGATCTCCGCCATGACGGTGAAGCAAGGTCTCGAGGTGGCCTTGCGCCAGCAGGTGGCCGGCGTGGAGCGCGTGCTGGCCGTTTCCTGAACGAACGACAGCGAGGGGACCGGCTGCCAAGGGCAGCCTGCCCCCTCGCTTTTTCCCCAAAAACGGCTTTGCCAGTCTTCGCCCGCCGCAGCCCTTTCATCCCGTGCACGGCATTTTCCTCAGAGGATCCTGATGCCCTTGGCGCATACTGGCTCTAACACGACGATCCAGTAGGAGGAACCGGACATGTATCCTGCGCGCCTTGGGCGAACCCGTCGTCGTCTTGGGCGGGCCCTTGCCGCCCGGCTGCCGTCATGAGTCTGCGCGCACTGCCGCTGGTCGCCGTGCTGATGTTCCACGCCATCGGCAATCCTGGCCCGTACACCTTGTCGCAACGCGCCTTCGCGGCCTGCCTCTCGACCTTGCGCACCGAACAGGTGGATGTGCTCACCTTGGGCCAGTTCCAGCGCTACATGCGGGGCAGGTTCGACCCGCGCAGGCCCAGCGTCCTGCTGACCTTCGACGACGGCAGCCGTTCGGACTACACGGTTGCAACCCCGATTCTGCGCCGCTTCCACGACCACGCGGTCGCATTCCTGATCGGACACCGCATCGGCCGCGATCCGAGCAGCCTCACGCCGTTCGAGGTCCGGGAGATGGCAAAGACGGGCCTCTGGGACTTCGGCTCGCACACGTACAACCTGCACTCGGGATACGGCGAGCACCAGAACCTGCACTACTATGCGCTGCACCACATCAGCGCCCGCCGCACGCTGAGTGGGGACATCGCGCACCAATACGCCACCTTCCGCCGGCTGGGCTTGCCGCGGCCAGAGGCTTTTGCCTTCCCGTTCGGCTTTTACACACGGCAAGACTTTCGCCAGCTGCACCGACACTTCCCTCTCCTCTTCACCTCGCAAAGCGGCTATGCCCGGCCTGGGCAGAGCGCAATCCCGCGGTTCAACATAGGCAGCGATTTCGCCGGCGTCCCGCGCCTCGTGGACCTAGTCGCGGCGATGCTGCACACAAGGCCGCTGGCAGTGCTGCGGCACGAGCGGGCCGCAGCACTGCCAGCGCACCTCGCGCACGGCGTTTGAGCAGGTTTCCCCTCTGGGCCCCGTCCGTGCGCCGCATGGCTCGGCCCGAGCCGCCAGGCTCCCCGCGGTCCGGCTCGCTCACCACCGCACAGCCTGCGGCTGTCCCCCTTTTCCAGGAATTTGGCCCATTCATGTCGAATGATGGTGTTAACCACGTCGACATGGAGGCTTTGCCATGCTCGCCCTTGCGTTGGCTGCTCTCATCCATTTTCGCGACGTTCCACCTGCCAGCTGGGCCTTTCCCGATGTCACGATTCTCTCTTCCGCCGGCGTGCTGCACGGGGAAAGATCCGGTCTCTTCGCGCCTACGCGGCCGGTGAGCCGCCAGCAGGCGGCTGCCACGCTGGCCCGTACGCTCGCACTGCCTGCCGCCGCTCTGCCGTTTTTCCACGACCTGAGAGCCGTAAGCCCCTCCCTGCGTGCGGATGTGGCCGCAGCCGTGGCCGCAGGCATCCTCAAGGGCACGGCGGGCGGCTACCTTGAGCCCAGGCTGCCGCTGAACCGCGCTGCGGCCGCAGCGCTCCTGGCGCGCGCCTTCAAGGTTGTACCCGCCGCCTCGCGGGCCGCATTCCGCGACGCCGCGTCGATCCCCGGCTATGCGCAGGGCGACGTCGCAGCGCTCAGCCATGACGGCATCGTCGAGGGTACCGTCCAGGGTGACTTCCTGCCGCTCGCCGATGTCACGCGCGCCGAGTGGGCCGCGATGCTCCTGCGGGCGATCGCCTTTGTCCACGGCGCCGCGGGCGCGCCCGGAATCGTCGCGGGGCCCCTCGCGGCGACCTATCCGCCGGCTGACACGGCACTTGCAGCCGAGAGCCCCCTCGGTGGTCCCGCTGGGGCCGTCGGCATCGGCTCGCGCACGCTGGACCTCGCCGCGCAAGGTCTGGTCTACCGCGGCGCGGCCTTGGCCGATGTCTACGCCCTGCAGCCAGGCGACCTCGTCGCGGTCTTCGTCGGCAAGGACGGGTCATCCCCGCTGGTCCTCGATCTGGCCGCAGCCGCGCCCAACCCGCTTGTCGGCGATGTCGCCGACCTGACGCCAAAGACCCTCTATCTCGACACGGGCTTCGCCCTGACGATCGGCTCGGGCACAACGATCACCCTGGGCAGCGCCAGCCTGCCTGTCGACGCCTGGCCGGCGTACCTGCTCTGGGCGCACGTCTCGGTCTCCACGACTCCCTCCGCCCAGGTGGATGTGGCGTCGCCCTACGCGTTCGACCTCACGGGAACGATCGTGACCGCAGGCCAGCAGGGCTTCACTGTGCGGCTCGGCAGTTCAAGCGCCTTGGCTGCACTTCTGCCGGCGCTCGGGGACGGCGATCTCGTCCAGGTGAATCTCAGTCAGGGCACGACGATCACGGGCGTGGGGGCAGACGCGCCGAGCGCTCCCGCCGTCGGCCTTTCCGCGCAGGTGCAGGGCCTCATCCAAGGGGACGGCAGCGTCGACGCCGACCATGTGACCCTGACCCGGTAAGGGAGACAGTGCGAGGCGGCCGGCCGCGAAAAACGCGGTGGCCGCCTCGCACTGTGCTGAGCGCTAGTAGGTGGTGGTCAGCCGGTAGCTGCCGTTGCCAAGGCTCAGACTCTTGACGTGGAAGGACTGCTCCAGGTCCTGCAGCGGGATCATCGGCGCGCCGGAGATCTCCTGGGCCGGTGTGACGCGTAGGCTGCGCCCGTCCAGAGTTCCTCGCGTGCTGCCGAGCGGCAGCACGAGCGTGTCCTTGCCGAGCGTCAACTCGAACGTCTTGGCGTTCTGCACGTAGTTCACCAGCGCCCCGGTTGCCTGCTCGATGGCGGTCTCGGAGAGGTAGAGCTGACCGCCCTGCAAGACCGGTGCGTGGCCGAGCGGATCCTGCTGGCCGGCCGCCGTCAGCCAGCGCGATCCGACGCTGACGGTCGCCTGCATGCTGGTAAGCCCGCCGAGCGATGCCTGGGCCGCGGCCAAAGGCGCCTGCGAGCCTGTGACGATGTAGCTTGGCGTGATGCCCTTGTGCTCGATGTTGCTGCCGTTGGGCGTCATCCACTGGGCAATCGTGATCTTGAGGTAGCCGCCGTCTTGCATCGGCATCACCTGCTGCGCGATGCCCTTGCCAAACGTCTGGGTGCCCATCAGCCGTCCTTCGTGGTTCTGCACGATCGCCGCCGACAGAATTTCCGCCGCGCTGGCGGTGCCGCCGTTGACCAGCACCACGAGAGGCACGCCGAGCGACTTGCCGCTCTGCGAGGAATAGGCCTGAGCCGGGTAGTTCTTGCCCACCAGGGTGGCGACCTTGCCCTGCGGGATGATGTCCTGCGCAATGCCCACCGCTTGGTCGACGTAGCCACCCGGGTTGTTGCGCATGTCGAGGATGTAGGCCTTCGGGTGGTACTGCTGCAGCCTCTGCAGTGCGGACTGGAACGCGCTCGCGGCGTTCTGCGAGAACTGCGAGAGCGTGATCAGCCCGATGCCGTGCGGCAGCATCTTCGCGGTGGCCGTCGGGATGGTGATCAGCGCGCGCGTCAGGGTGACGGTGTAGTCGCGCGTCATGCGCTGGAACTCTATCGTCACCTTCGTGCCCGCATCGCCGCGCACGGCATTCGCCACCGCGTCGGCCGACCAGCCGCTCGTGGACTTGCCGTTCACCTTGATGAAGATGTCACCCGTCTGCACGCCGGCCTTGGCCGCTGGCGTCCCCGGGAAGACGGTCATCACCTCGACGCCTTGGGCGACTTGGTCCAGTTCGGCGCCGATGCCGGCGTACTGCCCGTTCACCTGCTGGGTGAACTGCTGGTACTCCGACGGCGTGTAGTAGACGGTGTACGGATCGTTGAGCGCCCCTGTCATGCCGTTGATGGCACCCTGGACCAGCTTGGAGTTGTCCACCGGCGTGTAATAGTTCTGGGTGATCGTCTGGTAGATCTCCTGCAGGAGCGGGAAGGACTCCGAGAACGCAGGCTGCGTCGTAGCCCGCACCACGGGCGCGATGCCAATGCCGGCCACCAGCCCCACGAGCAGGAGGCCGACTCCGATGAAAACGTTTCTGCGCAGGATGGGCACCTCCTGATGACGTAAGGCTACCACGTCCCGGACCTTTCGCGAAACCCGCGGGTCCCATGGCGGCGTGCGGCCGAGCCCCTGGGTCGCGCATCGAACCCGAGGCATGTTGCCTGGCGGGAGCACGCCTTGGCTCCCGCCCTCGTGCCCGGGATATCCTTAAAAGAGGTAGCGGAGCGCCGTGCGCGCGTCCTCCGACATCAGGTCCGGCGACCAGGGCGGACTCCAGACAAGCGTCACGTCGACCTCCTCCGCCCCGAGCTGGCCGAGCTGCATCTGGATGCCGCGCTCGATCTGGGAGTAGAGCGGGCAGCCCATGGTGGTGAGCGTCATGTCGATATGCACCTTGCGCCCGTCCTCGGAAACCTCCACACCGTAAACCATGCCCAAGTTGACAATATCGATCCCGATCTCGGGGTCGATGATGCTCTTGAGCTCCTCGTAGACCTGTTCCGTGGTCAGCACAAAAAATCCCCCGCTTCCGCAGTCAGTTTAACATTCCCGGCGGCCACGGCAAGTCAACCTGACCGCGCCGCAAGTGGCCCGGCATCCGCCCAACTTTGGCTCCGTTGGCCCACCTGGGCCCATTTAAACGCTATCATGAACGTGTTGCGCTTTTGACCGGCCCGCTGTACGCACGCCAAGGCGCCCTGCGTCACACAAGGAGCAAGCGATGATTCAAACGACCGTACCGGCAGGGCGAGGCCTGCCGGTCGAAGGGCACCGCACGGCGTTTCCTGCACTGATCTGGGCCCACTTGAACAACGACGCCCTGGCGAACTATCTTCCGGGCATCCTGCCGGCCATAGCGACAGAGCGCCACGTCCCGCTCTTCCTGCTCACGAGCCTTGTCACGATTCTGATGTTCGGTCAGATGGTGCAACCGCTCTCGGGCCTCCTCGCCGACCGCATCGGCGGTCGCTGGCTCGCGCTCGGCGGCCCCTTGCTCTCCGTGGTCGGGGTCGCCCTTGTGGCGGGCTCGGGCGGCTACGCCGGCACAGCCGCAGGCCTCTTCCTGGCAGGCATCGGCTCGACGCTGTTCCACCCTCAGGCCATGACGGTGGTTCGCAGTCTGGCGGGCAAGCGTCCTGGCATCATCATGTCGATCTTCATGGTGGGCGGGGAGTTCGGGCGCGCCATCGGCCCGCTCGTCGCCACGCTCATCGTGGCGTCGTTCGGCCTCAGTCGCCTCTGGCTCGTCGGCGTGCTGGTCGTCGTCACGTGGCCATGGCTGATCCGGGTCGTGCCGTCGCTGCCGAAGCGCACAGCCAAGCTGGCGCCCGTCGGGTTCCGTCAGCACTTCCGGCCCGCCCTCGCCCTCGCGACGTTCGCGGGTCTCCGCGCCGGAGCCATATCCACCGTAACGACGCTCGTACCGCTGCTCTGGCACCGCGCCGGGGGCTCTCTGGTGCTCGGCGCCTCCTTGGTCACGACAATGATCGGCATTGGCATAATCGGCAATCTGGCCGGCGGACTCCTGCGCGACCGTCTCGGCAGCGCCATCGTGCTCTGGGGCTCGTCCATCGGTTCCCTGATCCTGCTCAGCATGCTGCCCTTCGCCCACGGCGCCGCCTTCTGGCCGATACTCGCCCTTCTCGGCATCGGCCTCTTTAGCACCGGTCCTGTCACGAGCCTGATCGGGCAGGACGTCTTCAAGGAGAACCCTGGCCTCGGTTCGGGCGTCGCGCTCGGACTCGGCAACGGCATCGGGGCTCTTCTGCTGCTGCCGATCGGCTACGCGGCGGCGCATGTCGGACTCACCTTCGGCCTCGGCCTTGGCGCCCTGCTCCTCGTGCTGGCCGTCGGCAGCATCAGGCCGCTCCTGCTCGCGACGGCGGAGCACCGCACCGCGTGAATCCGGGGTCCTCGGATGCGCTAGTCGAAAGTGGCAGCAGGGCGAGCGCAGGGTTCGCGTCAAGGCCACGGAATCCTGATCGGAACGCCTCGGCAGCATCAGGCCGTCCTGGACTTCCCGACCGCTCGCTGTCGGCGACGGGCCTGTCGCTGGCCGCCGCCCCGAACCCACCGGTTCATGCAGGGAGGCCCGTTATGCGACGCACCTTGCCGCTCCTGACGCTGCTGATCGTCGCCCTGATGCCCATCGCGAGCGCAAGGGCCGCATTCAGCTACTACGACCCGAGCCCGAACGGCGTGACGCTGCTTGTCGCCACACCGATCTTCTCGCTGCAGGCCCAGCCGGACCCCGGCTCGAGTCTCGCCTGCACCTTGCAGTTCCAGGGCCAGGTCATCGCCATGCCCTACGACCAGCAGCAGCAGGGCTGCGTCTATCCGTGGCCGACCCCTCTCGCCGCCGGCAGCTACACGGCGACGATCAACGTCGCGTCCCCCGGCTCCAACCCGCTTGTGGAGAATCTGCAGTTCTCCGTGGCCCCAGGCGCCGCGGCCTCCCTGCCGTCCGAGAACCTCGCAAGCCTCGAAGGGCAACGCGTCCTCGACTACGTGCGCCATCAGCTGCAGCTGTCCACGGTCGGCTACGACGCCGCACTGCAGGCGGCCAGCCAAGCGCACGCACAGTACTTCGTGCAAAACCAGAGCCTCTTCCCGGCGAACGTCAGCATGCATACGGAGCCGAACTCCTTGGCCAAGGGCTACACTGGCCTCTGGCCGCAGGACCGGGATGCGGCGTATTCGGCCGTCGCCGGCGGCAACGAGGTGATGGTGACGGGCGAGGCGAGCGGTCCCTACAGCCTGCTGGGCCTTTTCGACACCACGTTCCACCGCTTTGGGCTGCTCGACCCGACGATGACCGCCCTGGGCGCGGGCCTGGCCCAGAGTCCGACGAGCGACGCATTCGGACAGGCCGCCTACGTCATGGATATGGACACAGGCTTCGACCCCGCGACCACCGTGTCGTGGCAATTCCCGTGGAACGGCGAGACCGGCGTGCCCGTCGCCTTCCTCGGTGAAGACCCCGACCCCCTCGCGGGCATCGCCCCAGCCGCGCAGACCCAGTCGTCGCCCGAGTCCGGCTACCCGGTCAGCCTCACCTTCGACCCCGAACAAGTGCAGTCGGTTGAGGTCTCCCAGGCAACCCTGAGCCGGGGTGCGACCGAAGTGCCGACCTACCTCGTCGACAACGCCACCTACCAGGACGCGAACCCGACCTACCCGGGCGAGTCGATGGGAACCTCGATAGCCCTCTTCCCGCACCAGCCTCTGCAGTACGATACGTCCTACACCGCAAGCATGGCCGGCACCATCACGCTCTCGGACGGCTCCACGCAGCCCTTCCAGCAGACGTGGTCCTTCACGACCGGTTCGGCACCAGTGGTCACAGGCGCCTACATGGACGGCGGCACGCTGTACGTCGAGGGCCAGAACCTGGGCGAGTCCTACGTTTCTTCATACTGGTACAACGGCAGCCAGGCCAACCTCGGCAATCCCTCCTACCAGGGAAGCCACCTGATCGCGGCACCAGCCAGCGGCTCTCTGACGCGCGTCGAGGTAACGGACGGGTCGACAGGCAAGGCGGTGGGCACCTACCGCCTGTCCCGGGCGCCTTTCCGCGACGCTGGGACGTCCAGTTCGAGCCAGTACTACGTGGACGCCGACCAGGTGGCTGGACTCGTCCAGGGCTACCCGGATGGCACCTTCCGGCCGGACGCCCTGGTCACCGGGGCGCAGGCCATCACCATGCTCTACCGCGCCATAGGGTCGCCCGGCACCTCGGGCGACCCTGCGATCGCAGGCGTGCCCTTGTGGGCAGAGCCGGCGTCCGCATGGGCATACGCGCAAGGAGTCGTCCAACCGGGCGACGGCTTCGCCGCCTCGAGCCCTGCGACAAGGGCCCAGCTGGCCGCCTGGCTCCTGAGGGCCTTCGGTCTCGCAGCCGCGTCGGGTACCTCCACGTTCAAGGACGCGGGGTCCATCCCCGCCGCGTTCCAGGGCTACGTGGATGCCGCAGCGCAGGACGGCGTCGTCCTGGGTTATCCGGATGGCACCTTCCGCCCGAATGCCTCTGTGTCACGCGGCGCCTTCGCCATCTGGACGTGGCGCCTGCACGCCGCGCTGATACCGCCGCAGAGTCTCTTTTAGGGGCCTTGATGCCAAGTTGGGGAGGTGACGGGAGACGGTGGAGCTGAGGCTGTCGGAGCACGGGCAGTGCGGCGCCTTGACGGCCTTCGCGCGGGAGCTCTCCGTGCGCCTGCCGCACGCCCGGCCGCTTGCCTTCAGCGCGGGCGAGCCGATCTACCGCATGGGTGACCCGACAGACCACTTCTACCTGGTGCTGCTCGGCCGGGTGCGAACCAGCACCGTCGGCGCCGCCGGGCAGGAGTACATCCTGCAGGACTACGGACCCGGCGAGGCGTTCGGCGAGCTCTGCTTCTGCGAAGTGCGCGCCCGGCAGGAACAGGCGATCGCGCTCAACGACGCACGGGTGGCCCGCATCGGACTCGAGGATCTCGACGCCTTCGCAAAGGGTGAGGGTCTCTGGCGACTTCTCGAGATGTTCACCCACCGCCTCGCGGAGCTTGAACGCCAGGTGCACGAACTCTCGACATCGTCGGTGCGGGATCGGCTCATCCGCTTCCTGCTGCGCCTCGCCGACGAATCAAACGAAAGGGACGGCCTCGCCTTGCTGAATGGCCGTTTCACGCACCAGGAGATCGCGGCGCGCATCTTCACGACGCGCGAGCAGGTGAGCATGCATCTCGCGGATCTCCGACGGCAGGGCGCCGTGTCCTACGACCGCGGATCGGTGATCAGGCTGCGCCCGGACATGCTCCAGCAGCTGCTGTCCTGACGTCTGCTCGGGCAGTGCACCGCGCTGGCGCTTGCAACCGCAAACACCTTTGTACGCTTTCATACAGACACAGGCCGGGCGATCGTGTCATACTGCGCACAAGCGGAGGTGCTGTACATGAAACGGAACGAGGGATCCTGGGACCGCGTGATCCGCGTCGTCGTCGCTGTCATCCTCGGTGCCCTGGCTCTCGGCCAGCATGGCGCGCTCGCCTGGGTCCTCTGGATCCTGGCGGCGATCGCGCTCGTCACCGCGGCCACCGGGTTCTGCGCCCTCTACACGCTTTTCGGCATCAGGACCTGCCCCGCGCACAAGAGCTGAGGGATGCAGGAGCGCAAGCGGCCGCCGAGGCATAGGTCTCGGCGGCCGCTTGCGCATGCCCGACAGCGTCGCGCTCCATGATCATGCGATCG
>JAJZVM010000060.1 GCA_021845645.1 Bacillota bacterium
CCGCAGGCTCCCCGAGGCGGGTGATCAGGACGTGGTGCTGACGACCTACGGCGTGCTTGCGCGCGACCAGGAGCTTGCCGCCCGCAGCTGGCACGTCGTGGTCTTCGACGAGGCCCAGGTGCTCAAGAACCCTGGCAGTATGACGCGCGCAGCCGCGGCCCGTCTCGATGCGCAGGCGAAAGTGGCCCTGAGCGGCACGCCGGTGGAAAACGGTCTCTTGGACCTCTGGTCCATCGTGGACCTCGCCCTGCCAGGCTACCTCGGCGGCGCACGCCGCTTCCAGCGGCAGGTCGCGGCTCCCGTCGCGGCGGGGAACATCGTGGCTGCGGCCGCACTGCGACGGCGCATCGCGCCCTTCTTCAAGCGCAGGCGCAAGGAGGACCGGGGCGTTGCGGACGAGCTGCCCCGGCTGGTCCTGTCCAGGGAGGCCGTCTACCTTACCTCAGAGCAGGCCGCCCTCTATCGCGCGACGCTCGACGACCTCGCCCGCCGGCTCAGGGAGAGCGAGGGCGATGGGCTGCGCCGTCGAGGCCTGGTCGTCGCGGCCTTGACACGGCTCAAGCTGCTTGCCGACCATCCCGCGCTGCTGCTGCGCCAGGGTGGCCCGTTGGCCGTCGAGCGGTCACGGAAGGTCGAGCGCCTGTTCGCCATACTCGACGAGGCCTGCCGAGAGGGCGACCGGATCCTCGTCTATAGCCAGTTCGCGCAGTTCGTGACGCGCCTGCGGCCGCTCCTCGAGGAACGCCTTGCGCTGCCCGTAAGCCTGCTCACGGGCAGCATGGGGCGTGGGGAGCGGGACGTCGAGGTGGAGCGCTTCAAGGCAGCCTCAGGACCTGCCGCGTTTCTCCTTTCGCTCAGGGCCGGAGGGCTCGGCCTCAACTTGCAGACAGCGCAGCGCGTCGTGCATCTCGACCGTTGGTGGAACCCGGCGGTCGAGGATCAGGCGACAGGCCGGGCGCACCGCATCGGCCAGACGCGCACCGTCTTCGTCCACACCATGCTGGCGCGCGGCACGATCGAGGAACGGATCGATGAGATCCTCGAGGAGAAGCGTGCGCTCAGCGAGACGATCGTCGGCGGCGAGGCGGGCTACCTAGCAGCCTTGCAGGACGAGGAGCTCCTCAAAACACTCGAGCTCAGGGAGGAGCTGCCATGATGCCAGGTGCGCGAGGCCTCTACGCGCGCATGGCCATGCTGGTGGAGGGGATCGCAGGTCCAGGCGTGGCCGACCTCGCGGAGCGCCTCGCGCTGCTTGGCGACGCCTGGCTCGAGGTGGTCCATCGGGCGGAGAAGACCATGCTGACGCTCGGCGCGGCAGGCGCTGGCGAGGGTTTCGAAGCGGAGGTGCTTTGGCGTCGCGGCGAACCCCTCCAGTCGCTGCATACCCGGCTCGCGGGCATGGACCCTGGCGCCTGGCCGCAGCGGGCGCCGCTCGAGCTCCTCCTGCCGGACGTCCGCAGCCTCGAGACACACTGCAGCTGCCAAGGCAAGCAGCCTTGCCGACATGCCCTGGCAGCGCTTTACGCCTTTGCCCGAGCGGCGCAGAAGGACCCGTCCGTCCTCTGCCGCGACAAGCGGCTGAAAGCGGCAGAGCCCGGCAACGAAGTGATGGGCGCCGAGACGCCTCAGGTGACGCAGGGGCTCACGTCTCCTGCGCGGACCTTCTGGCTCTACGAGCCGTCACCATCGCAGCTGACGGTGGAGGAGCGGGATTTTCCGGTAATGTCCGACGGTGACCCCTGGCACGAGGCCTTGCTCGCCGCGATGAGGGCGGTGCGCAGCCTTCGGCGGATCTGAGGGGGTTGGCGGCGCGGCGCGGCCGGAATCGCACCATCAGGCACCTGTATGTTCTGGTGGCTGCGGCGGCCGCAGGGCCGATGAGCAGATCGTGATCGCCTGGCCTCCGGCGCAGGAAGCTCCAGAGCGTCCAGGACTGTCAGTGGCCGCCTGTGACCATCCTCGTGGAAATCGGCTCGCCGTAGGGTCGCTCTCCGCGACACTAGCTCTTTGGGCTGGCATGCGCGGCGATGAAGGCGGCGCCCACAGCCTCGCTGCGGACGCCTTGCGACGCTTCCTGTGTTGGCTTGCGACCGCAGGTGGCTCTGCGCGGTCTGCTGGGGTTGCCCTTAAAGCAGTGCAGGCTGTCTGCACTGGCATCCGGTATGATGCGCATCCGATCACAGCCCGCACAGGGCCCGCCTTCCTCGGCGGCGATGACCGCGAGCGCCTGCTTCTTCTGGCGACCACGAGTGCCCTCTTCTTCCCCCCAACGAAGGTCTCATCAACTTCCACTCGGCCCGAGAGCAGATCGCGCTCCGGCCACACCATGCCACGGCGAAGTTTGCGCAGCCAAGTCCGCGCTGTCTCATAGCTCCCAGTCCCAGCTCCCGCTGCAAACGCAAGGCGCTAGCGCCGTTCTTCTGACTGACCACCCACCACATGGCTCGGAACCCGACGCGCAGAGGTTGTGCGCACGTCCTGAAAGATGGTCCCGGCGGTCACCGACACTTGATAACCGCACCGCCCGCACTTCCACAGACCCCGCTCCGTCGCCCATCCAACCTCATGGCTGCAACGAGGGCGACGGAAGCCCTGTGGCCACCGCAACCGGGCAAGATAAGCCCTGCCCGCCTCTTTGGCAGCAAACCTCGCTTCGAACTCGAGTAGGTTGCGCGGGTAGTCCTCCACGGCCCAACGCGCTATGTAGCAGGTACTGGGTCAAGGGGATACCCAGATCGGGCGAATGGGTGAACTGCATGCCGATTGTCTTCAAAGCTGTGATGCCCCACGGGGAGGAACTGCTGCCTCATACGGCCGAGGACGCCGGCCTCATGGTGCTCCGCCGGGCCATGGCCGCGATCGGCCGAGCTTTCAGGACGTGCGCCGTCGACCTGCTCCTTGTCGCGAGCCCACACCATCTGCGCATCCCCGGCCATCTCGCCATCGCGGACACCGCATACGTCGAAGGCGAGTTGGCGTCGTATGGCCGGGCGTACGGACTGCGCCTCCAACTCGATCGAGCGTTCAACCGGACCTTGGCGGATGCCGCTGCGGCGGCAGGGCTGCCTGCGGCCAGGGTCTCCTTCCAGACGACCGACGGCCCTCTCTCGACACTGCCGCTTGACTTCGGCTCGATCGTGCCTCTCCACTTTCTCGCCGGCGGTCAGCCCCTGCCGAGGCTCTGCCTCGTCGGTCCGCCACGGGACCTGGGCCTGCGGCCCCTGGTCCGCCTTGGTGAGCAGATCGCGATGCGAAGCGGCCTACGCCGTGTCGCATTGATCGCCAGCGCCGACCTCGCGCACGCGCACCTGGCCGATGGGCCGTACGGCTTGGATCCCGCGGCGGCTTCCTACGACGCACTCGTTCAGGCGGCGGCCCTGGCCGGGGACCTCTCGCCTCTCGCGCGACTTCCCATCGACTTCCTCGCCACCGCAAAGCCGGACGCCCCGTGGCAACTTGCCATCCTGCAGGGCGCCATGGCGGGCCCGCATGCGGTCCACGACTTCGCGTACGCGCGCCCCAGCTATTTCGGCATGCTGGCCGCCCGGTTCGAACCTCTGTGATTGGCCCCGGGTACAACCGCCCAGTTGGTCTCCGGGGCGCTGTGCCATGAGGCGTGGCGACTTATCCTGTAACAAGTAAAGTTTGTGTCTGGGAGTGGTCACCATGCGGGTGCGTGGACAGCCGTTTTGCGATCTCTGGCCATCGGATCAGAACGGGCGCCTGCTCGGCGGCGCGCTTCTCCTGGTCTGGGGGCTGTCGCTGGCCCTCACGGGGCTCGGCTTGCAACACAGCGCCTTCGCCAGCGCGTTCCAGTTGTACTGGCCCGCCCCGTTCATCGCCTGGGGGTTCTTGGGCTTTCTCTGGCACCTTGCGCGCGGCACGTCGGGCATGCTGTTCCATCTCCTGGTTGCCGCTCTGGCGGGTCTCGTGGAGGTGGACACGCTGCGGATCGCGCACCTCGCAGTCGGCACGCTGTTCATCGCGGTCCTGCTCGGCGGGTTGGGTCTCGGCGTTCTGCGCACTGCGCACCGGAGGCATTGGGCATGAACGGCGCAGATGAATGGCACGTCTGGCGCGAGTTCAGTTTCCGCGTGCTGATCGGTTATCTGCTCCTGGCCTGGGGCCTGATCCTCGCCATGCGCGGCCTCGGCCTGAGCGGCAGCCCTGTCGGCCAGATCGCGCAGACCTACTGGCCGGTTCCGGTCATGGCCTGGGCGGTCCTGGGCCTCATCCACCGGCTCGCGACGAGAAGCGGCGGAGCGCTCCTCTACCTGCTCGTCCTGCTGCTCGCGGTGCTCGTCCAACTGAGTTCTCTGCACATCGGCCATTTCGATGCGGGAACGCTCTTCTGGGCGATCGTCGTGATCGCCTTCGCCTTCGAGGTGCTGCGTGGGCCGGGCTGGAGGCGGGACTGGCGACGAGCATGGCGCGGCCACGGGCGGCGTTGGCGCTACGGTATCGGCGATGTCGACGTCACGGTCGATGCGAGTGGCAGCAGGCGCATCTTGCATGAGGGTCACCTCATTGGCGACATCCGGCTCGATCTCTCGCAGGTACAGCTGGAGGACGGCGAGACACCTTTCGAACTGAACGCGCTGATCGGCGACATCACCGTTCTCGTGCCGACAGACCTGCCCGTATCGGTCGCGGCAGAGGTGACGGTGGGCGACATACGGGTGTTCCGCCAGACGGCCGACGGCCTGGGCAGGCGCCTGACCTACCAGTCGCCAGGCTACGAGACCGCGACACGCAAGGTGCGCATCATGGCCCACCTCCTCGTCGGTGACATCACCGTCCAGCAGTTCTGATGGCCAAGGAGGTAGGGCACACCGCAGCCGGCACGCTAGGCATCGAATGGCAGATCGCCGAGTTCGGCCTGGTCATCGGAGCGGCCGCGGCGCTTGGCGCACTCGCCCTGGCCCATGCGTCTCTGCCTATCCTGCTCGCAGGCGCGGGGCTCGGCGCCGTCGTCGGCGGAGCGCTGGGCTTCCTGCTCGCGCGCCCGCTCAAGCGCGACCTGCGCGAGCTCTCGCTTTACGCCGCTCTGCTGGCCCACGGTCAGCTGGACGTGCGGCTACCCGGCGAAGGAGCCGGCGAGTTGCGCTACCTGATGCGCCAACTGGACGCCATGGCGGCTTCCCTGGCGGAACAGGTGGCAGCTGTGCGTCGGCTCGCGGCCGAGCGCCAGGCCTTAGCGCAGCAGGCCGAGCAGGTTGCCGTACTCGAAGAGCGGCATCGCCTGGCCCGCGAACTGCACGACACGGTGAGCCAGGAGCTGTTTGCCCTCGCCATGATGCTTGGCGCGATCCGCCTCGGCCTCGACGAAGCTGGCGCCGAAGCCGCGGAGCAACTCGGCCGCGCCGAGGAGACGGCACGCAGGGCCCAGGCCAGCATGCGCGGCCTGATTCGGGCACTGCGGCCGGTGGAACTCGGCAGCCGCAGCCTTGCAGCCGCGCTGGAAAATCTACTCGAGGAAGTCGGGGAACGGCAGGGCATCGAGACGGAACTGCACGTCCAGTTGCAGGACCCCCTGCCTCCGGGGGTTGAGGACGCACTCTTCCGCATCGCGCAGGAATCGGTCTCGAACGCCGTGCGCCACGGCCAGCCGACGCGCATCAGCGTGACGCTTCGCCGCAGCGGCACTGACCTCTCGCTGGCGGTAGCCGACAACGGCGCCGGTTTCGATGCGCAGCGGACCTCAGCCCATATCGGGCTTGGCAGCATGCGCGAACGGGCCGCCGAGATCGGCGGTCAGCTCGTCATCCAGAGCCGGCCCGGCGCCGGCTGCACTGTTCAGCTGCGCCTGACGGGACTCGCGGCGGCCGTCGAGGAGGATGGGGTATGAAGGTCCGCATTGTTCTGGTCGACGACCATGCCGTTGTGCGCCAGGGACTGGCCGCGCTGATCGCCACCCACCCGAGACTGGAGGTGGTCGGCGAGGCCGGCAGCGGCGAGGACGCCGTTCCGCTCTGCCGCCGGCTACAGCCCGACGTCGTACTGCTCGACATGATCATGCCGAAGATGAATGGCGTCGCCGCAGCCTCGGCGATCAAGGCGGCCGCCCCCGGCAGCCGGGTTCTGCTCCTGACGAGCTACGCGGAATCCGACCTCGTGCGGCCGGCCCTAGCCGCGGGAGCGGACGGCTACCTGCTCAAGACGGCCTCGGCCGACGGCGTGTTGCAGGCCATCCTCGCCGTCGCGCAGGGCCAGCAGGTGCTGGACGCCGTCGCGCTGGACGCCCTGCGCCAGCCGATGGCGTCAGATGTCAGCATGCGCGAGCAGGAAGTGCTGCACCTGATCGCCCAGGGTCTCGGCAACGCGGAGATCGCGGATCGGCTCGCCATCACGGTGCGCACCGTCAAGGCGCATGTGTCGAGCCTTTTGCAGAAGCTGGACCTCGAGGACCGCACCCAGTTGGCCATCTACGCCTTGCGCCGGCAAAACGGCCACTAGGCGCCGCGCCGCCGCATCGCCTGGACGAGCTCGCCCGTTCGCAGACCTGCCCGCTCGGCGGCGAACAGCAGCGCTCCCTGCACGGCATCGAGGCTGCCGCGGGGTGCGGCGCCCGCCGCAAAGTGGCGCCGCAGCGCCCTGCCGAACGCCTCGCGATAGTCCCGCGGACCGGCGCGCAGCAGCGACCCGTAGCGTCCCACCGGCGATCCCGGCGCCAAGCCCTGCGCAGCGAAGTAACGGCCCGCGGCAGTGCCGAGACGGGCGCCCATGCGCCTGAGGATCTGCCGCGCGCGAGCATCGCCCTCGCCGGCCAACTGCGCGCAAAGCGGGGCGACGAACAGCGCGATCTGCCAGGGCGGCAGATCCTGTCCTTCGGTCGCGCGCGCGAGGGCAACATAGTCGGGCAGACCGAACACGGCGAGGATGCGTTCGGTCAGCCGGGTCGGCGGCGCGGCCCCTTGCGCGGCGAGGATTGCCTCTCGCACGGCCAGCGTCGCGATGTCTCCCGCGCCGCCCTCGGGTCCCGTAAAGTCGTTCAACGCCAGCAGGCGGCTCATCTTGCCCTCCTTGCGCAGGGCAACGGCAGCGCCGGTACCGCTCGCCACCACACCGACGGACAGGCCCGGGGTAGCCCAGAGCGCGGCGGCAATGTCGTTCTCGACATGGACGCCGTCGACGCCGAGGCGTTCGCGGAGGCCTCCCTGCAGCAGTTCGACGTGCTCCGGCAGATCGACGCCGGCCAGGCATGCCCCCACAACATCGGCCGGACGGCCGGATGTCGCGGCGAATACCGCCTGCCGCACCGCCTCGACGGCACCCTCGACGCCGACGGCCTGATGGTTCGAGGGCCCCGCCTGGCCCCTGCCCAGGACGTCACCTTGGTGCGTCATCGCGAGGGCGCGGGTGTGCGTGCCGCCACCATCGACGCCGACGAGGACGGTCATCGCAGGTCCGGCCAATAGCCACGGTTGGCGGCCGCCAGGTCGTCCAGGAGGCCCACCGCCACATCGGCGGCCCCGATCAGCGGATGGCACATCAGGGCCTCCAGGGCCTTGCGGCGCGATCCGCGAACGGCTGCCTCGACGCATAGCCGCTCGTACTCCTTGACGGCGAGTGCGATGCCGCGCAACAGGCGCGGCATCGGGGCCTGCCTGGGCACCGGCCGGATGCCGGCCAGGCTCACCTCGGCATTTCGCTCGACCACGTCGTCGTCGTCGAACTCGCGAAGGGCTCCGCCGTTCGGCAGGTTCAGGACGAGCGTCGCGGGCTGGATCCCCAAAAGCGCCGCCATCGCGTCGACCGCCACCTCCGAGTAGTAGGCGCCGCCGCGCTGCGCGAGTTCCGCCGGCTTTTCCGCCAGGGAGCTGTCGGCATAGCGGCGGAACAGCTGCGCCTCGATGGCTTGGACGCGCTGGGCGCGCGTGCCGTCCGCGGAGGCGGCCGAGGCCTCGGCGTGCCGCAGGGTGGGGCCGGGGAAGAAGAAGTAGTTCAGGTAGGGGTTCGGGAAGAAGTCCAGCCCTGCGAAAAACCCCTGCGGCGGCTCGAACTCGGCAGCGACCTGCCGCAGTTCCTCGTCCGGTGCGCCGCTCGCCAGCGCGAGGGGTGTGACGTCCTGTCCGGCCACGCGCATCCAGCTGCCTGTCAGGTGGTTGAGGCCCGCCGCCTCGAGTTCCACCGACGCCTCGGGCACGTGTGCCCGCAGGGCCAGACGGCGTTCGGTGATGCGCGCTATGTTGCACAGGCCCACTGCCTGCCTGTAGCCTGCGGAACAGATCGCTTGGGTGACGAGTCCCGCCGGGTTGGTGAAGTTGAGGAGCCAGGCCTGCGGCGCGAGCGTCGCCATCTCCTCGGCAACCCGGAGCGCCACGGGGATCGTGCGCAGGGCGTTCGCGAAACCGCCGGCCCCGGTCGTCTCCTGACCCAGCAGGCCGTGACGCAACGGGATGCGTTCGTCCTGGGCACGCATCTCGAGCCCGCCCACCCGCAGCTGGCTCAGGACAAAGCTTGCCCCGTCCAGCGCGGCACGCCGGTCCTCCGTGACGGGAAAGCGCACTTGCCGCCCGAGGCGTTCCGCCATGCGCCGCGCCAGGCCTGCGATCGTGTCCACCTTGTGACGCCCCTCGGGCACGTCGACAAGCCACACCTCGTCCACGGGGAGCTGCCGGCGCAGCAGCCCGTCGACAAGCTCGGGCGTATAGGAGCTCCCGCCTCCGAGCACCGCGATCTTCATGCTTCGAGCGCTGCCGGATTGAAGTGCAGGAAAAAGGGGTGCAGCACCTTGAACGCCTCGAAGAAACCCTCCTCACCCTGGGACAGCGCCTCGACGAAGCCCCTGACCTGCACCAGGGCAGGGGGCGGAAACTGCGTCTTGTGCTCCGCGATGGCCTGCCACTTCACCTTCCAGTACTGCCCGGCGGGGACGCGCGTGTTCGCATGGGCTGTGCCGTAGAATCCCACGATCGGCTGGGCGACAGCCGGACCGGGCGCCTCCGGAACGTGCGGGAACTGCAGAAAGCTCACGGCCTCCGCCACCGCGAGGCCGACGGCGCGATGGTCGGGATGGGCCTCGTAAGGCAGCCACGGATCGCAGGTGAGGACCAGGTCCGGGCGGAAGTCCGCGATCTCGGCCATCAGCTGGGCGCGCAGCCCCGGCATCGGACTGTCGAGCAGATCCCGATGCCCCAGATGACGGTTGTCGAAGACGCCGAGGGTGGCCGCCGCGGCTTCTGCCTCCGACCGCCTGAGGCGGGCCAGCTCGGTCGGCGCCAAAGCGGGGTCCATCGTACCCATGCTGCCATCGGTGACCGTTACGTACCGCACGGCGCGGCCCAAGTCCCGCAGCCTGGCGATCAGCGCGCCTGCGCCGATCTCGTTGTCGTCCGGATGCGGCTGGACGGCCAAGACGCGCTGTGCGGAAAGGATGTCGGGCCTCGGCATGTGCACGGCCACGAGTTTCATCTCCTTTGCGGCTCCCGGCTTCTAGGGCAGGCGCGCCGTTTCCTGCGCCGCCAGGGAGACTGCCGAGCCATGGCGAATCATCGTTCCATCCTGCGGCGCTAGGGGGGGGGCCTCGTGACGTTCGTCCTGCGTGCTATGACCCCATCCGACGCCGAGGCGGTTGCCGCCCTCGGCATCGATCCGCAGCTTCGGCACGGCTTCACCGAGGCGGACCTGTTCGTCTATCCGACTCATGAGACGTGGCTCGCCGAGCGGGGCAGCCAGGTCGTCGCGGCGGCCAGGCTCTGCCTCGCGCCCCATTCCGGCATGGCGCTTCTGACCGACCTGTCCGGGGACCAGGGCGCTCTGCTCGCCCTCGTGAACGAGCTTGGCCAGCACGCGCTTGGACATGGAAGCGTGATGGTGCAGGCCGCCGTCCCCACGGATTCGGGCATCCGCGCGACGCTTACCGCCAGGGGCTTCGTACTTCAGCGGCGCGTTGTGCACATCCATTGGCAGTTGCCCGCTCCCCCACCCGGCGAGCCCCCGCATGGCATCTCGTTCGCGGAGGAGACACCCGACCCCGAAGAGTACGCGCGGCTGGCCGTCGCGGCCTACCGCGGATCCTGGGACTGGCTCTTCGAGCACTGGGGAGGAGACGTCGCTGCCCGCCGCAACTTCGCGAGGCTGTTCGAGTCACCGCGAGACGAGCGCTTCATCGGGGCCAGGCAAAGTGGCGAACTGATCGGATTCGTCAGCGCCGGCAGCGGCGAGGTTGTCCCTGGCGACTTCTCCACGTTCGGAGTGCTTGTCCGCCCGAACATGCGCGGGCAGGGCATCGGCGGGTACCTTCTGCTCAGGGCTCTGAGCGCCGTGTCGTCTCGTGGCATGGCCACGGCGGAGATTCATACGACAGCCCCGCCGCAAGGCGATCCCCCCGCAGTGCGCCTGTACCTGCGCTACGGCAAGCGGCGCGGCGACATCGCCATTCTGCGGCGGCCTGGCGAGGCCTAGCCAGGCGCCGTCGAGGCACCGCGCGCCTCTCGCCTGCGTATGCTGGCCAGCGAAGCCGGCATTGGCAAGGAGGTCGCCGTCATGCCACAGTGGCTTGCCAGCCAGGCGCACAATTTGAGTCGCTGGCTCGATCGGAGAGCCACGCTGCTGGAGGCTCAGGGGAATCCGCCACTCGCGACGCCCATCTCAGCAGATCCGATAGCCGCCCCACCTGCGAGTGGGCCAGCGGCGGCACCGCAAGCCGCGCCGCCGGACGCAGCCCCGCAGGCGGTGCCGCGCCCGGCCCGCGGTCCCGTGCCCTCGTATCCCGTCGCCGCCGTGTCCATGCCAGCGGCCACCATCTGGCGTGCCTCTGTCTCCGCCAGCACGTTCCCGTCCCAGGCACCACTCGCCGCGAGCGTCGGTGCGCCGTTCCAGCCGGTGCTCGCCACCGCCGCCCCGCACGTGTTCCAACGCTGGCCGACGCACGAGGGCCAAGCGGTCAGCACCACCGTAAACGAGTATCCCTGACGCCACCGCTGACTCGCCGTCGGCGGGCCAGAAGAGGCAGGAGCCCGAACCTGAGGTTCGGGCTCCTGCAAGCGTCAGAAGCACTGTTGCGGGAAGAGCGGGCCGGGCGGGCAGGGCGGCAGCGGCAGCGTCACGCAGGGCGCTGGCGAGCACGTTCCGTAGGTGGGGACCAGGAGTTGCGTGGGGGCTATCGACGAGAACGTGGAGCATATCACCACACCAGGGGTGCACACGTTGCCATCCATGATGGCCGGTGGCAGGCAGGTGGCGCTGACCACGGTGCAACTCTGCGTCGTTCCGCTTGGGCCGCAGAGGGTGACCGTCTTGAGCATCGTCACGGTCGCCGACGTGGTGCAGGTGGTGACGGTCGTGGTGATCGTGAACTGTACCGTGGCCGAGATCAGGAATGTGGCGTTGATGTAGTTGGTCGTGGCGGCGGGGGTGCTGCTTTGGAAGCTGCAGTTGGCTCCGGTCACCGTGCAGCTGATGCCTGTCACTGTTCCTGTGGCACAGGTGTCGGGCAACGGAGCGCAGAGCTGCGACGTCGTGTCGGACTGGATGCAGTAGTCGTACACCTTGTCAACCAGGATGCAGTCGATCTCCGTGGGCGGTGGGCATCCGGTGGACGGGCAGGGACCCGGTGTTACCGCCAAGGTGATTTCCCTCCTTCGAGTGGTCTCAGTCCTTTCTATGTCGACACGTTTCGTTGGGTTACTTGGCGATGACGGAAAAACGCGCAATTTGGCCGCACGGCGACGTCTGGGTCGGGGAACGTTTCGGCCAGGTATGGTATGGCGCAGCCGGGCGGACAGACAGAGCTCCGCCCGGCTCGGTGTCGCCGCTCATCGGGCCGCGCTCGGTCGGCGGGCCCGTGCTCTGGCTCGACGCCCGTGGCACGCTCACGGGCCCGTCGGGCCCGACGCCGCTTGCTGGCCTGATGCTGGCGGCGGGGGACCCTGGGCTGCTCTTGGCGGTCCGCACGGATCGCGTGCTGCTGCTCACCTCGGAGGATTCCTGCACGAGCGTGGAGCTGCCCGCTCCCCCTTTGGCCATTGCGGGTCTCGCCGCGGGCAGGGCTGGTCCGTTCCTAGGTCTCGTGGCGCTGCGCGAAGCCACCTACGGGCTGATCTGGCAGTCCGGCGGCGGCGTCACGCTGCAACCACTTTGCGAAGGGACTGCCAGCGACGTCGTGCTGCTCAGAGGCACGCCGCCGCTCGCAGCGGTGCGCCAGCGAGCCGGAGCCGCAGATCGGCTGCTGACTTTCATGTGCAACGCGGCGCCTTGGCGGAGCTGGTCGCCGCTGCCGCCTCTCCTGATCGCAGGCGACCAACCGTCGCGGATTCGCCAGACCGAGGGCGGCCCCTGCGTGCGCGTAGGGCCGGGAGCCTGGCTTGTGCACCGGCTCGGAACCTGGAGCCCATTGGCGCTGCCCGAGCAGGAAGGTGTGCCGACCCTACACCACGCCAGGTACGGGGCGTTGGAACATGTGCCGTGGCCTGACAAGGAGCATATCCCAGTACAAGTAAAGTTGGCGGTTACGCGACGTCGCTACGGGAACCCGGAGCTTATCCGCCTGGAGAACTCGTCCCAGGCCAAGGGCGACTTTGTCTCGAAAGGCAATGGCGGGTAGTCTCGGCAGCAGGAGGTGTCTCTTTGCAGAAACTGCGCATTGTCCCACTCGCGCTTGCCTTAGGGCTTCTGCTGCCAGCGGTACCAGCTTTCGCCGCTCCAGCGTACACGACCCAGGGCAGCACCACCTACTTCGCGTCTACCCTGGCTTCGCCTCTCCTCGCCTACCCGACCGCGAGCCCGTGGACGCCAGCCTTCGCGTCGGGCACCACGCAGCCGGCGACTTCCCCCAGCGCAAGCCTCGGTTACGTGAGCGGCTCGACGACGTACTTCGTGCCCAGTCTCAGCGACCTGCTCGTGCAGCCGAGCTACGCGACGCCATACTTCAACAGCGTCCCGTCCACCTGGACAAGCTCCGGCACCGCGACGTCCCTTTCCACCGCAACCAGTGCCGGCACCGGGTCGGCGACCGCGTCGGGCCAGACCACCGTGGCGCCGGCACCCGACCCGAACGCTTCCCTTGCGCAGCAGTTCCTCTCGCTCGTCAACGAGTTTCGCGCTCAGAACGGGGTCGGCACGCTGGCTGACAGCCCGCTCCTCGACCAGCTGGCGCTTGCCAAGGCGCAGGACATGGTCGAGTACGGCTACGTCGCCCACTACTCGCCACGCCTCGGCTGGCCGATGAACCAGGAGACCGCCGCGGGCTTCAGCGCCCAGTCCATGGGAGCCGAGAACATCGCCGAAGCGGGCACGATTCAGCGAGCCATGATCGATCTGGAGTCGGACCCCGGCCACAGGGCCAACCTGCTGGACTCGGCGTTCACCCAGACGGGAATCGCCGTTCTGCCTATCACCGGTGGCGTCCTCGTGGAGGAGCTTTTCGCCGGCCCGAGCTACTGACGGATCGCGAAACCCCTGGCGTGCATAGCCTGCGCCGGGGGTTTTCGCATGCTGGTTACTCTCTGCATGATCGTCCGCGACGAGGCGGATGAACTCGCCGACTGCCTTGCCTCAGCTAAGCCTGCCGTCGACGAGATCGTCATCGCCGACACCGGCTCGACGGACAACAGCAGGGAGATCGCGCGGGCATTCGGCGCCGTCGTGGTGGAGTCGCCCTGGCGCGAAGATTTCGCCGAGGCGCGCAACGCCGCCCTGCGCCGAGCCCACGGAAACTGGGTTCTCGCGCTCGACGCCGACGAGCGTCTCGAAGGCGACGCCGACGCCTTGCGCCAATGGCTCAGACGCACTTCGGCGATCGCCGGCCAGGTCACGATCCGCAATCTCCTGCCTGGCGACCGCGAAGAAAGGCATGCCGCGGTTCGCCTGTTCCGGCGATTGCCGGGCGTGCAGTACGAGCGGCGCCTGCACGAGCAGGTCGTCGGCAGCCTGCTGGCGGCGCGCCCGCGGGGAATCATCTCGTCGGCGCCGATCAGCATCCTCCACCGCGGGTATATGCCGCAATTCGTCGGCGGCCGGCACAAGAGGGAGCGCAACCTGCAGCTCGCCCGCACCGAGGTCGCCGAACGACCTGACGACCCGTTCGCCGCCTACGCCCTCGGCGTCGAGCTGATGGCACAGGGCGATTTCGCTGCGGCAGCGGACGAACTGCAAAGGGCGCGCGAGCTCACGCGAGGCGTCGAGGCGTGGCAGAGCAGGCTCTACAAGCTTGAGGCTTCGGCACTCCTGCAGGCAGGCCGAGAAGAGGACGCGCTGCGCATCGCACTCCAGGCTTTGCGGCACTTCGCGCGCTTCACCGACCTGCACTACCTCGCGGGCGTCCTGCTTGCACGCGCCGGCCGCCCGCGGGACGCGGAACGGCACTTGCGGCGCGCCCTTGCGCTCGGGCCCGCCGCAACACCCCCCTTCGACGGCACCGACCCAAGGCTTGGCCGCGACGAGGCCTGGTTCATGCTCGGCAAGTTGCTGGGTGAACTCGGTCGGGCGGAGGAGGCGCTTTCTGCGCTGAAGGAGGCTGTGCGGCTGTTGCCGGGCGATCTTGGCCATGTCCAGGCCCTCGTGGAACAACAGCTCGGGCTCGGCGCCGACCCTGCAGAACTGTGGCGCGACCCACCGCCGCAGGCGCTCGAGGTGGCTGCCGCGCTCTATCGCCTGGCACGCTGGAGTAATGCCCTCGCCGCGTTTGCCGAGGCCGAGCGCGCGCGCCCCAACCTTCCCCGCCACCTGCACCTGCTTCAGGCGCTCTGCCACGTACACCTTGGCGACGGCGCGAAGGCCTGGCGCGAACTGTCGCGTGCTGCGCCGCTGCTGCCGGAAACGCGCCGCGACGTGGTGGCTCAGGTTCAGTGGGCACTCGGACTAAGCGATGTGCAGGAACTTCCCCCGGAGCAGGCTGCCGCCGTCGCTGGCTTGCAGCGAAGCCTTTCCATGGCGCGCGAGAGAGAGCCCGAACCCGCCCAGGTGACGCCACCCACGGCCGATATGCGGCCCATCGGGCGCATTTCGTCGCCAATCTGGCAGTCGGGCGAAAAGATCCCAGTCTCAAACGTCGCCGGGTCACACGACGGTCGGAGGGATCGGCCCGCAAGTGGGCGAACTCGAAGATGAAGCATCGTGTAAGGAGGATTCCGCTGTTGCGCCAGTTCCGTATCTTGACCCTTGGCCTGGCCAGCGCCCTGGTACTGGCCGGCTGTGGCACGCAAAACAGCCGGACCGTCGCTGAGAACGAAGCCTTGAACGTGATCCACGGCGCCAAGCGGGTGGTCAGCTACCCGATACCGGCTTCCGAGGTCCTGGCGTACCTGCCCAAGTACGCCAGAACCGTCGGCAAGCCTGCTTACACGTTCACCATCCGACAGCAGGGCAACGGGCAGCCCCTCTGGGTGATCGCCGGTCCATCCGGCGCAGAGCCGCTCAAGATCTTTTCGGATCTCGCGTCCTCCGCCCGCCACGCGGCGGAGCTGGACGCGCCAGCCGCCCAGCTCGAGACGCTCGGCCGGGGCGCTCTCGGCCGGTTGAAGCTCTCGATCATCGGGGCGCACCTGCAGCGCGTCGGGGGCAAGGTCCTGCGCAAGCTCGGTCTGAAGCTGCCTCGGCCCTCGTATGAAGTGCTCGCCGTTGTTACGCTGCCGGCGCGTGCGAGCGCGTCGCATCTCGACGTGGCCCACTTCGTGATCGCCGGCGGCAAGGTCGTAGGCAACTATGGAGGCAGCCGCTAGGTCCATGTGCGCAAGCGCCACCCCAGCCGCCGTTCCGCGAGAGATCCGGACCGGCGGCTTTGCCGTGTCCCCGCTGGCGCTCGGCCAGTGCCCTTTGGGCGATGAACCGCATGCGGGCGGGCGGACTTGGCGCGCTCTTCCCGCACGGCAACCCAGTCGCGATTTTGCCTGCGCAAAGGCGCGCCTCGCAAATTCCCTGCGATAGGCACCCTTCCAGGCAACCGCCTCCCCGTCCCCCCTTCCTGCTCGCCTTGGTCATGCGCGCAAGCGGACGCCAAACCAAGGCAGCGTCCACATGTGGCCCTGCCCGCAGGAGCCGCAGTCACCGATGACGGCAAGATGGGTCGGACAGACGCCACGGCCCTTTGTCCTCTGGCACCTGCGCGAGAATGTTGAGGCCGAATTGGGTAGCCTAGGGTTGCACCCGTCGTTTCTCATACCTATACTAGTATATGTCTGACGCCGCCACCCAAGGTGGTGTAGCCGATAGAAACCCTGCGGAGCATGCCCAGCCATGGCCGCAACGAAAGGAAGGTGCAACCTTTGGCCATCCTGCCGACGAACGTCAAGCAGCAGGTGCAGGAGATGTTCTCCGAGATCGACCAGCCCATCAAGATGATCCTGGTCGACGAGGGCGGCAACTCCGAACTCGACCAGCTGATGACAGAACTCGACGCGCTGAGCGACAAACTCAGCTACCAGCGCGCCGGGGTCGCCGAGGCTAGCCGGTACGGCCTCGATGAAGAGTCTCTTCCCTCGATCCTGCTGGAGGGGCCCGAGGGAGTTTCCCGCGCGCGCTTCACAGGTGCCCCGGCGGGTCACGAATTCGGCGTCCTGATCCAGGACATCGTCGATCTGTCCCAGGGGCAGATCACGCTGTCCGATGCGACCAAGCGCTATCTGGAATCGCTGACCGAAGATGTCCACCTGCAGGTGTTCACCACCCCCACCTGACCGTACTGCCCCCGGGCGGTACGCCTGGCACACCAGATGGCTATGTACTCGCCACACGTCGTGGCCGAGATGGTCGACGCCAACGAGTTCTGGGACCTTACACGCAAGCACAACGTTCACGGCGTGCCGAAGACGGTGATCAACGAGGGCAGGCACTACCTCGAAGGTGCCGTGCCGGAGGATCATCTCGTCAAAGCCATCCAGGCAGTCGTCGGTTCCTGAAGGACGCATGCGAAGACCCCGCCCGATGGGCGGGGTCTTCGCATGCGTCGGCGGGTCAGTCCTTGTGGCTTGCGTCGATATGGAGAGCCGAGTAGAGCGGACACATGCCCGAGATGCCGGTGACGAGACCAAGCAGGCCGAGAATGGCGAAAATGATCGTTCCTACGGTGCCTCCGAGCTGGACGATGGCGAGGATTGCAAAGATGACTCCGAACGTCGCTCGGATCGCGCGCTCGGTTCCGCCGATGTTGACGTTCATTCGGACGCCTCCTTGGTGGCCGCGGTACGGCCGCCCATGCTGCCGACGCCCGTAGTATAGCGCAGTGTCCCCGCCCTGCCCAAGGCCAATCGCACAGCGCCATGGCGCGGTGTATCTGCAACACGTCCGGCATGACAAGCGGGAGATCGGGATGTTTTGATGGACACGGTGCCGTGATCGGAGTACTGGCCGAGGACGGGGAGGGGAAGGACAGCATCTTCTGCTGGAGGGCCCTGAAGGCCCAGCCCTGATCCTCATTGCGGACGGCTAGGGTCTCCGTCCACGCCGTTGCGATGTTCGCCATGTCGAGCGTGTCTACAGAACTTGCCGGTGGAATCGGCACCCTCATGCAAAACCACGTAGACGCCATGCCCGGGTTTTGGCAATATGGGTCCGCGCAGCTTCCGAGGCTGCGGCGCCGACAACGCGTCTCACTTCAGATTATGCCAACATCCCCGGCTTTCAGCGAGGTGAAAGGGAGGGGTAGTTTCATGGAGGTTCGGGTAGGAAAGGGTCTCTTTTATCCCGCCCACACCGTTCGGGATGCCCTGATGAAGAGGGGTGTGACAAGAATTGTCCTCGCCCCCGGCACCCACGCCGTGGGCGCCCTCAGCATTCAGCGAACGCTCTCCATCTCAGCTGAGCCCGGTGCGGTCCTGGAGGGAACCCTGTTCGCGCAGGGAGTCCGGCTCGAGTTGGTCGACATCACCATCGTCGGGCGGATCGTAGCCAACGCCAGCAGTCTTGTCTCGCTCCACGGATGCTCCGTGACCTCGATGCAGACGACGCCCCTTTACGTGGCACCCAACGGGGCGATGGAGCTCGTCGATACCGAGGTTATAGGCGGGACGCCCGATCAGTTCACGGTGTTTGCCGACAACCAGTCGCGATTGAGTGCCCATGGGGGTGGGTTCACTGCCGGGAGCTATACCGCTCTGGCGACCGGGGGCACGGCCGCGGTCACGCTGTCCAACGTGGACATTCAGAATGGATCCCAGGACTGGGTCGCCCTGTACGCGTATGGGACGGCCTCGCTGACCCTGGACAACTGCCGCCTCCGGAGCAACGGCTCCAATGTGCTGAGTGCCAGTGAACGCTCGCAGTGGAAGATCCAACGCTCAGAGATTGAGTGCCAGTCGGAGTCTGTCCCCGCAATCAACGCCCACGGTCAGTCGAGCATGGAGCTCCGGGATTGTCATGTGGTGGGCACAAGGGCTGGGGGCATCGCCATCTGGGAGTCTTCGAGCGTTACGCTGATCGGGTGCGACGTCACGAGCACCGCCTCGGAGCAGGCCGCCCTCCATATGCAGGGGGACGCCCGGCTCACCGCCGATCAGGGCCGGTTCGCGGGATCCGCGTCGTACGCCCTGAGCGTCGCGGGGAACGCTGTCGCAACCCTGCATGGCGCAACGCTGTCGAATCAGGGTACCCAACCCGGGGTCGCCGTCTACGAATCCGGGAGCCTCTTCCTGAGCGAAGTGTCGTTGGCCGGAGGACCGGCACCCGCCATGTTCCTCAGGGATAAGGGGAAGGGAACGGCCACCGACTGCACGATCACGAGAACCGGCGAGCAGGATGAGCAGTTCGTTCTGGTGCACCTGGAAGGTCAGGCGCACCTCGACATGGATAGGGTGGCGGTCACCAGTGCGGCTGGCCCTGCTGCGGTGGTGAACGGGGCGTCTTCTCTCTCACTCAAAAATTGTCAGCTCACGGGTACGACGGCGGTCGGGATAGCGGTGAACGGGGCAGCCACCGTCACCGCACTTGCCACGGAGGTGTCCGGGTTCCAGAACGCGGTCAATGCCCGGGGCGGTCGAAGCCGATTCGACGACTGCCTGTTGGGTCCCTCGATCGATGGCTTTCCGGTCGTGTATGTGCATGAGTCGGCCCAAATCGAACTGAACGGCGGCACCGTGCGGGACAGCGGTGGCGAGGGGATCGCCTTCGCGCGCCGGAGTGTCGGCCGGTTGGAGCGCGTTACCGTCCAGAACAGTCATGCCAGCGGCATCGTCGTGGCAGAGCTCGCGGACGTCACGATCACCGCGGCCGTCATTGAGGACAATGGCCAGCACGGCATTGTTCTCGAACCCGCCTCCGTGGGCTCCATCGAACGCTCGATCTTCCGTGGCAACGGGGTCGACCCCGCAATCCTGGTGCGGCCGGGATCATTCGTGAAGGTCCTGGAGAACTTCCTCTCCGAGCGAACGCGCGCGGATCCTGCGAGGGCGACTAAGGAGCAGGCGGGGAAATCTCGGGCGCCGGATTCGCTGGAGGGCGCTCTCGTCGAGTTGAACCAAATGGTCGGATTGGATGAGGTTAAGGAATCCGTGCGCGATCTGGCAGCGGTGCTTGAGCTTGCCCAAGAGCGCCGGCGATTGAATCTGGGCGAGGTCGGCATGCCCACGCTCCACGCTCTGTTTCTCGGGCGGCCGGGAACCGGGAAGACCACAGTGGCGAGGCTCATGGGCGGGATCTTCAAGAGCATCGGTGCACTTGCCAAGGGCCACGTTGTAGAGGTTGACCGCTCCCGGCTGGTGGGCCAGTACATCGGGGAAACCGCCCAGAAGACGCAGGCGGCCATTCAGGAGGCGATGGGCGGTGTGCTCTTCGTGGATGAGGCGTACACCCTCATCCAGGATCCTGATAACGCCCGCGACTTCGGCCGGGAAGCGGTCGACACACTCCTGAAGGCCATGGAGGACCGCCGTCACGACTTTGTGGTGATTGCTGCTGGCTATCCGGACAAGATGCTCGACTTCCTGCAGTCGAACCCGGGACTCCGGGACCGATTCGGCTACACGTTCACCTTTGCCGACTACACGCCGGAGCAGTTGATGACCATCTTCATGGACGGCTGCCGGAAGGTCGGCCTGGTGCCGGATGCGGATGCCCTTGCACTGGTCGGGGAGGAGTTTGGCGAGGTTTACCGCCGTCGGGACGACGCTTTCGCCAATGCGCGGTTGGTGAGAACCTGGATTGAGCGCATCACGGTGACTCAGGCCCGGCGATTGGCTGCACTTCCGCAGGCCCAACGAACGCCGGAACTGCTGGTGCAGGTCACGATCGAGGATGTCCGTCCTCTGGTTCGCCACGCCACCGGCATGCGGCGAGCCGAGCCATTGGACCAGGTCATGCGGGAGTTGGATCAGTTGATCGGGCTCCAAAGTGTCAAGGACAGCGTGCGGAGCATGGCCGCCGTCATCCAGTACGCTCAGGAGCGACGGGCGTTGAACCTCCCAGGCGTGGCCCAGCCCAACTATCACGCGGTGTTCAGTGGCAATCCGGGAACGGGCAAGACCACGGTGGCCCGCATCATGGGCGCCATTTTCAAGAGCCTCGGCGTGTTGGAACGGGGCCACGTGGTCGAAGTGGATCGGTCGAAGCTGGTCGCGGGTTACATCGGGCAGACCGCCCAGAAGACCCAGCGCGCCATTGAGGAGGCCATGGGCGGGGTCCTCTTCATCGACGAGGCGTACACCCTAACCCGGAGCGGACAGGGCGGGAACGACTTCGGGCGGGAGGCGGTCGACACGCTCTTGAAGGCCATGGAGGACCGGCGTGACGCCTTTGTGGTTATCTGTGCCGGCTACCCGGAGGAGATGGGAGACTTTCTCGACTCCAATCCGGGTCTGGCGTCCCGATTCATCAACCACTTCGACTTCGCCGACTACACGGTGGCCGAGTTGCTCAACATTGTGCAGAGCATGGCGGACCGGGATAACCTCCGTATGGATGAGGACCTCGAACGGCTCCTTCAGGACGCCTTCGAGGAGACCATTCGGGTCCGGACGAGGCGCTTCTCCAATGGGCGGTTTGCTCGGAACGTGTACGAGCGCGCCAAGGCCCAGATGGCGGTCCGGGTGACGGCACTCCCCGAAGCGCTCCGAACACGCGAGGCCTACACCATCCTCATGGCCGCAGACATGCCGGACGTGTCCGATATTTCCTAGTCTTGCGATAGTTTAAGAGTTACGGTAGCACCCAATCTCAAGTGAATGATCAAGCAGGCAGGGAGTGCGCGAGAGGCGCTCCCTGCCTACGTTCTGGGGCACGGGTTGGAAATTCGCATCCAGGATGTCGGCTCGAGGAAGTATCACCTAAACGGATGATGGCACAGGGGAGCACCTTGCCCTTTCGGACTTTGTAGCTTCGCTTGCCCAGGGTGAGTGCCTCATAGCTAGCCAAGGCCACAAGCCTCGTGCAGGGAGAAGGTCAGGCTGCTTTACAGAGCCGCTACCAACGGAGGTGCCGCAATGCCCCGCCGTCCGCGCAACCCCTCCGGCTGGAGTTTGAACGGGAAAGCCGCCCTGGGAGCGACATAGAGGGATCGGAAGAGAGTCGTTGGCATTTCTGCTGGATGTCAAGCCTCAGCGCCTGGCACTTTTCTCCTGAACCGGCTCCTGAGAGGCGTCCTGGGCAAGGCGTCGCCGAAGCCTGCCCGAGGCAAGCCTTGCCTATACTAGCGAAGGGGCCGGTTCAGGAGGCGTGAGAGCCTATCCGGTTTCGGTGGCTCGAGGCTCCGCGGCAGCCGCCTGCACCAAGAAGGGGTACTGCCTGGCCCGGCGTTCCATCTGGCGAAGTTTCACCGGCAGCGTACGCACCTTGGGCTCGCGAACGCCGCCGGGTATCGGCTTCTTCAGCTGGAGCAGGCCCCAGATCAGGCCGAGCAGCGTGCGCGCCACTGCGACGATCGCGATCTTGTGCCCTGTCTTGTTGTCCCCACGCTTGGCGACGATGCGCCCGTACTTCACCGCGAGCAGAGGGGAGTACGCAAGCGCCTCCCAGGACACCCGGATCAGCACCGTCCGCAACAGGGAACGCCCCTGCCTGGAGATCGAGCCCATGCGCAGCGTGTTGCCGGAGGCGTGGATGCTGGGCGTGATCCCAGCGTAGGAGTAGAGATTCGCCGCCCGTGGAAAGCGCTCGATGTCTCCGATCTCGGCCATGATCGAGATGGCTGAGAGGGCGTCGATGCCCGGGATGCCCATCAGGGCCTCGAGCTGCCAGGCGGGAATCAACTGCTTGCCTTGCAGCAGGAGGTCTCCTTCAAGAGCGGCGGTCTCCTCGTTGAGGTAGGTGATGTGCCGCAGGGCGCTCGCCACGGCGACCTGGCTCGGATGGGAAAGGCGAGAGTCGTTGGAGCTGGCCTGCTGCAAGACCTCGCCTTTCTTCATGCGCACACCGGCTCGCCGGTAGGTGGCGTAGATGCCGATGCTTACCAGTATACTCCTAGCATAGATAAACGCTCCCTTTAGATCCATAACACTCTAGATACTTTCACGCGGTTGCAACCCCCGCAGGTATGACGGTAGAAGTGCAGAAAGAAATGGTCATTGGCTAAAGGGTCCGTATACAAGGAGGTGCACGCAAGGTCGTCCGGCAGGATTGTACAAAGGAGGCGCACGAATTTGTCCGTATGGCAAGCTGAAACCCACGCCGTTGAACCCATTCCACAGGCTGAACGCCACGGCAGGGCGCGGGACCTTTTCACACTCTGGTTCTCAGCCAACATGCAGGTGACCACGATCGCGGTGGGCGCGGCTTACGTCTTTATCGGCCTGCCGCTTGTCTGGTCCGTCATCGCCATCATTCTTGGCAACCTCGTCGGAGCGGTGTTCATGGCCTACCACAGCGCACAGGGCCCGATTATCGGCGTGCCGCAGATGATCCAGTCGCGGGCGCAATTCGGCTTCTACGGAGCTATCCTGCCGCTCGTGCTGGTCGTGGTGATGTACCTCGGATTCTTCGCGCTAAGCGGCGCGTTGGGCGGTGAGGCCTTGCAGAGCCTTACGGGTCTGCCGATCGCCGTCGGTACGGTACTGCTCGGGGCTGTGACGGCCGTCATGGCGATCTTCGGCTACGACCTGATCCACGCCTTCCAGCGCTACCTGTCCGTCATCTT